>JAGWBP010000043.1:27803-28484 GCA_021295835.1 Gemmatimonadota bacterium | reverse complement strand
CACGAGACGGACGGCCAGCTAACGCGGTGGTTCGAGGACTCGGTCTTCCCCGAGGGGGTCCACCCGGTGGCCGGACCGGCGCTGGCGGACGGCGCGATGTACTCCAGCAGGGGGGACTCGACCAATCCGATATTGCATCCCGACTCGGTGTACCCCGACGTGGTCTACACAATTTCGAAAAAAGTCGGCTTCAAGCCTGCGGTGGGCGCGAGGATTTGGGGCTACTCGCGGAACCCGGACGGGACTTATACGATAGACCGGATTGTCACCGTCCCCGAGGACGGGATCGTGTCCTTCAAGTGTCGTCCGTGGGGGTATGGGCTTGGAGATGCCCCAGACACCCGTCTTGTTCAGGGAAGGGCGAACATCGCATCCTGGAGCACGAGCGAGCGCCACTGCGGCCAGTGGGTGCAAGTCGAGGTCATGGACCACAGGTACCTCCCCTGGCGCCTGCTGAACCTCGCCGCCGACACCCTGACCAGGCACTTCGGACACACGCGGGGCCGGGTCAAGTGGAGAATTAACGACGTGTTCAACGCCAATTACTACAACCCCGCCACCGACAAGATCACCCTTGTATGGGGTTTGTCCCAAGAGGAATATCTCCACTGGACCGCCGCCCACGAGTACGGGCACGCGCTGCACCACAAGGCGCTCGGCGGCATGTGGTGGAAGCGGATG
>JAGWBP010000043.1:18597-27629 GCA_021295835.1 Gemmatimonadota bacterium | reverse complement strand
CCAGAAGCCGAGGAGCGAGGCGTGGGTCGCCGCGCTCTTCCTCGACCTGACCGACGCCGACACAGGGGAGAAGGGCGACCACACGGAGTACCCGGGCCGCTACGTCGCCGAGGTGTTCAAGAGCTGCGAGGTCAGGCACAAGTACAAAATGCCCGGGCTGTTGCCCGACGTATACATATGGTGGGATCGGACCAACGTCTCCAACATCGTCTGGTGCCTCGAGAACGCCATCGACGGCGAGCTTCACGATTCCGTGTGTCCGGTGGATGTCAAGGAGAAGGCCACGGAGCCGCCGGACTGGTACCGCCCCGACATCCGGGCCGTCTGGCTCAAGAATCTGAAATGAGGAGGCGGGAATGAGAAAGAAAACGGCTATGAGAGCTATGGGAGGCTTCGCCCTCGCCCTGGTCGCTGCCGCGGCGGCGACCTCGTCCGGTGGGTGCGCCTCCTGCCAGCTTTCGCTCGGCGGGGAGCCTTACGGCGAGATGCCGGACCTCGACATGCAGGTCGGGGACACCGTGGTGACGGAGGTCTGGAGATACTTCCTTCCAGAACAGTGCCAGGGGGAAATCCCCTTCTCGGAGGGACACGCGGCCGATTTGGACGACTCGGCCGCGGTCGCCGTCTCGGCCGGAGCCGAACTTCTCACGATCGTCGCCCTCGGCGTGGCGGACTCCGTGCGCGTGAGAGTGTGGTCGACGATGGGTGGTGAATGGGACCGAGGTCCGGTCTCCGGAGTGCCCCGGTCAGGGACAGTGCCCAACTTCCACGAGTTCCACGTGCGGGTACGGCCCCGCCCCGCCGGGCGTTGAGGGGTGGGCTGGCCGGGCGGTAGCCTACGGCGTTGAGCGCTTCGAGGCCGCCGTGGTCCGCGTCAGCGGGTCCGCGGCGGTTCTCATTTCGGGGCGATCCTCCCCTTCGCTTCGGGGGCCACAGAGGGGCGAAGGAAGCGCCCAGGAGCGCCGCCAGGGCCTCCAGGACGGCCCGGAGGCCCCCCCCTGGGCCGGGGGGAAAGGGAAGAGGGGGCCGGGAGGGGGAAACGTGCTCAGAGGCCGTTTCTGAGCGTTTTCGGGGTACTTCGGGCGATCTACGGGCCGTAGGATCGCCCAGGATCGACGCCACGCGCTCGAGCGCGTGGCGTGTCCCCTCTCTCTGCTCGTTGCCTGTGGCGATGTCCTAGCTCGCTTCGAGCCGCTCGGCCGCTTGCCCCCGTGCCTCGATCCAGGCGCTGCGGCCGTGGCGGATGTCCGGATTCCGGTCCAGCTTCGCGGTGGCCGCAACGGCATCGTCGCGCTGGGCTTCGAGGCTCCGGTGATCGACCCGCTCCCAGATGTCCGTTGCGGCCGGCCCGGATCCGTCCGACCTCCCCCCAATCCGGGACAAATGGCCCGGTTCCCTGGCAACCGCTCTCCAGAGCGCCGTAGAGGCCGTCCGAAGACCTCGCCCTACCTACACCCCTCCGGAAAACCGGCCCCCGGCCGTCCTAGCAACACACCGCCAACGGTCCCTTCGCTCGACGAAGACCTGCACGACCCTGCGGCAACGGGACCACGACCCGGCCCGGTGGGACGACTCGCAGACCCCAGGCGCGGGGCTCGCCGGGATATCCCGCGTCGAAGTCCACCGCTGAGTTGCCGCACAGATGCCGCTCCGCCCGCTCCAGCACGAACTCCAGCCCACCGTCCGCCGTGTGCACCTGCCCTTCGCGTAGCCGCAGGTCCAGGATGTTGCCCGCCTCCCCCACCGCCATGATCGGATGATACAATGACAGACAAAGAAGGAAGGAGTGTCAGATCGCCTCTGGCCCGGCTCTTGCGGACAACCGAATCCCCCTGTGGGGACTCCCCCCTGTGGGGACTCCCGAACGGCGCTTCCACGCTCCCGCCAAAGTGGACGGTTTCCCCGCCGTTACCGCACGACAGAAGATCCATGCGGGAAACGGCAGGAAACGCAGATCGTGCAGTCCAAGTTGACTTTAGACGACTTCCTACCGGGATTCAGACCTCAAGTGCTCTGCCGGGCTGGCAAGGCGCTTCGCGGGGCGCATGGCGGAGCCATTCGCCCAAGAAGCAACGCAGAAGCGAAGCGATCCAGCGGGGATGCAGCGCCGCTCGAATGCCGTGGGAGGTTTGTCCACGGGCTGCCAGGGTAACGTCCACTATTTTGTACCGAATGGACGTTTGTCGCACATATCGTCATACCTGCGATCATCGACCGGAGACCCTTTGACCGCCCCCGCGAGGCCTGATCCCCGTCCTGAGCAGGCCCTCCTGCGCCGCCGAGGCGACCAGATCGCCCGACCGCGTGTGGACGCTGCCGAACCCGAATCCACGGGCGCCGTGCGAGACCGGGCTCTCTACCCGGTAGAGGAGCCACTCGTCTGTCCGAAAGGGGCGGTGAAACCAGAGCGAGTGGTCTAGCGAGGCGACCATCAGGTCGGGGTCGCGTCCCGTCCGACCGTGCGGATAGAGCGCGGTCGAGAGGATGCCGTAGTCCGACGCGTAGGCGAGTGCGGCCTGGTGGTGCACCGGGGCGTCGCCCAGGGGCTCGGTCGTCCGGAGCCATACGTGCCGGACTGGCGGGCGCGGAGTGCGGTCGAAGGGCACGTAGGTCTCGACGTGCCGGAAGTCGAAGGGCCGGTCCTGGGTTAGGATATCGCGCAGATGCTCGGGGATCCTGTCCGTGTGCTCGCGCATGATCTCCAGCGCTCCCCGAAGCTCCTCGGGCGGCGGGACCTCCGCCATCGGCGTCTGGTGCGAGATGCCCTCTTCGGCGCGGTGGAAGGATGCCGAGAGCGCGAAGATCGCCTTGCCGTGCTGAATCGCGGTGACGCGGCGCGTCGAGAAGCTGCGTCCGTCGCGAGTGCGGTCGACGAAGTACACCACCGGGATCGAGAGGTCGCCGGCAAGGATGAAGTAGCCGTGGAGCGAGTGCGCGGTCCGATCCTCCTCGGCAACGGTGCGCCGTGCCGCAACCAGGGCCTGGGCCAGCACCTGGCCGCCAAAGATGCGCCCCGATCCGATATCGCGGTTCCGGCCGCGATAGATGTTGCGCTCGATCGGTTCCAGATCGAGGAGGGGCAGGATGGCGGTCGAGCTGGCCATTGCGAGGGAATCTAGCAGTCCGTGGCAAGTCTCGCGCGAGCACCGAGAGCGGCGAAGCGCCCCGCTGATTCGCGCGGACGGGACGACCCTCGGGGGGTTGCTAGATTATCTGCCCATGAAGCTCCCAATCAGCCTCGACCGCCCCCTGGTCTTCCTCGACACCGAGACGACCGGCCTGAAGGCCGACCGAGATCGCATCGTGGAGCTGGCCGTCCTCCGGATCGCGCCCGACGGCGATGTCTTCGAGCGGGTGCGCCGCTACAACCCGGGCATCCCCATCCCGCAGGAGGCAACCGAGATCCACGGGATCACCGACGCCGATGTGGCTGAGGAGCCATCCTTTCGCAGGACCGCGGTGTCGCTCTCCAAGCTCCTAGCCCCCTGCGACCTCGCCGGCTTCAACCTGCGCGGCTTCGATCTGCCGATCCTGCTCGAGGAGTTCCGTCGGGCCGGGGTTCGCTTCGAGGTCGAGGGACGCCGCCTTATCGACATGCAGGTCATCTTCCACACCGAGGAGCGCCGCGACCTTTCGGCCGCGGTCGGCATGTACCTGGGCCGGGACCACGACGATGCGCACGCCGCCATGGGAGACGTGCGGGTGACGGCCGAGGTCTTCGGCGCCCAGTTGGAGCGCTACCGGCACCTGCCCCGCGACCTGGACGGCCTCGACGCCTACTGCGAGAGGGCGAGGCCCTTCCAGACGCCCTTCGATCGCTGGTTTCGGGATCAGGAGGGGTCGCTCGTATTCAACCTGGGCGAGCACAAGGGCAAGGCCCTCGCCGAGGTCGCGGAGAGGGTGCCCGACTACCTGGAGTGGATGATGCGGACCGGCGACATTCCCGAGCGGGTGCGCGAGTCGGCCGCCCAGGCGCTGGCGGCCAGCGGCGCTGCAGACGGTTCGTGGGATCACCCACCCTCCGAGTGACCGGCCCGCAGACATGGAGCCGCACCGGTCCGACCCTCCATGATCGAAGTCTTCCGCGGAGACATCACGACGCTTGAGGTGGACGCCATCGTCAACGCCGCCAACAACAGCCTGCTTGGCGGCAGCGGCGTGGACGGGGCCATCCACCGGGCCGCCGGACTCGACCTGCTGGAGGAGTGCCGCACCCTCGGCGGCTGCCCGACCGGCGAGGCGCGCATCACCGCCGGATACCACTTGCCAGCCCGCCATGTCATTCACACGGTCGGGCCCGTCTGGCTAGGCCAGGGCGACGAGGACGCGCTGCTGGCGGCCTGCTACCGCAATTGCCTTGCGCTCGCACGGGAGCACGGCCTAGCCTCCATCGCCTTCCCCGCGATCTCGACGGGCGCCTACGGCTTCCCGCGGGACCGCGCGGCCAGGATCGCGGTGGCCGGGGCGCGGGCCGATGGCACCGGCTTCGCGCGGATCGTTTTCGCCTGCTTCGACGAGGCGACCGAGGCGCTCTACCGGGCGGAATTGGGCGGAGCAACCGCCCGTTACACGGGGCCAACCCCACATCGTCCCGATCTTCCTCGCAATCCCGAGCCTACCACCAGCGACCGCCTCTGAAGCGGTTGTTGACGACGTTGTTGAAGATCGACCCAAATTGGAAGGAGAGACTCGCCTCGATTCCGTAGTTGAAGTTTTGGGCCTGCTGCTGAAGATCCAGGAGCGCCTCTGCGTCGGAGAGGCCTTCGGCGGGTAGGTAGATCTGGTCGTTGACCCAGGAGATGTTGGCCTCCAGATCGATCGTCACGCCCCGGGTGATGCGGAAGTCGAGAGCGCCGTAGACCGAGAGGCCGTAGAGCTCGATGTCGTGCAGAAAGTGCGATCCCTCGACGTTGATGGCGATATCTCCCCACCTCTCGCGACGGGCCAGCTCGGCCTCGAGGGAGTGCTCCCAGCGGGTCTCCTCGAGCTCGCCGTAGATCGTCTGCTCCACGTACCGGCGGTGCGTGGCACCGATCTCGTAGGAGATGGTCAGGGCGCGTCGGGTGGCTTCCGGGTAGGGTAGGAAGCTGTGCTCCAGAGCGGCCGTGGCCTCGGCCCTGACGGACTGGTTGTGGCGGAGACTCCGACGAAGGTCGGCCCGGAAGCCGACGGACCACCGGTCGGCGAGCGATTGCGCCACGAGGGCGTTGAAGCCCCAATCGGTCCTCCGATCCCTGAAGGTGGAGTCGTCGGCCAGCTCGATCTCCCTGAGGTCGGAGTCGACATTGCCGCGGAAGATCGCCTTGAGCTCGGGGGTGACTCTCGATGCGCGCAGGTTGCCTGAGAGCTGAACCGTGCGCCGCGTTTCCTCCCCCTGAATTTCGGCCCCGCCCCCGACCCGAAATACCCAGAAGTCCCACCGATCGTCCACTTCGGCGGCCCCTACGACGCCCATCCCAGGGGAGGTCCCCGCGTCGGGCGAGAGCACGTGCTCGGCGATCTCGCGAAAGCGCGAGGCGGGAAGAAAGCCGTTCCTGATGGCGAAGTGCAGCACTCCGACCCCGATCGCGCGGACGAGGCCATCCAGGACTTCGCGGTCCGTGGCGGTAGGGAGCACCTGGTGAAGGGCCTGCTGCTCGTACTCGAAGTCCCCGGTGCCCATGAAGTCCAGCCGGTACTCGCGCCCGCCAGCTCCGGTTGCCTGGCTGGTAATGATGAGGTGCACGTCCGCCTCGGCGGGGAGGCGCACCCAGTTCACCCAGCCGACTTCGGTGCGGAAGTACTCGGGCCTGCAGCTTCGGGTCGCGCAGTCCAGGAAGACGCTGGGCCGGACGTCCTGGAGCGAGTCGGCCAGGCCCGTCGCCTGTCCGGCGGTAGGGCTGGCGGTGAGGGCAACTGCTGCGCTTAGCGCACAGGTTGCGGCTACCGCCGGAAAACGAGTTCCCACCCGCTCACGCAGTCCGACGCGATCTTCAGGATGTCCCCCTCCTCGATCACGGCCGTGTTCTGGCATCCGCTCCGAGGATTCAGGGAGACGGCCGTTCCCGTCTGCGTCCAGTCGCCGGACTCCGTGTCATCACCGGATTGGGCCCGCACCCGCCAGGCGTAGGTGCCGTTGGAGCGGATGTCGAGCGACCACGATTCAATACCGTGGACGGGCAGCGCCTGTCCATCGATGGACCATATGTCCCATGACCCCACGGGGCTCGGTGGCGCCGGATCTGTGGCGTCGCCACAGCCTACCGCGAAAATCGCGAGCGTGCATATGAACGGCGTGAAATCCAACGTGCGACGTGTCATTTCAAATCAGATCCCTTTTCTCTCCTGAAGTGCGCTATCCGGTTCCCGGTCTCATGAAAGTCGGGGCCTACTGCGATCCGGCTGCGGCGATCATGGCTGAAATCACCGCTGAACTCAGCCCTCGCCGATTGAGCTCGATCACCTCCGCACGCGACACATCGAAGTCGACCTCCGACGTTTCGATGAGCTGAATGATGATCTCGTCTGACAGGTCTTCCTCGAACATCTCGACTATGTCTTCGTTCGTCAGGGTGCTCTCGGCTCTCTCGGCCGCCGCCTCCCGCAGTTGTTCGGCGCGATCGATCGCCTCCTGCTCCACCCGCCGGAGCTCTTCGTCCGCCGCCGCCGCCGAGCGGGCCTCCCTGATCGCCTCGGCGATCACGTCGTTCTCGGGGTCGAGCTCGCTGGCCCGCGCCAGATGTTCCACGGCCGATTCGAAATCCGCCATGATCCGATACAGGATGCCGACGTTGTAGTTCGCCGCCGCCACGTCCTTGGATCCGACCTTGGCCTCTGGATCGATCCGGCAGTACTCGGCATTTGCCAGAGACAATTCCAGCGCCCGCTCATAGTCGCCCGCGGCCACGGCCCCGTGAGCGAATTTCATGCCGCATTTGTCCTCGTCAAAGAAGACGAGGCTTCGTTCTTCGACTGTCTCCAAAAAAAACGGTGCGATCATCTGAATCGCGTTGCTGTGGGCCTGTCCGAGCAATAACTGATCGCTCGGAAAGTCCGGATAATCCTCCAGGCTCGATTCGACAGCCCAGGGTTCGGAGTTGAGATCTCCCGATGTTGCCTCGGAGTTGTTCGACAAGTCGATGATCCTGTACGCAGCCCTGAAGTCCAGCCGGCTCTCCGCTCGATACTCGGTCACTTCGCGGCGGCGCGTATTGTCGCCAGCCCGCTCCACGATTTCCCGTGTCTCGGTGGTTTGGTCCCGTCGGATGGTGCAATTGGTCACATCGATTTCGATCATTGCGTCCGCGCCGTCATGGCTGCCGTAGGTTGCGACTCGAATGCCGCGCTGAAGCAGTCCCCGGGTCAGCGCCGGCACGAGCTCAGCTCGGCAGGCGACGATATCCAGCACGGTCACATACCGACCCAGGAGCCCCGCCAACCAGGTGGTGCCTACCCGCTCACCGGAGCCGGAAGCAAGCGAGAGGTCCGGGGGCGCGAAGACGACCTCCTCGACGAGAAAGCCCAACCTCGGTGCCTTCCTGATGTCTGCGGTGACCGTGGGGTTGTGGCGGCCATAGGCTGGCATGCAGGCGGTCAGCGGCGCGACGGCCACGATCAGGGCCGCGAGGATGGCGATACGGGTGATACGGGTGGAAATCGTCATGATGAATCTCCGGTCCAAGTTGGCGGACAAGAATCGGTCAACCGCAGTGGGTTCTACGGGCCGGCCCTCGCAGTGTCATGGTTGGTACGGAGCGTCGACGATGAGCTCGGAGCTGCGCGGGCGTCGGAACTTCGGGGCTTCCTGGAGGCCTCCGGGCCGCAGCCTCCCCCACACGGTAGGGAACCGACGGCCCGGAGCGCAAGGTGAGGGCTATCCCGGGGGGCTGCGGAGGGATAGCACAGGTCGAGGTGCCGCCCGATCAGCTCAGAAAAGCTCCTCGCCGGGCAGCGCGGCCGCCTGCGCGATCCAATGCTCGAGCTGTCCGTCGTCGAGAGCGTCGCTTGCCCCCCGCAAGCAATCTTGGCTGGGACGCGCTGGGACGCCTGGCGGTCACGGCCGGGCCGCTGCCTGCCGGCGAGGTGAGGAGGGCCCTGGAGGCCCGGCGCGGGAGGATGGAGCTGGCGGCGTAGGGCGGGCGGCGGTCCTAGTCCGCAGGCGACACCTCCACCGTGTACACCTTCCGCCCATCCCCCTTGTGATTCTCGGGATCCCACGGTCTGCCCGTGCTTCCCGTGCTGTACACAAGCACGATCTCGGCGGTTCCCGGCTCCTCGAGGACCACCGTTGCCCCGTGCTCGAAGAAGAAAAGAGGGGCTGGGCAAACGGCGTCGCCGCCAGTCTCCAGGAAATCGTATGGGGTCAAGACGGCTGACCGACCGTCGACCTCTACTTCGGTGTCCCCTTGCCGATAACAGCCGGTACTCATGGTCCAGATCGTCATCTCGATGGGTACCCCGGCGGTTGCAGTCTCGGGGATCCGAGGCAAGGGCCAACTGGAATCGTCAAAGTCGATTATCCCGATCACCCGGTGCTCCGTCACAGACAGGCAGCCAGTCAGCCCGACGATGACGACGGCCACCGCCATCCTCGCCAGGTGGCGAAGGACTTGACGCGTGCGGTTCGGATGGGCACCCGGAGGGGGGCCGGGAGGGATGATGGGAACGTGAACCATGAGACTTGCTCCTTCCGTGCGCCCGCATGCACCCGCAACTGTACTGAGCTCGTACCCCGAAATCAAGGGAGCGGTTCCCAGGGTGGCCAATTGTGGCTCCTCGCCGATTCAAGCGGCCCCGCGGGTGAAGCGTCCCTCATGCGGGGTCCGGCGGGCGCGGCTGCCCTGGGCGCGTCCGAGGAGCGGTTCACCCTGCTCTTCGAGGCGCTGGTGGTGACGATGGCTGCCAGATGCCGGTGCGGGCGTTGGCGCCCTACCGTCTGAGCAGCACGTAGAACGCCCCGCCGCCGCCGTCCCTGGAGCGCGCCGGAACGCACGCCAGCACTTTTTCGCGCGTGCCGGGTGCGTTGAGCCATCCTTCCAAGCCCTCGCGAAGCA
>JAGWBP010000043.1:0-18530 GCA_021295835.1 Gemmatimonadota bacterium | reverse complement strand
ATGAACCCGGCAACGCGGAGGGCGGCGTCCCTGCGCGTGCACCCGTGCAGATCCAGCGAGTCCTCGACGCCCAGCTCGCCGCGACGTAGCCGGTCTGCCTGGCGCCGGTTGAGTCCCGCCACCGATCCGATGCGGATGCCCGGTGGTCGGCCGCTGGAACCCCTGCCGCCCGACGGCACCCCGTCGCCCCCGCCGACGGACGTTCGCCTGGGCGCGGGCTCGGCCACCCGTTCGGCACCCGTGATGCGCCGCACCCCCGCCATCGCTCGCTCGAAGTCGTCGCGCCCCCGCGCCTTCGGATCTTGGCTCATGGCTCGCAACGTATCGCACCCTGCGCACGCGCCGCACCTAAATCTTGACATTACGGGTTTTATTCGGTACAGTGTCCAGCCCATGCCCAGCGTGCCGAAGACCCGACGCCGACCGCAGCCGCGCTGCGCCCCCGAGGCGGTCCACACCTGCCGCGCCGACGGCACCCGCCAGCGCCGTCGAACGGTCGCCGAATCGCTTCGGGAGACGATCCGCAGGGTCGAGGAGGGCGGGTCGTCCCCGGGGCCGCACCTGCCCGTGGGGGCTGCCGGGATCGATCGCGTCCTTCCCGGGGGCGGGCTGCGCCTGGGGTGCGTACACGAGGTGGCGGGGGACGAGGCCGCCACCGGATTCTGCGCCGTCCTGCTGGCACGGTGTCTTCGCGGTACGCAGGACGACCGGGCAGGCCCGGCCCTTCTTTGGCTATCGCGCGACAGCGACCTCTACGTGCCCGGCCTGGTTCGCTACGGGGTCGGAGCCGGGCGGCTGCTCGTCGTCTCGAGCCTGAAGCGCGACGAGGATGTGCACTGGGCCATGGAGGAGGCGCTGCGCTGCCCGGCCGTGGGCGCGGTGGTGGCCGAAACGGGCGGAGTCGGTCTGGCCGCCTCGCGGCGCCTGATGCTCGCCGCCGAAGGGAAGGAGGTGCTCGGCTTGGCACTGTCGCGCGGCAGTTGTGTTGGAGGGCGGCACGGCGCCGGCGTCCGTTCAGCGTTCAGCCGCTGGCGCGTGACTGCCGTGCAGGCGGGGAATTGCGCACGGCAGGCTGGTGGTCGCACGGGATGGCGCGAGGAGGCCGCCTTTCCGCATCGGTCCGCCGACCACTCCGCAGAGTGGCTTGTCCAACTCCTGCACTGCCGTGGCGGCCGGCCGGCGGAGTGGCTCGCGCGGTGGACGGATGGCGACTGGTGCCTGTCGGGGACGACGACCGACAGGCACGATGGCCCCACGGTCTCCGCAATGCGCCGCGCCGATTAGGCAGTCCGTGGACAAGCCTCCCACGGCATTCGAGCGGCGCTGCATCCCCGCTGGACCGCTGCGCTCGGCGTTGCTCCTCGGGCCGGTAGCTCTGCTACCAACCCTTCGTCGCGCCTTGCCAGCGGAGCGCTTCGCCGCTCTCGGTGCTCGCGCGAGACTGTCCACGGACTGCCAGCAGCCCGTGGACAAGCCTCCCACGGCAGGAGACGGACTGCAGCAGCTCGTGGACCGGTAGCCCGTGGGCTAGTGAACCATGACTTCGGACTCCGTCGCCGCCTCCGGGCGCGAAGCGCCGACCCGTCGCATCGTGGCGGCATGGCTGCCCTGGTGGCCCACCGAGCGTCTCGGTCGGGAGCTCCCCGAGGCGCTGAGCCACCCCTTCGTCACCGTCGGCGAAGGCCGCAATCGCCTGATCATCGAGGCGTGCAGCCCGGTCGCGGTTCGGGCGGGCCTAGGGCCCGGCATGACTCTCGCCGACGGCCGCGCGATCGTGCCCGACGTGGTCGTCCGCCCCGCCGACCCCGCCGCCGACGCCCTGGCGCTGGAGCGCCTCGCGCGCTGGGCTGGCCGCTTCACCCCGCGCGTCATGCCCGACGGCACCGATGCGATCCTCCTCGACATCGCGGGCTGCACCCGCCTCTTCGGCGGCGAGGAGGCGCTGACGGCCTCGCTGCGAAGTGCGCTGCGCGACTTCGGGCTCACCGCGCGGCTGGCCGTCGCCGACACCCCCGGCGCGGCGTGGGCACTGGCGCGCTACGGCCCCGAAGACCCCGGCGTGGTGCCTGCGGGAGCCGGTCCGTCGGGGATCGGCAGGGCGCTGGCGCGGCTGCCCGTCGCCGCCCTGCGGCTGGCCGCAGAGACGGCCAGCGAGCTGGCGTCCTTCGGACTGGAACGGATCGAACGGCTAGCCGCCATGGCTCCTGCGCAGCTGACCCGTCGCTTCGGCCCCGAGCCGGTGCGGCGGCTGGAGCAGGCTCTCGGCCTCGTCGCCGACCCTATCGCATCTCTAAGTCCTCTGCCCCGGCGCACGGCGCACCGCGCATTCGCCGACCCCATTTCGACCGTGGCAGACATCCGTGCGGCCGTGGACGGCCTTCTGGACGACCTTTGCCTGGCGCTGCACAGCGCTGGCGAGGGCGCGCGGCGGCTGCATCTGGTCTGTCGTCGTGTCGACGGCGCACACTCCGCCGTGACGGTCGGCACCAGCCGTCCGCTACGCCGCAAGCGGCCCCTCAGGGTGCTCTTCGAGGAGAAGCTGGAGCAGCTCCGGCCCGGCTTCGGGATCGACGAGATCGTCCTGTCCGCGGAAGTGGTCGAGACCCTGAGCGAGACGCAGACGGACTGGCTGGGCAGAGTAGCCGGACAGCGTCACGGCGAGGACGAGGAGATGCTGGCGGATCTGCTCGACCGGCTGGGGAACCGCCTCGGCTTCGGCCGGATCGAACGTCCGGTGCCACGCCAGAGCTGGATACCCGAGCTCGCCGTCGGGCGGGGCAGGATGCTGAAGACGGATGCTTCGCGTGGTCTCGGCTGGCCGCCCGGCCGCCGCCGTCCGCTACGTCTGCTCTCTCCACCGGAGTCAATCGAGGCGGTCACGCCGGTGGCGGACGGCCCACCGCTGGCCTTCCGTCGCTGTGGACGGCTGCATCGGCTGCGCACAGCCGAAGGCCCCGAACGCCTGGAGTGCGAGTGGTGGCGCGAGGAGGCCCCGAGCCGAGACTACTATCTTGCCGAGGACGAGGCGGGCGGACGCTACTGGCTCTACCGGGAGGAGGGGCGCAAGGCGGCCCCCCGCTGGTTCCTCCACGGACTCTTTGCGTAGACAACCGTCAGGTGGACCGACCGGCCTCCGGACGTTCCGGGTGCTGGAGCAGCCGGGTCGAGCGGCGACCCAGGACCAGAGTCACCTATAGATTACATTATGTAAACTACAGTTGACACTTGACCTGACAGAGGGGGTGCCGTCGGCCGGGCCGAGCCGTTTGCGCTGGCGGTCCGAGAGGAGACTCCAGGTCGCGCTCCGGCTCCAGCGTCCAACGGCCGACCTGGCCCCGATCGCCGTCGCCGTGCATCCGACTCCCGTGTCTGCATCTTCGCCTTCCCCCGCCAGGCGGGCTCCTGGCATCGATTCCGCCTCGCAGTAGATGTCGGAAGAGGACTCGATCCCGTCTAGCCACTCCTCGAACTCCTCGGTCCGCGGTGCGCAGAGCCCATCGTTGGATTTCCAGAGGAGCTCCCGCAAGTTTGACAGATTCAGCATCGAATCTGGCATCGGATCGGTCAGGGAGTTGTTCACGAAGTTCATGAAGCGGAGCTCCGTCAGCCCGCCGAGCGCCTCCGGCAGCGGCCCGGAGAGCCCGTTCGAGCAGAGGAAGAGGTAGTAGAGCTCCCCCAGATCGCCCAGCTCGGGCGGGATCGGGCCCGAGAGCTCGTTCGGGCAGAGCGCCAGGCGGGTCAGCCTGGCGAGCGAGCCCAGCTCCTCGGGGATCGCCCCGGTCAGCGAGTTGCTCCCCAGCTCGAGAAACTCCAGCAGCTCGAGGTCGCCCAGCTCGGGCGGAATCTCGCCGCTCAGCTCGTTGGCGCCCAGATCGAGCCGGCGCAGCTCCTCGAGGTCGCCCAGCTCGGGGGGAATTTCGCCGCTCAGGCTGTTGTCGCCACTCGTGAAGCCACGGCCTAGAAGGAGCGTCCGAAGGCTGCGGAGGCCCCCGAGCTCCGGGGGAATCTCGCCCTCGAGCCGGTTGCCGTAGGCGGCGAGGTACTCGAGGCTCGTCGCGTCGCCGAGTTCCGGGGGGATCCTCGTCAGGAGATTGCTGTAGATGGCGAGGGTGTCGAGGAGCGGCAGCCCGCCCAGCTCGGGGGGAATGGGACCGGTGAGACGATTCGCCCCGAGGCTCATGACCCGCAGCTCGGCCAGGTCGCCGATCTCCGGGGGAATGGTACCGGAGAGGCGGTTTCCGGCCTCCGGGTTGGTGTCGATGCCGCAGAGCCAGAGCTGCTCGAGCTCCTCCAGGTCACCGATCTCGCCCGGTATCGGGCCGGTCAGCTTGTTGTAGCAGAGATCCAGGAAGCGAAGTTTCCCCAAGTCTCCGATCTCGGGGGGAATCTCGCCGGTCAGCTCGTTGAAGAAGAGGCTCAGGTACTCGAGCTCGGTGAGTGTTCCGATCTCCGGAGGCACCTCGCCCGAGAGTGAGTTCAGCGTCAGGTCGAGCACCTGGAGGCTGCTCAGGTCGCCGATCTCCGGGGGAATCTCGCCGGAGAGGTCGTTGCCGAAGAGGCCCAGCCAGGCGAGCTCGCCCAGTTGGCCGATCTCGGGCGGGATCTCGCCGCCCAGCTCGTTGACCTCCAGGCGAAGCTCCCGGATTCGGTCCAGGCGCCGAATCTCCGGCGCTATGGTCCCGACCAAGCCATTCTGGGCGAGAGCTAGCGACTCGACCCGACCGTCCGCGTCCACCTCGACGCCGTGCCAGTCGCCCAGCGGCGCGTCCGTTCCCCACCCGTCGTCGACCTCCCACTCGTCGCCGCCAGCCGACGCGTAGAGAGCCAGGAGGCCGACCCTGTCGGCGAGCACCAAGGTCAGCCCCACCGACCCGCTCACGCCCATCAGAGTGGCGGTGATCCGCACATCGCCCTCGTCCACCCCACGCACCCAGCCGTCGGAGTCGACCGTAGCGATCCCTTCGTCGCTCGAGCTCCATTCGAAGGTGGCGCTGTCGATCGGGGCGCCTCCCGCGTCGCGCGCCTCAGCGGTCAGGAGGAGCGAATCGCCGGTGACGAGCATCTCCGCCTCGGCGCGCACCTCGACCACGGTCGGAAGCTGCGCCACCTCGACCCCTACCGATCCGAGCGCCGGCCCGGACATCCCGGTCACGTCGGTCGCGCCGTTGCCGACTGCCGAGACCAGCCCCTCGGCGTCCACTGTGGCGACCCCTGCGTCGCCCGCAGACCATACGACTGCGGCGTCGGGCAAAGGGTGCCCGTTGGCGTCCAGGACCTCCGCCGCAAGCCGCGCGGTGTCGCCCAGGCTCGCGAAGAGGAGGGGATCCGAGGGGGCCGTTACGATCACCTCGGCTGCCTGCTGCTCCACGGTGACCGCGACCGAGTCGTGCACTTCCGCGACGGTTGCCGCGATGTAGGCCGCGCCGTTTCCCACCGACTGCACCATCCCGCTGGCATCCACGGTGGCTACCGATGGCGCCGAGGAGCGCCAGGAGACGGCCGCGTCGGCCATGACCTCGCCGTGCTGGTCGTGGACCGTCGCCCCGAGGCCGGCCGTGACCGAGAGGGCGTCGAAGCTCAGCGAGGAGGGCGAGATCGCGATCGTCGTGGGGAGCTGCGGGCCGGACCCGGGACCGCACACCGACGGCACCGCCCAGAGAGCTGCAACGACCGCCCCGGCGACCGGTGCGCGGCCTAGTCCCTGCATCATGTCAGCGCACAGTCTGGCAGTGCACCGCCCTGGTCTCGGTTGCCGCCAGGACGGTCTCGCCCCGGGAGCTGATCCCGGCCAGCGCTCGCTCGATGCGAGCCGACCGGGTCGGAGCGACCGTCAGAGAGCAGAACCCCGGGACATCGACCCCGCCACCCCCATCGTCGCGCCGCTCCGCAGGGTCGCAGTAGATGCCCGACGACTTGGGGATCGACTCCAGCCACTCCTCGAACTCCTCCGTCCGGGGGACGCAGAGGCCCGGGTTGCCCCCCCAGAAGAACTCTGTGAGACTGAGCACCGCCATCATAGACTCGGGGAACTCGCCGCTCAGCAGGTTGCCCCCCAGGTACAGGTGCACGAGACTGCCCAGATCGCCCAACTCCTCTGGGACCATCCTCTCCAGCTCGTTCGAGCAGAGGTACAGTCGGCGAAGCTCGCCCAGCTCGCCGAGCTCGGTCGGAAGCGAGCCCGACACGCCAGCCGAGCAGGCGACGAGCCACTCCAGCTTGGCGAGGTCGCCCAGCTCCGGCGGAATCTTGCCGCTCAGCTCGTTGTGGCCGAGGTCGAGCTTCTGAAGGTTGCCGAGCTCGCCCAGCTCGGGCGGGATCGGCCCGGAGAGCGAGTTGCTGCCGCTCGACCACCCGGCGCCGAGAAGGAGCGTGTCCAGCTTGGCGAGGTCGCCCAGCTCCGGGGGTATCTTGCCGGTCAGCCGGTTGCCGTAGAGGAAGAGGGAGCGGAGGCTATCCAGGCGACCGATCTCGGCGGGAATGCTCGTCAGCAGGTTGGAGTAGAGGCGGAGCGTCTCGAGCTTCGAGAGATCGCCCAGCTCGGGGGGAATGGGCCCCTGAAGCCGGTTGGCGCCCAGGTCCAGCTCCCTTAGCTGCGCCAGCCTGCCTAGCTCGGGGGGAATCGCGCCGGTCAGTTGGTTGCCGGACCCCACCTCCTGGTCGTCGCCGCAGAGCGAGAGCGTCTCGAGCTCGGAGAGATCGCCCAGCCCGGCCGGAATCGTCCCCCGGAGCACATTGTAGCAGAGGTCGAGGGAGCGCAGGCTCTCCAGCTCGCCGAGTTCGGACGGAATCTCGCCGGAGAGATCGTTGTTGGAGAGCAGCAGGTGGCGGAGCTCGCCCAGCTGAGCGATCTCGGGGGGGATCGGGCCGTCGAGCGAGTTCCCCGAGAGATCCAGCACCTCGAGGCTCTCCATCCTGCCCACCTCGGAGACGATCTCCCCCTCCAGGCCGTTCTCGGCCAGTTGCAGACTCTCGAGCGCGGTCAGGCGACCGATATCGGCGGGGAGCTCGCCTGCCAGCCCATTCGCCACCAGTACGATCGAGACCACCCGATTGTCCTCGCCCACATCCACGCCGTACCACTCGGCGAGCGGAGCGTCGCTCTTCCACTTCGCGTTCAGCGCCCACGACCGCCCATCCGTCGCGTCGTAGAGCGCCAGGAGTGCGTACTCGTCCGAAGAGACGACCGAGAGGGTGACCGAAGCCTCTAGGCCCTTCAGCTCGGCCGTGATCTCGACCGGGCCCTCGCCGGTCGCCAGCACCCACCCTGCCGCGCTCACCGAAGCCACCTCCACGTCGCTGGATCTCCACGCGACGTTGCCGTCCAGAATCGCCGATCCCCCCGCGTCGAAGGCCTCGGTCCGAAGTTGGGTCGAGTCGCCGATCGCGATGACGTCGACCTCGCTGTACGCCCTGAAGACGGTCGGGATCTGGTCCACCTCGACCCATACCGAGGCGGAGAGCGCGTGGATCGAGGCCGATATCTGCGCCCACCCGTTGCCCCGGGCATCCACCACACCGTCGCGGTCGACCGAGGCGACGCGCGAGTCGCTGGAGGACCAGGAGACCGCCGCCCCCTCGATGAGCTTGCCCCGAGGGTCCAGCACCTCGGCGGCCAGATCGGCGGTGTCGCCGAAGGAGGCGAAGCGGATCGTGTCGTAGGCCGGCACCAGTCGAACATCGGCCGGGACCTGCCTGATCGACACGAACACGAAGTCGACTAGCTCGCCGAAGGAGGCCCTGACCGTGGTCGAGCCGTTGCCGACCCCGGTCAGCAATCCGGCGTCGGTAACCTTCGCCACCTTGCCGTCGGCGGTTGACCAGACGACATCGGCGTCCGGGACCGGGCGCCCATTGGGGTCGAGCACCTCGGCGGCCAGCCGCGCCGTGTCGCCGAGGGCGTCCATGCGGATGTCGACGCCGGGCCGGATCCAGATCGACGCAGCCAGTTGCGCGACGACGACCTTCGCCGAGCCCTCCACCTCCCCGGACGTCGCGATGGCGGCTGCGGCCCCGTCTCCGACCGAGGTGACGAGTCCGACCGGCCCTAGACGCGCCACCTCGGGGTCCGACGACCGCCACGTGACGACGACCCCCTCCATCTCGCCCCCGTCCTGATCGAACACGGTGGCGGAGAGCGGCACCGAGCCCTCGAGCGCGGCGAAGTGGACCGAATCCGGCTCGACAACGACGGTCGTAGGCTCGTCCGGGACGAGTTCCACCGGCTTCTCGCAGGCCACCAGGACCGCCACTGCCACAGGCAGTCCGCCCAGTACTCGCGTCATGCGGCCCTGAGCGCCGCAAGCGATGGGAAGCTCATCCTCCCCCTTGTCGGCCGGGATCGCCCGAGCCCTGGCCCCCCGCATCCCCGTACTCGTAGGGGAGGTGGTTGAGGAAGCGCTGGATCTCGTAGTCCATGCGCGATGTGCCCAGACGGTCGGTCTGCGCCGTGACGTCGGTGAAGGGACCGTGGCGGTGCGCGGTCAGGACGACGGTGCCCTCCCGGCCCGAGTAGGTGGCGCCGTGCGACGACTTCCTGGATCTGCCGACCCCGATGATCGCCGGGAGCATCTCCTCGGCCCGCAGGAGCACCTCGACCGGTCCAAGCGCGGTCTTGCGAGCATATCCCGCCACGGTTCTGGCTCCTCTGCAGTGCTGCCCACTCGCCACTCGGCGTCGCCGACGCAATCCATCTGCAAAGTTGCATGTTCGGTGGTCAGATGGCAATCTGCCCTCTGGAGCCGTGGGTCGCGACGGTTCGAAGCGCGATTGCTGGCGCATGCTCGCCTGCGGGCTCGCGACCCCTGCACGGGCCCTCTGGATAGCGGGGCCGCACCGCCGCCGACTCCCTCCCCAGCCCCGGCGGCCGCAAGGACGCCGAGGTGTTTCCAGGCACCGGAGACGGGCTCGGAACCCAGCCGCGCGCGCGCGCACCGTGAGCTTGCAAGGGGTCCCTCAGACCCATATACTGCACGCTTGACCCCGAAGGTTCATGGACAAGCTAAGGCAACAGGAGGCGTGCCATGCCCGCAATTTATCGCCACCGAACGAGCGGCGCTCTTCGGCTCGCCCTGAGCGTCTCCGTCCCGGTCGCGGTCGTCGCCTGGGTGGTTGGGTGCGGCGAGCCCCGGTCGCCGGTTGCAGTCGGGAGTATACCGGAGCTGACGGTCGAGGTCGGCAGCACCGAGTCGGTTGATCTCGCGGGGCACTTCAGCGATCCGGACGGAGACGAGCTCAGCTATGCGGCCTCGTCCTCCGACGCCGAAGTGGCGACCGTCTCGGGTGACTCCGTGGCGGTCACGGGGGTGGCGAGTGGGAGCGCGGAGATCACCGTGACGGCCTCCGACGGCAGTTTGTCGGCATCGCAGGACTTAACCGCATTCGTCCGCCTCACCGAGCGGCAGGTGTTGGAGATCCTGTACGGAGAACTGGGCGGCGACGGCTGGAGGAACAACGCGAACTGGAAGACCGACAAGCCCCTTGACGAGTGGCACGGGGTGAGCACCAATGCGGACGGCCGGGTTGATACGCTGACTCTACGGGGCAATTCTCTCACCGGCGAGATTCCGTCCGAGCTGGGCGACCTGTCGAGTCTCGAAGTCCTGTGGGTCCTCTCCAATTCGCTGACGGGCGAGATTCCGTCGGAGCTGGGCGACCTGTCGAATCTTGAAACCCTGGGTCTCAACCACAATTCGCTAACCGGCGAGATTCCGCCGGAGCTGGGCGACCTGTCGAATCTCGAGTGGCTGTATCTCGAATCCAATTCGCTGACCGGCGAGATTCCGCTCGATTTCCTCGACCTATCGTCGCTAGAGTGGTTCTATTGGGACGACAACGAAGGCCTTTGTGCGCCGGACACAACCGAGTTCGATAATTGGCTTGATGGACTCTCGGGTTGGCGCGGCCCGAGGTGCGATTGAGTTCAGGATTGGCTGTGACGAATGGGATCCGGCGCGAAGCGCCGGGTTGACGAATGCCGTGGGAGTCCCGACCACGGAGTGATTGGACGCCGTCCAGCTTGGTGGCACCTGCGAACACCGCCGCCCGTCGCAGTGGGCTAGGCATCGAAGGCGGCGAAGGGACGCTTGTCGCTGTGTCGCGTGTGTAGTATCATTCAGCCATGGACGATGATACCACTTCTGGAAGGAAGCGGCGACCGGCTTCCGGCCGCTTCCTGATCCGCATCGATCCGGGCCTGCACGCCGCGCTGCGCGCTCGGGCGGCGTCCCAGGGGATCTCGCTCAACCGGCATTGTGCGCGCAAGTTGGGATCGCCGGATGGCGAGCTTCCGGCTCCCGGCGTCAGGACGGTTCGCAGGGCGTTCGAGGATGTCGGCGAATCGCTGCTGGGGGTGGTCGTCTTCGGCTCCTGGGCGCGAGGGCATCCGTCATGGGAGTCCGATCTCGACGTCCTCATGGTGGTGGGCGAGGAGGTCGCAGTGTCGCGGGCGCTGTACCGGCGGTGGGACGAACGGCCCGCTCTGGAGTGGGACGGGCACCGGGTCGAACCTCACTTCGTTCACCTGCCGGGCGAGGGCGAGACGCCATCGGGGCTATGGGCGGAGGTGGCCGTGGACGGCCTCGTCCTCTTCGAACGGCGGCTTCTAGTGTCGCGCGCCCTCGCGGCCGTCCGGCGCCGGATCGTCGCCAATCGGATTTCACAACGCGTTGCGCACGGCAACCCCTACTGGGTGCGCGAAGGGTGAAGAACGCGGGACTGGCGCGGGACTACCTCCGTCGCGCGAAGCTCCGCCTGGCCGCGCTCGACGTGCTCCACGAAGGGGAGGGCTGGGCGGACGTGGTGCGCGAATCCCAGGAGGTCGTCGAGCTGGCGCTCAAGGGGCTGCTTCGGTCCGTCGGGATCGACCCGCCGCGTATCCACGACGTCTCGCCGATCCTGCTGGCGGAGCGGGACCGCCTCCCAGCGCCGCTGCGCGCCGAGGCGGACGCACTGGCCGATGTCTCGCGGAGCCTGCGTCGCGACCGGGAGCTGGCATTCTACGGGGCCGAGGACCTCACGCCGTCCGGGTTCTACTCGCGCGCCGACGCCGATGCCGCCCGAAGCGGGGCCCGGTGGGTCGTCGAGGCGGTCCATCCGCATGTCGCATAGGGGGTAGATCTCTAGCAGCCCATGGCGGAAGTGCCCCTCAGATCAACTCCGGCTGAAGATCCGCCAGCCGCCGCCTCGCCGTCCGACAGTACTCTTCCGAGACGTCGATCCCGAGGAAGCGCCGTCCGATTCGGCGCGCGGCCACGCAGGTGGTGCCCGCTCCGGCGAAGGGATCCAGCACCACGTCGCCCCGAAAGCTGAAGAGGAGCATCACGCGGCGGGCGAGCTCCTCGGGGAACATTGCCGGGTGTCCGAATTCGGTCATCCGGCGCTCGGGAGCGACGGACCACTTCGCCACGACCCATTGCTTGAAGGACTCGGCGTCGATGTCCGCGTTGGCCGACTGCCCGGCCTTCCTGAGGTCGCCCTTGCAGAACACCTCCAGATACTCCCAGGTGTACTTCAGGTAGGGGCTGGCGGGACTCTTCCAGCTCCCCCAGGCGGTGTACTTGCAGTTGTAGTTGTGCTTCTCCCAGAGAATCTCGCCCTTCCAGATGAGCCGGCGGCGCATGAAGTGGTTGGAGATGATGTGATGGCTCGGTATGTAGTCCGAAAAGAGCGGCTGCACGTTGACGACGATCCGGCCGCCGAATGCCAGGACGCGGATGCACTCGTCAAAGACGCGGAAGAGCTTGGCGAAGTAGGACTCCCAGTCGCGGGCGTCGTCGCTCTTCGAGCCGTCGCCGTCGTATTCCAGGCCGAAGTTGTACGGAGGCGAGGTGAAGACGAGGTCCACGCTGTTGTCGGGGAGCTGTCTCAGAACCTCCTCGCTGTCGCCGCAAACGACCCGGTCCACGAAGGCTCCGGGGAGTGCGGCGTTCTCCCTGGCGAATGCGTGGTCGTTGGCGTAGTAGTGCTTGCCGCGTCGGCGGACCTTGCCCAGCCGGTCGACGACCTTGCGCTCGCGGTTGTAGCCGACGTAGAGGCGCTTGCCGCCGTTGATCCCGTAGGAGTGGATCTTCCTGACCGCCGCGTCGATCCGACGCAGGGGGAGAGCGGTCGGATGGCTCCCGAGGACCCTCTCCACGGCGTCGGCTAGGCAGTCCAGGTCGACCTGGCGCAGCCAGACGTCGAGGCTGGCGCCGTTTCGGAGGACATGGAAGTCGTCCGGGTTGAAGTGGCGGTTGAGCGCCGCGACCGCCGCGTCGGTCCCCTCGTCGACCTCGCCGGGCAGCGGAACCGACAGGTGCCGGTACTTGGCCGGATCCGGGACCCCGGCACCCTGCGAGCGTATCACTGCGCGGCCCTCCGCCAACTGATTTTTCGCATGGTGGGAATGTGGAGAGGGGGTGAGATCCGGGGCAAGCCGGGTCGCCCGCAGCCCGATGGCCGTCTGGGACCGAAGGAGGCGAGCGCCCGCCGTCGCTCTATGGGCCTCGGAATCAAGTCGACCCACTGCATGTCCGCGCTCTTATAGTTCGGTAAATATTCGGTTAGCTTTCAGGGGCCATGTCCTCCGCCGGCCCCACCACCACCCGCGCCGCCCTCGCGCCGCCCCCGGTCGCGTGCCGGACACGGGTCCGTGCCCGGCCGTCGCTCTCCCCGCCCCCCCACGCCGAGCTCCAGGTCACCAGCAACTTCTCCTTTCTGCGGGGTGCCTCCCACCCCGAGGAGATGGTCGAGCGGGCTGCGGAGCTCGGCTACCGCGCCCTCGCGCTCACCGACCGCAACACCTTGGCGGGCGTGGTGCGCGCCCACGAGGCCGCGCTCCGGACCGGAGTGCACTTCATTCCCGGCGCGCGGCTCGACCTGATCGACGGCCCCGGCCTTCTCTGCCTCCCCGTCACCCGGCGCGGCTACGGCGCGCTCTCCCGCCTCATCACCACCGGACGCCGGCGCGCGCCCAAGGGCGAGTGTCATCTCGGCCGGGAGGACGTGGCTGGGGCGGCAGACCCTGACGACCACATCTTCGTCGCGATTCCCCCGGTCTCCCCCGGCGACGACTTCGCCGACCACCTCGCCTGGTACCGCGACCACCTCGACGCCCCCCTCCACCTCGCCGCCACCCACTACCACCAAGGCAACGACGACCACCGTCTGGCCGCCCTTGCCCGGCTGGCCGAATCGCACGGCATCCACCTTGTCGCCACCGGCGACGTCCATCAGCACGACCCCTCGCGGCGACGTCTCCACGACGTGCTGACGTGCATCCGCGAGCGCTGCACCATCGACAGCGCCGGCTGGCGTCTGGCCGCCAACGCCGAACGCCACCTCAAGCCCCCCGCCGAGGTCGCCCGCCTCTTCCGCGACCACCCGGGCGCGCTCGCCACCGCCGTCGGGATCGCCGACCAATGCCGCTTCTCCCTCGCCGAGCTCCGCTACGAGTACCCCGACGAAGTCGCCCCCGACGGACGCTCCCCCCGCGAGACGCTCGCGGCGCTCGCCTGGGCGGGCGCGGCCGAACGCTACCCCGACGGCGTCCCGGCCAAGGTGCGCGCGGCGATCGAGCACGAGCTGGCGCTCATCGCCCAACTGGAGTACGAGCCCTACTTCCTGACCGTCGAGGACATCGTGCGCCAGGCACGCCAGTGGGGGATCCTCTGCCAGGGGCGGGGCTCGGCGGCCAACTCCGCCGTCTGCTACTGCCTGGGCGTCACATCGGTCGATCCCGCGCAGATCGACCTGCTCTTCGAGCGCTTCATCTCCGCCGAGCGTGACGAGGTTCCCGACATCGACGTCGACTTCGAGCACGAGCGCCGCGAAGAGGTGATCCAGTACATCTACGGCAAGTACGGGCGCGACCGGGCCGGGCTGACCGCGACCGTCATCAGCTACCGCACCCGGAGCGCGCTGCGCGACGTGGGCAAGGCGATGGGGCTGAGCGAGGACGTGATCGGAAGGCTGCTCTCGATGTCTTCGTGGCGGTCCCGTCCGGTGGACGAGGAGCGCGCCCGCGAGGAGGGGTTCGACCCCCGCGACCGGAGGCTGGCGCTGACGCTGAAGCTGGCCCGCGAGCTGTACGGCTTCCCGCGCCATCTTTCGCAGCACACCGGCGGCTTCGTCATCTCGCGCGGGCCGCTCTGCGAGATCGTCCCCATCGAGAACGCGGCGATGGAGGACCGGACCGTGATCGAGTGGAACAAGGACGACCTCGAGGTGCTCGGGCTGATCAAGGTCGACGTGCTGGGGCTGGGAATGCTCACGTGCATCCGCAAGGCCTTCGGTCTCCTCGAGGAGAACTGCGGGGTCCGCTGCACCCTGGAGAGCGTGCCGCACGAGGACCCCGCCACCTACGAGATGATCCAGCGCGGCGACACGGTGGGCGTCTTCCAGATCGAGAGCCGCGCCCAGATGGCGATGCTGCCGAGGCTGAAGCCCGCCACCTTCTACGACCTGGTGATCGAGGTGGCGATCGTGCGTCCGGGGCCGATCCAGGGTGACATGGTGCACCCGTATCTGCGCCGTCGGCAGGGGCGCGAACCGGTCGAGTACCCGTCGCCGGAGCTCCGCGAGGTGCTACAGAAGACCTTGGGAGTGCCGCTCTTCCAGGAGCAGGTCATGCGGATCGCGATCGTCGCCGCGGGCTTCACGCCCGCCGAGGCCGACCAACTGCGCCGCGCCATGGCCAGCTTCCGCAATCCGGGCACCATCCACCGCTTCCGGGACAAGTTCATAGCCGGCATGACGGCGCGCGGCTACACGGCGGACTTCGCCGAGCGCTGCTTCCGCCAGATTAGGGGGTTCGGCGAGTACGGCTTTCCCGAGAGCCACGCGGCGAGCTTCGCGCACCTGGCCTACGTCTCGTCGTGGCTCAAGTGCCACCACCCGGCAGTCTTCGCCTGCGCGCTGATCAACAGTCAGCCGATGGGCTTCTACGCACCCGCCCAGATCGTGCGCGACCTGCGCGACCACGGGGTGGAGGTGCGGCCGGCGGATGTGAACTTCTCGGAGTGGGACTGCACGCTGGAGGGGGAGGGGGAGGGGGAGGGGGAGGGTCCCTTCGCCCTGCGGCTGGGCCTGCGGCTCGTTCGCGGACTCGGGGAGGAGGACGCGGAGCGGGTGGTGGAGGGGCGCGGCGACCGGGTGGCGGATGCATACCGCTCGCCCCTCGACCTCCAGTTGCGGACCGGGCTATCCACGGCCGTTCTTGCGCGCCTGGCCGGGGGCGACGCCTTCGGCTCGATGGGGCTGGACCGCCGTCAGGCCACGTGGGCGGTGCGTGCGCTGCACGACACCGGACCGCTCCCGCTCTTCGAGGCGGCGGGGGTGGATGGGCGCACCCGCTTGGAGCCGCTGCTCCCCGAGATGTCCGCGGGCGAACAGGTGGCGGCCGACTACCGCACGACGGGTCTGTCCCTCAAGCACCACCCCGTCGCGCTGCTGCGAGGTCGCCTGGACGAGCGCGGCGTGCTGCCAGCGGCGGCGCTCGACGACCTGGCCGACGGGGACCGGACGGTCGTGGCGGGGATCGTGCTGACCAGGCAGCGCCCCGGCAAGGGAATCGTGATGTTTGTCACGTTGGAGGACGAGACCGGGGTGGCCAACCTCGTGGTCTTCCCCTCGGTGTACGAGAACCAGCGCCGCGACACCCTCGCCTCACGGCTGATGCTGTGCCGCGGCAAGGTGCAGAAGATGGACGGGGTGATCCACGTGATCGCCGAACGGGTGCTGTCGCTGAACGCGTGGCTGGAGGAGCTGGGGAGGGTGGGGGGTGGGGTGGGGACGGGCGGAGCTGTGGGATCAGGGTGTCCGCCAGCGTCGCAGGGACGAAATGCCTCCGGCCCCCGAGACGCGGCGCACATACCGTTCGTCAGCCGTGACGAACACGCCGCAGAGGCAGAGCGCCACGGCATGGTAGGCCGCGTCGTGGAACGCGACACCGTACGTCACCGATAGGGACACGGCGCGTGCTCTCCACGCGTCCGGCGTGACGATCACGGGAGCCGCCGCTCCCGCCCCTCCCGTATCCACCGGACGATCCGCGAGCACTGCAAGTCCGCCAATCGACTCCGGCTGTCGGCGCGGCGGACCCGGACCGCGCCACGGTGGCCCGCAGGTCGCGTGAGCTCGTGGGGATCAAGGCGGTCCGGCCTCCCTCATCGCCTCGATGGTCTCTTCGTTGGGCACCAGAGGAGCGAACGGTCTTGTCGATTCGGGCCTGAACGAGTTGCTTCCGAGGCATGGCGAGGACCATCCATCCAACCACGTCGATCCTCCGCACTCCTGGAGATTCGTAACCATGACTTCCGCATCCATCCTGGCCCAGCTCGGCCACATCCTGGAGGGCACGCGCCCGCTGATCGCGGCCCTTCCCGACGACAGCCTCGACTGGCGACCCCACGACCGCTCCTGGACGCTGGGCGAGCTCGCAGCCCACATCGCCAACATTCCCACCTGGACTGCGGGCACGCTGAACGCATCCGAGCTCGACCTTGCACCCGTCGGCGGGGAACCCATGACGCCCGTGGCGCCCCCGAAGACCACCGCCGACCTGCTGGCGGCACTTGACCAGGCTGCGGCCGAGGCCCGCAGCGCAGTCGAGGCCACCTCGGACGAGACCTTCCTGGAGCCGTGGAGCCTGCTGGTGGCGGGCGAGCTCCGTTTCACCCTCCCCAAGGGGGCGGTCATGCGCAGCTTCATCCTGGACCACCTGATTCACCACCGGGCCCAGTTGGGCGTCTACCTGCGCCTCCTCGACGTGCCGGTTCCGCAGACGATGGGGCCAACAGCCGACTTCCCGGAGATGTAGGCGGCGGCGCGAGAGCCTTGGTGCAGCTACTCGATCCCTCGCGCTTCGAGCTGCTGACCTTCGACTGCTACGGCACACTGGTGGACTGGGAGTCGGGGATCGTCGACGCGATGCGTTCCACCACCGCTGGCTGCGAGGCTTCGGACGCCGACATTCTCGAGGCCTTCTCGCACGCCGAGCACCTGGTGCAGAGCGAGCGCTACCGCAGCTACCGCGAGGTGCTGGTGCTGACGCGCGGGCGAATGGGCGCGTCGCTCGGCTCCGCGGCCACCTCCGGACAGAGGACCGCCTTCGCCGACTCGGTGGGCGACTGGCCCGTCTTTGCCGATACTCGCGAGGCCCTGGAGCGACTGTCGGGACGGTACCGGCTGGGCATCGTCTCGAATGTGGACGACGAGCTCTTCGCACGGACGCTGCCGTGCCTCGGCGTGGACTTCGACTGGGTCGTAACCGCCTCCCAGGTCGGGAGCTACAAGCCCGCCCCCGGCCACTTCGCCGAGATGGAGCGCCGCTCGGGAGTGCCGCGCGAACGCACTCTGCACGTTGCGCAAAGCCTCTTCCACGACATCGCACCCGCCTCCGAGCTGGGGTACGCCACCGTGCACGTGAACCGCCCGACCCGGGGGCGGGGGAGCGGCGCGACGCCGGCCGCCAATGCACACCCCACCGCCACCGTGCCCGACATGGCGAGCGTGGCCGAGCTGCTGGCCCGCTAACCTACATGTACTAAAGTAAACTGTAGTTTACAAAATGTAAATCACAGTGTACTACGGCGAGATGCTCAGTCCGAAGAACAGGTACGCACGACTCCCACGACTCTCCGCCTTAGACGGATTCACCACGTACGAGACGCTGACCGGAGGGGCGAAGGACTCGGTGATCGCGAGCTCGGTGCTGGCGGTGACTCCGACGTTGACGACACCGGCACCCTCCGTTACGTAGAAGGCGCTCTCGCCGCCCACATACCCCAGGTGCGCCGCCAGCTCAACCCCCTCGGCCTCGATCAGCGGTGCGCCGACCTCCGCGTAGAGGGACCCGTCGTCGTCAAGCAGGCGACCGGCGTAGATCGACAGGGGCAGAGACTCCGGCCCCGCCAGCGACGCCCAGATCTCCAGGGTGTGGGCATCGCCGTCCCGGAAATCCAGCGCGTACTCTTCGCCCCCGTCGTCCGTCACGAGGAGGTTCGGGAAGTAGTGGTCGGTCACGCCGAGCGACAGGCTTGCGCCCGACTCGAACGAATGGGTGAAGCTGGCCCACAGGTCGTTCTCGTTGGCGGCGGCTCCCGACGCGCTGATCGAGTACGACCCCCACGCGCCGAACTCGAGCTTGTCCAGGGAGACGGTTAGGCCGGGCTGGAAAGACGCCGACTCGCCGAAGTCCAGGCCTCGCCAGATGTAGCGGCTCACGACATCGGCCCCGAGGGAGACCGACTGCGCGGCTGCGGGAGTGGAGGTGCCTACTGCAAGCGCGACTGCTACCAACGGGAATGCGGGACGAATGGACGACCTGGTGCGGTGCATATCTCTCGTAGCCTCTCGTTCATGGTTGCTGGACAGCCCGCAGACACACCCACGGACTTGGGGCGGCGCTGAATCCATACTGGACCGCTGCGCCGAACCGCTCGCATCGACTTGCTGATTGTAATCTCAAATTTTCAAGGTTCTTCCCCATTTCTGGTGGGTAGCAGGTCATGCGGGCAGGCCATCGGGGTAGAGGTCGAGGCCGCCGAGGTGGA
>JAGWBP010000016.1 GCA_021295835.1 Gemmatimonadota bacterium | reverse complement strand
AGACCTCCACCAATATGGACGAGGCGCTTCAGAAGGTCAGGGAGAAGGTCGATCTCGCCCGGCCCGAGCTCCCCCCCGACGCCGAGGATCCCGCGATCTACGAGTTCAACGTAGACGACTTCCCGATGATGCAGGTCAATCTCGCGGGGGGGTACGGGCTGGTTCGGCTCAAGGAGGTCGGCGAGGACCTTCAGGATCGTCTCGAGGCAATCCCGGCGGTGCTCAGGGTGGACCTGCGCGGCGGACTGGAGCGCCAGGTCCGGGTCGATGTCGATCTCTCGCGGCTGCAGTACTACAACGTCTCCTTCGACGACGTGCTGAGCGCGATCCGTCAGGAGAATGTGAACATCCCCGGCGGGTCGATAGATGTCGGCGGGGTGAAATACCTGGTGCGCGTCGACGGCGAGTTCGACGATCCCTCCGTGGTGGGCGACCTCGTCGTGACGACCGTCGACGGACGTCCGATCTACGTGAGCGACCTGGCCGAGGTGGAGTTCGGCTTCGCGGAGCGGGAGAGCTACGCGCGGCTCTCCGATGAGCCGGTCATCACCCTTGACGTGGTGAAGCGCTCGGGACGCAACATCATCGAGACAGCGGACGCCGTCCGGGCCGAGATCGACGCGATGCGTCCGCTCCTGCCTCCCTCTACCGTCGTCTCGATCACCTCCGACATGTCGGCCGACATCGGCGACATGGTCAGCAGCCTCCAGAACAACATCATCTCCGGGCTGATCCTGATCGTCGGCGTCCTGCTCTTCGTCCTGGGGCTGCGGACCTCGATCTTCGTGGCGATCTCGATACCGACCTCCATGTTCCTGACCTTCGTCCTCCTGCGGGTACTGGGTGTGACGATGAACATGGTGGTGCTATTCTCGCTGATCCTCGCGCTCGGGATGCTGGTCGACAATGCGATCGTGATCGTCGAGAACATCTACCGCTTCGTCGAGGAGGGGTGGGACCGGAGGACCGCAGCTCGCAAGGCGACGGGCGAGGTGGCTGTGCCGGTTATCGCGGCCACCGCAACCACCCTTGCCGCCTTTACTCCGCTCCTCTTCTGGCCGGGCCTGGCGGGTCAGTTCATGCGGTACCTGCCTCTCACCCTCATCGTCACCCTCTCGAGCTCGCTCTTCGTGGCGCTTGTGATCGTGCCCACCCTATGCTCCTTCTTCCTAGATCCGGCGGGGGCGCGGCCGCGGCGCCACGGGCGACGAAGGCGCGGCGCGATCCTAGGTATCCTCGGTGTGGGGCTCCTGCTGGTGGGGCTCGCCAACCCGCTTACCGCAGTGCTGCTGGCGGTCGTGGGCGGCGGCCTCTGGCTCCTCCACGTCAGGGTGCTGGAGAGGGTGGGCGCGGCCTTCATGACGCACACCTACGTTCGCGTGATTTCGTGGTACGAAGGGCGTCTGAGCTGGGCGCTCGACCACCGCCCGCTTGTGCTATTCGGCTCGGCGGTCGCCCTTGTCGGCACGATGATCGTCTACGGGCGATTCGCGAGGCCGGTGGAGTACTTCCCCGAAGACATTCCTCCACGCACGCTGGTCGTCAGCGTGGACGCGCCCGTAGGCACCTCCGCGGATGTGACCGACGGGTACGCGCGCCGACTGAAGGCCGATCTGGCCGGTATCGAGGGGCTTTCCGACGCCGAGACCGTGGTGACGACGGTGGGTGCCGGCGGCGGGGGCGGGGGTGGGGGTGGATTCATGGCTAGCGGCCCCTCCGGACCCGAGGCGGGGCGCATCACCGTCGACATGATCGAACCCCAGGACCGGAGCTACGACGTCTTCGCCACCTTGGCCGAGATGCAGCAGCGGGTCGGCGCGGAGCTGGCCGGCGCGGAGGTGCGCGTCGACAGGATAGAGGAGGGGCCAGGGGCGGGGCCTCCGGTCAACATCGAGATCGGCGGCGAGGATCCGCAGCTCCTGGCGGCCTTCGCGGAGGAGGCGATCAATCTGATCGAAGGTGCGCCCGTCTACTCGCGGCTAGTCGGTCTGGAGAGCGACACGGACGACGCCCGCCCCGAGCTGCGAGTCGAGGTGGACCGAGAGCGCGCGAGCCTCTACGGACTCTCTACCAACGATGTCGGCTTTGCGGTCCGGGGAGCGATCAACGGGCTGGAGGCCGCAAAGTACCGTACCGGCAACGACGAGTTCGATATCGTGGTCCGACTCCGCGAGGAGGACCGGAGGGAGCTGACGGCACTCGACGAGCTGACCGCCCTCGCCGAGGGCAGCCAGGTGCCGCTCGTCTCGGTCGCCGAGTGGAGCGTCGGCAAGGGGTACGGCTCGATCCGGCGCAAGGACATGGACCGGGTGGCCACCGTGAGCGCCGAGGTCACCTCCGGGCAGAACCCCAACGCGGTCCTCGTCGAGGTGAGAGGGGTGCTGGCCGATTTTGCCGCCTCGCTGCCCCCGGGCTACACCCTCGCCTTCACCGGCGAGCAGGAGGAGCAGCAGGAGGCCCAGGCCTTCCTGATGGGTGCCTTCCTGATCGCGGTCGGGCTGATTGCCTTCATCCTGGTGTCGCAGTTCAACTCGGTGGTGAAGCCGCTCATCATCCTGTCGTCGGTGGCGATGTCGACGATCGGCGTGCTCGTCGGCCTCCTCGTCTTCAAGATGCCATTCGTGATCACCATGACCGGCGTGGGTGTGATCTCGCTCGCCGGGGTCGTTGTGAACAACGCGATAGTCCTCATCGACTACATCGACGTGCTCAGGAGGAGGGACGGCCTCTCGTGCCGCGACGCAGTGACGATGGGGGGAATCACCCGCCTGCGCCCGGTGCTCCTGACCGCGACCACGACGGCGCTGGGGCTGGTTCCGCTCGCCATCGGCCTGAACTTCGATTTCTTCGGCTTCTTCTCGAGCCTGGCGCCGGAGATCTATTGGGGAGGAGAGCAGGCGGCGTGGTGGAGCCCGATGGCCGTGGCCGTCATCGTCGGGATCATCTTCGCCACCTTCCTGACGCTGATCCTGGTGCCGCTGCTCTACACCCTCGCCGACGACCTGGCCAACTTCATCAGCTCGAAGTTCTCGTCGCCGCAGACAGCATCTCGATAGCCACGCGACTGACTGCCCGCGGGTCGGCGTGGCCGCCCGTGGCCCGCATAGCCTCGCCGACGAAAAACCCCAGCAGTCCGCTGCGCCCCGCGCGGTAGGCGGCCGCCTTCTCCGGGTTGGCGGCCACGATGCCCTCGACCACCCGGCGCAGGGTGTCCTCGTCGTCCACTTCGGCGAGGTCCAGCGACAGGCGCACCTCCTCGAAGTCGCCACCCCCTTCGAGGAGCGCCTCCAGCACCCTGCGCCCCAGCCGGTGCGAGAGATCGTCGGCCTCGACGGTGCGTACGAGATCGGCCAGTGCGTCAGGCGCCAATCGTTCGAGAGCGAGTGTTGCGCTGTGTCGGACAAGTCGCGCCACGTCGTTGACCAGCCACGAAGCTACGGCACCCGCGCCCTCGGGGTAGCTGGCGATGGCCTGGTGGAAGAGGTCGAGGGCCGGCGGCGATCGGACAAGGCTGGCGGCAGTCGCCTCGCCGACTCCCAGAGATCGCAGCTCCCTGAAACGGTCTCGTTCCAGCTCGGAGGCGAGCGACGCCTCCGGGGAGCTTGCGGCGCCGGTGTCCACACCGCGCGTGCGCACTCCCCGCGCGGGATCCGCTTCGGCCGGGACGGAGGCGCGACCGGTGCCGCTTTCCTCCCTTCGCAGCCGCTCCGCCCAGCTGTCGCGCAGCGTGACGACCCGGTTAAGGACCAGCCGGTCCGGACGCGAGTCCGCCGGATCGGTGAAGAAGTAGCCGAGCCTCTCGAACTGGTAGTGCGTGCCAGGTGCAGCGCCCGCGATACCAGGCTCGACCAGGCCCGGCACAATGCGCTCCGAATCCGGATTTAGGGCGTTTGGCAGGTCGTCGAGCGGCGGATCGGGCACCGCAAATAGGCGGTCGTAGAGGCGCACCTCGGCGGGCACGGCGTCTGCCGCCGAGAGCCAGTGGATCGTGCCGGGCACGCGGCGGCCCTCGGGCGCGACCCCGCCCAGCGTCTCGGGGTCGTGGGAGCAGCGCAGCTCGACGATTCGGCCCCCGCCGTCGCGGACGATCTCGTCGCATCGAATCGTGAGGGCGTACTTGAGCCTTACCTCGCCGCCCGGACGGAGACGGTGGAAGCCAGGCGGAGGATTCTCGGCGAAGTCGCCGCGCTCGATGTAGATCTCGCCGCGCAGCGACAAGTCGCGGTCCTGTTGCGTGCTGTCGTCGGAGCCCGGCATCGCCGGAGCCCTAAGCGACTCCAACCTGCCAGGGTCGAAGTCCGTCAGCACGACTCTGAGCGGGTCCAGGATGCAGAAGGCGCGCGGTGCCCTGCGGTTGAGGTCGTCGCGTATCGCGAACTCGAGCTTGCCGTAGTCGACACGCGACTGGGCCCGGGAGACGCCGACCATCTCGCAGAAGCGGCGGATCGCCTCGGGGGTGACGCCACGCCGCCTGAGCCCGGCAATGGTCGGCATGCGGGGGTCGTCCCAGCCCCGCACCGCCCCCGCTCCAACGAGCTCCTTCAGCCTCCGCTTGCTGGTGACGACGTGCTCGACGACCAGGGGTGCGAACTCGGTCTGCTCGGGACGGGGGAGGGGCGCATCCACCTTTGCGAGTAGCCAGTCGTAGATCTCGCGGTTGTTCTCGAACTCGAGTGTGCAGAGCGAGTGGGTGACGCGCTCGATCGAGTCCGAGAGGCAGTGCGCGAAGTCGTACATCGGGTAGATCGGCCAGCCGTCGCCCTGGCGGTAGTGGGTCGAATGGCGGATGCGGTAGAGCAGGGGGTCCCGCATCACCATGTTGGAGTGGGCCATGTCGATTCTGGCCCGAAGTACATGGCTGCCGTCGGGAAACTCCCCCGCCCGCATCCGCTCCAGCAGGTCCAGGTTCTCCGTGACCGGGCGACCGCGCCATGGGCTCTCCACGCCGGGCTCGGTCACCGACCCCCGTCTGGCGCGGATCTCCTCCTCGGTCGAGGAATCCACATAGGCCAGCCCTCGGCGAACGAGCAGGACCGCGCACTCGTACAGCTTGCCGAAGTAGTCGGAAGCGTGGTAGAGATGGTTGCCCCAGTCGTGGCCCAGCCACCGGATGTCGCGCTTCATCGCCTCGACGTACTCGGATCTCTCGGTCTCCGGATTCGTGTCGTCAAGGCGCAGGTGGCAGCGCCCGCCAGGGTGCTCGGAGGCGATCCCGAAGTTGAGGTGAATCGCCTTGGCATGGCCTATGTGCAGGTAGCCGTTGGGCTCCGGCGGGAAGCGGGTAACGACGCTCCCTCCGTACTTCCCGGTCTCCTGGTCCCGGGCGATCATGCTCCTGACGAAGTCCATCCAGTCCTCTACCTCCGTCCGACCGTCTCTCGAATGCGCCCACCCCCTAGCACCCGTTCTCCCTCGAAGAAGACGCTCGACTGCCCGGGCGCCACGGCCATGGCACCCCCCCTGAAGGAGAGCCCGACCGCGTCGTCGTCGATCTCCTCGACGGTGCAGCGGTGCACTGGCGCACGGTAGCGGATCTGCACTCCGAGCTGGCGGCCCGGAACCGGGGGCGGTCCCAGCCAGTTGAGGTCGCCGACGACCGCACCGCCGACCTCGAGTAGGTGGCGCGGCCCAATCACCACCTCCCGCGTCGCGGGTCTGATCTCGATCACGTGGTAGCGCTCGCCGCGCCCCCCGCCGATACCCCTGCGCTGCCCCACGGTGAAGCCCGCGTAGCCGCCGTGCCGCCCTAGAACGCGCCCGCCGGGGTCGACGATCGGGCCGGGCGAGAGCGCAGGGTGGGTGGGAAGGAGCCTGTCGGCGAGCAGGTCTCGGTAGTTGCCGGTCGGCACGAAGCAGATCTCCTGCGATTCCGGCTTGTCCGCGGTGACCAGCCCGAGGGCCCGCGCGCGCGACCGCACCTCGTCCTTCGCAAGCTCGCCGACCGGAAAGTGCATCTTCCCGAGCATCTCCGCGGGAAGCCCCCAGAGAAAGTAGGACTGGTCCTTGGCCCGGTCCGCCCCACGCAGCAGTCGAGGTGCCGATCCAGTATTGTCAATGCGCGCGAAGTGACCTGACGCAACGCCTTCGCAATCAAGGACTCGACCGCGCACGAACAAATCGCCGAACTTGGTGTTCGAGTTGCACTGAACGCACGGATTCGGCGTGCGGCCATTCGCGTATTCCGAGACGAAGTCGTCGATCACGTCGCGGGTGAAACCCTCCTCCACATCGAAGACGTAGTGGGGAATGCCCAGGCGGTCGGCGACCTGGCGTGCGTCCGCGATCCCCTCCAGCCCGCAGCAGCTTCGCTTGGAGACGGCCGCTTCGCCGCTGTAGCAGAAGGTCTTCATCGTCGCCCCGACGACCTCGTGCCCGGATTCCACCAGCATCGCGGCTGCCACCGAGGAGTCGACGCCGCCCGACATCGCGACCAGTACCCTCATCTGCCCTGACCGCTCTTTCTCGGGTTGCCAGCGGTGCCCAGCGCCCGCGCCCGCTCGGCCGCCCCCACGACGAGGTCCGCGATCCGCTCACCGGTCTGGGCGGCGTTCAGCCGACCGAAGCTCAGTCGCACCACGGCACCGGAATCGTTCGGGTGGAGCGCTTCCACCGCGCGGCTGCGTCCCCCCGACCCGCTTGCGCACGCCGATCCCGCAGAGGCCGCGACGCCCACCCGGTCCAGAGCCGCCAGGAGCACGTCAGAGTCCGCGCCAGGTATTCTGAGCGACGAGATGTGCGGAGCCCTAGGCGCCTCGCCGGCAATTGCCCGCGCTCCCGGGACTCCGGCCAGCACCTCGGCCTCCACGCGATCTCGCAACCTCTTCAGTCTTATCGCCTCGCTTGGCTGCTCGCCGACCGCAAGGCGCACCGCCTCTGCCAGCCCGACTGCGCCGACAACATCCTCGGTGCCGGGTCGAAGCCCCCTCTCCTGACCCCCGCCGAAGTGGAGCGGCTCCAAGGCGCCCCGCTCCCTCACCAGGAGGGCCCCGGCGCCCTTTGGTCCGTAGACCTTGTGTCCCGTCAGGGTGAGCATGTCGACGGAGAGCTCGTCCACCTCCATCGAGAGCTTCCCCACGGCCTGCACCGAGTCGCTGTGAAGCTGGACGCCGTGGTCGCGGCACATCTCGCCGACCTCGCCGATCGGGAGTTCCAGGCCAGTCTCGTTGTCGACCCACATGAACGAGGCCACGGAAGCTCCCTGCCGGAGCGCCGTTGCGAGCGCGCCAACGTCCAGGCCGAGCCCCGAGAATCGCACTACCGTATGCCGTCCTCCCTCGGCGGCAACTCGCCGTGCCGCCTCGAAGACGGAGGGGTGCTCGATCGCCGAGGTTATCACATGTGCTCCCGCGCCCCGCGCCGCATCGTACCGCGCCCGCCCAAGTACCGCCAGGTTGTTCGACTCCGTCCCGCCACGCACAAAGACGACGCACTCGGGCGACGTACCGATCGCGTGCGCCAGCGTGCTGCGCGCCTCCTCTAGGAGGATGCGCGCTCTGCGCCCCCACGCGTGCGCGCTCGATGGGTTGCCGAAGTTATCCTCGAGAGCCAGCTGCATCGCCGTAGCCACCTCCGGACGCACCGGCGTGGTGGCGGCGTGGTCCAGGTAGACGGGCGCAGAAATGGTGGGCACCGGCGCAGCCTCCGGTTCGGGGGACGATTCCCAATATCGCGCAATGCGGCCCCAAGGGGGGACGGCAAGTCCCCCGGCTTCTCGACGCACTCTTGCAAGGCACCCCGGAGATGGCCGGCGTCGAAGGCAGACGGGCCGCCTAGGAGTCCGTGGATGAACCCTGGCGAGCACCGAGAGGCACGAAGCGCCGGGCTGGCGAGGCGCGACGAAGAGCGCAGCGGTCCAGCGCGGATGCAGCGCGCCTCGAATGCCGTCAGGGCTTTATTGACCAGACGCCGGGGTCTAACTGGCAGATCGTATACTACAACTGCTACCCTTATAATGTGGCTGCATATGGCAACTCGGACGGCGTTGCGCCGGTCGGAGAGTTTAGCGAGATGCACTGGGGCGTAAGGCTCGGCAGAATGGGGCTTTTCGTTGGCGAGACCCTGGTGTTCAGTCAGGGAGCGGCTGAAGGACCCACAGGAAACGACGACGTTGAGGACGGCTGGCCTCTTATCCACCAAGCCTCGACGTTGGTCACTGTGTCTGGGCGAAGGGAGACCGATCAATGGGTCTACTTCGACTGGGTGCCAGTCTCGCGCCATCCGTTGCGTAGGATGGGTTACCGAGGAGGCCGGAGGCCCTGGGGCACGGGTTGTGCGCCGGGGCCGCCGGGAGGGCGGGTGCGAGGGCCTTGTGGTCAGCCGGCTGCTGCGGTGGAGGCGAACCCGGCTCCGCCAACTCGACGACATGGCTCACCGAGGTCGACTACCAGTTCGGTCCACAAACCCGAGTTCCCGCCGCCGCCGAGCGGCATCGTAGCGACGGCGTCGGGCGAGGTCCGGCTCGGGACCTTCGAGAGATCGGATACCCCCGTGGTCTACATGGCTGTGGAACCCCGCCGGGGTCCTCCTACCGGAATCGCTGTCGCTTTGCAGCGCCACGGACGCGCATCTGTGGTGGGGTCTGGAAGGACTCGCCGGACGTGTGCCACATCGTGGGGCGAAGGCTAGTGGCAGTTCCGTAGACGATCCCGGGGACCCCCCTGCGGCGAGGGATGCTTGCTGCGCACGTGTTTCCCAGTAACTTCATGGCGTGCGGACCGGCACCGCACCTGATCGACCATTCCCGCGCCGGTCGGGGGGGCGATTCACCCCTCTTCCCGAAGACCGCCCTCAATGAACCTACACGAATATCAGGCCAAGGATCTCTTCCGAGCCGTCGGCATGGCGGTGAATCCGGGCGAAGTTGTCCGCGACCCCGGTGCCGCCCGTGCCCTGGCGGAGTCGTTCGGGGGCAGTGCGGTCGTCAAGGCCCAGGTGCATTCGGGGGGACGGGGGAAGGCTGGCGGGGTCAAGCTCGCGCGCTCTCCGGGCGAGGCCGGGAAACACGCCGAGGCCATACTGGGCATGAGCATCAATGGTCTCGCCGTCCATGAAGTTCTGATTTCCCCCATCGAGGAGATCGGGTCGGAGGCCTACGTCGGGGTGCTGATTGATCGCGGGAGCCGGTGCCCGGTCCTGATGGTCTCGGCAGAGGGCGGAGTCGACATCGAGGAGGTGGCGGCCGACAATCCGGAGGCCATCCACCGGCTGCGCGTCGATCCTCGCTACGGCCTGCTGCCACACCAGGCGTACGGACTGGCGACTCGGCTGTACGACGAACCGAAGCTCGCCTCCCAGGGTGCCCGCGCGATAGCTCAGCTTTACCAGGCGTTCGTGGACAACGGCGCCTCGATGGCCGAGATCAATCCGCTCATTGCTACCTCCGCAGGGCAGGTACTTGCGATCGACGCCAAGGTCAGCATCGACGACAGCGAGCTCTTCCGGCGCCCGGAGCTGGCGGCGCTTCGCGATCCGACCACCGAGAGCGCTGCGGACCGGCGTGCGCGAGAGGCGGGACTCAGTTTCGTCAAGCTCGGCGGAAACGTTGGTTGCTGCGTGAACGGCGCTGGCCTGGCGATGGCGACGATGGACCTGGTCAAGTTCTACGGCGGAGAACCCGCCAACTTCCTGGACATTGGGGGGTCGTCAAATCCGGACAAGGTGGTTGCCGCCCTCGAGATCATCACCTCGGACCCGGGCGTCAGGGTCATCCTCTTCAACATCTTCGGAGGAATCACGCGCTGCGACGATGTCGCCAACGGGATCGTGCAGGCGGTGGAGCGCATCGGCTTCGAGCTCCCGTTGGTGATCCGTCTCACGGGCACGAACGAAGAGCCAGCGCGCCGGATCCTCTCCGAGGCGGGTCTCGCCGCAGCGTCGTCAATGGACGATGTTGTGGAGAAGGCAGTTCATCTAGCCACTGGGTAGGCGGCCGAGAAACAATTAGATGTCGATATTCGTAGACGAGAAGAGCCGTGTGCTGGTCCAGGGGATCACCGGGCGCGACGGCTCCTTCCACGCCCGCCAGATGATCTCCTACGGGACCCGGATCGTGGCTGGCGTGACCCCTGGGAAGGGGGGACGGGACTTCGCCGGGCCGAGTGGAGAAGTGGTGCCGGTCTTCAACACCGTCGCCGATGCGGTCGCCGAGACCGGCGCGGACTGCTCGGTCGTATACGTGCCGCCAGCCTTCGCCGCCGGAGCGGTCATGGAGGCCGCCGACGCGGGGATCGGCTTCATCGTGTGCGTCACCGAGGGCGTCCCGGTCCTCGACATGACCCGTGCCCACGCCTTCGTGCGGGACCGGGGCTGTCGCCTGGTGGGCCCCAACTGTCCCGGCATCGTTTCGCCTGGCAAGACCAGCCTCGGGATAATCCCGGGCTCGATCGTGGCCAGGGGACCCGTCGGGGTTATTTCGCGCTCGGGCACCCTTACCTACGAGGCCGTGCGCCAGCTGACGGAGAGAGGCCTGGGGCAGAGCAGCTGCATCGGCATCGGCGGGGACCCGCTGATCGGCACGAGCTTCGTGGAGTGCCTCGCGGCCTTCTCGGAGGACCCGGAGACCGAGGCGGTCGTGCTGATCGGAGAGATCGGCGGCACGGCGGAGCAGGAGGCTGCGTCCTGGATCGGCGAACGCCTCGAGGTGCCGGCTATCGCCTTCATCGCGGGCCGCTCGGCACCGCCCGGGACGCGGATGGGGCATGCGGGAGCGATCATCAGCGGGTCGTCCGGTACCGCGGAGGTGAAGACCAGGGCGTTCGAGGAGAACGGTGTCCGCGTGGCGATGCGTCCGCGCGAGATTGCGTCGCTCGTACAGGAGCTGATCGGAGGCTAGCACCTAGTATGTCAACCATGCCTGAGCAGTCTGGTTTGGAGCCTGAGGTCGCAGCACATGGCTTGTTGTCCGACAGTGAAGTTCTGGTCGAACTGAGGGTGAAGAATGTGCTCACTCCGCTTACCTACCGGATCTACGCGGACACGCCCGTCGCCGAGATCCAGAATCTCATGGTGCGAAGAGGAGTCTCGGCGGTGCCGGTGGTTGGCGCGGACCACGAGCTCCTGGGCGTCGTTACCGAGGCGGATCTGCTGCGGTGCATGCTTCCGGAGCGTCAGGCGCAGTGGCCGGTCGTGCGAGGCAGCATTCCCGCAAGCGAGGTGATGATTCGCTCGGTGCTCTGCGTCTCGGAGGACGCGTCCCTCCTCGAGGCCGCCCGCTCAATGGGCGTGCGGGGCGTGCCCCTCCTGCCAGTCGCGCGAGACGGCGAGCTCGTTGGCTTCCTGGAACGCCGGGTGGTGATGCGCACCCTGGCCCAGGCGACCGCGCCCGAGGAAGCCTCGACTCCGCCTACCCGATCAGACCACTGGGCGGGCGATCCCCAGCAGCGAGGGCTCAACCTGTGAACCACACCCTGGCCATCATCAAGCCCGACGCCGTTGCGGGGGGCAGGACCGGGCTGATCGTCGCGCACCTGGAGAGGGCTGGCTTTAGGCTCCTCGCGGCCCGACTCCTCACACTCACCCGCGCCGACGCGCGAGCCTTCTACGCCGTACACCGGGAGCGTCCCTTCTACGACTCGCTGGTGGACTTCATGACTTCGGGGCCGTGCCTTCCGATCGTGCTCGAGGCCCCCGGTGCAGTCGCGAAGCTGCGAGAGACGATCGGCGCGACCGATCCGGCCGATGCTGCGGTGGGGACGATCCGACGGCTCTACGCCGAGTCGAAGGAGCGCAACGCAGTACACGGTTCGGACTCGGACGCGAACGCACTACGCGAGATCGGCTTCTTCTTCGCCGAGCGCGAGCGGCGATGATCCCGGAGTACCGCGTCCGCGAAGGGCCACCGGTCGGTGTGGCCCAGCAGTATCAGCGCATGGGTGACATCTCCCTCGCTCCGGGGGCGCTCTGTCGGAAGCCAGCGGGCAGCCCCTCGAACCCCGTGGGGACTTAATGGTGCAGGTTGACCTGCTCGGCTTGCGGCGCAGTGGCACCGTGTCGGTGAGGGGCGAGATCGCGAGTGACGACGATATCTGGGCGGGCTCGGAGCTGAATCTGGCTACGGCGGTGCAGCTCTCGGGGTCGGCAGCCGGGACGGCCGGAGGGGGGGTGGTCGTCCGCGGGAACTGGCGGGCGCTGGTGCGGTACGACTGTGGTCGCTGCCTGAAGGAGCTGCTCCTTGAGTTCGAGAGGCCCGTGACGCTCCACTACCACGCAGCCGACGATCGCAGCGTGGCGGAGCTGGACGGAGACCCTGACGTGCGCACGGTGAGCGCCCACGAGGCTGCCCTCGACCTTGCCGAGGCGATCCGGGAGGAAGTCGTCCTCGAGGTGCCGCGGTACATGGTCCCAGCCGAGGGGGTGGACGGTAGCTGCGGTGAGTGTGGGGTGCCGGTGCGAGATTACATTTGCAATAGGGGGGCAGAGCGGCACGACGCCGGAGTCGACGTCCGATGGTCGCCGCTCGCAGCCCTCGGACCCAACTAGGAGGCAGGAGCGGAACCATGGCTGTCCCGAAGAAACGCGTCTCCAAGCAGCGCAAGCGCAAGAGGAGGACTCACTACAAGGCCGCAAAGGTCACGCTCGGAAGCTGCTCTACCACCGGCGACCCGACGCTGCGCCACCGAGTCTGCCCCACCTCTGGGATGTACCGCGGCAAGGAGGTCTTCGAGCCGCCCTCCGAGTAGGCAGCCTTGGCTGTTTCGGGGAAGCGCCCCTCATGATAATCGCACTGGATGCGATGGGGACCGACGGTGCCCCTAGGAGCGAGATCGGCGGTGCCGTGTCGGCGCTCAGGGCGGATCCGGAGTTGGAGGTCGTCCTAGTGGGCGACGAGCGGATTCTCGCAAAGCCCCTGCGGCCATACTCGAAGCTGGGTCGGCTATCCGTCGTTCACGCGCCCGACCGGGTCTCGCCTGCCGACTCGCCCGCCAAGGCGCTCCGCCGGTGGCCTCGTTCCTCGATCAGCGTGGGGTTGGGGCTGCAGGCCACCGGCGATGCGGATGCCTTCGTCTCGGCTGGCTCGACCGGAGCGGTAATGGCTGCGTCTCTTCAGCGGCTGGGCCCTCTCGTGGGGGTCGACCGACCCGCTGTCGGCACGCCATTCCCGACCGAGGGCGGACTCACGCTGGTCCTCGACGTAGGCGCAAACGTCGGGTGCAAGCCCCACCAGCTGGTCCAGTTCGCACGGCTGGGTGCCATCTACATGCAGGACCTGAGGGGGGTGGATTCGCCCAGGATCGGACTGCTGAACGTCGGTGCCGAGGCGGAGAAGGGCACAGACACCGAGCAGGCCGTGCACCGGCTGCTGGCTGGGAGCGACCTGAACTTCGTCGGCAACATCGAGGGCCGCGACATCCTCTCGCACACCTGCGACGTCCTGGTGTGCGACGGCTTCATCGGTAATATCCTGCTGAAATTCTACGAGTCGGTCGCGGCCTTCGTGGTGCACCGGCTCGCGGATCGCCTGCGGACCAACGGCGTGAGCGACGAGGTCGCCGACCAGCTGCGCGAGTTCGACTACGCCGAGTACGGGGGTGCACCCCTCCTTGGGATCAACGGCGTCTCCGTGATCTGTCACGGCCTCTCCTCGTCCCGCGCGATCTCCGCCGCCATCGGTGTGGCCGCGCGGGCGGTCCGGCGGGCCATGGTGTCGCACATGGCCCGCGATCTTGCCCAGCCCGCGGCGAGCATGGCGTGACGGCCGCCCAGCCAACTGCCAGGATCGCGGCCACTGGCCGCTTTCTCCCCGACCGCGTGCTGACCAACAAGGAGCTGGAGCAGATGGTCGACACCACCGAGGAGTGGATTCTGGAGCGAACTGGAATCGTGGAGCGTCGCATCGCCCCCGCCGAGATGGGCGTGACCGAGATGGGCGCACGCGCCGCCCAGCGGGCCCTCGCCAAGGCAGAGATCGATGCGAGGGACATCGACCTCCTGATCGTGACTACTGCGACGCCGGACCGGTGGCTGCCATCGACGTCGTGCGAGATACAGGCGCGCATCGGAGCCATCGGCAAGTCTGCGGCATTCGACCTGCACGCGGCCTGCACTGGCTTCCTCTATGCGCTCACGATGGCCGAGGGGCATGTGGCGGGGGGTAGGGCCGACACGGTCCTGGTGGTGGCAGCGGAGAAGATGACGTCGATCATTGACTGGGACGATCGGTCCACCTGTATCCTCTTCGGCGACGGCGCCGGAGCGGCGATCGTGCAGCGCTCGGAGAACGGCGAGGGCATTCTCGCCAGCCACCACCGCTCGGACGGCAACTTCGCCGACCTTCTCGAGCGGCCGGCCGGTGGCGCCGCCAACCCCCTTGACGCCGAGGCGCTCCGGGCGAAGGATCACCTGATGAAGATGTCCGGGCGCGAGATCTTCAAGCTGGCCGTGCGCCGGATGGCGGGTGCCGGGAGGCAGGTGCTCCGCGACGCGGGGCTGAAGGGGGAGGATGTGGACCTGCTGGTGCCGCATCAGGCGAACATCCGCATCATCGAGTCGACCGCCAGGTACTCGCGGATCCCGATGGAGAAGGTCTTCGTGAACCTGAATCGTTACGGCAACATGTCGTCCGCATCGATTCCGGTCGCGCTGGACGAAGCGGTGGAGCAGGGGCTTGTCGGACCGGGCTCAGTGGTGCTGACGGCGGCCTTCGGCGCCGGGCTGACGTGGGGTGCCATGGCGCTTCGCTGGTAGGCGGCCGCGAGCGACACGCCACCATGAGGACCGGACTGCTCTTCCCCGGGCAGGGATCCCAGCACGTCGGGATGGGGCGGGGGCTCGCCGAGAGCTTCGAGGAGGCGCACGACACATTCGCCGAAGCCGACGAGATCCTGGGCTTCCCCCTCTCGCAGATCGCCTGGGAGGGGCCCGACGAGGAGCTCACCGCCACGGAGAATGCGCAGCCCGCCCTCTACGTGCACTCCATCGCCGCCTTCCGGGTGGCGCAGTCCCTCCTGGGGACGTTGGTCGGTGCTGCGGGCCACTCGCTCGGCGAGCTCACGGCGCATGCTGCGGCTGGCAGCTACACCTTCGCCGATGGGTTGCGCACGGTCAGGCGTCGGGGCGAGCTGATGGCCAGCGCCAGCGAGGTGGCCGCCGGGACAATGGCGGCGGTGCTCGGACTGGAGGCCGAAGTGGTCCACGACCTTTGCTGCAACGCCGAGGCGCGGGGACATGTCGTCGTTCCCGCCAACTTCAACGCTCCCGGTCAGGTCGTGCTGAGCGGCGACACCGAAGGGGTGGCGTGGGCGGCGCAGGAGGCTCGAGAGCGCGGGGCCAGGCGGGTGGTGCAGCTCAGGGTGGCCGGAGCCTTCCACTCTCCACTGATGCGGCCTGCCGTCGCCGAGTTCGAAGCGGCGCTCGCGGGTGTGGCCTTCGGGTGGCCCGACTTCCCCATAGTGGCTAACGTCACGGCCGAAGCCGTCGAGGAACCGACCGCCGTACCCGGCCTCCTGGCGCGGCAGCTCACCTCGCCGGTGCGCTGGGTCGAGTGCGTCGAGTCGCTTGTGGGGATGGGGGTGGGGAGGCTGGTGGAGCTCGGCCCGGGCAGGGTGCTCACGAACCTCTGCCGCCGGAGCGCCAAGGGAGTTGCCGCCCTGGCGGTGGGCACACCCGAATCGATCTCACTGCTGGAGGGGAACACGTGAACACAGAATCGGAACTCGCCGGGAAGGTCGCAATTGTAACCGGCGGATCGCGCGGCATAGGGCTGGGCATCTCCCGCGAGCTCGCCGTCGCGGGTGCCCGTGTAGCTGTGGTCGCCATGAACGCCGAACGAACCGGAGCCGCGGCTGCGGGGCTGCACGGCGAAGGGCACGCGGCCTACTCTTGCGATGTCTCGGACGGCGCGGCTTGCAGGGAGACCGTTGCCTCGGTCGTAGAGGCGCAGGGCCCGGTTTCGATCCTCGTCAACAACGCGGGAATCGCCAGGGACGGCTTGCTCCTGCGGATGTCCGGCGACGACTGGTCCCGGGTGATCGAAACCAATCTGCGGGGGGCCTTCAACATGATCCAGGCCGTGGCCCGGGGCATGATACGGAAGCGCTCCGGGTCGATCGTCAACGTGTCTTCGGTGGTGGGCCTCATGGGCAATGCGGGACAGGCGAACTACGCCGCCTCGAAGGCCGGTCTGCACGGACTGACGAAATCAGTGGCCAAGGAGCTGGCCCGTCGCAAGGTGCGCTGCAACGCAGTCGCGCCGGGCTACATCGAGACCGACATGACGGCCGGACTGGACGAGTCGGCGGTGGGGAAGCTGTCGGCGCGCATCCCTGCGGGACGCCTCGGCAAGCCGTCCGACGTGGCGGGCCTGGTGCGATTTCTCGCCGGGTCGGGGGCAAGTTACATTACGGGCCAGATCATTGCGGTCGACGGTGGCATGGCCATGTAGGTGCGGGCGACCCGCAGCGTCGGCGTCGCGCTCAACACCAAACGCAACGAGAGGCTAGGCATGTCCGACTCACCGGATTCCAGGGTCGTGGAGATCATCGTAGAGGAGCTCGGCGTGGAGGCCGACAAGGTGACTCCAGAGGCTTCGTTCGTCGACGACCTCGGTGCCGACTCGCTCGACACGGTCGAGCTGGTGATGGCCCTCGAGGAGGAGTTCGAGATCGACATTCCCGACGAGGACGCCGAGGCGATGCGCACTGTCGGCGACGCGATAGCCTACATCAGGAAGAGCCAGGGTTAGCAGGCCGGGCTCCATGGCCAGCGATCCAGGGAGGAGACGAGTCGCGATCACCGGGGTGGGGATGGTTACTCCGGTGGGCCTGGATGTCGAATCCAGTTGGGATGCGCTCCTCTCCGGGGTGTCCGGCGCACGCACGATCACCCGCTTTGACGCCGAGGGCTACGCGACGCGAATCGCCTGCGAGATCGACGACTTCGATCCAGGCGCGCACATCAGCCGCAAGGAGGCACGGCGGTACGACAGGTTTCTCCAGCTGGCCGTGGTCGCCGGAGACGAGGCGATGCGGTCGGCGGGCCTCGGCCGATCCTCGCTCCCAGCTCCACCGACCGCCTCTGGAGCGCTGATCGGAAGCGGGGTCGGGGGGATCGCCACGCTGGAGGCCAACTGTTCGATTCTCGCGCGCCGCGGACCCAGCCGTGTGAGCCCCTTCTTCATTCCGATGTTCATTCCGGACATAGCCGCCGGGGTCCTGTCGATCCGCTACGGCCTCAAGGGACCGAACTACGCCACCGTGTCCGCATGCGCCTCGGGCACCCACGCCATCGGGCAGGCCGCCCGCCACATATCTCACGGCGACGCAGAGCTGATGCTTGCGGGGGGCGCGGAGGCGGCCGTTACGCCGATCACGATCGCAGGATTCGGTGCGATGAGGGCGATGTCGCGGCGAAACGACGACCCCAAAGGGGCGAGCCGTCCCTTCGACGCGGGCCGCGACGGCTTCGTAATCGGCGAGGGGGCGGGCATCATGGTGCTCGAGGAGATGGACCGAGCGCGGGCCCGGGGCGCGGAGATCCTGGCCGAGTTGGCCGGGTACGGCGCGACTGGCGACGCCTACCACTTCACCGCGCCACCACCAGATGCGGAGGGTGCCCAGGATGCGATGAGGGCTGCGCTAGCCGACGCGGGAATATCGGCAGACCAGCTCGACTACGTGAACGCCCACGGCACCTCCACCCCCGCGAACGATCCCGCCGAGACCAGGGCGATCAAGGCCGTCCTGGGGGAACGCGCGTACGGCGTGGTCGTAGGGTCAACCAAGTCGATGACCGGCCACCTTCTGGGAGCGGCCGGGGCTATCGAGGCGGTCATGTGCGTAATGGCGTGCCGAACGGGCCGAATCCCGCCCACGATCAACTTCTCGGAGCCCGACCCCGAGTGCGACCTGGACTACGCCCACGGCGGTGCCGTGGAGCGCACGGTCGAGGCCGCGCTTAACAACTCCTTCGGATTCGGCGGACACAACGCCTGTCTAGTCACCCGGAGATACGAGGATTAGGGTCGGGACCGGCTACGACTCGCATCGATTCGGGTCGGCACCGCCGCTTGTCCTGGGGGGGGTGCTCTTCCCCGGCGAGCCGCGTCTTGCGGGTCATTCCGACGGAGATGCCATCGCGCATGCGGTGATCGACGCCCTCGTGGGAGCGGCTGGCCTGGGCGATATCGGAACCCACTTTCCGCCAAGCGCGGAGGAGTGGCGCGACGCCGACTCGATGGAACTCCTGGCGAAGGTGGCCGGGCTCCTGCGGGAGCACTCCTGGCACCCGTTGAACGTCGACGCTACGGTCGTCTGCGAGCGTCCCCGGATATCCCCAAAGGCAGCTCGGATGCGGGAGGTCATGGCGGATCGGGCCGGGCTTCCGGTCGACGCGATCTCGATCAAGGGCAAGTCCAACGAGGGACTGGGGTGGATCGGCCGGGGCGAGGGCATAGCCGTGCATGCCGTGGCGCTGGTGGCTCGCACCACGCGCGCCGGGCCAATGGACCTTTAGAGAGGCCTGATGGAAGGGGTCCTCACCTTCCTTGGCGAACTTCCGCTGCCGCTCGTGTACATCGTGCTCGGCGTCGGCGCCGCATTGGAGAACATCGTCCCGGCTCTGCCCGCCGACTCGGTGATCTTGACGGGCGGCTTCGCCGCGGGGGCTGGCGTCGCCCACGCCGCCGGCGTTTTCTTGGTGGTCTGCGTCTTCAACGTTGGCGGAGCTCTAGGGGTCTACGCCCTAGGATGCCGGCATGGCCAGCGCTTCTTTCGGGCGGGACCCGGCCGGCGGCTGCTTACGCACGACGAGTTGGTGCGTCTCGAGCGATTCTACGAGCGCTGGGGGGTGGCGGCCATCTTCGCAGGGAGGTTCCTGCCGGGCTTTCGCGCCGCGGTTCCAGTCTTTGCGGGCGTGGCCGGGGTGGGCTGGTTCAGGACCGCTCTGCCCCTGGCGGCGGCATCTGCCATCTGGTATGGGGCGCTTGTCGGGATGGGGCACGCGGCCGGGGCGAATCGGGAGGCGGTGGTCGACGCAGTCTCGACGGCCAATCGGGGGCTATTGGGTGGATCGGCTGTGCTCGCCCTCCTCGTGTCGCTCTGGTGGTGGAAGCGACGGCGATCCGCCCGACGACACAGCTCCGGAGGGCAGTGAAGGCGAGCGAGTCGGCATCGGACGCAATGGCGCTGAGATTCCATCTGGAGACCTTCGCCGACTTCTTGATCCTGGAAAGAGGACTCAGGCCCCAAACGCTGGCGGCCTACCGGAGCGACCTCGGCCGTTTCCTGGATCATCTGCGCGAGCTGGGCGTCTCCTCGCTCGACGAGGTGACCCCCGACACGCTGCACTCGCATGTGCTTCACCTGCACAATAGCGGGCTCGCAGCGACAACTGTGCGCCGCGCGCAGTCGGCGCTCCGGGCCTACTTCGGCTTCCTGACTGCCGAGGGCGTGGTGAGCGAGGACCCCACGGGCCGCATGGAGAGCCCCGCACCGGCCAAGAAGTTGCCCCGCGTCCTCAGCCGCGCCGATGCGGCGCGGCTCGTCGAGGCCGTCGACCCCGACCTGAGGGTGCACTGGAGGGACCGTGCCGTCCTCGAGCTGCTCTACGCGACCGGCATGCGGGTCAGCGAACTAACCGGACTGTCGGTGGGAGACCTCGACCTTCTCGACGAGAGCTGCCTCGTCTTCGGCAAGGGGGGCAAGGAACGACTCGTCCCCGTTGGCAGGCCCGCTCTGGCAGCTCTCGAGCGCTACTTGCGGGCCGTGCGCCCAGGCTTGGCGAAGGGACGCGAACGGGAGGCGCTCTTCCTAAATCAACGCGGTGGGCGGCTCGGCAGGGCGTCGGTATGGACGATCGTCTCGCGGGCCGCCGAGCGGGCGGGCCTTGAGCAGGGCGCGTCGCCCCACACGCTGCGGCACAGTTGCGCTACTCATCTCCTGGAGGGGGGGGCGGATCTCATGGAGGTGAAGGAGCTGTTAGGGCACGCCGATGTCTCGACGACTCAGCTCTACACCCATCTCGACACGAGCCACCTGCGCCGGACGCACCGGCGCTACCACCCGCGCGCAAGGCTGCCCGCTCCGTAGTTCGGGCTGCCAAGCATGAACTCGCGGTCGTACGTGGCCACCAGCGCCTCGACAAGCTCGGCCGTGGGCTCGAAGCCCCTCTGGAACTCGTAGTAGGCAGCCATCGGCATGCGCCCCAGGGCGGATATAACCCTGTCGGGGTCGTTGCTGAGCAGGTCCCGGACCATGGCCTCCTGGTCCGTCTCCTGCGCCGCCGCGCCGTGGGCCAGCACACAACACCCAGCGGCCAGCATGGCCAAAGCGCTTCTTCTCATCGTCCGTCTCCCTTTCTCAGGCTCTACCCTCTACCACGCCACATGAACGTGGCTCTTGGGATAGGCTTCTCTTGCCCCGTTCAGCAGCCCCCTTCAGCCGGTTCGGCTGCCGCGTCCACAAGTGCAAAGAGCTCGTCAGGAGTGCTCGCGCTCCGGGCCAGGCGCAGCGCCTCGGCCAGCGCCCGATCCCGCTCGGCCAGCACCAGCAGGGCGAGACCACGGGCCTCCGCACGATCCAGGTACCTGGCCTGGGCGCTCCAGTCGAGGTAGGCACGCGCCACCGGGTCGCCCAGGATCGCCGAGTCCATTCCCTCGGCCTCCAGAGTCTCGACCAATGCGTCGAATGCCGACGACGGCAGGCGCTCCACGATACCTGCGGCCATCGCGGTCGTCGCGAGCTCGAGCGCGTACTCGCGAATGCGAACGCCCACCGGTACCTCCACGTCAATGGCGTGGTTGTACAGCGCGCGCTCCTCATCAAGGAGCGTGTCGGGCTTGATCGCGACGTCCGGAACAACTCCGCCCCCGGTCCCCAGCTCCCGACCAGCCCCGGTAATCACCGACCCGATCGCGCTCTCATCCACCTCCTTGGGCGTCCCATTCCGATTGCGGGGCCTATGCAGCGACCTACCAAGGGGGGTGATCCAGGAGCCTGTCGTCAGGCGTATCCAACGACCAGCCGGAAGTGGGTGGATCGACTGCACGGCCCCCTTGCCGAATGTGCGGCTCCCGACGACCACGGCCCGGTCGTGGTCCTGCAGAGCGCCAGAGATGATCTCCGCTGCACTCGCGGTGAACTCGTCCACCAGGACAATGATCGGGGTGCTCTCCATGCGGCCGGGCGAGCGGGCGGTCCACCCCTGCTTCTCAACCTCGCCCCACTCGTTCCTCCCCTCCGCACCGGCAAGGAGCTGTCCCGGCGCCAGGAAGAGATCGGCGATGCCCAGCGCTTCGTCCAGGTAGCCCCCCGGGTTTCCCCGCAGGTCCAATATCAACGCCCTGGCATCGGCGAATTCGGAGAGAGCGTTCGCCACCTCGGTCGTGGAGCCCCGCGCAATCCGGTCCATACCGAAGTAGGCCACGTCGCCGTCGATCCATGTCGCCGCCATGGAGGGCACGTGCACGCTGTCGCGCGCCAGCTCCATCGGGATCTGGCCCAGCAGCCCGTCGCGCTCCACCTGTAGCCTCACCACCGTGCCGACCTCGCCACGAATTGAGTCACGCGCCTGGTCCACGCTCCAACCCGTCGCGTCGTGTCCCTCGACCCAGACGATGCGATCGCCCACCAGCATGCCCGCGCGCTCGGCTGGCGTGTCGCGAAAGACGGCCGTCACGGTCACCCTAGCCGCCAGCTGTGCAATCTGTACTCCGATGCCCGCGTACTTGCCGGTCGCCCCCTCCTGAAACTGAGCGTACTCGGTCGGCGTGAAGACTATTGCGTAGGGGTCGTCTATCTGTTCGACGAGTCCCTCGAGCGCCCCCACCCAGAGGGCGGAGTCGCTCACGCCGGATGCGTGCAGGCGTGTTATCGCCCGAAACGCCTCCAGAAAGACCTGGGCCTCGTCCGAATCGAGATTTCGAGACTGGCCGATGGTGTCCTGCGCACGTGCGCTGAGGGGTAGGGCCAGGAGGGCGATCCAGGCGAGGCGGAGCGGCTTCGACATTTCTGGCAACCGAGGAGGTGGCAGGGACGGTGGCGTGGGGAGCGATTGGGGTAGATTGGAAGATATTGCGGGGGCCGGCAATTCCCGCACTCCCCTTCGAACCCCAACGCTCGGGGGATTCATGGAGAGTGGACGCACACTTCGGACAGTGCTTTGCCAGATCAAGCCCCGCAAGGGGGACTTGCAGGCCAATGTGGCCGCAGTTCGTGACGCCCTCGTCCCGGGCGCCGATCTGGCCGTCTTTCCGGAGACGGTGCTCTCCGGGTACTTCGTCGAGGGAGCCGCCCTGGAGGTTGCGCTCACAACGGAGGGGCTGACGAGGGCGCTAGGGGAGCCCCCCGCGGGTTGCGACTGCGACATCGTGATCGGCTTCTACGAGAGGGGCCGCTCCAGCGTGCACAACAGCGTCGCGTACCTGACCCCCGGCGACGGCGCGTACGAGCTGGTGCATGTGCACCGCAAGGTCTTCCTCCCCACCTACGGGATATTCGAGGAGGGGCGCTACGTCGAGCCCGGTCGTGACGTGCACGCCTTCGACACCCGCTTCGGCCGCGTCGGGATGCTCATCTGCGAGGACCTGTGGCACTCGATGCCAGCGACCGTGCTGGCGCTCGACGGTGCCGATCTGCTGCTCTGCTGCTGCGCTTCGCCTGCCCGGGGCTACGAGCCACCCCTGACCCGCCCAGCCAATCTCGCCGAGTGGGACCGCATCGCTGCCCGTACCGCGAAGGAGCACGGGGTATTCGTGCTGCTGGCGCACCTCGCTGGCTCCGAGGGTGGGAAGATCTTCGCCGGGGGCTCTACCGCCTGGCGCCCGGACGGAACGCTGCTGGCAAGGGGGCCGATCTTCGGCGACGGGAATATCGAGGCGGAGATCGAGACCGGCGAGATAGCGCGCGTGCGGACCGAGTCTCCATTCCTCTCCGACCTGAGGACCGCGCTCCCGCACCTCCAGTACTCGCTCGAGGCGTCGAGGGTAGAGAAGCGCTCCCGGCAGCGCCCGACCCAACGGCCACCGATCCAGGCGAATCCGGAGCGCGCGGAAGGCGGGGCAGGGGGATCGGGGGCGACCCTGCGCAGACGAGCCTCCAGCGCTCCCCCTGATCGTCCGAACGACGAGGACCGGGCCCTCCTCTCCATTCAGCCGGACCTGGTGGAGGCAGCGCTCACCGAGTTCATCCGCGAAGAAATCCGGCGGCGGCGGGGATTCTCGAGGGTCGTGATCGGAGTCTCCGGCGGCGTCGATTCGGCCACCTCCATCTTCCTGGCTTGCCGCGCGCTGGGGCCGGAGAACGTGTACGCGCTGCGGCTGCCCTACTCTTCATCGAGCCCAGAGAGTCTGGAGCACGCGGAGCTGGCGATCCGCGAGTGCGGGGCGCGATCGCGCACCATATCTGTCACATCGGCAGTGGACTCCTACGTGGAGGCCCACGAGCCCGACCTGAGCCCCGGACGGCGGGGCAATCTGGCTGCCCGCATGCGTGCGCTGGTGCTCTTTGACCAGTCGGCGAAGCTGGACGGTCTGCCCCTCGGCACCGGCAACAAGAGCGAGCGCCTGCTGGGCTACTTCACCTGGCACGCGGACGACTCGCCGCCGATCAATCCCTTGGGCGACCTCTTCAAGACGCAGGTGTGGGAGCTAGCCCACCACCTTGGCGTCCCGAGCGCGATCCTGGGGAAACCGGCGACCGCCGACCTGGTGCCAGGCGTCACCGACGAGGACGAGCTCGGGATCCCCTACCGAATCGCAGACCCCATACTGCACTGGCTGCTGAAGGGGTTCGGCCCCGACACCCTGGCGAGGAGGGGGTTCAGCCGCGCCGAGGTCGATGTCGTCGCGGAGCGGCTCTCATCCACGCACTGGAAGCGCGAGCTTCCCACCGTGGCCCTGGTCTCGGACAGCGCGATCGGCGAGGGGTACCTGCGGCCGGTCGACTACTGACGGCATCTCCGTCGGCGGGTGTGCGCTCGCTCCTGGTGCCGCGGGCGACGGTGAGCCCGGCTGCCGTCACGACACGGCTTGAGGTGCTGCCCCTTCCGGGCGATCTTTCCGCCCGCTGGAGGGGTGGCAGAGAGGCTCAATGCACCGGTCTTGAAAACCGGCGTCCGCGAGGACTCGTGGGTTCGAATCCCACCCCCTCCGTAGTTGCGGGGCGCTTCGCCGATCTCGGTGCCCGCGCGAGATTGGCCACGGACTGCTACCTTTAGGTCCGTGATCCGCATTCTGGAACCGGAGCCACGTACTCCACACTGGGTGGAGTCGTGAGTCGCGTCCTGGGAGTCATCCCGGCGAGGCTGGGGTCGTCGCGTCTCCCCGAGAAGCCCCTTCAGCCCCTGCTCGGCATCCCCCTGGTCCTCTGGGTGTGGCGGCGGGCCCGCACGGTGGAATGCATCGACCGCCTGATCGTGGCCACCGACTCGGTCGAGGTGGTCGCCCTATGCCAGGACGCGGGTGCCGAGGCGATGCTCACCTCGCCTAAGCACCCCACCGGGAGCGACCGCGCCTGGGAGGTCGTGCGCCGACTGGACTCGGACTACGGCGTAGTAGTCAACATCCAAGGTGATGAGCCGCTGGTCGAGCCCGGGACCATCCGTGCGGCTGTGTCCATGGTGGAGGAGGGATTCGAGGTGGCCACGTGCGCCACTGCGGTGCGCGACGACGAGGAGTTTCGCGATCCGGGGGTGGTGAAGATCGTGAAGACCCGTCGGGGCAGGGCGCTATACTTCTCGAGGGCCCCAATTCCGCACAGCGACGGCGCGCCATCTGCTAAGGAGGGCAGGCTCCGGCATGTGGGTGTCTACGCCTACAGGACCGAGACGCTCGGACGCTGGGTCGGGTGGCCGAGGTCGCAGCTCGAGCGGCAGGAGGGCCTCGAGCAGCTCAGGGCGCTGGAGAACGGCGTGAGGATCGGAGTCGCGGTGGTGCCGGACGCCGCCCGAGGAGTGGACACCCCGCAGGATCTGGCGCGTACGGAGCGCCACCTTCGCGCTCTGGCAGCCGAGGGACATGACTACGGACTGCACGTGGAGATTTCGGCATGAGCGCTAGAGGACCCCACCGCACCCGATACATCTTCGTGACCGGTGGGGTGGTCTCCTCGCTCGGCAAGGGCATCGCAGCCGCGTCGCTGGGCGTCCTCCTGAGGGAGAGGGGGCTGCGCGTCACTCTGCAGAAGCTGGACCCCTACATCAACGTCGACCCCGGCACTCTCTCGCCTCTGCAACACGGCGAGGTCTTCGTGACCGAGGACGGCGCCGAGACCGATCTCGATCTGGGCCACTACGAACGCTTCATCGGGACGACGCTATCGCAGGACAACAACACGACGACCGGGCGGATATACCGGAACGTCATCGAGAGGGAGCGCCGGGGCGACTACCTTGGCCGCACCGTGCAGGTTGTGCCGCACATCACCGACGAGATCAAGCGATCGGTGAGGGTGCTCTCCGAGGGTCACGACGTCGTCATCTGCGAGGTTGGAGGAACAGTGGGCGACATCGAGTCCCTCCCCTTCCTGGAGGCGATCAGACAGTTCGGCCGGGAGGCAGGGGACCGCGCCATGCACGTTCACCTGACGCTGGTGCCGCACATCAGGGCGGTGGGGGAGCTCAAGACGAAGCCGACCCAGCACTCCGTACGGGAGCTGATGCGCACCGGGATTCAACCCACGGTCCTCATCTGCCGCACCGAGCATCCGCTCGACGACCAGACGCGTGCCAAGATCGCCGGCTTCACCAACGTGGACCTCGAGGGGGTGATTGTGGCGGTCGACGTCGACACCATCTACGAGGTCCCGCTTCAGTTCCGCCGCCAGCGCCTGGACGACTACGTGCTGAGGCGCTTCGGCATCGACGCGCCCCCCCCGAGGCTCGAGTCGTGGACCCGAATGGTGGATCGCATCAAGGCCCCGATGCGAGGCACCGTCCGGATCGCCGTGGTCGGCAAGTACACCGAGCTCGTCGACGCGTACAAGTCGGTCGAGCAGGCGCTCATCCACGGGGGCATCGCCAACGACGTGGAGGTGGAGATCGACTGGATCGCCAGCCAGGAGCTGGAAGGATCGCGCGACCCCTCGCTCCTCGAAGACTACGACGGCCTGCTTGTACCCGGCGGCTTCGGGGGGCGGGGCATCGAAGGGATGATCGCCGCCATCCAGTGGGCCCGCGAGAACCACCTTCCCTTCCTGGGGATCTGCCTGGGGCTTCAGTGCGCCGTGATCGAGTTCGCGCGGCATGTGGCCGGACTCGACGGGGCCCACTCCTTCGAATTCGACAAGCAGTCTCCCCATCCGGTCATCTGCCTAATGGACGATCAACGTCGCGTCACGACCAAGGGCGGTACGATGCGCCTCGGGGCCTGGGATGCCCGCATCGCCGACGGCTCGCTCGCGGCCAGTGTGTACGGAGCGACCGAGATCAGCGAACGTCACCGCCACCGCTACGAGGTCAACAACGACTGCCGTGCGCGACTCAGGGCACATGGACTCGCCTTCTCGGCCACCTCGCCCGACGGGAAGCTCGTCGAGATGATCGAGCTTCCCTCGCACACCTGGTTCGTGGCTGGCCAATTCCACCCGGAGCTGAAGAGCCGCCCCACGGCTCCGCACCCACTCTTCGCCTCCTTCGTCGAGGCGGCCGCCGCCGGACTCTCCGCGAATGCTCGACCAAAGGCCGCCGCGCTTGGGGGATAGCGGCCCCATTCAGGGTAGCGTTCGGACGGCCGCGCCGGTTCGCCCCCCCGGAGTTGGCGACGACGGACTGGGCGGCTTCACCCTCTTCGCCGGCCCGTGTGTGCTCGAAGCCGACGACCTGAATCTGGAGGTCGCCACGGGAGTGAAGCAGGCGGCCGGGGAGGTCGGCCTAGCCGTGGTCTTCAAGGCCTCCTTCGACAAGGCGAACCGGTCGAGGCTCGGGTCGCACCGTGGACCGGGCCTGTCGGACGGACTTCGCCAACTGCAACGTGTAGCTGAAGATACGGGCCTTCGTCTCATGACCGACATTCATGAGCCATCGCAGGCCGCCCCGGTCGCCGAGGTGGTCGACGTGATCCAGATTCCCGCCTTTCTCTGTCGCCAGACGTCGCTCCTTGAGGCGGCAGGTCGGACCGGCATGCCGGTGAACGTCAAGAAGGGGCAGTGGATGTCGCCCTCCGCCATGGCCGGCACTGTGGAAAAGGTGGCGAGGAGCGGCCCCGGACGGATTCTGGTGACCGAGCGAGGATCGGCATTCGGCAGCGACGATCTCGTGGTCGACATGCGGAACTTCTCGCGCCTCCGCTCGGCTACCGGTGCGCAGGTCGTCTTCGACGGAACCCACTCGGTGCAGCGCCCGGGGGCGATGGCCGACGGCTCGACGGGTGGTGCCCGCGACCAGATCGCGCCCCTCGTGCGTGGCGCTGTTGCGGCCGGCTGCGATGGGCTCTTCCTCGAGGTGCATCCCAAACCGCGCCGTGCGCCATCCGATTCCGAGTGCATGCTGCCGCTCGCCGAGCTGCCGCGACTCCTCGTCCAGGTCGTCGCGATCAGACAGGCGCTTGGCGAGGACGCAAGAAGCTGGGAGAACAACGGTGACGATTGACAGGGCGGTCGCCCGCCGAATACGGCTCGTGGTGCTCGACGTGGATGGAGTGCTGACCGACGGAGGCATCTACATGGGGACGGCACCCGGCCAGGCGATCGAGCTCAAGCGATTCGACGTGCAGGACAGCATAGGGGTCAAGCTCCTTCAGGCGGCCGGGATCCGAGTCGCACTCCTCTCCGGGCGCGTGTCAAGGGCGACCGACCTCAGAGCTGCCGATCTGGGAATAGAGGACGTACATCAGGTGCCCGGCGCCGACAAGATGCCAGTCCTCGAGGAAATGCTCCGTGGGTGGCTGCTCTCGTGGGACGAGGTTGCGGTTGTGGGCGACGACCTCCCCGACCTGCCGCTTCTGCGGCGTGCGGCACTGGGGGCCACCGTGGCCAACGCCGTGCCCGAAGTTCAAGCCTCAGCGTCGTGGTGCAGCTCCAGGGAGGGGGGGAGGGGCGCCGCAAGGGAGTTCTCGGAGGCGCTGCTGCGGGCCCGAGGAGAGTGGGACGGGCTTGTCGGCGAGTACTGTCGCCGCCGAGGCGGCTGAGCGACGACTGCGGACCGGCTTCAGAACCGTGGGCGATCTTGCCAGATTCATGGAGCGGACCGGGGACAAGCCCGACCCCCCGGTCTCCGACGTCATCACCCGCGCACCGAAGATCGCGTCCCCGGACCAGTCTGGGCTTCGCGGTCGTGCGCGCAGTCAAGGGAGTGGGAAACAATGGCGATAGTGGCCGTGAGCGAGGGTGCGCTCGTGGGCGGCGTCCATCCGGACGATCTGCTCGGGGCGGGGACAGCGTGACCGGAGTAGGGCGTCTCGCCGAATCGCCCCTGCGGTGCGCCTTCGCGGGCGTGGCGCTGGCCGTAGCGGCCGCCGGTTGCTTCGACGATGCGAGGGAGACCGCCGCGACTGGATTTGAGGAGCTGAACGCGGACGAGGTGCTGTACGGGGTCTCCCACACGCTGACGACAGATGGCGTTCGCGAGGCCATCCTGGCAGCGGACAGCCTCTTCGGCTGGCGGGACTCCTTGCACACCTGGGCGATTGGCTTCTCGCTCCGAGTCTTCGCGGATGGGACGGGGGAGGCGCAGGCGACGATAACGGCCGAGCGCGGACGCCTTCAGGGCCCCAACCGCCCGCCCACCGAGTCCAGGAGCGAAGCCGAGCTTGTCGCCATCGGCAACGCGGTGCTCAGGATCCCGGACCAGGATCGCGAGATCCGGAGCGACGAGCTCCTCATTTCGACCCTCCGCGACCTGATCTGGAGCAATAGGCCGGTTGTGATGCGCGAGGCGGGCTGTGAAATAGAGGGGAGCCGTTTCGAGGCTGACATGTCCTTCCGGGAGGTGAAAGTCTGGCGGACCAAGGAGGGGGACTGTCCAGGGCAATGACGCGGATGGCCCTCTGGGCGGCGGTGCTCGCCGCGCCCTCTCTCTGTCCCGGAATCGCCGCCGCACAGCCCCAGGAGGGGGAGTGGGAGTGCAGTCTGGCCCGTGTCGGGGGCTACACCGTCAGCACCCGGGCGGACTCCGTCCACTACAACCACCGCGCGTCGGGCGGCATCGACTACAGGTGCGCCGATGGCACGCGCATTAGGTCCGACTCTGCGGTGGTGTGGGAGCACAGTGGAAGCGTCAAGCTCGTCAGGCGGGTTCGGTACGAGGATGCCGACACGGAGCTCAGATCCGACACCGCGTACTACTTCGGCACCAGCAGCGAGATGCGGGCGTGGTCGCGCGTGGTGCTGACCGATCGGGGGAGCGGGGCCGTCCTGAGAGGGGACTCGCTGTTCTTCCAGCGCAAGTCGCGCTACCGGAAGCTGGACCGGATAAGGGTGCAGGGCGGCAGTCCCCGCGCCGTCGTGAGGCCAGCGCCGAGGCCCGCTGCCCCGCCGCCGGCCGAGTCCGTCGCCGCGGCCGACGCCCGGGTCGACAGCACGGAACAAGGAGGGATGGATGCGGATTCCGACAGCGGCTACGGCTCCGCCGGAAGGAAGGTCGGGAGAGACCCCGCGGCCAGCAAGCCGCAGGTCGACCCAGTCGTGCCCCATCCCTATCTCGTCGAGGCACCCCGCCTCTACATCGACGGGCGCCGCTACTTCCGGGCCGGGGGTGGCGTGGTTGTGACGCGCGACTCGCTTCAGGCGACCGGAGATTCGCTCGACTACGACCAGGAGGTCGGCGCCATGCTGATTTTCGGCGGCTCCCGGGTGGTTGACCGGGGGTTCGAGCTGCGGGGTGCGGCGATCTCGGTATCGCCTACGACGGGCCTCAGCGAGGAGATCGTGGCGCACGGCGACGCCGAGCTCAACGGCGACCAGGTGCTGATGCGGGCACCCTCGATTCGCCTATTCCTGGCCGAAGGGCAGGTGGACCGCATCGTGGCCATCCCCGAGCCGGTGCCGCTGCCCGGCCCAGGAGCCGAGGAGTTGGACACGACCGGCCTGACCACTGGCGATGCGGAGCGGGCCCTCGAGCTCCTCAGGGAGAGGGGGGGAGAGGACGCACCCGACTTGCCTCCCCAGGCGGTGTGGCCTCGCTCCCTTGTCAGAGCCGCCGACTTCGACCTGACGGGCGACTCGATCGAGGTGCTCTCGCCGGGCCGGGTGCTCGAGTCCGTCACTGCGTTCCGGGGCGCACGGGCGGAGGCAGTCCTCTCCGACGAGCCCGTGCGCTCCGACGTCGAATGGGAGCTTCCCGAGATCGCGGCCAGGGATTGGATCGAGGGCGAGAGGATAGTGGCGAGCTTCCTCCCGGCGGACTCCGGCGGGGAGGAGGCCCAAGGCGCTACGATTGGCTACGGCGAGGTGCGGCTTGAGACGATCACCGCGACCACGAATGCCCGCACCCTGTACAGGGTCGCGTCCGAGCCGGCACAGGATGCAGACCCGGATCCGGACTCGGTGCTGGCCTCGGATCTCGATGCACCCGACATCCCGCCGGCCGACGAAGAGGAGGAGGCGCGCCCGCCCGCGTTACACTACGTAAGCGGGGATCAAGTCACTGTGCACATGGAGGGCCGCCAGGTGGTCAGGATGGAGATTGAGGGCCGCACGGTGGGATATCACTTCGAGCCTATCCCGCCCGACTCGACCGAGCTCGCTCCCGACTCGCTCCCGCTGGACTCGCTGATTGGAGCCGAAGACTCGCTCCCGAGAGCCGATTCGCTGATTGGAGCCGAAGACTCGCTCCCGGGAGCCGACTCGCTCTCGCTAGAGGCAGACTCTAGCCCAGGTGGTGCGACTGGCGTCAACGACAATCATGTTCCATCTCCGTACGGGCGGCGGTCGCGGTCGCCTCGATCCCGGTCGAGGACACGCCGATGAGCGGACAGGAGGGCGCACCGGCGACCGTCGGCGAGGCGTCGCAGGATGGCGACACCACCTACGTCGAGCCCATCGAGGTCGCACTTCCGGTCGTCGCGGAGGAGCCTGAGTCGGATGAACCGGTCTCGGTGCTCCGGGGCCAGTCCCTCACCAAGGTCTACAAGAAGAGGCGGGTGGTGGCTGAGGTGGACATTCAGGTCGAGCAGGGGGAGATCGTCGCTCTCCTCGGTCCCAACGGGGCGGGGAAGACCACCACCTTCTACATGCTCGTCGGGCTGATCGGGCCAGACGGGGGCAAGGTCTTCCTCGACGACGCCGAGCTGACCTCGGTGCCGATGTACAGGCGGGCGCGGATGGGGGTTGGCTACCTGGCGCAGGAGCCGTCGGTGTTTCGGCGGCTGACCGTCGCCGACAACGTCATGTCGATCCTCGAGACGCTGCCACTCACCCGCAAGGAGCGGGCGGCCAGGCTGGACGAGCTCCTGGACGAGCTCTCGATCGCGCACCTTCGTGGTGCCAAGGCCTTCTCGCTCTCGGGAGGAGAGCGCCGCCGGCTCGAGATCACCCGCGCCCTCGTGCAGCGCCCCAAGTTCATGCTCCTCGACGAGCCGTTCGCCGGCATCGACCCAATCGCGCTGCACGACATCCAGGAGATCGTGGCCCAGCTGAAGACTCGCGGAATCGGCGTCATCATCTCCGACCACAGCGTCGAGCAGACGCTGGAGATCGTCGACCGCGCCTACATCATGTACGAAGGCGAGATCCGCGTCAGCGGCACCGTCTCCGACCTGGTGTGGAGCGACGAGGTGGCCGAGCTGTACCTGGGTCCGTCGCTGACCGAGCGCATGAGGTCGAGGTACGCGCCGCCCGGGGCCTGAGTTGGTGGTCCGCCCACTGCCGCTGGCCTGGGGGCCGCCTACGTGAGCCAGGCCAAGACGGGACTCTTCACCGATACCAGCCTTAGGCAGCGGCCCACGATCAATCCGCGCCTCTACCAGGCGATGGATATGCTCTACATGCCGCTCGTCGAGCTGCAGTCACACCTCGTGCAGGAGCTCGCCGAGAACCCCTTCCTGGAGCTGCTGGAGGCGGACGCGGACGACGACGAGGCGGGCGAATCCGACGATGAATCCCCGGAGGACGACGAGATCGACTGGGACGAGCTCATGCTCGGAGACGATCCGGAGGGTCCGCGAACTCCCTACGAGCCCCGCGAGTACCTGGAGCCGATAGTCGTCAACGCTCGGAACCTGCGCGATCACCTGACCGACCAGCTCGGCCTGCTCCAGCTAGGCGAGCGCCAGCAACAGATCGCAGAGGAGATCGTCGGCAATATCGACGACGCCGGGATTCTCTCGTGCACGCTCGAGGAGGTAGCCGGGGGTGTGGGCGACGGGCAGTCGGAGGGGGGCGTCCTGGCCGAAGTCGATAAGGTGCTGCGCCTGATCCAGTCGCTGGATCCGCCTGGCGTGGGAGCCCGTGATCTCCGCGAGTGCCTGCTCATTCAGCTGGACCGGCTGGAGCGGGGTGACTCGCTCGCCTTCCGGGTCGTCGATCGCCACTTCGACGCCCTGGTCGGCCGCAGGTGGCATGAGGTCGCCGAGCTGCTCGGCATTTCACCCAGGGAGGTGCAGGACGTAGCCGACGAGGTCGCCAAGCTCGATCCCAAGCCCGGGAGGCGCTACTCCGACGATCCCGACGAATACGTGATTCCCGATCTCGCCGTGGAGATGATTGGCGGCGAGTACGTCGTCTTCGTGAACGACGCGGGGTTGCCCCGGCTGCGCCTCTCGCAGTCGTACCGCGATGTAGTCGCCGACCGCGCCAACTTCGTCGGGCGCAACAAGGAGTTCATCGCAAACAAGCTGAATGGCGCCCAGTGGCTGATCCAGGCGATCGAGCAGCGCCGCCAGACGATGCTGAGGGTCGTGCGCTTCATCGTGGCCAAGCAGGCCAACTTCTTCGAGAAAGGGGTCCAGCACCTCAGGCCGCTGACGCTGCGCGAGGTGGCAGACCACATCAAGATGGCGGAGTCGACCGTGTCGAGAGTAACACACGACAAGTACGTGCAGACTCCAGCGGGCGTATACCCCCTTCGATTTTTCTTCTCGGCGGGGCTCCCCACCGTGACCGGGGCCGACATCTCGACGCGCGGAGTACAGGCGCTGGTGGCCAACCTGGTATCGGACGAGGACCCGCAAAGGCCGCTCAGCGACCAGGCGATCGTGAACCTCCTCAAGAGCGAGGGGATCAAGATCGCGCGTCGCACCGTTGCCAAGTATCGCGACCAGCTCGGCATCCTATCCGCCCGCATGAGGAAGCGCTTCTAGCGTGCCGTCGACCGCCGGTCGCGACTTCGCCGTTATCGTGCCCGCCTTCAACGAGGCGCCCAATGTGGAGCGTCTGATCGCGGAGCTGCGCGCCGCCTTCGAGCGGCACGGACTCGAGGGGGAGGTGGTGCTCGTAGACGACGGCTCGACCGATGGTACCGGCGAGCTGGCCCGCAAGGTCGGCCGCAACTGGTCGGCGCTAACGGTGCTGCGCCACAGGGCCAACCAGGGCAAGACCGAGGCGCTTGTAACGGGCGCGCGCGCCACCGAAAGGCGGAATCTGGTTCTCTTCGACGCCGACCTGCAGCACCTGCCGGATGAGATCCCGCGCTTCCTGGACAAGCTCGACGAGGGGTGGGACATCGTCACCGGCAGGAAGGTAGGGAAGTACGGCAAGCGAACCGTCTCGTCGATCTACAACGCGCTCAGCCGCAGGATCTTCAGGGTGCCGGTGAGCGACCTCAACTCGATGAAGGCCTTTCGGGCCGAGGTGATGGCGAATCTGCGTCTGCGGCACGACTGGCACCGGTTCTTCGTGGTCATGGCGTACCGGCAGGGCTTCAGCGCCACCGAGATCGAGATCGAGCTGCACCCTCGCGAGGCCGGGGTGGCCAAGTACTCTGGGAAGGGGAGGATCGTCGGCGGCGTGCTCGACCTGATCGCCGTCTGGTTCCAGCTGCGCCTGGCGCGCAAGCCGATGGTGGCGTTCGGGCTTCCCGGCGTGGCGCTCGTCGGGGCGGGGGTGCTCGTCGGGCTTTGGGGCCTCTACATGCGCTTTGCGTTGGAGCAGGGGTACCGGCCGCTCCTCTACCTGGTCGTGCTACTGGTCACGGTCGGCGCACTCCTATTCGCCGCTGGCTTTCTGGGCGAGATGATCGCCTCGGTCCACGACGAGCTGGACGCCATGCGCGGGGAACGCGAGGCCAAACTAGGGGCGAAGGGCCGTCGGGATGGCGACGCCTAGCAGTATCCATGTTGTCAAGGGATCGTTTTCGTGAGTTGGAGTGCAGATGATGGTTCGAGTGCGCATGTCAGGCGGATGGTTCGGGCCTCGGGGTCCAGAGGCGGTCCTGCTGGACGAGGGTGTTGGCGAGGACGACGAGCTTCCTCATGATGGCGGTGATGGCGACCTTCGCGGGCTTGCCGGCGTGGCGCAGGGCCGCGTACTTGGCTCCGAGGTGGGGGTTGCAGCGGATCGCGGCGACGGCGGGCATGTAGAGCCGCCGCCGCACCTTTTCCCTGCCGCCCTGGATGAAGCTGCGTCCCTTCCAGCTTCCGGACTCGCGGGTCACCGGTGCCAGCCCGGCCAGGCTGGCGGCGCGGGGGCCGGTGAGCGAGCCGAGCTCGGGCATGTGGGTGATGAGTCCTGCGGCGGTGACGTTCGCGATGCCGGGGATCGAGGTGAGGATCTCGAACCGGCGCTTCAGGTCTTCGCGGACTTCGATGAGCTTCTGGAT
>JAGWBP010000015.1:77884-78592 GCA_021295835.1 Gemmatimonadota bacterium | reverse complement strand
AACGCCCTCGTGCAGCAGGATCGCCTGTGGACGCCGGAACCGCCCGCCACCGCCTGATGGCTACGCGGCATCTCTGCTCTGGACCCGTTCGCTCTGGAGCCGCGACTCGCCCACTGGGCTTGCGACATGGATGCTCACTTCTCATTGGACAACGCTGATTCTTGCGCGGCGGCCGGGCGGTCCCTACGTTGCCCGCCGTCAGAACAATTCGGCCATGGGAGGCCATTCCGGCGATTCCGCCGGGCCGCCCGCCGAATGCAAGAGCCGGTGCAATGGGCCGGGCGGCCTGCAACCGCCCGCGCTCACCGGCGAACAAGCGGGAATCAATCGACGTTTCCTCCCATGGATCGGTTGTTCTGACAAACCGGCCCGGCCTTGCCGTGCGGGCCGCAACGGACACACCTTCCGCGAGAGGAGCCCCGGCGATGCGACCGAACCGAACCCTGCACCCTGCCTTCCCGCTGGCCGTGCTGGCGGCCTTCCCGCTGGCGCTGCTCTCCGGGTGCGCGGACGGCGAGCTCGGGCCTGGCTCCGAGTGCGAGTCCGTCTCCGGGTGCGCGGATGGGGGCTTCGTTGCCGACGGCGGCGCGGTCGCCGTCGAGACGGGCCTCTCTGGCGAGGGCAACCCTCTGGCCTACGGCGACGAAGACGACGGCTACAGGTGCGACGAGATGGACGACGATTGCTTCAAGAAGTGCTTCGATGGAC
>JAGWBP010000015.1:3815-77549 GCA_021295835.1 Gemmatimonadota bacterium | reverse complement strand
GATCGGGGTCGCCGTCACCATGCTCGGACGCGACAACCGAATGAGGATGCTGACTGGCAAGGCCGTCGTCCGTTCGCGCGCCGGCTGGACGATCCCGACACGGAGTGCGGAGTTGGAATACGTCGACCCGATTCCGGGCGTGTCGGATAGCGCGTGGGGCAAGTACCACCCCGGGCGGTTAGGCCACAACATGTTCGAGAATGTCGGAACCGGGCCGTGGGAGGGCACCTTCTACATCCACTCGCCGCCGAGGTGGATCGGTGATCCGGAGATGTACGCGCACGCGGACCTGGTGGAGACGGGCAAGCGGTACAAGCTCGTCCACGGTGAATGCGGCGTGGCTGGCGGGAGTTTCATCAACGTCTACGACCTCAACGACGAATGCGGCTATTCGGCCAGGCTGAACGACTTCCGCCTGAAGGTCGTCGCGCACGAGGTCACGCACCTGACCAGCTTGAACAAGTGCATCCTGTCCATCAACCGCGGCTATCCGTTCAGCGGCAGGATGGCGGAGCTCGAGAGGGTCGTCCGCGACAGTCGGAAGGAGGTGGAAGATGAGATCGAGAGGCTGTGGCCCGAGAGCCTCGTCGATGCCATCAAGAAGGCCGGGGAGAGCAAGCAGCCCAATCAGAATACCCAGACCGTCTTCACGTGGGAGCGCCCTAGGGGCCCATGGAAGAAGGCCCCCCTGACGCTCATAGGCCACAACGGCACAGACGGCTGCCCCGGGATCTAAGAACCGAGAGGGAGAGAAAGGACCCGACCGATGAGAACCTTGATGACAGTAGCCGCCGTGGCGGCTGTGGGCTGGCTGCCTCCGGCGATCCAGGCGGGCGCCCAGGACCGGCCCTTGTACCCTCTTGCATCGCCGCCGGGGATGATCCACACCGAAGACGGCTGGCGGGAGCCGACGGTGGCGGCAGCGCTGGAGGAGCTGGAGCAAGATTGGGGTGGGGGGAGGACGGACAGGCCAAACCATCCGGCCCGCGCCATCCTCCGCCAGACGTTCGGCCCGCGCACGTCGGCCGAGCTCGACGCCTTCGCCGACAGGCTGGCCGCGATGGTGCTCGACGCCACGCTCCCGGAGCACGTCCAGCACAACGCCAAGCTCGCCCTGATGGGTGCGGCGGACCCCGACGAGTCCTACTACATGGGAGGCGCGCCCTCCTACTACATGGGAGGCACGCCCTACCTCCGCGCCTTCGATCTTCTGGTGCAGGTGTACGAGAGCGGCTACGACGAGGCGCTGTTCACCATCTGGTTGGTCGATTCCGTGCGCGGCCCGGCCTATTTGCAGGACGTGCTCGAGCGGAGCGAGCGGCCCCCGGTGTGCTCCCGCGGTCCTTGGCTCGGTTCCGAAGATGATGAGCCGGAATGCGCCGACTGGTGGAACACCGTACGGCGCGCGCCGTGGTGCCGGGCGGGCGGAATCCTGTACCGGGACGCCGTGAACGAGGTCCTGATCCTAGGCAGTGCGCCGCCGAGGCCTATCGACAGCGCGCCGATTCCCGACGGGCTTCCGGAGCACGCGGAGGACTGGTACCGGCGCTGCGGTATTGGCCAAGCCACCCCGCCGCGACAGACCCCCCCCGTTTCTTGACACTGTCGGGCGTCGGGAGTAGAAAGCGCCCCTGCAGCGACTCGAGGGGACCCCCACATAGCACCCGCACCCGCCCCGCGCATAGGAATCGGCGGGAATCGGACCGGATCGACTTCCACGGTTGCCGTCGCCGTTGCGGCGCGCGTCCGCTATCGCGACCTGCCCGAGCTCCCTGGGTCTCCGTCCGCCATGTCGACCAGCGGTGCGCGGTAGTCGCCCGAGAAACAGGCCGAGCAGTAGGGTCCCCCATCCTTGACGGCCTCGAGCATCCCCTCCAGCGAGAGGTATCCGAGCGAGTCCACCCCCAGGCCAGCGGCTATCTCAGGCACCGATGCTGTGGCCCCTAGGAGCTCCTCGCGAGACGGCATGTCGATCCCGTAGTAGCAGGGGTAGCGCACCGGGGGGCTGGCCACGCGGAAGTGCACCTCGGCGGCCCCCGCAGCCCGGATGAACTTCACCAGACTTGACGAGGTGGTGCCGCGTACGATCGAGTCGTCGACCACCACCACGCGCTGACCGTCCAGGACCTCGCGCACCGGGTTGTACTTGATGCGGGCGGCGAAGTCGCGGTCGGCCTGGGTGGGGCGGATGAAGGTGCGGCCGACGTAGTGGTTCCGGAGCAGTCCGAGTTCGTAGGGGATGCCGCTCTCCTCGCTGTAGCCGAGCGCAGCCGAGTTGGCGCTGTCGGGGACCGCGATCACGCAGTCGCCCTCGATTGGGTGCTCCCGCGCCAGGCACCGGCCGAGGGAACGTCGCGCACGGTCGACCGAGACACCCCAGAGGCTCGAGTCCGGACGGGCGAAGTAGACGAGCTCGAAGACGCACGCCGCCGGCTCCTCGGGGTGGACTCCGTGCAGGCTGTCGGCCCTACCCGCGCGAAGGCGCACCAGCTCGCCCGGACGGATGTCGCGCACGAAGTCTGCCCCCATGATGTCGAGGGCGCATGTCTCGCTAGTAACCACGTGCCCGCCGTCGAGCTCGCCCAGGACGAGCGGTCTGAAGCCGCGGGGATCGCGCACGGCGTACATCGCGTTGCCCACGGTGACGATCAGGGCATACGCGCCCTCGATGAAGCTGAGCGCGTCGCGCAACTGCGACTCGATTGTCCGGTGCCGCGAGCGCGCGACTAGGTGCACGATCACCTCCGAATCGGACGAGCTCCTGAAGATGGCGCCCTCGCCGACGAGCTGGTTGCGCAGCGTGTGCGCGTTGGTGATGTTGCCGTTGTGCACGATCGACAGGTCACCCTCCGCGTACCTGACGACCATGGGCTGGGCGTTGACGCGCTGGCCATCGCCTGCGGTCGAGTAGCGCACATGCCCCAACGCGGTCGAGCCATCGAGCGCGGATATGCGCTCCGCGTTGAAGACGTCCGAGACGAGCCCCAGCTCTTTGAAGAGCTTCGTCCGCCCGCCGTTGGTGGCGCAGATCCCCGCCGCCTCCTGTCCCCGGTGCTGAAGGGCGTAGAGGCCGAGGAAGACGAACTCCGACGCGCTCTCCACCCCCGTGACGCCTACGACCCCACACTCCTCGCGGGGATGGTCGTCGAGGAGGGGCAGGTACACGTCGGTCGGATTGGTCACGGCTCGTCGTCCATGGCTCTGGGAATTGCGCCGAAATAGCGGTCGGCCAGCGTACCGAGCGGCAGCTCGAGGAACTCTCCCCGAAGGTGGATCTGGAGCGAGGACCGCTCTTCGCCGACCGTGCCGATCGGCGCGCAGGGGACCCCGTGCTTCGCGGCTATCTCCCGCACTTCGGCCTCGTCGGTCGGGCTCGCGCTTACGATCACCCGTCCGTGGTCCTCTCCGAAGAGCAGGGCGGCCGGAGGCAGCGCGTCGTCCAAGCGTACGGAGGCGCCGACCGGCCGGCCCGTGCGGGGGCGGCCCAGGCAGCACTCGGCCAGAGTGGCCGCCAAGCCTCCGGTCGCCACGTCGTGCGCCGAGCTGAGCACGCGGCGCTCGGCCATCGCGGGCAGGCAGCGGGTCAGGGCGCGCTCGGCCTCCAGGTCGACCGTCGGAGGCCCTCCCGCGACGACCCCGTGGAGTGTGTAGAGGTACTCCGAGCCGCCTAGCTCGCCCTTGTTGTGGCCGAGCAGGAGAATCGCGTCGCCCGGGCGGCGGAAGGAATGGCCGACGAACTTGGCGACGTCCGCGATCGTGCCGACCATGCCGATCACCGGGGTGGGGTAGACAGCCTTGCCGTCGGTCTCGTTGTAGAAGGAGACGTTGCCCCCGGTGACCGGAGTCTCGAGGTGGGCGCAGGCGTCGCGAATGCCGAGCACGGCTTCGCGGAACTGATGGCGGATGTCGGCCCTGAGAGGGCTCCCGAAGTTGAGGCAGTTGGTGATGGCCAGCGGCGTAGCCCCGGTGCATGCGACATTCCTGGCTGCCTCGACGACCGCGCCCGCCGCGCCGCTTCGTGGATCCAGGTAGCAGTGGCGGCCGTTGCAGTCTGTGGAGGCCGCCACGCCGAGATCGGTTCCCGGGATCCGGATCAGCCCCGCCGACCCCCCGGGGCGCTCGATCGAGCTGGCTCGCACAGTGGTATCGTACTGCTCGTAGATCCACTGCTTGGACGCCACGGCGGGGGTGCCGACCACCTCCAGGAAGGCCGCCTGGAGATCGTCGCCCGAGAGATCCCCGTAGCGCGAGATGTCCTGGGCGCGGAGGGCCCGCACCTCCTTGGACTCCTCGCCCGGGCGCTCGTAGGCAGGGCAGCCCTCGGTCAGCGGCAGCGCCGGTATCTCCGCCACGGGCACGCCGTCCTCCAGGACCCGGAAGGTCCCCTTGTCGGTGACTTGGCCGATCGTCGCGGCCTCGAGCTCCCACTTCTCGAGTACCCGGCGGGCCGCTTCCTCCCGACCCGCCCTGGCGACGACGAGCATTCGTTCCTGCGACTCGGAGAGGAGGATCTCGTACGGCGTCATCGCCTCCGCGCGGACCGGCACCCGCGCGACGTCCATCTCGACTCCCGTCCCCGACCGCCCCGCCATCTCGGCGCCGCTCGAGGTCAGCCCTGCGGCACCCATGTCCTGAATTCCCACGATGTCCCCGCTGGCGATCAGCTCGAGCGAAGCCTCCAGGAGGAGCTTCTCGGTGTAGGGGTCGCCCACCTGCACCTGCGGGCGGCTCGCCTCGTCGTCCCCCTCCGAGAGCTCCTCCGAGGCGAAGGTGGCACCGTGTATTCCGTCTCGCCCAGTGCGCGCGCCGACCGCCATGACGGTGTTGCCGACCCCCTCGGCTTCACCCCGGATCAGCTCGTCGGAGCGCACGATCCCGAGGCACATGGCGTTTACGATCGGGTTCTCCTCGTAGCCCCGGTCGAAGTGGACCTCGCCCCCCATCGACGGGATCCCGACGCAGTTGCCGTAGTCGCCGACTCCCCTGACGACCCCTTCAAGGAGGTAGCGTGCGCGCGCCATCTCCAGATCGCCGAAGTGGAGCGAGTTGAGGGTGGCGACCGGCCGCGCCCCCATCGTGAAGACATCGCGCAGGATCCCGCCCACGCCGGTGGCTGCGCCCTGGTAGGGCTCGACCGCCGATGGGTGGTTGTGCGACTCCATCTTGAAGGCGAGGGCCCAGCCGCCGCCGATGTCGATCACGCCAGCGTTCTCGCCCGGCCCCTGAATCACCCACGGGGCCGTGGTCGGCAGCAGCCGAAGCAGGCGCTTCGAGTTCTTGTAGCCGCAGTGCTCCGACCACATCGCCGAGAAGATGCCCAGCTCGGTGAAGGTCGGCTCACGCCCCATTACATCCAGGATGAGCTCGTATTCCGATGGCGAGAGGCCGTGGTCCTCTACCAGCTCTGGAGTGATCGGGGGGTCGCCTGGCCGGGGCCGGGGAGCGCCGTTGGCTCCGCTCATCGGGCGGTCCCAGCAAGCGCCCTGCCCTCCGCTACCGCCACCGGGGCCGGAGCGCGCTGGCGGACCGAATCGACGAGCGACTCGAAGAGGGGAAGTCCGTCCTGCCAGCCCAGCGCCAGGTCGATGGCGCGGTCGGGGTGCGGCATCAGCCCGAGCACGTTGCCGCCCTCGTTCACTATGCCGGCGATTCCGTTTAGCGAGCCGTTCGGGTTGGCCTCCTCGGTCGACTCGCCCTCCGCGTCCGAGTAGCGGAAGACGACGCGTCCCTCGCACTCTAGCTCCTCCAGGGTGCCGGGGTCGGCGTAGTAGTTGCCGTCGGCGTGTGCCAGCGGCATCCAGATGACCTGCCCTTCGCGGTAGCGGCTGGTGAAGGGTGTGTCGGAGCGCTCCACCCGGAGTGCGCAGTCGTGCGACTGGAAGCGGAGCGAGCGGTTCCTGAGCAGCGCTCCCGGCAGTAGCCCCGCCTCGCAGAGGATCTGGAAGCCGTTGCAGATCCCGACCACGAGCCCCCCGGAGCGAGCGAACTCGACGACCGGCGTCATTATCGGGCTGAAGCGGGCGATGGCGCCTGGGCGCAGGTAGTCGCCGTGGGCGAAGCCCCCCGGGACGATCACCGCGTCGGCCCCCCCGAGCGACATCTCGCGGTGCCAGACCGGAACCGCCGTCGCTCCGGCCGCCTCGACCGAACGATGGCAGTCCTGGTCGCAGTTGGAGCCCGGAAGGGTGATGACCGCTATCCTCACGCCTCCCCCCTTACCGTGACGGCGAAGTCCTCGGTGACCGGATTCGCCAGGAGCTTGCGGCACGACTCCTCGACGCGGGCCGCGGCGGCAGCAGCGGAGTCGGCTGCCACCTCCAGGTAGATGGCCTTGCCCACGCGCACCTCAGCGACCTCGTCGTATCCGAGCGAGGCAAGCGCGTGGTGGATGGCACCCCCCTCGGGGTCCAGCAGGCCCGGGCGCGGGGTGACTAGGACCTCGACTCTGAATCGGCTCAAGGACTGCTCTCCTTACCGGTCGTGCAACTTGACTTCGCGGGTGAGCTCGTGGTAATCCAGCTCGCGCGGCTCGACCTCGGCACCGGCCGGATCCAGGAGTGGATCGCGCTCTGGGAGACGCTCCATCAGGCCGAGAGCGACCGATCGGCCGAGTCCCCAGAGAGTGTAGGCGACGAGGGCCGGGAAGAACCAGTACGCCGGTATCGCGAGGGCGGGGACGACGCTGGCGCAGACGAGCACGGTGCGCACCACGCCTCGGCGGGTCGTCAGATCGATGCTCGGTACTTTGGCGTAGGGGATGTGGCTCAGCATCAGGATCGAGGCGATGACCATGGCGATCACCATGATCTGCGACCACGGCAGCATCCCAAGGTACGACTCGAAGGCGGCTGTCTGCGAGAAGGGGTAGTGCGTGGCTAGCATCATCGCCGCTGCCGGGGTCGGTAGCCCGTGGAAGTGACGCTTGGCCTCGCCCCCCTGCTCGACGTTGAAGCGGGCGAGCCTTACGACCACCGCCGAGAGGTAGACGAAGCCGATCACCCAGCCCCACCCCCCGTCGGAAAAGTAGAGGAGCACCATGATCAGCGCGGGTGCCACCCCGAATGACACCGCGTCGGCGAGCGAGTCCATCTCGGCCCCGAAGGCCGATCCGGTGCGGGTGAAGCGGGCCACCCGGCCGTCGAGCAGATCGAGGGTGGCGGCAAAGACGACGAACCACGCCGCCCAGACGAAGTCCCCCCTGAGCGCCGCCACGACCGCATACATTCCGAAGAAGAGGTTTCCCATCGTGAAGGCCGACGGGAGGATGATGACGCCCCGTCGGAGTCGACCCCTCCCGGCCGCCCTGCGACGCGCGGGTCTCACGAACGCTCACCTCTGGCGGTTCCTCCTCGTGCTAGCGCGACCGGCGTCGCGCCTCCGCGCACTCGATCGCCGGGCCGAATCGTCACCCGCCAATCCCTCGGCACGAGCAGCTCCACACGCGAGCCGAAGCGGATGAGACCGATCCGCTCGCCCTTCTCCACGCGGTCGCCGCCCCGGGGGTAGGTGACGATCCGCCTCGCCACCAGCCCCGCGATCTGGCGTACCTCGATGGGCCCGGCGTCGGTCTCCGACTCGAGCGACGCCTGCTCGTTGATACGGCCCGCCTCCGGGTGCCACGCCGCCAGGTAGCGGCCCGGCCGGTAGCTGTACTCCGTCACCCGTCCCGCCAGGGGGGCTCTCTGCACATGCACGTCGAAGATGCTCAGGAAGATCGAGATTCTGGTCGCCGCCCGCTCGGCCGATCCCCCGATCGGCTCCTCGACTGGTCCCACGCCGACGACTTTGCCGTCCGCGGGCGCCACGACAACGCCGGGATCGGCGGGCGATGTTCGCTCGGGGTCGCGAAAGAAGTACGCTACGAAGAGCGCGAGCGCCAGCGAAAGGGCGGGCACTGCGCTCTGGAGGCCCCAGCCCCCGGAGCGCGCCCAGAGGAGCGCCGCGGCAGCCACCAGGACGCAGACGAGGACGAAGGGGATTCCCTCGCGCGCCAGCGGAAGCCTCACGACGCTCCGCTCCCGCCGCCACCTGGTACGGGAAAGAAGCTCGGCGGCTCGAAGTCGTCGATCGAGATTCCGGTCAGCCGCTCGAAGAGCTCGCGGTAGCGCTCCGAGGTGGCGGAGACGACCTCGGGGGGCAGCTCTGGGGGAGGGTAGCGCTTCTCCCATCGACCGAGTCCCTCCAGGAAGTCGCGGAGCGGCTGCTTGTCGAGCGAGGGCTGGCCGCGGCCCTCCTGGTAGAGCTCGCGCGGCCAGAAGCGCGAGGAGTCCGGAGTCAGCACCTCGTCGATCAGGATCACTTCGCCACCCTCGGCCAATCCAAATTCGAATTTTGTATCGGCCAAGATGATCTCGGCCTCGGCCGCAGCCTCCTGTCCGATATCGTAGATCGCCTGCGAGCGCTCGCGGAGCTCGTCGGCGAGACCGGACCCCACTAGCTCGCGTGCCTCTGCGAGGGCGATGTTCCGGTCGTGGCCGTCGCGCGCCTTCGTCGCCGGCGAGAATAGCGGGCGGGGCAGGGGAGCGCTCTCGACCAGCCCTCGCGGCAGCGGCTCGCCTGCGAGGGTACCGCTCCTCCTGTACTCCGCCCACGCCGTGCCCGCCAGGTAGCCCCTCACCACGCACTCGACCGCGATCGGGTCGGCCCGGCGCACCAGCGTCGCCCGGCCCTCCCATGCCGTGCGGCATCCGGCGAGCTCGGGCACCGCTTGGACTATCTCGTCGGTGCGCACCGAGACGAGATGGTGCGGCACCTCGCCCAGGTGCGCGCTCAGCCACCACGCGGTGATCTGCGTGAGGATGCGGCCCTTCTCCGGCACCGCCTCGGCCATCACGACGTCAAAGGCGCTCACCCGGTCGCTCGCGACGATCAGCAGGCGTTGGCCAGCGCCCTCCTCGAGTGCGTCTGGCACCTCGTAGAGTTCCCTGACCTTGCCCCTGGCCACGAGCGGCAGCGGCAGCGTCCCCCCGTCCGCACCCGGCGCACCTGTGGGTTGGCTGCCCCTCAAACGCGCACCTCCTCCGCAGCGGCAGCCGGCTGCGCCGGGTAGCGCTCCAGCACCGGCGCCACCCTCCCGGCGAGGAAGGCGCGCACCTGCCGGCCAGCCCGCCCGGTCAGCGCAGCCGGTTCGGCGAGCGCTTCGAGGTGGGCATGGGTGATGTCGAGCTCCTCGTCACCCGCAACCATCTCGAAGAGGCCGCCCTGCTCCCCGGCGGCGATCCGCCTGGCCGCCTCGAGCGAGTGCTGCCGGATCCGCTCGTGCGCGGCCTGCCGGTCGCCGTCTTCGCGGGCCGCCATGTGCATCATGGCGGCCTCCATCGCCATGAAGGGCAGGTGCTCGTACAGATTGGCCGATACGACGGCCTCGTTCACCCGGAGTCCAGCCGCGACGTTCGCCGTAAGCAGGAGGACCGCGTCGGTCGCCATGTAGGCGTCCGGAATCGCGAGGCGCCGATTGGCCGAGTCGTCGAGGGTGCGCTCCAGCCACTGCGTCGCGGCCGTTTGCGCCGGGTTGGCCGAGAGCGCCATGACGTGGCGGGCGAGGGCGCAGATCCGCTCGGACCGCATGGGGTTCCGCTTGTAGGGCATCGCCGACGACCCGACCTGCTCCTCCTCAAAGGGCTCCTCCAGCTCGCGCAGGTGCGAGAGCAGCCGTATGTCGTGGGCCATCTTCGAGCAGGAAGAGGCTACCCCAGCGAGCGTCGCCATGAGCGCCTGGTCGACCTTGCGCGGGTACGTCTGTCCGCTTACCGGGTAGCACTCGTCGAACCCCAGCCGGCTGCACACCGCCCTCTCGAGCGCGTCGACCTTCGTGTGGTCGCCCGCAAAGAGCTGGAGGAAGGAGGCCTGGGTGCCCGTTGTGCCCCGGACGCCACGCAGCTTGAGCGCCTGGAGCCGGTGCTCGATCTCATCGAGGTCGATCAGCAGATCCTGAATCCAGAGTGTGGCTCGCTTCCCGACCGTGGTCGGCTGGGCGGGCTGAAAGTGCGTGTAGGCCAGCGTAGCGACCTCGTGGTGCTCCTCGGCGAATGCGGCCAGGGCGCGGACCGCCTGGACGACCCGGTCCCGCACCAGAGTCATCGCCTCGCGATGCTGGATCAGGTCGGCGTTGTCGCCTACGAAGGCGCTGGTGGCGCCCAGGTGGATGATTCCCCGCGCGGCGGGCGCGGCGTCGCCGAAGAGTCGTATGTGCGCCATGACGTCGTGGCGAAAGCGCCGCTCGTAGTTGGCCGCAGCCTCCAGGTCGATAACGTCCACGTGCGCACGCATCTGCTCCGTTGCCTCGGCGGGGATCTCCAGCCCCAGCTCGCGCTGCGCCTCCGCGAGCGCCAGCCAGAGACGCCTCCAGGTGCCGAAGCGAAAGGCCGGGGCGAAGATGCGCTCCATCGTCCGAGACGAGTAGCGCTCGGAGAGCGGGTGTCGATAACGATCGGGCGAGCTCATCGCGACTCCTACTGCCCCGTCCAGGTGAGGAGGCCGGTCCGCACCAGTCGGCCTCCCCGCTCGAAGGCGAGGACAAAGGAGCGGTCGCCCCGCTGGGTGCGCCGCAGCTCCTCATCCGCTTCGCGGGCCGTGCCCACGCGGCGGTTGTTCACCCCCAGCAGCACATCGCCCGTGGCGAGCCCGGTGACGCGGCCCAGACTCTCCGAGATCGAGACGACGAGCGCCCCCTCTGACGATGCCAGGCCCCGTTCGGACTGAATCGCGGGGGTGACCGTCACCACCTCCAGGTCGCGCAGGAGCTCGACCCGTTCCGCAGTGACCGAGGGAAGCTGGGCGGCCTGCACCATGATCGGTGCCTCGCCCTCGACCTCCACCTCAACCATATCGCCAGCGCGCAGGTCGAGGAGCGCGGCTTCGTAGTCAAGGGGGGTGGCGATGCCGATTCCGCCGACGCGCAGGAGGCGCGAACCGGGCCGCAACCCCCCTCGGGCCGCAGGCGAACCCGGCGAGACCTGCGCCACCCCGACCCCCTGCGAGCGCCCGAAGGCGTCCGCCTCCACCGCGTTCACGTCGAAGCCGAGCCAGGCGCGGCGGACGGTGCCATGCTCGGCCAGATCGCGGGCCACCCTGAGTGCGCGGTCTATCGGTATCGCAAAGCCGAGCCCCTCGCTCCCTCCTGAGCGCGAGAGGATCGAGGCGTTGATCCCGACCACCTGACCCAGCGCGTTGACGAGCGGCCCGCCGGAGTTCCCGGGATTGATCGAGGCGTCGGTCTGGATCATCCCCAGGTGGAAGCCCTCGTCGTCGCCGCCCGGGACGAGGTGGCGGCCGAGCGCGCTCACGACCCCCGCCGTGACCGAGGGCTCGTGGTTCGAGAGCAGCCCGCCGAAGGGGTTGCCGATAGCGATTGTCCACTCGCCGATCATCAGGTCGGAGGCGGTGCCGAGAGGTGCCACCGGGAGGTCGGAGGCGTCCTCCAGGGCGAGTACCGCGATGTCGCTGGCGGGATCCGATCCGACGAGGCGGGCGTCGAAGTCGCGGGCGTCGGGAAGGGTGACGAGAATCTGCGCCGCTCCGTTCACCACGTGGTGGTTGGTGAGAACCGTGCCCGCAGCGTCGACGATGAAGCCGGAGCCTATGCCGTGCGTGTCGCGGAAGGGCATGTAGTAGGGATCGAAGAAGGATCGCCGCCGCGCCCGCTCCCGCCTGAGCACCGAGATCGTGACTACGGCGGGTGCCACATGGCGCGCGGCCCGGACGATGGCGGTCGAGCGGCTGGAGGACAGTCCCCCCACGGCCTGGGCCTCCTCGGGCGCAGTCCGGCTCGCCTCGGCCGCCTCCCGGGCGTCGTCCGGCCACCCCCCGGTCGGGAGAGCCGCCGCCGGGCCGCCGAGCTCCTGCGCCTCGGCCACCGTCGCCTCCGCCTCGTCCGAGGTCGGCCCACAGCCTCCGCAGAGGAAGGCAGTCGCCACCCCCGCGATCCACAGCGGGGGATTCAGCGGCCTTCGGGACGGGGAACGCCGCTCCCTAGCTGTGAGAAGAGTAAACGCCTTACACAATGTAATGTTTACCTTACGTGTTGCAGATGCTCGGAGATACCACTTGGGCGGGTGCTGCGCGGCTCGAACGCCGTGGGAGGTTGTCCACGGACTGCTAGTCGAACTCCACGCCGGTCAGGAAGAGCCCCCCTGGTGGCGCTGGCCGCGAGGTCACCAGACCCGCGGCGCCCTCGAGCAGCATCTTCATCTCCGCCTCGCTCCTCCGTCCAAGCGCGATCTCGACCATGGTGCCTACCAAGTATCGCACCATTCGGTGCAGGAAGCGGTTGGCAGTGATCTCGAAGGCGAGTCCCACATCCTCCCAGGGCACCCAGTCGGCGCTCTCGATCTTGCAGAGATGCCCCCGGTGCTCCTGTCCGGCCTTCGCGAAGCGGCGGAAGTTGCGCACGCCGACGAGGACCCGAGACGCCCGCCGTGCGGCCTCGATGTCGAGCTCGCGGCACAGCGGCCAGCACCAGCGCCGCCGAAATGGAGACGCCGCCTCCGGTCTCACCCCGACGCGGTAGCGGTAGCTGCGCCCCACGGCGTCTCGGCGCGGGTGGAAGTCCGGCGGCACGGCCCCGGCGGCCTCGACCCAGATCGACCTTGGCAGCACGGCGTTCAGTGCGCGGGCCAGCTCCTCCCCGCTCCAGCTGTTGGGCATGTCGAGGGCGGCGACCTGACCCGTGGCGTGCACCCCGGCGTCTGTCCGCCCCGCGCCTAGGACCGCGCGGTGCCCGCCTGCGATCCGCTCGGCGGCCCTCTGGAGGGCACCCTGTACGGTGGGCTGGCCGGGCTGAGCCTGCCACCCGCGGAAGTTGCTCCCGTCGTAGTGCAGAAGCAGCCTGAAGCGCCCCTCCGGATCGGCCAACGGACGGCCCGCTCGAGCTGCTAGTACTTCCGGACGAGACCCACGACGACACCCTGCACCTGCACATCGGCGGCAGCTTCCACGATCGGCGCCACCTCGGGGTTGGCGGGCTGGAGGCGCACCCGGTCGCCGGACTCCCGGTAGAGCTTCTTGACCGTGGCGGCCTCGCCGCCAACCAGCGCCACCACCATCTCGCCGTCGGCGGCCGTCTGGCCCGATCTCACCACGATGTGGTCGCCGTCGCGGATCTGCTCGTCGATCATCGAGTCGCCCTCCACGCGCAGCACGAAGTGCTCGCCGCCGCTCCCGACCATCTCGCCGGGGATCGACATCTCGCCGGCGTCCTCGATCGCCTCGATCGGTGCTCCGGCCGCCACCGTGCCGAGGAGCGGAAGTGCGGCGGCTGGCTCGACCTGAGGCTCGATCTCGACCGAGCGACTCCTCCGGAAGGAGCGGCGGATGTAGCCCTTTCGCTGTAGGTTGGTCAGGTGCTCGTGGACCGTGGCCAGCGAGGCGTAGCCGAAGTCCTGGCGGATCTCGTCGAAGCTCGGCGCGTAGCCGAAGTCGGCGATGAAGTCCCTCAGGTAGTCCAGAATCTCCCTCTGGCGCTTGGTGAGCGGCATCTGTGGCTCCGTGGCCCGCTGTGGATTACCGAACAGCCTCCGAAATACGATAGCGCGACGACGCTCCGCCGCCAACCTGCTGCTTTCCCGCAGCGGTGGGTTGGCCCATCTTGCACTCCAAGACGCTAGTTTGGCGGGGTGCCCGCTGGCAGTCGCGGGCCAATCCTCGAATCCTCGTGCATGGGCGAAAGGACCGCAAATGGCACTGCAGTTACGATTGCTGGCGGCAGGAACGGTGCTGGGGGCGTGGCTCGGGGTGGCCACGGAGCCCGGCGGGGCCCAGGAGATCAGGGCGCGGAGCGGCTCCACCGTGACGGTCGGGGGGCGGGTGCAGGTTCAGTACGAGGCGTCGAGCGCCGACTCCGTCAGTTCGTTTTCCGTGCGCCGGGTGTGGGTCACTATCGACGGCCGGGTCAGCGACAGGGTGGGCGGGCGTGTTCAGTTCAACGCGGACGGCGCGTCGGTGCTGGATGCCTACCTCGAGCTCTCGCACTCGCCGGCCCTCAAGATCCAGGTCGGGCAGTTCAAGCGGGCCATGTCCTACTTCTGGCTGGCCGCGAATGCGGACCTCCCGGTCATCGAGCGCGACGCGCGGGTCAGGGGTGTCGACCACTGTCCAGGGGTGGGGCGCGTCTGCTCGTTCGGACAGCTCACCTTCGTTCTGGGGCTTGACACCTACGAGCCGGGCATCCTCGCCACAGGTCGTTTCGGCGGCGGAAGTCTCGGCTACAGGGTCACGCTCACCAACGGAGAAGGCATGGAGTCCGACGTGAACACGGCCAAGTCCGCCTCGGGAAGACTCTCGTTCTTCCCGGCAGAGAGGACGCGCCTCTCCGCTTACCTGGCGCTTGACGAGACCCTTGGCTCGGACAGGCAGACAATGAGGGTGCCTGCCTACGGTGCCGAGCTGGAGATCGGGTCGTGGCGCAACGGTCCCCACCTTCTGGTCAACGGCCTCACGGGCCGCAACTGGAAGGCCGGAGACGACGCTGTGTTCACCGCTTTCCAGTTGCTCGGCCTCTGGTACAGGCCGCTGGAATCGAGCGCGAGCGTGTCTGCGGTCGAGCCGATGCTGAGGTTCAGCTGGGCCTCCACCGGGCGCGGAAGCGACTTCAACGGCTCCGGAGACGTCGCCCGGACGGTGATCGGAGACGTCGCCGGGACGGTGATCACGCCCGGTTTCATGGTCTACTTCGCTGGCCGCAACGGAATATCGGCCAACGTGGACTACTACACCTCCGACGACCTGAGCGAGGCCGGCGGCAGCGAATGGTCCTTCAAGCTCCAGGCATTCGCTTTCTTCTAGCTTTCTAGCTGTCTGCAGGCCACCTCCTCAAGGTCCGGGGAGCACGACCCCGCCCGTGCACCCCCGCCGGACCGCTTCGTCGCGCCCTGCCAGCGGAGCGCATCGCCACTCTCGGTGCTCGCGTGCGACCGTCCACGGACCGTAGTAGCCCCGGGGGGTACGATCCCCCCCGGCTGCACCCCGCCCCCGCATCTTGCTCCTGCAGGTGGGTCGCCCCGAGCCGACGCCGCGACCGGCGAGGGCGGCGCTACTACTGCGCGAAGCTCTCCTTGGCCTCGTCGGCGGTTGCGAAGACCTTGGTTAGGCGAACGAAGCCGCTGACCTCCAGCACCTCGCGCACATGGTCCGGGACGGCACAGAGCGCCAGCCCGCCCCCCGCCTCGTTGGTCCTTCGAATGGCGATCAGAAGGACGCGCAGCCCGGCGCTGCTGATGTAGCTGAGGCCGCCACAGTCGATCACCAGGCTGCTGACGCCCTTGCCGATGATGGCGCTGAGCTCCTCATCGAACTCCTTGGCGTTCGCCGAATCGATCCTGCCATCGACTTCCGCGACGGCGATGCTCCCAGCATAGCTGGTCTCCACTTTCATCTTTGTTCCTCCGAGTGCGCCCCGATCGGCTGCACCAGGTTGAGGCGGTTTCGCCCGTCAACTCTCTCGTAGCTGAGGGTCTGTACGAACGCCTTGGTGAGGTGAATGCCGAGCCCGCCCACGCGGCGATCTTCGGCGGAAAGGCTGAGGTCCGGCACGGGCGCGTCCCGAAGGGGGTTGAAGGGACGGCCGTTGTCTTCGACGGTCGCCTCCAGCGTGGAGTCGGTAACAGCAAGCGCCAGGGAAATGCTCGGTTCGACCTCGTCGCCCTTGTCGTCCTCGAAGGCGTACGAGACCGCGTTGGTCAGGAGCTCGTCCAGCGCGAGCTGGAACTTGAAGATGAGCCCCATCGGCAGGTTGTGCCCGAGCGCGAACTGCTCGAACCGTTCCATCGCCTTGCGCGGAGCGTCGCGGTGCAGTCCGACCTCAATGTCGAGCCTGTCTTCCAAGTCTCCCTCCCAAGGCTGATCGCTCCCACCACGCTGGGGGTTCCAGTCGCTCCGCAGTGCAAAGGTACGATGCAGGTGGGCCCAGGTCCAGAGCGAGTGTGGCAAGCCGACATTTCCCGCCGCTACCGGTAGTCGGGCCGCTGGGCGGGCCCACGGTTTGACTGAGGCCCCCGGCACCGTACATTACCACATGCGCGGCCCGTGCCGACCGGCTGTGGGGTCGGCGATTCCTGCGGGCTGCATGTGCACTCCGCCCGACCCAAGGACCGAGTTCCGGTACCATATGGCCAAGATCCTGGTTGTTGACGACGAGCCCGATCTCGAACTGCTGTTGCGCCAGAAGTTCCGCCGCCGGGTGCGCAAGGGCGAGCTCAGCCTGGTCTTCGCCCAGAACGGCGTCGAGGCTCTCGAACGGCTTGAGGAGCATCGTGACGTGGACATGGTCCTCTCCGACATCAACATGCCGCAGATGGACGGGCTCACGCTGCTGGGCCAGCTCAACGAGCTCAGCTACGATCTCCGCGCGGTGATCGTGACCGCCTACGGTGACATGCGGAACATCCGCACCGCCATGAATCGGGGTGCCTTCGACTTCGTGACGAAGCCCCTCGACTTCGATGACCTCGAGGCCACCATCGCCAAGACGCTTTCCCATCTCGAGGTCATGAGAGACGCCCTTCGCTCCCGCGACGAGCTGGTGGCGATCCGCCAGGAGCTGGGGGTGGCGGCGCGCATGCAGGAGTCCATCCTGCCGACCCACTTTCCGGAGGATCCGCGGTATCAGCTTCACGCCTGGATGACGCCGGCAAAGGAGGTCGGCGGCGACTTCTACGACTTTTTCCGGCTCGAAGACGGGCGCGTCGGGATCGTGATGGCGGACGTGTCGGGGAAGGGGGTGCCGGCCGCCCTCTTCATGATGGTCAGTCGGACGATCATGAAGGGGACCGCAATCGGGCAGAACGACCCGGCGCTCTGCCTCGGCGAGGCCAATCGTCTCATGGCGGAGTCGAACGAGGAGGCGATGTTCGTGACGCTGTTCTACGCCAGCTTCGACCCCGAGACGGGGCTCATGGAGTTCGCCAACGCAGGCCACAACCTGCCCCATGTCGTCAAGGACAGCGGCGAGGTCGTCACGATCAGTTGCGAGTCCGGACTGGTGCTGGGGGTGGTTCCCGAGTTCAACTTCCCCGGCGGCTCGGTGACGCTGGATCCCGGAGACACCGTCTTCTTCTACACCGACGGAATCACCGAGGCGATGGACGAGGAGGGGGTCGAATTCGGCGACGACGAGCTAGTCGAGATCCTCGCCGAGACCGGGGGGCTTGCGGCCGGAGCCGTCTGCGGGAGGGTGGTGAAGGCGGTTCAGGAGCACGCGGGCGAGGCGGACCAGTCCGACGACATCACCTGCCTCGCTCTGCGCGTGCTTGAACCGGGGGCGTGAGCCGAGCTCCGAAGTCTCGTCGCGGCCGGGGTTTCGCGGCCCCGCTCGTGGGGTTGCTGCTCGCGGCCCTGCCGTTCGCTCCGGGGAGCGCTGCGGGGCAGACCGACGGGGTTCCCGGTGACGGGGTATTCGCCGACTCGATAGTGTTCGGCCAGTCGGCCGCCCTTAGCGGCGCCGCGCACAGGCTCGGAGACAACATGGGCCTGGGAGTCCTTGCGGCCTTCGACGAGGCCAACCGGGCCGGGGGAGTGCTGGGGCGCATGCTCCGCCTCGTGGTGCGCGACGATCGGTACGAGGCCGAGGCGGCGGTCTCCAACACGCGCGAACTCATCTCCAGTGGTGTGTTTGGGCTGATTGGGGCGGTCGGCACCCCCACCTCGCGAGTGGCCGAGCCGATTGCGAGCGAAGCCGGAGTCCCGTACATCGGGGCCTTCACCGGAGCGGAGCTGCTCAGAGGACCGAGCCAGCGCCACGTCGTGAATCTGCGGGCCTCCTACTATCAGGAGACCGAGGAGATGGTGGAGAGGCTCACTGCCGACCTGGGCTTCACACGCATCGCCATTCTCTACCAGGACGACAGCTACGGACTCGCCGGGCTGAACGGCACGCGGCGCGCGCTCGGTAGGCGGGGCATGACGCTGGTGGCCGCGGGCACCTACGTGCGCAACACGGCCGCCGTGAAGCGCGCGCTACTGAGGATCCGCGACGCGAGACCGCAGGCCGTCATCATCATTGGCGCCTACCGGCCAGCCGCCGAGTTCATCAAGTGGGCCGGCAAGATCGGCTTGCGGTCGGTCTTCGTGAACCTCTCCTTCGTGGGCAGCAACGCTCTCCTGGAGGAGCTGGGACCCCACGGCGAAGGGGTGATCGTCACCCAGGTCGTTCCCTTTCCGCGCGACGTCTCGATACCCGTCGTGGCAGACTACCAGGAGGCGATCCGCGCCTTCGACCCGCAGGCGCTGCCCGGCTTCGTCTCGCTCGAGGGCTACCTCGCCGGCCGGCTCGTGGTCGAGGTGCTGAGGGGTCTCTCGGATGCGCCCGAGGGCGCCCCGACGCGCGAGGGGTTCCTCAGGGCGCTGACGGAGATGAGTCCTCTCGACCTCGGCGGGTTCGTTGTCGAGTACGGTCCCGGCGACAACCAGGGCTCGGACGTCGTCTTCCTGACGGTGATTCGAGACGGTCGTTTCGTGCCCGTGGAGCGCCTGTCGCGATGACGCCCCTCCCCAAATCGATCGACGCTCGCCTACACCATGGCTTCGAGTGGCTGCTGGAACGGCTGCCGAGCCGGCTGGGGTCCCGACTCAAGCGGGCGACGGGCGGACGCCTCGGCATCGGCACTCAGATCGTGGTGGGGCTGGGGGGGGGAGTGCTGCTCACGATAGTCTCCATCCTGATGGCGCTTGTCCTGATGTCGGTCGTCAGCGGCCGCCAGCGAGAGATTACCCGAGACCACATTCCGGCGCTCGTAAGTGCCTTCGACGTGGCGCAGCGGAGCGCCGAGCTTGTCGGCGCGACGCCGGGACTGCTGGCGGCGACCGGTGCGGACGAACTCGAGCGGATACTCGCTGAGCTGGAGGCCACCAAGGACCTTCTGAAGGAGACGGTCGCGGCCGTCGCAGAGTCGCAGGACGGCGATCCGGAGTCTTCGGTCGTGGTGCGTAGCGAGGTAGTGCCGCTCGTCGACAGCCTCGTCGTCGTCGTGCAGGAGCTCGGCACTTCGGTGGTGTCGCGGCTCAACCACCAGAGCCGTCTGCGGGAGCTAGGCGTCGCCTTGGACGGGGTGACCCTCAACCTCCAGCAGCGCATCGAGGGCGAAGTTGACGATCAGCACTTCTTCATGCGCGTGGGGCTGCGCGAATTGGAGGACATGCCGGTCGCCGACTCCCGCCGCAGGACGATGGCCGAGCTGAACCACTACAGTGGGCTACTGCTCTTCAAGGCGTACCAGAACGAGGTCACGGCCCAGGTCGCGCAGGCGATGACGGAGAACGACCGGCAGCAGCTTCGCGTCAATCGCGAGCGCTTTCAGACGGCGCTGAACGACGTGGAGGAGGCGCTGGACGAGGTGCGCCCGCCCGCGCGAGATCGGCTGCGCGAACTGATGGAGGAGATGGAGAGCCTCTCCGTCAGCCCCCGCGGCGTATTTGCGACGAAGGACGGCGAGCTGGAGGAGATAGCCGCAGCCGCGGCCCTGGTCGTGAGGAGCAATCGGATCGCCGAGCGGCTGGTGGAGCGGGCGGAGGCGCTGAAGGAGGATGCGGATTCAGCGGCATTCGGGGCGGCCGCCAGCTCCCAGACGCTTGTGCAACTGGGCGTATGGTTCATGCTCGTCGTCTCCGTCCTGACGATCGTCCTAGGCCTGGTCGCGTGGAAGGTCTTCGGCGAGCGGCTGCTGGTGAGGATGCGGCGACTGTCAATCGCGACCCGCAAGATGTCCAGGGGCGACCTCGAGGTGCAGGTCGAGATCGAGGGCAACGACGAGCTGACCGACATGGCGGATGCGCTCGAGGTCTTCAGACAGCACGCGCTGGAGGTCCAGCGCCTCAATCTCGTGGAGGAGCTCGCAAAGGAGGTCCAGGCGAAGAATAGCGAGCTGGAGGAGACTCTGGACAACCTGCAGCGGACCCAGCAGCAGGTGATCAAGCAGGAGAAGCTCGCCTCGCTGGGCGCGCTGACCGCCGGGGTCGCCCACGAAATCCGCAACCCCCTGAACTTCGTGAACAACTTCGCCACCCTCTCGGCCGAGCTCATCGAGGAGCTCGGAGAGGAGGTCGCCGACCTTGGCAAAGAGGGTGGCGAGGAGCTGGATCCGGAGTACGTAGGAGAAATTCTCGCCGACCTCAGGATGAACCTCACCAAGGTGAATGAGCACGGGGAGCGCGCGAACAGCATTGTGGACGGGATGCTCGCGCACTCGCGCGACGAGGCTGGCCGGGTCGAGTCCGTGGACGTCAACGCGCTGGTGCGCGAATACGCCAGGCTGGCCTACCACGGGATGCGCGGCACCGACTCCTCCTTCAACTGCGACATGATCTACCAGATCGACCAGGATGCGGGCAAGATCGACGCCGTCACCAGCGACCTGAGCCGCGTCTTCCTCAACGTCATCACCAACGCCTGTCACGCCACTCAGGCCCGCGCCGCCAAGGAGGACGACTCCTACATGCCGGCCGTGACGATCACTACGGAGGGCGGCGAGGACGATGTGACCGTGAGCGTACGCGACAACGGCACCGGGATCCCCGATGACATCCTCGGCCGCATCTTCGACCCCTTCTTCACCACCAAGCCGGGCACCACAGGGACAGGGCTGGGGCTCTCCATCTCCCACGAGATCGTCCAGGAGCACGGCGGCAAGTTCGAGGTGGACACGGAGCCGGGCTCCTTCACCGAGTTCAGGATAACGATCCCGCGCAAGGGCGAGAACGCGGCGCTCCCCGGCCCCTGACCTGCGGCTCGCGGAGGGATCGGGCGCCGCAGCGCCTTTCGGGGTTTCTCCCCACCGCGGTCGACTTTCGTCGGCTTCTGGCCCTGGCCACCCCTGTTGCGCTCGTGCAGGTCGGCGTTCTGGCCCAAGGGCTCGTCGACACCGCGATGGTGGGCAGGGTGGACGCCACCCAACTGGGGGCGGTGACGCTGGGGAATCTCTACTTCTTTGGGGTATCGGTCTTCGGGATGGGGCTGCTCATGGCTCTGGACCCCATCGTATCGCAGGCGTTCGGCGCCGAGGACAGGGACGCTATGGAGGTCGCGGTGCAGCGCGGCTTCGTCCTGAGCTTCGCCGTCGCGGTGTTGGCCGCCGTGCCGCTGGCGCTGGCGGAGACATTCTTCACGGTGCTGAGACAGCCCGAGGACGTAGTGCCCGTCGCCGCCGCCTACGCGCGCGTCCAGATCTCGGCCCTGCTGCCCTTCTACGCCTTTCTCCTGCTCCGCCAGGTCCTGCAGGCCGTGGGCAGGGTCGCTCCCGTCGTGTGGACGATTGCAGCGGCCAACGTCGTGAATGTGGCCGCCAACTGGATTCTGGTCTTCGGCAACCTAGGGGCGCCCGCCATGGGCGCGGTGGGGTCCAGTTGGGCCACCGCCATCTCGAGGTGGTGCATGTGGATCGGTGCGCTTGCCCTCGGGTGGAGGGTGATCGGCCCCTTCCTGCGCCGATTGCGGAGCGATCTGCTTGCCCCGGCGGCGCTGATGCGGCTCCTCCGTCTTGGCTCTCCGATCGGCCTCCAGCTAATCCTCGAATTCGGCGCCTTCGGGGCAATCGGACTCCTGATGGGGTGGATGGGCACCGTTGCGATGGCTGGCCACCAGATCGCACTCAACCTGGCTGCCTTCACCTTCATGATCGCGCTCGGAATCTCGCAGGCGGCTACGGTGCTGGTGGGGCGCGCGGTCGGCAACGGCGACGCCGGACTGGCGAGACGGGCGGCGGGCAGCGCGCTCCTCTGCTGCCTGGGTGCGATGGCCTGCTCGGCGCTCGTCTTCCTGCTCCTGCCCGGCCCGTTGGCGCGTGCCTTCACGACGGACCCGGGCGCGGCCGCGGTGGCGGCGCTGCTCATCCCCGTGGCAGGCGTCTTTCAGCTCTGCGACGGGGTCCAGGTCGTCTGCACCGGCGTGCTCCGCGGGGTGGCCGACACGCTCAGGCCGATGGCGTACCATGTTCTTGGATTCTGGCTCGTCGGCATGCCGGTCAGTCTCTGGCTCGGATTCGGGGCTGGAGTGGGCCCGGAGGGGCTCTGGTGGGGCTTGGCGGTAGGGCTCGTCGCAGTGGCGGCGCTGCTCCTGGCACGGGTGTGGAGGCACCTGCAGGGCGAGCTAGGGCGGTTCTGACTGTCGTCGATATGTAGAGCCACGGATACGGCCACTGTAAATCATAGGTTATATATTGTAAATCACACATTACACTGTGGGCAGGGCGATCGAAGCCCTCCTAGAAGTCGCCCACGAAGCCGATCTCTGTCTCGAGCTCGTAGCCGGTCTCGCGCATGACGGTCGCCTGTGCCAGCTCGATGAGGGCGCACACCTCGGCCGCTGTCGCGCCCCCGAGATTCACGATGATGTTGGCGTGGCGATGGAAGATCTCGGCCGCGCCGTGCACACGCCCCTTCAGGCCGCACTCGTCGATGAGCCGACCGGCGCCGACCCCCTCGATCTTCTTGAAGACCGACCCCACGCACGGGTAGAGCCAGAGATCCGGGTGGCGCTCGTTCCTCCAGGCCAGGTTCCCGCGAATGACGCGGCGCAGCTCCTCCCTCTCCGTCGGGACGAGCCTGAGGGAGACGTCGAGCACCACGTCGCCGGTGTCGTGAATGACGCTGTAGTCGTAGCCGAAGCGGAAGTAGCTGGTGTCGACGCTGCGAATCCGGCCCTCGGGGTCGAGGATCGTGGCACCCTCCATCACCTCGTCCCAGAAGACGGTCCGCTCCCTCCCGGGGGCAGGTGCGAGGAAGTGCAGGTTCTGCCAGACCGCACCCCCCACGGTGCTCGGAATGCCCACGAAGTGGTGAATTCCCCCGAGGCCGCGGGCCACCGTGGCGTTGATCAGATCGGGGAAGGTGTCGACGCCGGCCCCCGCCACCACCTGGCCGTCGTCGTCGATCTCCACCCCGCCGATCTCGCAGCGGATCACCACCCCCCGATAGCCCCGGTCGGCGACCAGGGTGTTGGCGCCCCGACCTAGCACCAGATAGGAGATGCCCATCTCCCTGGCTGCGCCGACGGCCCGGGCCAGCTCGTCGACCGATCGGGCACCGTAGAAGAGGTCGGCCGGCCCGCCGATCCGAAAGGTGGTGAAGGGCGCCAGCGGCACGTCTCGGCGAACGCGCGCCGGGTCGACCGCCTCCGCGTACTCGTCGGCGAGCGCCGGCGTCAGGGGCCTCACCGCTGCGGTCCGAGCACGGGATCCATGCCCAAGTCTGGCGCTGGCCACTCTCCAGGGCAACCGGCGCGCGACTCTCCTCCGCCGAACAGCGTTGTTGCAGCGGTTCGGCGGGGTCGGTGACGGGCCCATGGAGCTGCGCGGGGCCAGGGACTTCCATCTGTTTCCCGATGGCCGCATCGCGGTGCCGCTGGGAGAGGCCGGCGGAGTTTCGGTTCCGGGTACGACTACGACAAGTGGTACATCCGGCGGGCGCTCTCAGGCGGGTCGGTAGCGTGCCTGAGCAAGTCGGGCCGAATCGTCTACGGGTTCGAGGTGCTTCCCCTCGTAAAGGCCTACACCGCGGACGGTGCCCTACAGTGGACGGCGGCCGTCCTGGAGGGCCACATTCAGCTTCGAGTGACCGAGTCCGAGGGGCCGGGCGGCACGGTGGCCTACTCCGAGGGCACCTTGCGGGACCACGACCGCCTCATGGCGGTCTTCGCCGTGGGTAGCGGCGACCATGTGCTTCTCGACTATTCCCGCATCCTCCCGGACAAGGAGGAAATCGTGCAGCGGCAGTACCTGGTCGACGCCGCCACCGGCGCGGGCGCCTACCTGGGCGACGACGCGCTGCCGGTCGTGTTGTCCGTGCAGCCCGACGGCTACGTTGCGCTCTTCGCCGAACACACGGTGTACCTGGAGGTTCGGCGGACTCCGGCGGGTCTCCAATGAGCCGCTCCGGGCGGATTTTCGGACGAGCCGGCCAGTGGGGCCCGATGGCGCGTTGGGGCTTGCTGGCGTTGGGCGTCGGCCTCGCGTTGGGGTTCGGGTTGGGGTCCCTCGGCTTGCTGCCGGTGGCGGATGTCGACATCCGGTGGACGGTCCCGGCACTGTCGGTCGACGAGGGGTACCGGTCGGGGTCCGGTGCCCCCCGGCGCACCCCCCCCCGCTAGCGTCTGCCTTATCTTGGAGGAGTCCACCAACTTACCCCTAGGCACCTGCCACCCTGTGGAACCACCTCGCACACTGCTCCTGGAGCGCTGAGGATGTCCTTCTCCGACCGGCGGGTCCGGGTTCTCGTGGCAAAGCCCGGACTGGACGGCCACGACCGCGGTGCCAAGGTTATCGCCGCAGCCTTTCGCGACGCCGGCTTCGAGGTCGTCTACACGGGCCTGCACCAGACGCCGGAGATGATCGTGGCGGCCGCCGTGCAGGAGGATGTGGACGTGGTTGCGATGTCGGTGCTCTCGGGGGCTCACATGACGCTCTTTCCGAGGGTTCGCGAGCTCCTCGACCGGGAGGGTCTGGGGGATGTGCTGCTGACCGGAGGCGGGATCATACCCGACGAGGACGCCGCCGCCCTGAGGGAGCTTGGGGTGGGTCGCATCTTCGGACCGGGAACCGCCACCACCGAGGCGATCGCCTACATCCGCGACTGGTTCTCGTCTCGGGAGCAGCCCTATTAGCAGCCTGCGGAGAGTCGGCGGACCCGCAGCGATTCCCACCGATCCCGGCGGCCGCATGGAGAGGCTCGGCCGGGAGCTTCTCGAGATCCGCCGCCGCCTCGAGCTGGGCGGGGGTGCCGAGAGGATCAGCCGGCAGCGCGAGCGGGGCAAGCTCACCGCGCGCGATCGCATCTCGCACCTCCTGGACCCAGGCGCCACCTGGGCCGAGGTAGGGCTCCTGGTGGCCCACGACCGCTACGACGGAGAGGCGCCTGCCGCGGGGGTGGTCACCGGGGTGGGCGTGGTGGAGGGGCGCGAAGTGGTGGTCGTCGCCAACGACGCGACCGTCAAGGCGGGATCCTGGTGGCCCGAGACTATAGGCAAGATCCTGCGTGCCCAGGAGATCGCGATGCGCTGCCGGATTCCCATCGTCTACCTGGTCGACTCGGCCGGGGTCAACCTGCCCTACCAGGAGGGGGTGTTTCCCGGCCAGTACGGGGCCGCGCGCATCTTCTACTACAACTCCATCATGCGCCGCTACCTGAAGGTTCCCCAGTTCGCCGCCGTGATGGGCCCGTGCATCGCGGGCGGGGCGTACCTCCCAGCGCTCTCCGACGTGATCCTCATGGTCGAGGGGACCTCGTTCATGGGGCTGGGCGGCCCCAATCTGGTGAAGGGGGCCACCGGGCGCACCATCGGAAGCGAGGAGCTGGGCGGGGCGGCGATGCACACCGGAGCGAGCGGCGTGGCTCACTACCGGTGCCACGACGACGAGGAGTGCGTCGGCAGAATTCGGGAGCTGATCGCCGACACGACGAAGGTTGGCGGCGGAGCAGCCTCTGGGGTTCGGCCTACGGTGCCTCCGGTGCGCGAAGCCCGGGATCTCTACGATCTCCTCCCCGACGACCACCGCCACCCCTACGACATGCACGCCGTACTGGAGGCGCTCCTCGACGGCGACGGACTCACCGAGTTCCAGCCCGATCACGCCGCCGAGCTCATCTGTGGCAACGGCAGGGTGGCGTCGATCCCGGTCGCGGTCCTGGCGAACTGTCGCCACCTCGTGAAGGACGGGCGCGGAGGCCCCCCGCGACTGGGGGGGATCATCTACACCGAGTCGGCCGAAAAGGCGGCCTACTTCATCGACAACGCCAGCCGGCAGGGGCTGCCGATCCTCTTCGTGCAGGACGTTTCGGGCTTTATGGTCGGCCCGGAGGCCGAGCGGAGCGGGATCATCCGGGCGGGGGCGCGCTTCGTCGAGGCGATGGCCACCGCGGTCGTCCCCAAGGTGGTCCTCACCGTGAACCACGCCTCGGGCGCGGGGTACTATGCGATGGCCGGGCAGGGCTTCGATCCCGACTTCATCCTTACGCTGCCGACGGGAAGGATGGGGGTCATGGAGGGTGCCAGCGCGGCGACGGCTCTCTTCGGCCCCGAGCTGGAGAGGCTCAGGGCGGAGGGCACCCAGCCGGGCCCGGAGCTGAAGGAGCGCATCGAGAACGTCCATTCGGACTACGAGGAGCAGCTCGGCGCCACCTACGCTGCGGCCCGGGGATTCGTCGACGCCGTGGTGCTCCCCGAGGAGGTGCGCGACTGGCTCGCCCTCCTCCTCCGGGCTTCAAGCCGGAATCCGGGGCCGCACCTGGGGCCTTTCGTGCTCCCAGCAGGGCTCGGCGAGCTCCACGGATGAGCGACAAAGGCGCTCCGTCGAGCGGGCGTCCGGGGAGAGTGCGGGTCGCTAGCGGCCAGGGTTTCTGGGGGGACGACCTCGAGGCGCCGGTGCGGCAGATCGAGGGTGGCCAGATCGACTACCTCATGCTCGACTACCTGGCCGAGGTAACGATGTCGATCATGCAGAAGCAGCGGTCGCGCGACCCGAGAGCCGGATACGCCCGCGACTTCGTCGCCCTGATGGAGCGCATCCTCCCCGCCTGCATCGAGCGCGGCATCCGAGTGGTGACGAACGCCGGAGGGGTGAGCCCGGAGGAGTGCGCCAGAGCGGTGGCCGAGGCCGGAAGGCGGGTCGGCGCAGGGGGGGGCGCAAGGATCGGTGTGGTCACCGGGGACGACCTGATGGACCGCCTCGACGACCTCGCCTCTGCCGGCCACCCGCTCGCCCACATGGAGACCGGCGAGCCGCTGGCGTCGGTCCGCGACCGGGTGCGGAGCGCGAATCTGTACCTCGGCGCCCGTCCTATCGTACGGGCGCTGGAGGGGGACGCGACCGTCGTGGTGACCGGCCGCTCCACCGACACCGCGCTCACCTACGCGCCGCTCGTGCATGAGTTCGGGTGGTCGTGGGGCGACTGGGACCGGCTGGCGAGCGGAATCGTCGCTGGCCACATCAACGAGTGCGGGGCGCAGGCCAGCGGGGGCAACTGCTCGGCAGAGTGGTGGAGCATACCGGATCTCTCCGAGGTCGGCTTCCCCATAGTCGAGGCGTCGCCCGACGGGAGCTTCGTCGTGACGAAGCATTCGGGATCGGGCGGCGCGGTCAGCCTCCGCACCGTCAAGGAGCAGATCCTCTACGAAATGGGGGATCCGTCGATCTACATCACCCCCGACGCGACGGCCGACTTCACCACGATCCGCCTGGAGGAGGACGGATCCGACAGGGTCCGTGTCCACGGAGTGAGAGGCGCCCCGCCGACCGACTACCTGAAGGTCTCGGTGGCGTACGGGGCCGGCTACAAGGCGGTCGGGACCCTGGTCTATGCCTGGCCCGATGCCGCCGCGAAGGCCCGCGCGGGCGCACGGGTTCTCCGCGAACGAATGGACCGCCTGGGGCTTGCCTTCGATCAGGTGCTCGTCGAGCTCGTCGGGTGGGACTCGACGCATGGCCACCTGGCGGGACACCCCCCGCCGGATATCCCCGAGGTGCAGCTCAGAGTCGGCGTGAGAGGGGGCGACCGGGCGGCGGTGGAGCGCTTCACCCGCGAGATCGCGCCACTCGTCCTGACGGGGCCTCCTTCGGTTACCGGATTCTCGGGGGGACGGCCCCGCGTTCAGGAGATAGTCGCCTACTGGCCGGCGCTGATCGAGCGCACGGCCGTCGAGCCGAAGGTCTCGGTGGAGGTGCGCGAGCTATGAGTGGGCGAGGGGAGATGGTCGAGGTGAGCCTCCTCGAGCTCGCCCACGCGCGCTCCGGAGATAAGGGAGACACCGCGAATGTGGGATTGATCGTCTACGATGAAGAAGACTATGATATTATTGTGAAACAAGTTACTCCAGAACAAGTAAAGCATCACTTTAAGGATATGATCAGGGGTGAGGTGGAGCGTTTCCGCCTCGACAACCTCTGCGCGGTCAACTTCCTGCTGCACGGAGCGCTCGACGGAGGTGGAACCGTCTCGCTCAAGACCGACGCGCAGGGCAAGGTGCTGAGCACGGCGCTGCTCCGCATGAAGGTCGAGGTGCCGCGCGAGGTAGCCGGGCGGGTGCGGGGACGGGGGCGTCTGCCCACAGGCACCGCAGGGGAGGGAGGCTGATGGCCGATCGCCAGAGAGCGCCGGTGCGACTGGAGCTCCGGGGCGGGGTTGCGCGCATCGCCCTCAACCGGCCCGGCCAGCGCAACGCGCTCTCGGCGAAGATGGTTGAGCTCCTGGGGCGCTATCTCGCCCGTGTGGCCTCGGACCCCGAGGTGAAGCTGGTCTCGCTCAGCGGGGTTGGTGCCGACTTCTGCGCGGGAGCGGACTTGGAGGAGATCGCTGACTCCCAGAGCGGTCCGATCGAGGATGCGCTGGCCGCCGCCGTCGCCCTGGGCGACCTCCTGGTCCGGATTCGCCGTGCCGCCGTGCCAGTGGTGGCGGTCGTGCGGGGCCGGGCGATCGGTGGTGGTGCGGGGCTTGCGGCGGCGTGCGACATTGTGCTCGCCCATCGGGACGCCTCCTTTGCCTTTCCGGAGGTGCGGATCGGCTTTGTCCCGGCGGTGGTGCTCGCGGTCCTGAGGCGTAAGGTCGGCGAGGCCAGCGCCTTCGAGATGGCGATTCGAGGACAGGTGCTCGGTGCGGCCGAGGCTGCGAGGGTGGGGCTTGCGACCCGGGTGATCGAGGGCGACGACTTCGACGGCGCGGTCGAGAGCTATCTGGACGAGTTGGCGTCCCGCCCGGCGTCGGCCGTCTCGCTGACGAAGCGCCTCTTCGTGGGGCTCGACGGCGTGTCCTTCGAGGACGCCATCGCGAGAGGGGCGGAGGCGAATGCAATCGCCCGCATGACGCGCTCCTGCCGGGACGGGGTCAGGCGCTTCCTGGATCGCAGGTAGGCCGGGACTGGTCCGTGTTCCGTCCCTCCCGCAAGCGCGGACAGGGTAGCGGCGACCACCTGTCCTGGAGGGTCGGCCTCCTAGGGGCGGGGGCGCTCCTCGGCCTTGTCGGGATGGGGAGCTCGCACGGGTGGCTGGCCTGGGTGGGCATCGGGGTCCTTGTGGTCGGGCTGTTGCTCCGCTTCCTGCCGGGAGGCGAGTAGCGGCCCGGAGGGCGCACGTTCATCCGGGCTGCCCCCCGGGGCTGGCCCAAATCGCCATTCCATCGCCCCGCTTCGGGCCCCTTCATTGCCCCCGGGGGGCGGGCCCGTCCGTCGCCTGCGCTTCCTCCTGTATGTAAATTTTCACTTTACATTATGTAAATTATTCTTTACAAGTGACGAGTACCCCTGTCACCTCGTCGGCAGCCCGCGCCACCCTCCGCGAAGAGTTCGGCTTCGACGCCTTCCGCCCCGGACAGGAGCGCCTGGTCGCGAGCGTCCTCTCCGGACGCGACACCCTGGGCGTGCTCCCCACCGGGGGCGGCAAGACCCTCTGCTACCAGTTGCCTGCCTTCATGATGCCGGGCCTGGTGCTGGTGGCGAGCCCGCTCATCTCGCTCATGCAGGACCAGGTCGAGCGGGCGCGGAGCCTGGGTCTCCGGGCCGCCTCTCTCACCTCCCAGATTCCCAGGCACGAGCAGCGCCGAGTGGAGACCGCGCTCCCCGCTGGCCGCCTGGACCTGCTCTTCTGCTCGCCCGAGCGCCTGGAGAGCGAGCGGCTCCGCCGCCGCCTGGGCGCTTCCCGGGTCTCGCTCGTCACCGTTGACGAGGCGCACTGCATTTCGGAGTGGGGTCACGACTTCAGACCTTCCTTTCGCCGCATCCACCGTCTGCGCGATGTCGTCTCCGCCCCCGTCCTGGCGGTCACCGCAACGGCTACTCCGGCCGTGCGCGACGACATCGCAGGCGTCCTCCGCCTAGCCGATCCCACCCGTGTGGTCACCTCCTTCGACAGGCCCAACATACGCTGGCTGGTGTCGGAGATGCCGCCCGGCGCCGAGCGGGTGCGCAGGATCGCCCGCATTGTCCGAGGCACCGCCAGGGGGGCGGGAGGCGGCCCGTGCCGAGCCGTCATCGTCTACGCGCCTACCCGCAGGACGGTGACGAGTGTCCGCCGTGCGCTGGCCGCGCTCGGTGTGGCCGGAGAGGCGTACCACGCGGGGCTCCCCGCCGAGGAGAGAGGGGCCGTGCAGGAGCGCTTCCTCTCCGGCGAGTCGCAGGTGATCGTGGCGACATGCGCCTTCGGGATGGGGATCGACCGGGGGGATGTTGGGGCGGTCTTCCACTACACCCTCCCCGGTTCGGTGGAGAGCTACTACCAGGAGGCCGGTCGCGCCGGTCGCGACGGGGAGGGGTCCGTGGCGCTCGGCTTTGTCCACCGGGGCGACTGGCGAGTCCCGGAGATGTTCATGGAGCGCGCCTATCCGAGCCCGCGCAAGGTCCTGGCGCTCCATCGGGCGCTGGGGTCGCGGAGATCGCGCCTCCGCCTTGACGGCGCCGAGCTGGTCCGCAGGGGCGCCACTCACATTCCACGTCTCCGTTGGCTGGTACGTGCCGACGCGGTGAGGGTGGACCCCGCCCTGGCCGAGTGGCTGGACGACTGGCCGCACCGTGCGGGCGACGCTCCCCCGAAGGTTGCGGACGAGCCGGTCAGGGCTACGGGGAGGGAGCCCGACCTGACCCCCCTGGTCGCGGCTCGCCGCCAGGCCAGGGCGCGGCTGCGGGGCATTCGGCGTTACGCACGCTCCCGATCGTGCCGTAGGGCTGCGCTACTGCGTTACCTTGGAGAGGAGCCCTCAGGGCGTCGCTGCGGATCGTGCGACCGCTGCGAAGGACGGCGCACCGTGGCCAGGTAGCCGTTCGCCAGGCGACCACCCCGGCTAGGAGAGGCGACGGCCGCTGCCGTGGAACCATACCTCGACGAATCCCATCTGGAGCTGCAGGCCGCGGTGCGGCGCTTCGGCCTCGAGAAGGTGGCGCCGGTGGCGCGCGAGCTCGACGAGACCGGCAGCTTCCCCTGGCGGAATGTGAAGGAGATGGGGGATAGGGGGTGGTTCGGGGTGCCGTGGCCCCGGGAGCTCTCGGGGATGGGCCTCGACTACCTCAGCTACATCGTGGTTGTCGAGGAGCTGGCCAGGCACGACGCGAGCCACGCGATCACGGTCTCCGCGCACACCACTCTGGGCACCTCGCCCATAGTGCACTTCGGGACGGACGAGCAGCGGGAGCGCTTCGTGCCACTCCTCGCCTCGGGCCAGGTGCTCGGCGGCTTTGGTCTGACGGAGCCCGGCGCGGGATCGGATGCGGCCGGCACCGCTACCCGGGCGGAGAGATGGACGGACGGGTATGCGATCACCGGCTCCAAGATCTTCATCACGAATGGCGGGGTCGGCGAGATCTTCGTGATCACGGCCAGGACCAGCGCGGGAGAGGGGCACGGGGGCATATCCAGCTTTGTGGTGTGCAAGCCCACCGCCGATCCGGAAGGGGCCGCGAGGGTGGGTGTCGGCCATCGTCCGGAGCTGCCGTACAGCGACGGCGTCGCGGCCGGTGCCTGCGAGGACAAGCTGGGGTGGCGGGCCTCGGACACACGGGAGCTCCACCTCCGGGATGTGCGGGTGGGCTCGGGGCAGCTCCTGGGGGAGGAGGGGCTCGGGTTCGCCAACTTCATGAGGACGCTCGATGCCGGGAGGATCGGCGTGGCCGCCCTCTCGCTGGGGATCGCGCAGGGGGCGCTCGATGTGGCGCTCGCGTACACGGTGCGGCGGCGGCAGTTCGGTCGGCCGATCTGGGATCGCCAGGAGATCCGCTTCGGACTGGCGGAGGTGGCCGCCCAGGTGCAGGGCGCACGTCACCTCACCTACCACGCCGCGTGGCTGAAGGACCGGGGCCGTCCCTTCGGGAAGGAGGCGGCGATGGCCAAGCTCACCTCGGCGGCACTCGCCGCCTCGGCCACTCGCAGGGCGGTGCAGTGCCTTGGGGGGGCGGGCTACACCTCGGACTACCCGGTCGAACGCATGATGCGCGACGCCAAGGCGTGCGAGATCGGAGAGGGCACGCCGGAGATCCAGAAGCTGGTCATCTCCCGCCACCTCCTCGAGGAGATGCAGGCGTGACGGAGGGCTCCCCCACTTGAGGCGCGAGATCCTGATCAGCGCCTCGGCCGGGGAGTCGTGGGTCGCGCTCCGCGAGGATGGGCGGCTGGCGGAGCTCATGTTCGACCGCGCGGGCCAGGACCGCGTGACGGGCGACATCTTCCTAGGCGTTGTCGAGGCGGTGCTGCCGGGGCTGCAGGCCGTATTTGTGGACATCGGGAGGGAGAAGGCCGCCTTCCTGCACGCGTCGGATCTGGCTCGCGACGACCACGAGGGCGGTGGCGACGGGACGCGGCGGGGCCGGAGTGCGCCTCCGGTCCAGGAGGTGCTGAGCAGGGGGCAGGAGATCCTCGTCAAGGTCACCAAGGAGGCCATCTCGACCAAGGGGCCCCGCGTGACGACCCAGATCTCGCTGCCGGGCCGCTTTCTGGTCTACATCCCGGACTCTAGCCAGGTGGGGGTGAGCCGGAAGATCGGGCACCAGAGCGAGCGCGCCCGCCTCCGGGCGATGGCCAGAGAGGTGGTGGATGGCGGGGAGGGCGGCGTCATTGTACGCACCGCCGGGGAGGAGCTGACGGAGGAGAAGCTGAAGCGCGAGTACAGGCGGCTTCATCGCAGTTGGAAGGCGATCGAGCGCCGTGCGCGCAAGGCCGAGGCGCCGACGCTGGTGCACTCGGAGGCGAAGCTGATCTCGGGTGTTATCCGCGACCTCTTCACCAGCCGCTTCGAGTCGGTGACGAGCGACAACCGGGACGTCCACTCGCAGATCTCGCAGTACGTGCGGGCATTCGCTCCCGAGCTGATCGACCGGGTGCACTACTTCGGGGGAGCTGGGCACCTCTTCGACGACTCCGGGATCGCCGACGAGGTCCAGCGCTCCTTCCAGCCCCGGGTGGATCTTCCCTCGGGGGGCTACATCGTCATCGAGCAGACCGAGGCGCTGGTCGCGATCGATGTGAACTCGGGCCGCTCGGCGCGTCGGGGCAGGGACCCCGATCGCATCATCCTGAAGACCAACCTCGACGCCGCCGGCGAGATCGCCACCCAGCTCCGGCTCCGCGACATCGGCGGAATCGTCGTGATCGACTTCATCGACATGGAGGACGCGGAGGATCGCCAGCGGGTCCTCCTCGAGCTGCGGTCGCACCTGGCGCGGGACCGCGCCCGCACGCGGACCTCCCAGGTATCCGACCTCGGGCTGATCGAGATGACGCGCCAGCGGGTGCGCCCCTCGATCATGCACTCCCTGACCGAGGAGTGCGCGTTCTGCGAGGGGAGTGGACGCCTCTGGACGGCCGAGACGATCGTGCGCGAGATCGAGCGATCGGTCCGAAGGGCGGGGGTGGCGGGCGAGGAGCGTCGCCTGCTGGTGTGCGTGCACCCGCGCACTGCGCTCCACATCCTCGAGAAGGAGTCGCGCCTCCTCGACGACCTCGCGCGGGCCGCCGGCATGGAGCTCCACCTTCGCGACGACCCCCTGATGCGGCCCGACCAGTTCCGCCTCCTCTCCGGGCGTGCCGAGACGGACGTCACGGGGCGGTACCGGGTGGCGGAGGGTGCCTCGGCACGGTAGCGGCCACTCCGCCTATTGACCCTGGTGCGATGCGGCGTTATGCCTAGGGGTCTGTGCACGATTCACTCTAGGGTGGCTAGCCCATGTTCGCTGTGATCAGAACCGGGGGAAAGCAGTTTAGGGCCGAGCGGGGCGCGAAGCTGCTGATCCCCACGATCGACGCCGAGCCCGGCGCGACCGTCACCTTCGACGATGTGCTCCTCGCCTCGGACGGTGAGGCGGGGGTGGCAGTGGGAACCCCGACGGTCGAGGGCGCGGCGGTCACGGCCGAGGTCGTCGCACACGATCGGACGCCCAAGATCACCGTCTTCAAGCGCAAGCGGCGCAAGGGGTATCGCCGCAAGCAGGGCCACCGCCAGGGCTTCACGGTGGTGCGCATCGGCGACATCACCCTCTAGCAGGACTGCTAGGAGACTCCCACCATGGCCCACAAGAAGGGCGTCGGGTCGTCCCGAAACGGACGCGACAGCAATCCGAAGCGCCTCGGCGTCAAGCGCTACGCGGGCGAGAGCGTGGTCGCGGGCAATATCCTGGTCAGGCAGCGCGGCACGCGCTTCCACCCCGGCGTGAATGTGGGCCGGGGAAGGGACGACACCCTCTTCGCCAAGGCGGGCGGGGTCGTGAAGTTCGAGAATCTGCGCCGTCGGCGGGTCGTCTCGGTCTACGCGGAGTAGCTAGCCGACGTAGGGACTCCACATGGGCTGCCTCCTGCGGGGCGCTCCGCACGCTGACTAGGCCGCGAGCCCCAGGATGCCCTCGTGAAGGCCCAGCGGTCGGAGCTCCGGGTTCAGAAAGAAGAAGACCGACACCGCGGCGCCCGCTAGCGCAATTTACACAAGCGGGAAAGACTGCCTATGTTGGAGTGCCGCTGGCCGGGGAGCGCCCCGGCCCGCCCATTCGTCCAGAGAGGGAGGCCCAGAAATGAGACTGCGAACCCTGATGGCGCTTGCCGCGCTGACGGCCTGCGCCGAGACCATGACCACCCGTTCTCCTGGGGGCGCGGCTGTTGCGCCTCGGTTTCCTTCGGACGACTGCGACACCCTGGATCAGTGCCTGGCCTCCTACCGGGCCTATGAGGAGGCGTTACGCGGGCCGACCAGCAAGGATCGGTATACGAGCAGGGAAAGGAATAGTCTGGCCCATGTACGGAGGGGTTTGAGCAAAAGGGCCTATGGCCTCTGGTGCGAGATGGACAAGGAGGAGCGGGCCGCGCATCCGGCGGCGGCGCAGTTCAAGGTCTGCCGCGGGAGTTGGTTGGTGGCGGAATGGGGGTCGCCCCCGGACGGCACCTGGGGACACGCCATGCGCCATAAAGACGAGAACAACGACTACTATGTAACCACGGTGTACGATTTGGAACAGATGCGCAACAACGGTCCTGACGCTGTCGTGTCGTTCTACTCCGCCCCCCCGGACTTCACCATTCCCTTGATCGTGACCCCGCCAGGGGCATTCCTAGGGACGCTTTCGCCCGAGGAGTGGGTCCGCAAGTTCGGCCCGGCCCAGGTGGGGCGATGACGGTCGCCAGCAGGGGCCCGTACGCGGTGGGGATCTGGGCTTGCCTAGCAGCTTGGCTGGGCGGGCTGGGGACGCTGGATGCGCAGCATTCGCAGTTGCAGTGCGATATCCCTACGGTTGAGGGGTGTCTTGACCAGTACACACACTGGAACAAGAAATGGGAGCTGAAGGAGGAGATACGCGACTACCTTCTGGCGCACAGGTTTGCAACCTGGAGGACGAGCGACGAGTGCGGGGTGGATCAATCGTACATCGACGCCGCAGAATGGGGCACCGGCAACATGCTGGCCCACGCGGCCTTGGAACCGAACGCGTGGTACCCGGAGCCCATTTACTGCGCGACCTTCAGGAAGCCATTGACTGACGAATACGACGGTTTCCACATTAGTGGGCTGTCCGTACCTGTTGAGGAGGGCGAGATAGAGCGCACATCGCACCTTGTGCTGATAAAGAAGAACCGCGACAGCTGGAAAACGCTTGTGCACGAGGGCGGGCACCGGGGGTGGAAAAATTCGATGGACTTGTACGGCGACCCTTCGGCGCAAGTGTGACTGCTATAATGGTCCACCGAGGTGCGAGTGCGTTCACTGGGTCGAGACGGAGTGCAGGCTATCCGGGCTTTTCGAGGAGATGGGAATACGCCTTGCCGGACTTGCCAGCCACTGTCCGTCGATCCCCGTGCCCCCTCCGCTGCCGGGGGAGAGGCTGGCATGGATTGCGGCAATCGACCGGCCCCGGGGAATTGAGGGCCTGCTGCTCGTCGGCCTCTAGGAGAGCCGGAAATGGCCCACAAGAAGGGCGTCGGGTCGTCTCGGTCTACGCGGAGTAGCTAGCCGACGTAAGACTCCACATGGGCTGCCTCCTGCGGGGCGCTCCGCACGCTGACTAGGACCGCGAGCCCCAGGATGCCCTCGTGAAGGCCCAGCGGTCGGAGCTCCGGGTTCAGAAAGAAGAAGACCGACACCGCGGCACCCGCTAGCAGTCCGGCCGCGGCCCCGGCCGTGGTCGCGCGTCGCCAGTAGAGCGCGGCCAGCATCGTCGGCATGTACTGGCAGACGATCCCGTAGGACGCCAGGAGCAGCTCCACCAGCGAGAAGCCCTCCACCAGCGCGAAGAGATACGCCACGCCTCCCACGGCGACGACCACGATCCGCATCAGCACCCTCTGTGCCTGGTCGCCGAGCTCCCGGAAGGGCCGCACGCCGTCCTGCACGACGACCGACGCCGCTCCGTGTAGCAGCGCGTCTCCGGTGGACATCGATGCGGAGAGCGCCCCGGCGCAGAAGAGCCCCACGACGAGGGCGGGCAGCTCCGAGCGCAGAACGAGGAATGGGAGGATGAAGTCCGCCTGCTCGGGTGACTCGGGGAAGAGCACTCCGGCGAAGCCGATCAGGAAGACGGGGATGAGGAAGAGCTGGAAGGTGGGGAAGAGGATCACGGTCCGGCGGATGATCGCGTCGCTGCGGGCGGTGTACGCCTTCATGAAGAGGTGCGGCCACATCGTCACCCCGATCGCGCTCGCGAGGATCGCCGAGGAGTACCCGCCCCAGCTCCACGGCTCGCCGCCCCCGGTCCTGCCGGGGAGCGCCAGGAGTTCCGGGCGTTCGGCGACGATCCGCTCGAACATCGGGCCCACGCCGCCGTAGAGCCGCATCGGCAGGTAGATCCCCAGCGCCCAGGCGAGCACGAGCATGAAGACGCCCTGGAAGGTGTTCGTCCAGCCGACCGCCGAGACGCCGCTCGCGAGCACATAGGCGAGCACGATCGCGTAGGCCAGCGCCGCCCCCGCCGCGATCGGAATCGCGCCGTCGGTCACGGCCTCGATCACGATCCCGGCGCCTCGCATCTGGATCGTCACATAGGGGACGAAGGCGGCCAGCGTCAGGAGCGCCAGGAGCGCGGAGAGGCCCCGCGAGGGGAATCGTCCCACGAGAAGCTGCGCCTGCGTCACGAAGCCGAAGCGCCGACCCAGCGCCGCCACCTTGGGGCCCATCGCGTACCACGGCGCCATCCCGAGGACCCCGTACGCCAGGATGTAGAAGGCGGCCGCGCCGCGCGAGTACGCCCACCCGGGCCCGCCCAGGAAGGCGAAGGCGGAGAAGACGGTCGCCCCGGTGATGAAGTACATGACCAGCAAGCCGAAGTCCCGGTCGCCGGCCACGTAGCCCTGCACGCTCCGAGAGGCGCGCCGTCCCGCCGCCAGCCCGACCGCTAGGGTGACCCCCAGGTAGACGAGGATGACGGTGGTCACGAGCGCCGTTCTGGTCATCGGTCGCCACTCGCGTTTTCGGTGCGCCGCAGCTCGCGGGCTCGGGCTGCGTCAAGGCGCCAGAGGACGATCAGGGAGCCGACGACCCAGGCAGCAGTCCACGCCATCTGGCGGGGGAGGCCCAGCACCAGGGGGGTGGGATCGTTGACAAGTGTCTGAAGCGGCCACGTCACGGCCGCGGCGAAGAGGATGTGGTACGCCCAGGCGAGTGTGCGCCAGATGCGAAGCTGCAAGAGCGGGGTGCTCACGGTGGAGTGGTGCAAACCGAGGCGGGCACCGGATTGTACGCCGCCGGTCGGCCGGTTGCCAGCAGGGCCCCCTGCGGCGGCCGGCCCTTCGCGGCGAGTCACGCCGTCAGTGGGATGCCTCCACCACCTCGAAGGTGAAGTGATTGGAGACCCGCTCCTCCAACGGAATCGGATCCCCCGGAATCGGATCCCCGTACTGGTCTCTGTCCACTGAGGAAAACACCCACCACACGATCCTAAATCGGGTGGAAGCGGCCGGCAGAGTCAGGCAGCTCAGGCCAGGGGTGCAAACCCCGGCCTCGACGTGTAGGGTACCCTGGTAGACCTCGCCCGGCTCGATCGCGGTGAAAGGGAACTCGACGAGACAGTAATCCTGACTGTAGAAGCGGACCCACTCGCCGCTCCCGTCCTCGTCCATTTCGAAGTCGATGTGCCGACCGCCGTTGCACCCAACGTCGATGTAGACCTTCGATCCGGTTCGGTTCGTAAAGCTGTGCGGAATCGTCGCATTGTACGCCCCTGGCCGCGGCCCACTTGTTAACTGGAAGCTGTGCCCGGCAGTGACGATGGCGGTGTCCTGGACCTCGGGGGGGCGGGTCGTCTCGCACCCCAAAGCCGCCGCCACCGCCACCACGGCACAGAGCACGCTCCGTGGCCCACGAAGCCATCTTCGCCCGGCTGGAGGCCACGCAGCTTGGCGAACGACCCCGGCCCCGCCGGGGGAGCGAGAGAAGAAAGACAGGCACTCCATCTGGGCCTCCAGGTCTCGCGGTCGCAATTGGCAATCCCCCACCGCACACCCCAATCGTAGCGACCGGCCACACCGGGCGCAACTCGGCAACGTCTCGAAGGCGCGTCGGATCTCGAAGAGGCGCCGGCTCTATCCCGCGAACCGACGCAACTTCCAGCTCCACGGCGCGGAGGGGCTGCAACCGAACCGCGTCGCCGGTTGAAGAGGCGACCCTGGCCCGCGCGGTGGCCAGCGGCGAAGGGGACTCCTCCGCTAACGGCCCTCGAAGACCGGCCGCCGCTTCTCCACGAAGGCCCGCACCCCCTCGCGGCCGTCCTCGGAGGCAAAGGCCTCCAGGAAGAGCTCCATCTCGACCGCGAGCCCATCGGAGAGCGGAAGTTCGCATGCCTTCCCGACGGCCTTCTTGACGAGGGCTAGCGCCACCGGACTCCACCGCGCCATCCGGGCCGCGAGCGAGCGGGCGGCCACGATGTGCTCGCCCTCTGGAGTCAGCACCTCGACCAGTCCGATCCGGTGTGCCTCCTCGGCGTCGATCAGGTCGCCCGAGAGGGCTATGCGGAGCGCCTGGCCAGGCCCCACCAGCCGTGCCAGCCGCTGCGTTCCCCCCGCCCCCGGGATCAGCCCAAGGCGAATCTCGAACTGGCCGAAGCGGGCGGTGGAGTCGGCCACCCGGATGTCGCAGGCAAGTGCCAGCTCATTCCCCCCACCGATGCAGAAACCGTGAATGGCACAGATCGTCGGCTTCGGAAAGTCGGCGAGCGCGTCGTAGACCCGGCGGTGGCGGTACACCTCGCGCTGCTCGACGGGGGTGCGGGCGGCGAACTCGCTCACATCCGCCCCCGCCACGAACGCCTTCTCTCCCTCGCCTCTGAGGATCGCGACCCTGACGTCCTCGCGGTCGGCGAGCTCGTCGAATTCACGGGTAAGCTCGTCCCTGACCTCCTCGTTCAGCGCGTTCAGCTTCTCGGGGCGGTTGATCGCGACCTCCGCGATGCCGTCCTCCACCGAGAGGAGGACCGTCTTGCGATTCACCGTTCGATCGCCCCGTCGTAAGACGAATGCCCGATCGATCCGCATCGTGTCGTACGAATCATCGTTCGTTGCCCCATTCGTAAAACCCGCCCCCCGACTTCCTGCCGAGCCTGCCCTCGTCGACCATCCGCTCCAGGAGCCGTGGGGGGCGGAAGGCCTCGGAGTCGAGCGACTCGTGCAGGTAGTGCGCGATCCCGAGGCGCACATCGAGCCCCACCAGGTCGGTGAGGCGGAGCGGCCCCATCGGGTGGCGGTAGCCGAGCACCATCGCCTTGTCGATGTCCTTCGCCGAAGCCACTCCGGCCTCCACCATCCGGATCGCCTCCAGGCCCAGCACGATTCCCAGGCGGGAGGAGGCGAAGCCGGGGGAGTCGGCGACCACGATCGGCTCCTTCCCAACTCCGTGGACGAATGCCAGCGCCTGCTCCACCGTGGACGCCTCGGTCTCCTTCGCCCTCACCACCTCCACCAGCGCCATGATGTGCACCGGATTGAAGAAGTGGAGCCCCAGGAAGCGCCCGGGCCGACGGAGATCCGCGCCCATCTCGGTGACCGAGAGCGACGAGGTGTTCGTGGCCAGGATCGCCTCCTCAGGTGCGGCGGCCTCGATCTCGGCCAATACGCTCCGCTTGAGCGCCATCGACTCGGGCACGGCCTCCACCACCAGTTGCGCCCCCTCCACAGCATCCGGCAGACCCGTTGCCGTGGAGAGCCGCGTGAGCGCCGCCTCGCGGGCCGCCGCCTCGACCTTGCCGAGGCTCACGCCCTTGTCGAGCGCGGCCCTGATCGCCGCCATTGCGCGTTCGAGCTGACCCTCGTCCACATCCGAGAGCACCGCCTCGTGGCCCGCCATCGCCGCCACCTGCGCGATGCCCCGGCCCATCGTCCCGGCACCGATCACCGCGACCTTGGCCCCGCCGTCGGCGGTCATGTCAGCACCCCTCCACCGCGACGGTGATCCCCTGGCCCACGCCGATGCACATCGTCGCGAGTCCCCGCCGTCCCCCCCCCCGCGCCATCTCGTGAAGAAGAGTGGTCAGGATCCGCGCTCCCGAGCACCCGACCGGGTGTCCCAGAGCGATCGCGCCGCCATTCACATTCACCCGCCCGGGATCGAGGTCGAGCATGCGCATGCACGGGATCGCCTGGGCCGCAAATGCCTCGTTCAGCTCCACCAGGTCGTAGTCTCCGGTCCCGTGGCCGAGGCGCCTCACGCAGCGCAGGGTCGCCGGAACCGGGCCGAGCCCCATACGGTCGGGCTCGACTCCGGCCACCGCCGTGGCGAGGATCGACGCCATCGGCTCGAGGCCGTGCGCACGGGCCGTCTGCGCCTCCACGACGAGGAGCGCCGAGGCGCCGTCGTTGATCCCCGACGAGTTGCCCGCCGTGACGGTGCCGCCCTGCTCGAAGACCGGGCGCAGCCTGGAGAGTGACGCGGCCGTGGTGCCTGGCCTCGGGTGCTCGTCGTGCTCGACCCTCACCGGGTCGCCCCGGCGCTGGGGGGCCTCGACCGGCACGATCTCGGCGTCGAAGCGTCCCGCCTCGATCGCGGCGCCCGCCCTGCGTTGGCTCTCGGCGGCGAAGGCGTCCTGCTCGTCGCGGCCGACTGCGAATTCGCGGGCCACCACCTCGGCCGTGCTCCCCAGGCTGATCGTCCACCGGTCGGGCAGCTCCGGATTGGGGAAGCGCCACCCGAGCACCGTGTCCGCCACCTCGGGGGTGCCGCGCGCGTAGCCGCGATCGGGTTTCAGCATCGCGTAGGGGGCGCGGCTCATCGACTCGACGCCGCCCGCGACGAAGGCGCTGCCCTCGCCCGCGCGAATCGCATGAAAGGCCGCCGCCACCGCCTGCAGCCCCGACCCACAGAGCCGGTTCACCGTCTGGCCGGGGGTTTCGGTGGGGAGTCCGGCCCGCAGGAGCGCCATCCGGGCCACATTGCGGTTGTCCTCTCCGGCCTGGTTGGTGCAGCCGAGGATCACGTCGTCGAGTTCGGACGCCGGGAACCCGGTGCGCTCGAGGAGGCCCCCGATCGCCACCGCCGCCAGGTCATCGGGCCGTACGGAGGCGAGCGCCCCCCCGTGGCGCCCGATGGGCGTTCGCACCGCATCGACGATCCAGGCCTCGCTCATGGGCTACCGGCTACCGGTCGAGTGCCACCCAGACGCTCTTGAGCTGAGTGTACTTCTCGAGCGCCGACTGGAAGCCCAGATCGCGTCCGAAGCCGCTCTCCTTGTAGCCGCCGAAGGGCGACGCGGCCGCGTACTGGTTGTAGGTGTTCACCCAGACGGTCCCGGCGTCGATCTCGGAGGCGAGACGGTGCGCCTTGCCGATGTCGCGCGTCCAGACCCCGGCGGCGAGCCCGTAGAGAGAGTCGTTCGCCTTGGCGATCGCGTCGTCGATGTCGTCGAAGGGGGTGACCGCCGCCACCGGCCCGAAGATCTCCTCGCGAGCGATCCGCATCTCGGGCTCCACCCCGGAGAAGACCGTCGCCGTGACAAAGTGGCCGCGTCCCTTCACCCGGACGCGCTCGCCTCCCGCCACCAGCTCCGCACCATCGCCGACGCCCGCCTCGATGTACCCCATCACCCGGTCGAGCTGCTCCTCGCTGACGATCGCCCCCAGGCGGGTGGTCGGCGCCATCGGGTCGCCCACGGTGGCCTTGGCCGCCAGCCCCTTCAGCCCTTCGACCACCTCTTCGTGCACCGAGCTCTCGACGAGGATGCGGCTGCCCGCCGCGCAGACCTCGCCCTTGCCGTAGAAGATCCCCATCGAGGCGCCCCTGACGGCCGCCCGCAGATCCGAGTCGGCGAAGACGATGTTGGGCGACTTGCCACCGAGCTCGAGCGAGACCTTCTTGAGCGTGCCCGCCGCCTCGCGCATGATCGTGCGACCCACCTCGGTCGAGCCGGTGAAGGAGATGGCATCCACCCCGGGGTGCCTCACCAGCGCCGCGCCCGCCCGTTCGCCGTAGCCTGGCACGACGTTGAGCACGCCGGGCGGGAAGCCCGCCTCCGAGGCGAGCTCGCCCAGCCGTAGCGCCGTGAGCGGCGTCTGCTCGGCTGGCTTGAGCACCACCGTGTTCCCGCAGGCGAGCGCGGGCGCGGCCTTCCAGGACGCCATCGAGAGGGGGAAGTTCCACGGGATGATCGCCCCCACGACCCCCACCGGCTCGCGCAGCGTGTAGTTGAGGTAGGGTCCGGGCACCGCGATCGTGTCACCCTGAACCTTGTCTGCCATCCCGGCGTAGTAGCGAAGGGTCTGCGCGACGCTCGGCACGTCGATCCGGCGGGCCTCGAAGTAGGGCTTGCCGTTGTCCTGCACCTCGAGCAGCGCTAGCTCGTCGGCGTGTTCGTCGACCAGGTCGGCGAGCCTCCAGAGGAGGAGGGAGCGCCTGTGCGGGCTGGCGCGCCCCCAACTGTCGTCCCGAAGCGCGTCTCGAGCCGCCCGCACCGCCCGGTCGATGTCGCGCTCGCCCGCCTCGGCGACCTCGGCGATCACCTCCTCGGTGGCGGGGTTCACCGAGGGGAAGGTCCCTCCGTCGTCGGCATCCGCCCACTCGCCACCTATCCAGAGGCGAGTGGGGGGCTGAACCCGCGGCGGTTCCGTCAACTGCCCGAGAATTCGGGCTTGCGCTTCTCGATGTAGGCGCTCAGCCCCTCGCGCGCGTCGTCGCTGGCGAAGAGCTGCTGCTGGAGCTCCCTCTCCAGGGCGAGAGCCGTCTCGAATGGAATCTCGGCCCCGGTCTGCACCGACCGCTTGATGAGCCCCACCGCCTTGGAGGCGCGACCCGGCGGACAGAAGCCACGGGCGTACTCGACCACCCTCTCCATGAAATCGTCCAGGGTGTCGGTCTCCCACACGTCGTTGACTATGCCGAGCTCCTTCGCCTCGTCGAATCCGAAGGTGCGCCCCGTCGTCATCATCTCGATCGAGCGCGACTTGCCGACCAGACGCGCGAGGCGCTGGGTGCCGCCGGTCCCGGGAAGCACGCCGAGGTTGACCTCCGGGAGGCCGCACATGCTCCGTCCGGCGCGCGCGATGCGCAGGTCGGCCGCCATCGCGATCTCGAGGCCCCCGCCCACCGTGTGGCCGTTCAGCGCCGCGATCGTCAGCTTCGGCGTCTGCTCCAGGCGGTTCAGCGTCTCGTTGGCGTGGAGGCAGAAGCAGTACTTGAAGCCGGTGGTGACCTTGGCGAGCATCCCGATGTTGGCGCCCGCCGAGAAGAACTTGCCGCCCTGGCCGGTGAGCACGATCACATGGACGTCGTCGTCGAAGCGCGCCCTGAGGATCGCGTCGTCAAGCTCGCGCATCATCTCGTGGGTGTAGGTGTTCGCGGGTGGGTCGTCGAGGGTGACGACCGCGACCCCGCCACCGGCATCGGAGTAGCGGACGAGGGTTTTCTCGGTCATGAAGGGGTGGGTCCTGTGGGGGTGAGATGGCGGTCTGGGTTCCTTCCGAACCCCAAAAGATAACACGCGACCCTGCGTTAGATTTGCAAGATGAGGAAGCACCCAGAATCCCGCGGAAGGGTGGCCGTCGCCCTCCTGACCGCAGTCGCGGCCACGGCGTGCGGCAGTACCCCGACCGAGGTGGAGTCGGGGGTGGTGGCGGCTGGACTCGTGCCTGCGCTGAAGCTGTCGCAGCCCCTGCCTATCCAGGCGGAGCTCGCCCCCGGCACCCCGGCCGACTCCGCATCTGCCCACGGGCTGGTGCAATCCGTCCGCTCCGCCATCGCCGAGGCGGAGGCGCTGTCGACGACGCTGCCGGGCAGGCTCTCGGCGGCGGTCCGCGAGGCGGCGCTCGAGCTCGCCCGCGCCACCCAGGCGCTCTCGATCGGCGACTGGAGCGCCGCAGCGCACGGGGCGCTCGGGGCGGCCGACGAGCTCCGCCGGGTGTCGCCCAGGAGCGTGGCGCTCTCGCTGGTCGATGCGGCCGCCGCCGCCATGCCGCCCGAGCCCGGAGTAGGCACCGAGGAGCCGGTCAGCGTGAGCCGCGCCAGGCGGCTGGCGTGGTGGGCGCGGGTCGCGATCGGCGCAGAGTCGTACGAGCTCGCGATCCAGCGCGCCTACTATGCGTGCGTGCTGATGGGGGTGGAACTGGCTGGGTAGGGGCGGTGTACGTTTCACTGTGGACATGCGAGCGAAGCGTCCAGCAGGGATGCAGCGCCGCTAGGATGCCGCGGGTGGGTCTCTCCACGGGCCGTGGAGGTTGCCCGACCCGCGCTCCATGGTTTACACTTGGAGTGGACTGGCGCGGTGCGGCACGCACTGCGCCCCCCCCTCTGGGCCGTGCATGCGAGCACCCCGGCTGCGGGCACGACAGGGGACGGGACATCGGAAAGGACATACCGACATGATGGGACGTATCCTCGGAACTCTGACCGGAGCTGCCATCGCGGCTCTTGCTGCTTGCGATCTCGCCCCGAAGGCAGCTCAGCTTCCCGTTTCCTTCGAAATCTCGCCGAACGACACGATCCTCACGGAAGGGGACACGGCGAGGCTCCGGCTGCTCTTCTACGACGAGAACGGCGAGGAGGTGGGGAAGCCCTCGTGGGTGCCGGTCACCTGGTACATCGAGGACGAGCGCTACAAGGAAGCGATCACGGTGGCCGGCGACGGCCTCCTGGTGGCAAACGACGGCGGCAAGCTGGATCTAGCGGCCTATGTGGCCGAACTGGCGGCGAGCGTCCATCTGCGGATCAGTCCGGAACGCTTGCGGATTTCGGTGCCCTCCTTCTACCTGAACCAGTCCAACCAGGACCCCGATGGCTCGGTCCCCCTGGTGGCGGACCGCGATGCCCTGCTCCGGGTCTTCCTGACGGGGAACGGGCCGAGCTATTTTCAGCCGAGCGTCCGGGCGACCTTCTACCAGGATGGCGAGGAGGTCTACACGACGACGATTGCGGCACCGGTGGAGGAGCTTCCCGTCGATGTGGAGCAAGGTCGGCGCGACGATTCGTACAATGCGATAATTCCGGGGCATGTCCTGCAGCCGGGGGTCGAGATGGTCATCGACATGGATCCGGAGGGCAGGGTGCCGGCAGCGGAGGGGAGCGTCACGCGGATACCCGAGTCGGGCAGGATGGAGCTCGATGTCGTTGGACTCAAGATCCACTACCAGACGCTGGTTCCCACCCACTTCAGTTGGCAGTCCGACGACGCGAACGATCTCCCCGGCATGTGGCAGGACGAAGTGTCCGAAGACGCTTCGAACATGCGGACCCTCCGGGCTTGGCTGCCGATCGAGGACATGGAGGCGATCGGCCACGATATACTCCATTCCGACGCTCCGGCCAACGAGAGTTTCAATGGCGTGATACAGTGGCGCAACCAGATCCGGGCGCTCTGGCGGGACGAGGGCGAGGTCGGCTACTACTACGGAGTCGCGCGTGGATTCTGCTGCGTGGGGGGCGTGGCCGCCGCTATCGGGTATCCCCATGTGAGCGTCGGGATCGCCGGCAATTCGACTTTCGTCCACGAGATCGGCCACTCGATGAACCTCTTCCACGCGCCGTGCGGAGGCGCCGGAGGACCTGACCCCAACTACCCCCACTCCGGAGGCGAAATCGGGCATTGGGGATGGGACCCCAGGAGGGATGTCTTGATCGATCCCTCGTACACCGACTTCATGAGCTACTGCGGTTCGAATTGGGTGAGCGAATACCACTTCGAGCGGGCCATGGACTACAGGGTGCGGTCGGAGGGCACCCAGGAGCGCCCGCTGCTACCTCCCAAGGAGCAGACGCTGCTCCTATGGGGGACCGCCTACAAGGGGAGTGTCGAGCTCGACCCCGCCTTCCTGATCGATATGCACCCGACCGAGCCTTCCGCAGGTGGCCCCTACACCCTGACGGGCCTTGGGCCCGAGGGCGAGGAGCGCTTCTCCTTCGACTTCACCCCGGTGCAGGTGGTGGACGGCGAGGGAGCGGCCTTCTTCTTTGCGCTCCCGTACGACCCGGAGAGCGACGGGGCTCTGGAGCGGATCGAGCTATCCGGCCCTGACGGCGAAGACGCGCTGACTCCTGGCAGCGAGGACTTCATGGCGATCGTGCGCGATGGCGAGGGTGGCACGATTCGCGCCTTCCTGCGCGACTGGGACGGCAATCTGCCTGCGGGAATCGATGGGGCCATCACGCCCTATGTGCACCTGAGCGACGGCATCCCGGGAGAGGCGCGGTAGTCGCGGCAATTTCGAGCGCGGGGGCCGACCCGACCGCAGGCCGGGTCGGCCGCCGTGCGTTTGACGCCGGAGGAAGGCCGGTAGTGTTGGCGGCACCGCCCGGGACCGCCCCCCGCCGTGCGGGCCGCTCCGCCGCCTTCCTCCCGCTGGCGGCCTTCGCCGCGCTCTGGGCGGCCCCCGGAGCCGCGCAGCAGGTGGTGCGAGTCCCCGTTAGTGGAACGGTGGAGATGGGCCTGGCGCCCTTCATCGAGCGGGTGCTCGAGGAGGCTGCCGATGCGGGGGCCGACGCGGTGGTCCTGGACATAGAGACCCAGGGGGGGCGAGTCGACGCGGCGCTCAGGATAACGAGCGCCGTGAGTCGTTCGGCAGTCCCCGTGTACTCCTTCGTGAACATGTACGCCTACTCCGCCGGGGCGATGATCGCCCTCTCGGCCGAGCGCGTGGTGATGCGCGAAGGGGCTGTCATGGGAGCGGCCACCCCGGTGGACGGGAGCGGCGAGAAGGCGTCCGAGAAGATGGTCTCGGCGATGAGGGCACAGATGCGGGCGCTGACGGAGGCTCGCGGCCTCGACCCGGCCGTGGCGGAGGCGATGGTCGACGAGGAAATCGCGGTGGCGGGGCTTGTGGAGGAGGGCAAGCTGCTTACGCTGACCACCCAGGAGGCGGTGGCGCTCGACTACGCGGTGGAGGCGGCGGACTGGGACGACGCGCTCGAGGTGCTGGGAATGGCCGGGGCCGAGGTCGCATCGGCGGAGGTCAACTGGGCAGAGCGCATGGTGCGCTTCTTCACCAATCCGGTCGTCGCGCCGCTCCTCCTCTCCCTAGGCTTCCTGGGCCTGCTCTTCGAGATCAAGAGTCCCGGCTTCGGGATCCCGGGCTCCGTGGGCCTCGCCGCGCTGGCCCTTTTCTTCGGTGCTCACCAGTTGGTGGGGCTCGCAGGGGCGATGGACGTGATCCTCGTCGTCGCGGGGGTGATCCTGGTGCTCGTCGAAGTTCTGGTGGTGCCGGGATTTGGGGTCTTCGGGATCGCGGGGGTGGCGGCGCTCGTGGCAGGGCTCGTCACCGCGCAGCTCGGGAGATTCCCGACCGGAAACGACATCGTGCAGGCCGTCACGGTAATCCTCGCAGCTATCTTGTTGGTGACGATGACTGCATGGTCCCTCCTACGCTCCCTCCCGAACAGTTGGCGGCTGCGCCGAAGCGGCGTCATCCTGGGCGAGTCCACCGATCGGGAAGAGGGCTATACTTCGGCAGAGGTGCGCTCCGAGCTCGTGGGCGAGGTGGGCGTCGCGATGACCGACCTGCGTCCGGCGGGCGTCGGAATCTTCGGCGAGGAGCGCGTCGACGTGGTCTCCGAGAGCGAGTGGATCCGCGAGGGGACGCCGATCCGCGTGCTCGCCGCCGAGGGGTATCGCCACGTCGTCCGCCCCGCAGACATCCAGTCGGCGGGGCCGGAGCGGTGATCTCCCGGCCGCGCGGCCTTCGCCATCGCGCCGAGCCGGGCGCCAGTCAGACGACGATCAAACGAACAGCGTAAAGGAAAGCACCGACCTTGGACACGATGACAACCACCCTGATGTTCCTCTTTCTGGCCTTTCTTGGCGTTGTCCTGCTCCTATGGGCAGTGCCGGTTCGCCTCTGGATCGAGGCCGTGTCCTCCCGTGTTCGGCTCGGCCTGGGCACGCTCATAGGGATGCGGCTGCGCAAGGTCAGCCCTCCGGCGGTGGTACGCCCCCTGATCGCGTCTACCAAGGCGGGGCTGCCGCTCGACGTGGCCCACCTGGAGGCCCACTACCTGGCCGGAGGCGACGTGCACCGCGTGGTGCGGGCGCTGATCAGCGCCGACAAGGCCACTATCGAACTGCCCTTCCAGCGGGCCGCAGCCATCGATCTGGCCGGTCGCGACGTCCTCGAGGCCGTGCAGATGTCGGTGAACCCCAAGGTCGTGCAGACGCCTAGGGTAGCCGCGATGGCCAAGGACGGGATCCAATTGATCGCGGTCGCGCGGGTCACCGTGAGGGCGAACATCAACCGCCTGGTGGGCGGCGCTGGCGAGGAGACGATCCTAGCGCGGGTCGGCGAGGGGATCGTCTCCACGATCGGCTCCGCCGACACCCACAAGGGCGTCCTGGAGAACCCGGACGCGATTTCCAAGACGGTGCTCCAGAAGGGCCTCGACTCCGGGACGGCCTTCGAGATCCTCTCGATCGACATCGCCGATGTGGACGTAGGGAAGAACATCGGTGCCGAGCTGCAGACCGATCAGGCCGAGGCCGACAAGCGCATCGCGCAGGCACAGGCCGAGAAGCGCCGGGCGATGGCGACGGCGAGGGAGCAGGAGATGAAGGCGCGCGTGGAGGAGATGCGCGCCGAGGTGATCGCCGCCGAGGCGCAGATCCCGCTCGCGATGGCCGACGCCTTCCGGAGCGGGAACATGGGGATCATGGACTACGCACGGTACCGCAACATCGAGTCCGACACCCAGATGCGGAGGTCGATCGCCGAGGGCGAGCCAGACGAGTCCGTGCCCCCGAGCTGAGGCTGGCCGCCCTTGCGCACCACGGCATTCCAGCGGCGCTGACACTGACATGGATCTACGCTTCCTCGCCGTCATCTTCCTGGTCATCGCGGTCATGGAGGCGATCGGCAAGCTTCTGAAGAAGGCCCGTCTGGCCGAAGCGGACGAGGAGCAGCAAGAGGAAGTGCCGAGGCCGCAGGAATCGCCGAGGCCCCGCGATCCGCTGGCGGAGGTCTTCCGCGACCTTCGGATGGGCCAGCTCGGCGACGATGTGGTGAAGCCTGCAGGCCAGATGGTGCGCGAGGCCCTCGCGAAGGCTGTCCCGGCCGAGGACGCCGCCGATGCCGGGCCGTTGGCTGCCAAGAAGGCGGACGCGCCCGACAACGTGCCGCTGGAGCCGCCCCCTTGGGAGCCCCGCCGCCAGCCGGGGCGAGACCCCGCGACGGTGCCCTCGCCGCAGGGGGTTCGCCCGACAGCCCCGACCACGAGTCCGGTGCCCGCGCCCGCAACCGCCGCAGCGGCTCGCCAGCACACACCGCGCCACGAGCCGACCCCGGCCATGGTGGCGCTCCGGCGTCGGGCGGGGAGCGACGGAATCGCCACTGTGCCGACCCCTGGGAGTCTGCGGGTGTCGTCAGGAGACGGGGCGTTCGCAGCCTACATCTCGCCTACGACGCTCAGGCGTCTCGTGGTCGCACGCGAGGTGCTGGGGCCGCCGGTGGCGCTTCGGGCCGACCAGGACCCAGTGGACCGATAGGCCGTCCTGCTGCGACGAAGACACGCATCCGTGTCCACGCAACTGATGCAGAATCCGCACTAGTTCCTTCCGACCGCGCCCTCCGCTGGGTGCCGGTCGTCTGACCCGGAGCCTTCAGGCAGGCCTGCGAGGTGGTACTGGCGCCGCCAGCTCCCGAAGCACCGTGTGCAGGATGCCGCCGTTCCTGTAGTACTCGACATCGACCTCGGAGTCCAGGCGGGCCGTGACGTGGAACTCCGCCACCGACCCGTCGCTTCGAGTCGCGCGCACGGCCAGCTCCTGACCGGGCTCCAGCCCCTCGGATATCCCAGCAATGTCGTACTCCTCGTAGCCGGTCAGGCCGAGCTCCCGGGCACCCTGGCCCTCGGCGAACTGGAGCGGGAGCACGCCCATCCCCACCAGGTTCGAGCGGTGGATCCGCTCGTAGCTCTCGGCGATCACGGCCCTTACGCCGAGCAGGTAGGTCCCCTTCGCCGCCCAGTCGCGCGAGCTCCCGGTCCCGTACTCCCCTCCGGCGATCACCACCAACGGGGTGCCCGAGGCCCGGTAGCGCTCGCTAGCCTGGAAGATCGTCGTCTCTTCGCCGCTTGGCAGATGCACCGTGTAGCCGCCCTCCCGGCCATCGAGCATTAGGTTGCGAAGTCGCACATTGCCGAAGGTGCCGCGCAGCATCACCTCGTGGTTGCCGCGCCTGGAGCCGAAGGTGTTGAAGCGGATCGGCGCCACCCCGCTCTCCTGCAGCCACCGTCCGGCGGGCTCTCCCGGCGGGATCGCGCCGGCGGGCGAGATGTGGTCCGTCGTCACCGTATGGCCCAGGAGCGCCAGTGCGCGGGCTCCCCGGATGTCGGCGGGCGGGGGCGGCTCGGAGGTCATCTCCTCGAAGAAGGGTGGGTTGCGGATGTATGTGGAGTTCGGATCCCAATCGTACAGGCTACCCTTGTCGGGGAGCGGCAGGGCCCGCCAGTGCGAGTCGCCGTCGAATACCCGCCCGTAGCGCTCGCTGAACATCTGGGGCTTCAGCGCCTCGGACACTGTGTCCCGGATCTCGCCCGCCGAGGGCCAGATATCGGCCAGGAAGACGGGCCGCCCCTCGGCCGTCCGCCCCAGCGGCTCGCTTCCCAGGTCGATGTCGACGCGCCCGGCGAGCGCGAAGGCGACCACCAGCATCGGCGAGCCCAGGTAGTTGGCTCGCACCAGCGAGTGGATGCGGGCCTCGTAGTTGCGATTCCCCGAGAGGACCGAAGCCACCACCAGCCCGTGCTCGGAGACTGCATCGGCGATAGCTCCTGGGAGGGGGCCGCTATTCCCGATGCAGGTTGTGCAGCCATATCCGACAAGGTGGAAGCGGAGCTCCTCCAGGTAGGGCGTCAGCCCGGCAGCGTCCAGGTAGTCGGTCACAACCTGCGACCCCGGCGCCAGACTCGTCTTCACCCAGGGGGCGACCTCGAGTCCTAGGGCGCGCGCCTTCTTCGCCATCAGCCCGGCACCGACCATCACCGATGGATTCGAAGTGTTCGTGCAGCTCGTGATCGCCGCCACCACCACGGTGCCGTCGGAGATCTCGCAGCCACGGCCCTCGATCTCGATCCTGACGGTGCGCCGATTCGGTGGGGTGCCCTCTGGGGCGGCGGAGCTGCCATTCAGCGAGAATCCCGACGGAACCAGCGTTGGCAGATCGCGCCCGAAGGCACTCTTCAGCTCGCCCAGGTCGATCCTGTCCTGCGGACGCCTCGGTCCGGCCACGCTCGGCTCGACCGTCCCCAGATCCAGCTCCACCGTCGAGGTGTACTCCGGGTCAGGCGTCTCGTCGGTGCGGAAGAGTCCTTGCTCCTTGCAGACGCGCTCGACCCGTTCCACCTCCTCGGCGCTTCGCCCGGTGCCCCGCAGGTAGGCGAGCGTCTCGTCGTCCACCGGAAAGAACCCGACCGTCGCCCCGTACTCGGGCGACATATTGGCCAGCGTGGCCTTGTCGGGGAGTGCCAGACCGGAGAGTCCCGCGCCGTAGTACTCGACGAAGCTGCCCACCACACCGTGCTCCCGGAGCAGCTCCGTCACTCGGAGCACCAGATCGGTCGCGGTGGCACCCTCCCGGAGCGCGCCCACGAGCCTCACCCCCACGACCTCGGGCAGGAGCATGTAGTAGGGCTGGCCAAGGAGCACCGCCTCGGCCTCGATCCCGCCGACCCCCCACCCGAGCACGCCCAGTCCGTTGACCATCGTGGTGTGCGAGTCCGTGCCGACCACAGTGTCGGGGAAGGCCAGCCACCTCCCGCCGTGCTCGCGCCGATGGACCACCGAGGCGAGGTACTCCAGATTGACCTGGTGCACGATCCCGGTCCCGGGGGGCACGACGTTGTAGTTCGCAAAGGCCTCCTGTGCCCAGCGGAGGAGCGAGTACCGCTCCCGGTTGCGCTCGTACTCGTGGGCGACGTTTCGCTCGAAGGCGTGGGCGCTCCCGAAGTGGTCGACCTGCACGGAGTGGTCGATCACAAGGTCGGCGGGGACCTGGGGGTTGATGCGCATCGGGTCGCCCCCCATCGCGCGAATGCCGTCCCGCATCGATGCCAGGTCCACGATCGCTGGCACACCGGTGAAGTCCTGCAGGAGCACCCTGGAGGGCATGAAGGGGAGGTCGGCCCCGGCGCGGGTCGGACTCCAGGCGGCGGCGGCGGCGACATCCCCCGCCTGCACCCGCCCGCTGGTGCCCGCTCCCCGGAGCACGTTCTCGAGGAGGATGCGGATCGAGAAGGGGAGGCGGTCCAGAGTGCACAGCCCCTCGCGCTCGAGGACGGCGATCCGGTAGAGCGAGCTCCGCCCCTCCGGGAGGTCGATCGTGGCGAGAGCGCCGAAGGGGTCGCGTATCTGGTCTGACATGGCGGGCTGCTGGGGGGATGGGAAGACGGCCCAGTCAAGGTAGCGCCTTGCGCCGGTCTCTTCACCTTGGGACCCGACCACGGTAGAATCAACTTCCAACCTGGTGTCCGGCGGTGCGGCCGAGGTGGCGGAATCGGTAGACGCGAAGGTCTCAAAAACCTTTGTCCTTGCGGGCGTGAGGGTTCGAGTCCCTCCCTCGGCACTGGGCCGCTCGGGCGCGGAATGCGCACCTACAGGAGGACGGCGATGAGCAGGCGGATGATTGGGGCGGGAGTGCTGGTGCTAGGGGGCGCGTTGGCGACGATGTCGCCCGGCCCTTCCGATTCGGCGACGGTGGCGGAGTTGCATGTCTACAAGTCGCCGACGTGCGGCTGCTGCTCGAAGTGGGTCGACCACATTAGGGCGGCGGGATTCGTGGTGACGGTCGAAGACGTGGACGGCCTGGGGCCGGTCAAGGAGCGGCTGGGGGTGCCGCCTCGCCTCGCCTCCTGTCATACGGCGGTCGTGGGCGACTACATCGTCGAGGGCCATGTCCCCGCCGAGGTGATCGCCAAGTTCCTCAGGGAGGCGCCGACAGTGCGCGGAATTGCCGTGCCGGGGATGCCGATCGGGTCGCCGGGCATGGAAGGCCCGCGTCCGCAGCCTTACGAGGTGATCGCCTTCGACGGCAACGGGAACCACACCGTCTACGAGACCATGGACCCAGGGCAGCGGAACCCAGGATAGCGAGTCCCCGGCAAGGGCGTGCGCCCTTCACCGCCGAGCCCGTTATCTAGATACTATAGATAGCTAGCGCCTGCCCCGGACCGCGCCGTTCGGCGCAGGCATCGACTCGCCGAGCCCGCGGCCGCCTTAGAGTACGCCGAATAGCTGGAGAACGGATGTCCGCCACAGACCCCCGCGACACCCTGACGATCACCGACAACCGCACCGGACGCCGGTACGAAGTGGATGTCCTGGACGGCGATGTCGTGCGAGCGATCGACCTGCGGCAGATCCGAGTCAACGACGGCGACTTCGGGATGATGACGTACGATCCCGGCTTCACCAACACGGCCTTCACGACGAGCCGCATTACCGACGTGAAGGGTGGCCAGGGGGTGCTCGAGTATAGGGGCTACCCGATCGAGCAGCTCGCCGAGAAGTCGACCTTCCTGGAGGTTTGCTCCCTCATTCTCGACGGAGAGCTCCCGACCCGCACCGAGCTCGACGACTTCGTCGGCCGGGTTACGCGCCACACCTATGTGCACAATAACCTGCTCACCATCCTGCAGGGCTTTCGGTACGACGCCCACGCCATGGGGATGATGATCTCCACCGTGGCGGCTCTCTCGACCTTCTACCCAGAGGCCAAGCGCGTGGACGACCCCGAGGTGCGGCGCGCGCAGATCGTCCGGCTGATCGCCAAGATGCCGACGTTGGCGGCCTTCGCCTACAGGCACCACAAGGGGCTGCCGTACGTCTACCCCGACAATGGGCTCTCGTACGCCGAGAACTTCCTGAACATGCTCTTTAGGATCGGTGGTGGCGACTACACCCCTCCGCCCGCGCTGACGCGTGCGTTGGACATCCTCTTCATCCTGCACGCCGATCACGAGCAGAACTGCTCCACCACGGCCATGCGCGTCATCGGGTCGTCGCGCGTGGACCCCTTCTCGGCGATTGCAGGGGCGATGGCGGCGCTCTACGGACCGCTCCACGGGGGTGCGAACGAGGCCGTGCTCAGGATGCTCGTGGAGATCGGGAGCACGGACAACATCCCCGCCTTCATGGAGAGCGTGCGGCGGGGCGAACGGAGGCTGATGGGCTTCGGCCACCGCGTCTACAAGGCCTACGATCCCAGGGCCACGATCATCAAGCGGGCCGCCGACGACGTCTTCGCCGTCACCGGGCGCAACCCGCTCCTCGACATCGCCCTGGAGCTGGAGAAGGTTGCGCTCCAGGAGGAGTACTTCGTCAAGCGCAACCTCTACCCGAATGTGGATTTCTATTCCGGCCTCATCTACCAGGCGATGGGATTTCCGGTCGAGCTCTTCCCGGTCCTCTTCGCGATCCCACGCACGGTCGGATGGCTGGCGCAGTGGGAGGAGATGATCCAGGACCGCGAGCAGAAGATCGCCCGGCCCCGACAGGTCTTCCGGGGGAGTCCGCGTCGGGACTTCGTGGGGATCGACGAACGCGGGTGACAGTGGGGTCGGGGCTTCCCGGAGGAGAGTGGTTCAGTTGGTGACGCACATCCGCCGCCGCTCCCCTTGGCTGTCTCGCGCAATGGCCGCGGTGGCTGCCGCGGCATCGGTCGTCTCGCTCGGCTGCTTCCTTATCACCGCCCGCAGCGAGAACCCGCTCGCCCGGGAGGCCCAATTTGAGCGTCGCGAGATCGAGCTCCTGGTCCGCAACCAGAACTTCAACCAGGCCACCGTCTACGCCTCCGCCTCCGGAGGCAGCAGCCGCAAGGTTGGGGTGGTGGGCGGCCACAGCCGGGCCACCCTCAAATTCGACTGGCCCTTCTCGTACATCCGGCTGCGGATCAAGTTTCTGGCGGGCGACGAGGTGCTCACCGAGACGATGTCGGTCTTCCCGGGCGAGCTGCTGGAGCTGGTGATCGGCTGACCGCGCGGAGGCTGGCCCACCCGGCACGTCGAGGTGAACGTCCCCGCTCCGCTGATCGAGGTGGTGTGGAGGAGCGGCGAGCATGCAGCGACTAACGATGTGGGGCATGTCGCGCCTTGCCAGCGGTGCGCTTCGCCCCTCTCGGTGCTCGCGCGAGATTATCCACGGACTGCTAGGATCGTGTAGTGGATATTCTCCTCGTCGAAGGCCTGGGCGAGCTCGTCGGCGCGGTCTGCGGATGTGCGAAGCGCCACGCCGCAGCGCGCCCCTCCGTCCGGAGGGGCGGGGACCACTTCGGCAGCTATCGACCGGTCGCGGGCCACATCCTCGGCCCACATGGCGTGGTGGGTGGTCTCGAAGACGAAGGTGCGGGTCTGGCTTTCTTCGGTCATGCTCGTCGGGGCTCGGGTTGGCTGGTGAGTGGTTGCTACCGATCGCAGAGGCTCGTGGGCTCGGTGCCCGGCAGGTAGAGCTCCTGGTAGGCGTCCTCGGGCGGACACCACCGCGACGCCAGCAGCCCTGTGCGGTTGTCGACCCGGCGAGTCACGAGACCCTCGGGAATGGGCCAGGGATCGGGGGTGGCGAGCAGTGGATCCTCCTCGTCGTAGACGCGCTTCATGAACCTTCCCCACACAGGCGCGGCAAGGCCGCCCCCAGTGGCGCGGGCGACGATCGGCAGGGGCGTGTCCATCCCGAACCAGACGCCTGCGGCCAAGTTGGGGGTGAATCCCATGAACCAAACGTTGCGGCCCTCGTTGGTGGTGCCGGTCTTGCCCGCTGCAGGCACGCGGTCCGGCAGGCCCGCGACCACCCTGATCGCATGATGGCCCGTACCGGCGGCAACCACGTCCTCGAGGAGCGAGACCGTGAGTCTCGCCACCAGCGGGTCCAGGGCGCGGACGCTCGCTCGCGCGGGTTCCCAGAGCACCTCTCCCTCGGCGCTCTCGACCCTTGCGATGGGGAAGGGCCGCACCCTCGTTCCCAGGTTGGCGAAGGTCGAGTAGGCCTCCAGCATTTCGACTGGAATGACCTCGGCCGCCCCGATCGCGGTGGACGGGTAGCGCTCGACCTCGGTGCGAATGCCGAGCCGCCGAGCCATCTGCGCCACCGACTCCATGCCGACCTGCATGCCGAGCTTGATCGCCACCATGTTGATCGAATTGGCGAGCGCACGGCGAATCGTGACGGGACCCAGGAACTCGTCCTCGTAGTTGGTAGGGGCCCAGGTCGAGCCGTCCACCTGGTCGAGCACGACCGGGCCGTCCAGAATTATCTCCGAGGCGGGGATGCCGCTTGCGAGCGCGGCCGCGTAGACGAAGGGCTTGAAGGAGGATCCGGCCTGTCGCGTCGCCGAAATGGCCCGGTTGAACTTCGAGTGCCTGTGGTCGCGTCCCCCCAGCATCGCTCGCACCTCGCCGGTGGCGGGGTCGGCCGCGATGAACATGCCCTGCACGTAGGGGATCTCGGACAGGTCGGGGCCAGCGTCCAACTGCGCGACCTCCTCGTAGGTGGGGTGCCGGAAGCCGGGGCGCTCCTCGATGCTTCGCCAGCCAGCCTCCATCGCCTCCTGCGCGGCGGCCTGCATGCCAAGATCGAGGGTGGTGTAGACCCTGAGGCCGTGCGTGTAGAGCATCCCTCCGAAGCGGTCGTCGAGTATGCTACGCACCCACTCGACGAAGTACGGCGCGCGCACCGTGACGCTGCGGGCGCGCTCCAGCGGGACCGGCTCGGCCTGCCAGAGCGCGGCTTCCTCGGGCGTGAGGTACCCCTCCCGCGCCATGAGGTCCAGCACGAGGTCGCGGCGCGCGAGCGCGGCGTCCGGGTTGTTCAGGGGACTGTACCGCTCGGGGTAATTCGCAATCGCCGCCAGGAGCGCAGCTTCGGCGGGGCTCATGTCGATCGAGTTCTTGCCGAAGTAGTTCCGCGAGGCGGTCTGCAGCCCGTACCAACCGTGCGCATACACGATCTGGTTCATGTACGCCTCGATGATCTGGTCCTTCGAGTACGCCCTTTCGATGGCGAGCGCTACCTGCCACTCCTTGAGCTTGCGGACAATCCGCTTCTCGAAGCCGATCCGGTCGGTGAACATGTTGCGGGCAAGCTGCTGCGTAATCGTGCTGCCCCCGGCGCCGGAGAGGGACCGGGTCCTGGCCGCCTCCAGGACCGCACGGGCGATTCCCCGCCAGTCGAGCCCGTTGTGCGAGTAGAAGCGCCGGTCCTCGGTGGCAATGAACGCCTGCGGCACGTACTCCGGAAGGCTCACGAGCGAGACGGGAGTACGCCGCTCCAGCCCGATTTCCCGCACCAGGACGGAGTCGCGCGCGTAGATCTTGCTCGTCTGCTGCGGCTCGTAGGTGTAGATCTGGGCGATCGACGGACAGTCGACGCAGAGGTTTCGCCACGCGCCGAGCGCGAACCCCAGTCCCCCGCCTCCGAGCAGGAGCCCGGCGAGCCAACCGAGGCGGAGGACCCGGGACGCGAACGATCTCTGCAAGCCACCTGCCGCCATCTCGTTATCACACCTGTCCAAAGATGGGATTTCACCGCCCACAACCGCACCACCGTCAGGAAAATACCACCTTGACAGCCGCGCTGCCGCGCCGCCCGATACCAGAATGACGACACCCCTACGCCGAGAGATGGTTGTCCCCTCGTCGGGAGGGGGCTACTCCGTCAGTGTCGGCGCTGGCGTACGATCGGAGATCGCCCGGATCGTCGGCGAGATCGCGCCCTCGCGACGGTGTGCCCTCATCACCGACGACCGCGTTTGCGCCCACTGGGGGGAGGAGCTGCACGGTCTCCTCGCCCAGGGGGGGATCGACACCCTCGTGGCCTCCTTCCGGCCCGGCGAAGCGCAGAAGACACGTGGGAGCTGGGCCGCGCTCACCGACCAGCTCCTGGAGGGGGGACTCGACCGGGGCTGCTGCGTGGTGGCCCTCGGCGGCGGGGTGGTGGGGGACCTGGCGGGGTTCGTCGCGGCCACCTACATGCGCGGCATTCCGTGCGTGCAGCTTCCCACGACCACACTCGCGATGATGGACGCGGCCGTCGGCGGCAAGACCGGTGTGGACCACCCGGCTGGAAAGAATCTGGTCGGCGCCTTCCATCCGCCCGCGACCGCGCTCGTCGACCCCGACTTTCTGGCCACACTCGACCGCCGTACATTGGCACAGGGTTTCGCGGAGGCCGTAAAGCACGGGATCCTGCTGGACGCTGCCTACGCCGACTGGCTGGCCTCGGCGGCCGGATCTCTACTGGCTGGCCGCACCGCCGACGTCGTTCGTGCGGTGGCGCGTTCGATCGAGATCAAGGCCGGTGTGGTTGGCGACGACGAGTTCGACATGGGAGGGCGCCGAATACTGAACTTCGGACACACGGTGGGACACGCCATAGAGGTGCACTCAGGGTTCTCTGTGCCGCACGGCGATGCTGTCGCGGCGGGCATGGTCGCCGAGGCGCGAATCGGCGAGGAGCTGGGCGTGGCGCGCCCGGGCACGGCGGCCAGGGTCGGCGGCCTTCTGCGCCCCTTCGAACTACGCGGGTATGATCCGTCGCTCCTGAGGATGGAGCGGCTCGCCGCCACGCTGCGGCTGGACAAGAAGGCTCGGCGTGGAACCGTGGAGCTGATTGGCGTCGAGGCCGTCGGCAGGGTCGGAGCGGGTGACAGCGCCACGATGGCCGTCGAAGCGGAGGAGGTCGTCCGCATCATGAGGGGCTGGTCGTCGTCGGGTCGAAGCCCATGAACCCGCAGACGGCATCCTCGATGCTGGCCGTGCGCAGGCGACGGAGCGCCGACTCGCGCTTCCTGATCTCCGGTGGGACTGCCGCCACCTTCGCCGAGGTGGACGCGGAGGCTGCCTCGCTCGCTGCCTCGCTCGCGCGGCTTGGAGTGGAGCGGGGTGACCGGATCGCCCTGGTGCTCCCCTCGTGCCCGGAGTCGGTTGTCTCGTCCTTCGCCGCGGTAAGGTTGGGAGCGCTCGTGGTCCCGCTGGACCCCAATCTCCTCCCGCCCGACCTCGGATACGTGCTCCGGCACGTTGGCGCGGCGTGTCTAGTCGCGGACGACCGTCTGCGCGGTCGGGACCACCTGCAGGTGCTGGAGGAGTTGCTGGATGGTTCGCCCGAGCTCGCGCACATCGTCACGATAGGCGGGGAGAGCCTCTGGTACGACGACCGGATCCACCGCTGGAGCGACCTGCTTTCGGCCGGGCAGCAGCGGGTGCCTCCTGACCACCGTGCTCGCCCGAGCGACCGGCTCGCCATCCTCTACACGACTAGCACGCGCGGAAAGCCCCGAGGGGTGGAGCTCGCGCACAGCAACATCGCGCACGCCGCGCACGAGACTGCCCGTGCCCTCTCGCTCGGCCCGGACGACGTACTCGCGGGGCTGACGGCAACCCACACCCCCTTTGCCCTCGGCCCCGGCATGCTGGGCGCGGCGGCCTTCGGTGCGGCCCTGGCGCTGCAGGCGGACTCGGACCCCGACGCCATCCTGGATGACGCCGAGCGCCACGGAGCCACCGTCCTCTGCGGCACTCCGCAAGCGCTGGCATACCTGCTTCGGAGTGTCGAGCGGAGGGGAGGTCCCCCGGCGACGCTGCGTCTCTGTCTCTCCACCGGTGCGCCAGTGCGCTACGGTCTGGCTCGCCACATCGAGACCACCCTGCGGGTGCCCCTCGCGACCGCGTACTCGCTCCCCGAGACGGCCTCGACGCTCGCCATGACCCGCCCGGGCGACCCGGCGCGAAAGCGCCACTGGACGGTGGGACGCCCCATCGGGCGCACCACGGTGCGCCTCGAGGCACACGATGGCGGCACCGTGCCCACGGAGAGCGTGGGGCGGATCTGCGTGCGTGGACCCGGCGTGATGCGGGGGTACCACCGCCAGCCACGCGAGACGGCCTCCGTCCTCGACTCCGACGACTTCCTGCGGACCGAAGACGTGGGCATGATGGACGAGGAGGGGTACCTGCACCTGATCGGCCGCCGCGGAGAGACGGTGATGCGAGGTGGCCGCACGGTGCGCTCCCGAGAGGTGGAGCGGTGCCTCATGGCGCACCCGGCGGTCGATCAGGCCACCGTGATCGGGTTGGCGGACGAGATCCTGGGAGAAGCCGCCTGCGCCTGCGTCGTCCGAGTGGAGGGCGGCGTGCTGAGCGAGCGGGAGATTCGGGAGTGGGTAGCCGCCAAGCTCGCCCAACACAAGGTGCCGGATGTGGTTAGCTTCATGGACGACCTTCCCCTAACGGAGAACGGTCGGGTAGAGCGCCACGAGCTGCGGCGGCGTCTGGACCGCGCATGGTGGACGGGCCCTGGCGCACAGCGCAGATTCGATGATCCAAGACTAGACTAGATGCGAAACCCATATTCCAATGCTCCCCACACCGACCTCGGCGGCCTCCAGTCCAGCGAAGCGCCGAATGCAGCGCTGCTCATCGACTTCGACAACGTCACGATGGGGATGCGCAGCGACCTCGCCAAGGAGCTCAGGCACCTCCTGGACGCGGAGGTAATCAAGGGCAAGGTCACTGTGCAGAGGGCATACGCCGACTGGCGGCGCTATCCCCAATACATCGTTCCCCTCTCGGAGGCGTCGATCGATCTGATCTTCGCTCCAGCATACGGCAGCTCGAAGAAGAACGCCACCGACATCCGGATGGCGATAGACGGGATCGAGCTCGTCTTCATCAGGCCCGAGATCGGCACCTACATACTCCTCACCGGCGACTCCGACTTCTCGAGTCTGGTGCTGAAGCTGAAGGAGTACGGCAAGTATGTGATCGGAATCGGGATCCAGGAGTCGAGCTCCGACATCCTGGTGCAGAACTGCGACGAGTACTACTCGTACTCCTCCATCGCCGGACTCAGCCGGGAATCGGAGGGGGGCGGCGGCCCCCCGGACGCATGGCAGCTCGTCGAGGATGCGGTGAAGAAGATGGTCTCGCGCGGGGACGTGATGCGCTCGGACCGGCTCAAGCAGGTGATCATGGAGTTGTCCCCCGACTTCAGCGAGCGCGATCTGGGCTTCAGGAAGTTCTCCAAGTTCCTCGTGGAGGCTGCGAACAAGGGACTCCTGGAAATCAAGCGCGCCGACGACGGCCAGCACACAATCTCGCCTCCTGCGGCCAGGCGCGGCGGCCAGAAGAGCAGCGGGCGGGAGGAGCGTGCGGCCGCGGACGGGAGCGGCAGGCGCTCGCGGGGTCGCACGGCTCGAACGAAGCAGCCTCCGAAGCCGAAGCAGTCTCCGAAGGCGAAGCAGCCTCCGAAGGCGAAGCAGCCTCCGAAGGCGAAGCAGCCTCCGAAGGCCGAGTCGCCTCCGGCGCGCGATAGGGGCGAGCTTGACCCGAAGGCGCTGGGTCTGCCCACGAGCGAGAGCTCCATCAAGAGTTACCTCGCCAATCGCTACAAGGGCGTGGGCGACAAGACCGCCGAGCGCATAGTGTCGCACTTTGGGAAGGATGCCTTCCAGGTGGTGCACCAGGAACCCGAGCGTGTGCGCAGTGTCCTGCCGAAGTCGCGGGCGGACGCCGTGCTTGCGGCATGGGCGGGCGATTACGATAGGCGGGCGCGCGAGCTTGCGCCGACCAACTCCCAGCCCTCGCGCAGTCGGGGCCGGGGTGGCTCCGGGTCGGCTGGTGGAGGAGGGAGGGCGAAGAATGCGTCGGCGACCTCCAACCCCAGACGGGCGCAGAAGAGTGCCGAGGTGCCGGCCCCCGACTCGGTTGGCAGCGGGAGTTCGGGCGAAGTCGCCAAGAAGCCTGCAGGCAACGCGGTGGACCGAAGCGCCGCCGCCGCCGCCCCCGACTCCCGCCGTGGACTCCTAGGACGCATTCGTCACGGGCTGCGCACTCGCTCCAGGTAGAGCTGCCGCTGTGAATCCGACATGGGTCTCGCTCCTTCCCCCGCTCCTGGCGATCGGCCTCGCCGTCGCAACCCGTCAGGTCTTCCTCTCGCTCGCCGGCGGCATCTGGCTGGGCTGGACGATCCTCTCCGGGTGGCACTTCGGCGTCGGCCTCATGGACGCTGTCGAGTCCGTCGTCCTCGTGCTGGGCGACGCCGGGAACGCGAAGGTCATCATCTTCACCCTGGTGATGGGGGCGCTGATCGCCACCCTCGGCGCCTCGGGCGGCGTCTCCGGATTCGTCTCGGCGCTGGAGGGCCGCAACTGGGTGACGAGCGGTCGGGGCGCCCAGCTGATGGCGTGGCTGATCGGCGTGCTCATCTTCATCGAGTCCAACCTGACGGTGCTCGTGGCGGGCTCCGTTGCACGGCCACTCTTCGACCGCTACCGAAGCTCCCGCGAGAAGCTGGCCTACCTGATCGACTCCACGAGCGCACCCATCTGCATCCTGATTCCGCTGAACGCCTGGGGCGCCACCAATCTGCGCCTCCTCGGCGAAGCAGGCGTGCCAGAGAGAGAGGCGCTGGGCGTCTTCCTGCGTTCGATTCTCTTCAACTTCTACTCCTTCGCGGCCGTGCTGCTCGCTCTGGGAGTCGTGCTCTTCCGGCTGGACTGGGGGCCGATGCGGCGTGCGGAGGCGCGTGCCGCCAAGGGCGAAGTGCTCTGGCCCGGTGCAACGCCGATGATGGACGAGGCGGTGCTGGGCGGCGAGGACGACCCGCCAATTCCCGCACGGGCCATCAACATGGTCGTGCCGATCGCGGTTCTCGTCGCGACGATGCCCCTCGGGCTCTGGATCACCGGCGACGGTGCCATGACCTCCGGGAGCGGCTCCACGTCGGTCCTCTGGGCGTCGCTCGCGGGGCTCGCCTCCGCGTGGATCCTCCTCCTGGCCCAGGGGGCATTCTCCGTCGACAAGCTGACCCGCATCGCGCTTCGCGGAGCCGGCGGCCTGGTCCCTCTGGCGCTGATCCTCCTCCTGGCGCTGGCGCTCGGCGGCGTCACCCGGGATCTCGGCACGGGCGCCTACCTGGCCGCCGTGGCCGAGGGGACGCTGGCTCCCGGCGTCCTCCTTCCGCTTGTCTTCGTCGTCTCGTCGGCGATCGCCTTCTCGATCGGCTCAAGCTGGGGCACCTTCGCCATCATGATCCCGATCGTCGTTCCGGCCGCCGCTACGATGAACCTCGATCTCGCCCCCTTCCTGGCGGCGGCGCTCTCGGGCGGGATCTTCGGCGACCACTGCTCACCGATCAGCGACACGACGATCATCTCGTCGATGGCGGCGGCCACCGACCATGTTGACCATGTACGCACCCAGCTGCCCTACGCCCTGACCGGCGGGGCGGTGGCGACCGGTTGCTTTGCTGCGGCCGGGACGCTGTTGTAGCAGCGAGACCGTTCGCGGACTGCTAGCGTGAAGATCGCTGTCTGCGTCAAGCGGGTGCCCGACACCGGCACTCGGATACGCATCGCCGACGATGGGCGGAGCTTGTCCTCCGACGGGGTCAAGTTCGTGCTCAACCCCTACGACGAGTTCGCCGTCGAGGCGGCTCTCCAGCTCGCCGAGGCGGGCGTGGCGGACTCGGTCACCCTCCTCACCCTAGGCCCCGAGGAGGCGAAGGAGACGCTTCGCCACGGGCTGGCGCTTGGCGCTCACGACGCGGTGCTGCTCCGGGGCGAGACGACGATGGACGGATGGGCCACCGCGCAGGCGCTCGCCGCCGAGCTCGCCCGACGGGAGGACGGCCTGGTGCTCCTCGGCGCCAAGGCGGTCGACGACGACCAGCAGCAGGTCGGCCCGATGGTCGCTGGCGTGCTGGGCCGACCCTGCGTCACCTCGGTTACGGAGGTTGAGGTTGCGGACTCGGTGGCCACCTGCCGCCGGGCCGTCGAGGGTGGCCAGGAGGTCGTCGAGGTGGATCTGCCCGCAGTGGCGACGGTGACGAAGGGGAGGTACGAACCCCGCTATGCGTCGCTCAGGGGGATCATGATGGCGAAGCGGAAGCCGATCGCGGAGAAGGAGGCCGCCCAGGTCGCGCCCGGACTTGTCGTCGAGGCGATCGAGTACCCGCCGGAGCGCCAGCCGGGGCGGATTGTGGGTAGCGGCACCGAGGCGGTCGGAGAGCTGGTGCGACTCCTGCGGGAGGAGGAGGGCGTTGTATGATGGAGTGGACCGAGTCCGCCGGGATGAGCACTGGCCGAAAGCAGACCAATTCTGATAGCTAGCGAATTCCAATGACCTGCACAATGGGTCACGAGCGAGATCCAGCTTCGGAACGCACCTGCGGGGCGCGATTCCGGAAGACGGGGCCGGGAGGGTAGCCGTGAAGGATGTCCTGGCGGTAGCAGACACCAGGGACGGCGGGGTCCTAGGCGTTTCGCGCGAGACCGTGGGTGCCGCGTCGGGCCTGGCGGAGGCGTGGGGCGGCTCGGTGGACGCCGCGATCCCAGGCGCGACAGAGGGCGAGGTCGCCTTGGGTGCCGACCGCGTGCTCCGGATGCCTCTGTCGAACGAGGCTGCAGGGAACCCGGATCTCGTCGCTGGCGCATTGGCCGGGCAGGTTCAGGGGCATGGCTACTCTGCGGTCGTCTTCGCCGCCACCGCTCGCGGCCGGGATCTGGCGCCTAGGGTGGCCGCGAGGTTGGACGTACCGCTCGCCACCGATGTCATCGCCGCTTCGGTGGAGGAGGACGATGTGGTCGTCAGGCGGCCGGTCTACGCGGGCAAGGCGATTGCCCGTGTCAGGATGCTGGCGCGGCCGGCTGTGATCTCGATCAGGCCGAATGTCTTCGAGAGAGCGCCGTCGGCGGCTGCGAGCTCCGCCGATGCGCTGGCGACTCCGGCCGATGTCGGTGCCGGGACGTACCGGGTGTTGGGGTTCGAGCCCTCGCGCGATGTCGCACTGGACGTCGCCGAAGCCGAGATAATCGTATCCGGCGGTCGGGGGATGCAGGGTCCCGACCACTGGCACCTTCTGGCCGAGCTGCGCGACGCGCTGGGCGAGACGGCGGCGCTCGGTGCCTCCCGTGCGGTGGTCGACGCGGGGTGGCGGCCCCACGCCGAGCAGGTGGGTCAGACGGGGAAGACGGTGACGCCGAAGCTGTACTTCGCGGTGGCGATCTCGGGTGCCATCCAGCACCTGGCCGGAATGCGCACCGCGAGCGTTATCGTGGCCGTGAATCGGGATGCGGAGGCGCCGATCTTCGGGGTGGCCGACTACGGGATCGTGGGCGACGCCTTCGAGATCCTGCCGGAGCTCGCCAGGGCGATCAGGGAGCTGCGCGACAACTGACCTGCGGTCCGGCCGCCACGGCCGTTCGCCGGCCTTCCTTGCGGCAGTCCTCGGCCGAAGTGCCGCTCTCGGGTCGGGTGCGGGGATCTCCGACCGCCGGATGTCGCGGCAAGCTGGCCCGCGCGAGTCGTTCGGCGGTCTCGGTTCAGCCGGCGCTCGCGGGATCGTGGCGGACGACTTGTCGGTCGGGCCGCGAACGTCACGTTAGCATTACGGTGCACCCATGCGTCCGCCGCGACTCGAGTGCCCGGTGGGCCTCGGCCGCGTCCGCCAGGCGAAAGCGCTGACCTATGGGGATGCGGATGCGGCTGGCCTCGATGTGCCCGAAGAGCTCTCCGGCGGCCTCGTCCAGGTCCGCGCGGCGCTCGATGTGCGCCATGACCGACGGGCGGGCCACGGTCAGGGACCCAGCGGTCAGGCGCAGCAGGTTGAATGGTGGCACCACCCCCGAGGCGTTGCCGAAGGAAACCATCATTCCGAAGCGCGCAAGGCACTTCAGCGACCCGTCGAAGGTGGCGGCGCCCACGCCGTCGAAAACCACGGGTACGCCTTCGCCGCCTGTGATCTCGCGCACCCGCGCCACGAAGTCCTCCTCCTCGTAGAGAACGATGTGGTCGCACCCGTGCTCCCGTGCCACGCGCCCCTTCTCGACGCTGCCCGCGGTACCGATGACGGTCGCCCCCAGCGCCTTGCACCACTGGGTGAGAATCGTTCCCACGCCGCCTGCGGCCGCGTGCACGAGCACGGTCTCGTCCGCCCGCAGACGGTAGGTGCGGCGGCAGAGGTACCACGCAGTCACGCCCTTGAGCATGACCGCTGCGGCGTGCTCGAAGTCGACACCGTCGGGAATGCGGACCAGGCGGTTCGCGGGAACCACCCTGCGCACGCAGTAGGCACCCCGGACATCGCAGTAGGCGACTCTATCGCCGGGCCGGAAGACGCGGCTGCGGTCCGCGGACTTCGCGTCGCGGGCCCTTGGCCCCACCGCCTCGACCACGCCGGCGGCCTCCACCCCGACGACCGCAGGCCGCCTGACGGCCGGGATCGACGGCAGAGGGTAGAGTCCGCGCCGATGGTAGGTGTCGGCGTAGTTCAACCCCACGGCCTTCTGCCGAACCAGCACCTCGCCCGGTCCGGGATCGGGAACCTCGATCTCCTCCCGGCGCAGAACCTCGGGACCCCCCAACCTGTGGGCGCGAATGGCCATGGTCGTGTTCATGTCCGCAAGCTAACAGGGGGCGACGGCTCGCTGGCCGCGTCCCCCGAGCGAGAGCCCCGACTCGCTCTCCTCGCGGACGAGCGCACGGCCTGCGTCATCGACTCCTACGATGTCCAGATCCGCTGCGTCATGCCGATGACCGCCGAGACAACTCCGTCATCCTTGGGGTCGACCGATGAGCTGCACCGGGTCCACCTCGCGACCCCACCTCCAGACCTCCAGGTGCAGGTGCGGCCCGGTGACGTTGCCCGATTCGCCGCTCAGCCCGATAACGGTGGACTTGCGCACCGGCTCGCCCGCTTCGACGGAGATCTCGGAGAGGTGCGCGTAGAGCGAGAGCGCATCGTCGCCGTGGTCGATCCAGATGACTTGGCCGTAGCCCCGCATCGTCCCCGCAAAGCGCACCCGCCCGTCTAGGATCGGGCGCACCGGGGTTCCGACCGGAGCCACGATGTCCACTCCTCGGTGCAGCTCGCCGAGCCCCCCTCCGCTCCGGACGCCGAAGGGCGACGCGAGCTGGCCGTCTACGGGCCACTGTGGCGACTGGCAGCCCAGCGCCAGGAGGGCGACCGCCCCGGCTGCCGACAGTCCGCGGATAGAGTATGGGCAGGTGAACGGTGCGGTCCAGCGGGGATGCAGCGCTGCTCGAATGCCGTGGGAGGCTTGTCCACGGGCTGCTAGGGGACGCCTCGTCATCTCCCCGGAAGGAGCAGCACCGGCACGGTGTCGCCCACCTCGACGCGGCCTACCCCTTCGCCGACCATCGCCAGCCCGTCGGCACCCATCAGCGAGCTGACCAGGTCGCTCCCCTGCGGGCCGGTGAGCCAGCAGTCGGCGTTCGCCGGATCGGCACTCCCTCCCCTCTGGTCTGCGCCAGGCGGCGAGAGCGCCACGCGGTAGAAGTGCGTAGAGCGCGGAGGCGAGGAGAGCGGGTCGCCCGTACGGCAGCGCACCAGCGTACCGCGTGGTCGGAGATGCCCGCCTAGGGTGCGCAGGTAGGGTGCCACTAGGGTGTGGAAGGTGACGAAGGCCGACGCCGGGTTGCCGGGCAGTCCGAATACCGCAACCCGGCGGTTGCCGATCGGGAGGTGGCCGAAGGAGACCGGGCTACCGGGACGCATCCGGGCACGCCAGAAGGAGAGACGGAGGCCCATTCCCAGGAGGACGCTCTTGAGGAGGTCCCGTTCGCCCATCGACGCGCCCCCGGTCGTCACCAGGACGTCGATGTCGGCAAGATCGGCGATCCTGGCGCGAATGTCGCTCGTGTCGTCGGAGGCCACGCCCAGCTCCCGCGCGACGGCGCCGTGCTCGAATGCGGCCCCCGCAAGCATCCCCCGGTTGGTGTCCGGCACCGCCAGGCCCTCCTCCACCTCGTCGAAGCGGTCGGTGCCGACGAGCTCGTCGCCGCTCGAAAGCACCCCGACCCTCGGCCGCCTGTGGACGGCGACCGACTCCCGCCCGCTCGCCAGCAGGACGGCGATCGCCCCCGAGTCGACGGCAGTGCCCGCCGCCACCGCCTCCTCGCCTGCCCTCAGGTCGCGCCCGGCGCCGCGCACATGCCGCCCGATGTCGTCGGTTCGGAGCACCACCACATGGCCCTCGGCCTCGCCGTCGGTGTGCTCGACTCTGATCACGGTGTCGAAGCCCTCCGGCACTGGGCCGCCGGTCATCACGCGGACGGCCACCCCATCGGGGAGTCCGCTGAGCGGAGCCTCGCCCGGGTACGACCGGCCCGCCACCGGGAAACGGATGCCGTCTGGCCGCTGGCTGCGAAGGTCGGCACTCCGGAGTGCGAAGCCGTCCATCGCGCTGTTGGGCCAGGAGGGGAGCGTCGCCCGCGCCCTCACGGATTCGGCTACCGTCCTGCCCAGCGCCCGCCGTAGCGGCAATCTCTCGATGGGCCAGCTCTCTGCCAGCGAGGAGGCGCTCTCCACGATGCGGGCCAAGGCCTCTTCGTACGAGAGCCAGTCGGCTCGAATTCCCTCTCCCCAGGTCACGCGCCGCTACTTGCCGGTCAGAAGCGCCAGGCTAGGCTCACCCCCAGGCCGTACCCACCGACCCACTCGCTCTGCTCGGGCGAGTAGAGCGGATCCCCGTCGTCGTCGGGGCGCTTCTCGGGGTCTCCGAAGCCGACGGGAGTCGAGAGCTGCCAGAGGGTCAGGCCGGCGTCGCAACGTAGCATCAGGCGGGGTCCCAGAAAGAGCCGCACACCGCTCCCGGCACCCGCAGTGAAGGCGGTTCCAAAGCGGAAGACATCGTCCTCATCGAGCTGCTGGTCCACCTCTCCCGCCCCCGCAAGATCCCGGGCTACGCCGATGCCCACGAAGAGGTGCGGGGCGAACCGGCGCCAGCTCCTGCGCCCCGTGAGGCTAAAGGAGAGGCGTGCGTCGGCCATCAGGAGATCGGTATCGGACTCGCCGATAGTCCGGTCGCCGAGCTGCCTGCGGGGGTCGATCACGTCCCTCGAGGTCGGCAGGAAGGAGAGCGTCCCCTCGACGAAGACCGGTCCCCCGGTCTCGATCGCGTAGCGGCCTCCCACCATCAACCCCGACTTGGGTCCCAGTTTGAGCGATCCGGTCGAGAGCAACATGCGCCCGGCGAAGGCCGAAGCCGCCTGCCCGTTCTCGATGTACCGCAACGGCGAAGGGATCGACTGCGCCTGGGCGAAGGGAGGGGCGAGTGCCAGCATCGCCACTCCAGCCAGCGGTCCGAGCTTCCGCTGGGCGGCGAAGGGCGGACGGGAAGGGGTCATCGGGGCCGGTACACCATGCAGTGGGCGGGTTTGCGGATAGCCGGAGTCAATGTAATGTGATTGGCGGAAGGCTGTCGCGGACCGCTAACTCTAGCGGTCCGTGGACAGGCTCGCGCGAGCACCGAGAGAGGCGAAGCGCTCCACTGGCAAGGCGCGACGAAGAATGGTAGCAGCGCTACCGGCCCAAGGAGCAACGCAGAGCGAAGCCACGGGGTCCGGGCATTGTAAACCATGAATTACATATTGAAAATCATGCATTACATTGTGGACAGGCGAGCGAGGTGGCACAGCGGGGATGCAGCGCCACTCGTCCACGGACTGCAGGGGGGCTATGAGAGATTGGCTGGCTTCGTGCGAGATCCCCAGGGCCAGGGCTAGGCGACGTGTGCGCTAGCGTGCGTTGCGCGACCTGCGGAGACCATGTCTTCGAGGGAGATCGCTGCTCGACCTGCGGTGCCGTGGTTGGGGACGGCTCGGCGTCGCCGCGCCACCAGCCGGAGCTTCGCTCGGATCTGCGCCAGTGCGGCCGCTGCGGTCTGCGCACCGCCCCGGTCAGCTACTTCCAGAGGCGTAGCCACAAGGCTCTGCTGGTGGGCGTGGGCCTCTTCACCTACGTCATCGGCGGGGTCATCTACTACGCCGTCTGCCGCAAGAATCTGGTCTGCCCAAGGTGTGGCCTGGGTTGGCAGCACTCTCGAGCGACTGCCAGCACCGGCGAAGCTGTCGTCGCTCCAGTGGCCGCTTCGCCTCCCTCCAACTCTCGACTGCCGACCAGCGGCGTCGGGCGTCGGGTGATCGGCGTGGCGCTCGCTCTGGCGGGCACGATCACCATCACGACCGGAATCGTCAACGGCGTTGGCGGGGCTATCGTCACCGGCGCCTTCGTCGGCCTCGGCGGCGCGGGCTTCCTCCAGTGGGGGCGCAAGGCCCTTCTGGAGCGGCGCCAGTCGATCGTCCACGGATTGAATCGGCGGGTTCTGCGGCTGGCCACCGAGCGGAGGGGAATTCTGACGGTGACCGATGTGGCTTCGGCGCTGGATCTGACGCTCTCGGCCGCCGAGAAGGTGATGATCTCGATGGAGGACGGCGTGCGCGTCAGGTCGGAGGTCAGCGAGGAGGGCGTGATCTACTACGAGTTCCCCGAGCTGATGCACAAGGCGAGCATCGGTCGGGGTAGCTCCGCTCTGGCACGATGAGGCATATTTCCCCAGGAGCTGTCCGTGGCACTCGATGATGATGGGAGCAACCCCTTGAGACACTTCGCCGACGACGAGGGAGTTCGCTGGACGGCGGCAGTCGAGAGCGACGGGGGAGGCGACTACAAGGGACGCCACTACCTGGTCATGCGAGCGAGCGACTCCGACGGGGGGGGTGTCCACCTGCGAGATGTACGCTGGAATTCGCTAAAGACCGCCAGGCGGACGCTGGCGACGATGTCGGGAGTGGAGCTACGGCGGCGCCTGAGGTCGGCGGTCGGGCGCGCCCGATCAACGGCGGCGACACACGGCGCAGGCTGCGAGTCGGCACATGTGTCGCAAGTAGTTTTCAAATAGTGCGTTAGATCATCTCATTTGACGAAATGGTCTAGCAGGTACAGGCAACTCTAGCAGGCGCAGGCGGCGCAGAGGCCGGTCAGCTCGAGGTGGTAGCCGGTAACCCGAAAGTCGGGACACGACTCGATCTCCTTCACGGCGCTCGGCGATAGGATGGTCGCCGCGTCCCTGACGGCCCCGCACTCCTCGCACCGGGTGTGGTGGTGTCGGTCGGTGCGCCCGTCGTACCGCGAGGAGCCGTCCGAGTAGGCGAGCTTGACCGCGATCCCGCACGCCACCAGCGTCTCCAGGTTCTTGTAGACGGTGGCAAGCGAGATCGTGGGCAGCCCGGGCCGGACGGCCCCGTGGACCTCCTCGGCGGTGGGGTGCGTCTCGGTGCGCGACAGGTAGCGATAGACGGCTGTGCGCTGCTCGGTCAGCCGGTGGCCTCGGCTCTCGAGGGCCTCCCTCAGGCGCTCGGAGGCGGCGTGCTCGGAGAGTGGGGCCAATGAAGTCTCCCTATGCGATCCGTGGACAGACAACCCCACGGCATTCGACCGGAGGTGCATCCATCGCCAGCCTCCGTAACCATATTGCACTCTTCCGGCCAGTGTCAACGGGCCTCTGGGTTTGCCTGGACGGAGTCGCCCGGACAGTTTTCCGAGAGGATGTGGCGACTGGGTTGGCGGGGGTGTAGCGGTCAGACAGCTTGCTGGAGCTCCAATGAAATCGGAATGCGCCGCCATCGATGCGCTCCTCGACGAGAGGCGCCGCTTCGCGCCGCCGCCCGGATTCGTAGCCAGGGCCAGGGTGGCGGACCCGGCGGTCTACGCCGAGGCCGAGGATTGGGAGGCGTACTGGGAGCGGTGGGCCCGACGGCTGCACTGGTTCTCCCCGTGGAGCACGGCGCTGGAGTGGAGTCCGCCCGATGCTCGCTGGTTCCAGGAGGGGACGCTCAACGCCTGCTACAACTGCATCGATCGCCACCTTCCCGAAGGTGCCGGCCGGCCGGCCCTGCTCTGGGAGGGAGAGCCGGGGGACCGCCGACGCTTCACCTACGGGGAGCTTGCCACGGAGGTCGAGCGCTTCGCGGGGGTGTTGAAGTCGGTGGGAGTTGGCAGGGGAGACCGCGTGGCGATCTACCTCCCCATGATCCCCGAGGCGGTCTTCGCGATGCTCGCCTGCGCGCGCATCGGGGCGCCGCACTCGGTCGTCTTCGCCGGCTTCAGCCCGGACTCGCTCGCCGACCGCATCAACGACGCCGGGGCCGAGGTGCTCGTCACCGCCGACGGCGGGTATCGACGGGGCAAGGTCATTGCCCTCAAGAGGAACGCCGACCGGGCCGCCGCCCGCTGCCCCGGACTTCGGAGCGTCGTGGTGGTGAGGCGAGGCCAGGGTGTGGGGAGCGACGGGGTCGAGATGACGGTGGGGCGCGACCACTGGTACCACGAGCTCGCCCAGTCGGTACGGGATGGCTGCTCGGCCGAGCCGATGGGTGCCGAGGATCTCCTGTACATCCTCTACACCTCGGGCACCACGGGGAAGCCGAAGGGGGTGGTGCACACCACAGGCGGGTACATGACGCAGGTATACGCCACGACGAGGACCGTCCTGGACCTGCGTCAGGACGATGTCTACTGGTGCACCGCCGATGTGGGGTGGGTGACGGGACACAGCTACGTGGTGTACGGCCCGCTCGCCGCCGGCGCTGCGGTCGTGATCTACGAAGGGGCGCCGGACTGGCCCGACAGGGGTCGCTTCTGGGAGATCTGCGAGCGGTATGGCGTCTCGGTCTTCTACACCGCCCCCACCGCGATCCGGGCCTTCATGCAGTGGGGCGACGAGTGGCCCGCCGCCCGCGAGCTGGGTAGCATCCGGCTCCTGGGCACGGTGGGCGAGCCGATCAACCCCGAGGCGTGGATCTGGTATCGGCGTGCGATCGGCGGGGATCGCTGCCCCATCGTCGATACCTGGTGGCAGACCGAGACGGGGGCGATGATGATCTCGCCGCTCCCCGGAGTCACGCATGCGCGTCCGGGAAGCGCGTGCCGCCCGCTCCCGGGAATCGATGTCGATCTACTGAACGACGGCGGCGAGAGCGTGAAGGCCGGCTATCTCGCGATCACGCGCCCGTGGCCGTCGATGCTGCGCGGAATCTGGGGCGACCGGCCGCGCTTTCTGGAGACCTACTGGTCGAAGTGGGATGGGATCTACTTTGCCGGAGATGGCGCGAAGGTGGACGACGACGGCTACCTGTGGCTCCTGGGCCGGGTGGACGATGTCCTGAATGTGGCGGGGCACCGAATCGGCACGATGGAGGTCGAGAGTGCGCTGGTGGAGCACGAGGCCGTGGCCGAGGCGGCGGTGGTCGGGGTCGAGCACCCGGTGAAGGGGCAGGGGATCGCCGCCTTCGTGACGCTGATGGGAGGAAGGGAGGGGAGCGACGAGCTGGCGGCCGAGCTCCGAGGGCACGTCGCCGACTCGATCGGCGCGATCGCTCGCCCGGAGGTCGTCCTCTTCGCGGCCGACCTCCCCAAGACCCGTTCGGGGAAGATCATGCGTCGGCTGCTGGGGGATATTGCGGCCGGCCGGGCCATCGGGGACACGACCACCCTGGCCGAACCCGCCGTGGTGCGGGGAGTGCGGGAGCGCTACCGGGAAGCCGAGGGCGGCTAGAACGTCCGATAGCGCCTCCCGGCCCCACCCAGGACTGCGGGGGCGCGAAGCGTCCCTCTGGACGTGGTGTAGG
>JAGWBP010000015.1:3185-3749 GCA_021295835.1 Gemmatimonadota bacterium | reverse complement strand
TCCATACTGTAAACTACGATTTACAATGTGTAACCTATAGTTTACAATGCCCGTACCGATGGCTTGCCCAGAAGGGGGGGCGGGAAACTGAGCTACCGGCAGCGCCGGTGCCAGTCCTCCACATGCTCCGGAAGACCGTCGGGGATGGGTTGTGGCCACGCGTACGATGGCCATGGGTGCCTAGGCGTCCGCTCCGATGCCTCGCTCACGATATCCCGGAATAGTAGATCTCCCGCCCGGCACCACGGCGTGGGGCGGGCGTCGCGCCGGAAGCTGTATCCATCGCACTGGGGAGGGAGGTCGTCTCCGGGGATCCAAGAGGCACCCCCGACGATCGGCCGCCAGCCGCGATCGCCGTCGTGGTGCCACTGGCACACCGGCGGCGGCTCGCTATGCTCGAAGACGTCCCGCACATAGGCCGGGCCTCGCTCTGGATCGAACCAGAAGATGCTGCCCAGCGCATCGCCGTAGCCGCTCTCGTACATCTGGACTAGCAGGTCGAAGGCGCGGGCGTAGGGCGTGCCTCTCAGATTGTGGCGGACATCGGCAGCACTCGCCAAGGCG
>JAGWBP010000015.1:0-2964 GCA_021295835.1 Gemmatimonadota bacterium | reverse complement strand
TGGGCGCTCGTCGTGCTCGTCAAAGGCAGCCAAGCCAGCGCCGCAAGGGCGGCTATCGTCGTCAGGGTCTTCATCGGTCGTCTCCTCAGATATCGGGGCAGCCGTCCGTGCCGCCGTGGACCGAGGTTATAACGGGCTTATTCCACGGGCCAGGGTGCGGGCGGTATTCCCAGATATTCGCGAACATGGGGCCTTGCGCAGTCTCGCGCGCGTTGAGAATTGCATTGGTCCACAGCGTACTTATACTGTTGCTCACAACAAGGGACCCGTCGACGATCTCCTCGATCTCCCCCAGCCTGCCGTTCACACGTTGTATGCACTTGTTGAGGCTCTTCTCGTGCTCCTCCTCGTGGGCGACGACCTTCCCTCGGAAGTCGTCCACCCTGCTCTTTACCCGCAGGTATCGTTGAGCGAGTACAGGCTGACGGAGCGCCCCGACACCCCGCTGCTGGCCGTCGAGCGGGCCCGCAAGCGCGAGGCGCTGCTGGCGGCCACGGAGGACAAGCTCGACCGGGTCGTAGGGGCCACGACGCGCGAGAACCGGCCGCTGCGGGGCAGGGACAACATCGCCGTGCGCGCCGACCGGGCGCTTCGCTCCCACAAGGTCGGCAAGCACTTCACGACCACCGCGACCGAGGACGGCTTCTCCTACGAGCGCGACGAGGAGAAGATCGCCGCCGAGGCGGCCCTCGACGGCATCTACGTGATCCGCACCAACGTGAGCGCCGAAGAGATCGCTGCCGCCGACGCGGTGCGGGCCTACAAGAGCCTCAGCCGGGTCGAGCGCGCGTTCCGCAGCTTCAAGGGGGTGGACCTCAAGGTCCGGCCCGTCCACCACCGCCTCGAGAAGCGCGTCCGCGCCCACGTCTTCCTCTGCATGCTCGCCTACTACGTCGAGTGGCACATGCGGCGTGCGCTCGCGCCCCTCCTCTTCGACGACGACGACCCGGCCGCAGCCGAAGCCGCACGCGCCTCGCCCGCCGCTCGAAGGCCGCCCGCGCCAAGGCGGGCAGGAAGCGCACGCCCGACGGCCTGCCCGTCCACAGCTTCCAGAGCCTGCTCCGCGACCTCGCCACCCTGACCCACAACCGCGTCAGGCCCGCCGTCCCCGGCGCCATGACCGCCGACATCCTCGCCCGCCCGACGCCGCTTCAGGACCAGGCCTTCCGCCTCGTCGGCCTCCGGCCATGACCCGTACCCAGTAGCGTACACTCCCGCATCCCGTCCATGTCCCCACCCGGCAACAACTTGACCCCTCAACGGCTCGCCGAACTTCGGGCTAGAACGTCCGATAGCGCCTCCCGGCCCCACCCAGGACTGCGGGGGCCGTGGTGTAGGCCCATGCTGTGTAGCGCAACTGTCTGCCGAAGGGCCTCCGAGCACATCGTCAGACGCCGCTGGACGGCACCGAAGCGGATCCGCCCTACCTACGACCCTCGGAAACCGGCCGTCCGGGAGGGGGGTATCGGCGGAACGTCACAACCGGGCGCAGCGCCGGTGCCAGTCCTCGACGTGCTCCGGAAGGCCGTCGGGAACGGGTGCCGGTTCCCCGGCACCTCTGACGAGCCTGTCGCTGGGCGTCCGCTCGCGGGCTTGGCTCACGGTGTCCCGGTACAGGATGCGCCCCGCCCGGCACCACGGCGTCTCGTGGAACGTGTGGAATCCGCGCACGCACTCCAGAGGCTCGTTGCGGCCGCTCTCGTAGTTCCACCGGCACAGCGGCGGGCGCTCGCTCCGCTCGAAGACGTCCCGCACGTAGGCCAGGCCGCGCACGGAATCGGCCAGTATGATGGTGTGCAGCGCACCGTCGTAGGTCCCGCCCTCGTACACCCGCACCAGCAGGTCGAAGGCGCGGGGGTAGGGCGTACCGGGTTCGGTCCTGTCGCTTCCCCGGTGGTAGCCGTCCCACGTCGCACCAGACAGAGCGTACTTAGCATTGCTCCGGACGTGCTCCGGGAGCGAGACGTCGGCCATCATCGCGGCCAACCTGTCGGCGAAGGCGTCGAGCTCGGCCGCCGGTCTCGGTCCGGACATCTGGCGGAGGATGTTGAAGGCCGGGCGCTCTGCCATCGGCGTCTTCCGCTCCAGGGCCGCCAGCGCCTCCGCCATCGTCGCCTCCTCCTGCGCGGCCGTCGGAATCGCCGGAGGCAGCCAGGCCAGGGCCGCCACGGCGGCCGTCGTCAGGTAGGTCCTCATCGTCGGTTCCTCTCTTTCGTCTCAGGTTATGGGGGGGCATCCCTCGGTGCCTGTATGACCCACGGTTTTCCCGCCGTACCGCCATTTACTGAACTGGCGCCAGTGCCAGATGTCCCCGCTCACGGGGCCCTGCGCGGTTCTCTTGGCTTTGAGAAGAGCGGGGACCAGTCCGTTGGTCCACAGCGTCAAGGCCTGGTCTTCGGCATGGCCGGGAAAGGTCCCGACGATGGCCTCGACGGCGGCCAGCCTGCCGTCGGTGTTCACCGCCCGGACGCACTCGTTGAGGCTCTCCTGGTGCCTTCCCTCGTGTATGGCGACCGCGTCCCTGAAGGTTTCCAAACTGCGCTTATAGCCGCAGGTGATGTTGAGATTGTGTACGCCGACGGAGCTCCCCGAGAGCCCGCAGATCGTGTCCGTGAGCGGGATCGGGTACGGTTCGCCGTCGCTTAGCAGATCCCTGTGCGCGTACATCGCCGTGGCCGTGATCGTCGGCGGGGCTACGCTGAGAATGTGGCTGCCCGCCCACGGCCCGCTGCCCGGCACCGTCCCCGCCAGCGTCTGGGGGGTGGGCCACCCCCCGACATAGACGCCCCACGCGGAATCCCCGATGGGTTCCCCCCTGACCCACTGCAGCCTCGCACGCTGCTCCTGGAGGCTCCACCCGGCGCGCGGCGTGACGATGACAACGTCCTCAAGGACTACCGACTCTCCTATCATCTCCATCGAGAGCGCCACCTTTATCATGGCGGTCGTAGTCGCTACTCCTCC
>JAGWBP010000042.1 GCA_021295835.1 Gemmatimonadota bacterium | reverse complement strand
GTGGCCACCCCCTCGTCGGAGGAGGCTGCCGCGTAGGAGAGGTCGTCGCCGTCCGGGTCGGCGAAGTACTGAGCAAGCGAAATGGTGACCGTCTCGCCGACCGCCACGGTCTGATTGGGAATGCTGCCCATGACGGCCGGTCCCTCGTTGGAGTCGCAGGCAGCGAGGCAGAGCGTTGCTGCCAGGATTCCCTTGCAGGCCAGCGTGCAGCGTCCGCTCATCGCTTTGCTCCCTTAGAGTCCATGCGGGGCCGCGTCCATACCTGGAAGCGGCGATATTAGCTGGCGCCTCCTTCCGTCGCAACCCGGGCATCGGCGTCTGCAAGCACCACCCGGCGATGTGCGGCCCGGTTGTCTCCCGCAGTCCCCTGGGCGAATTTCCCAGCAGGTCGTCGCCCTCCCCGAAGGGCGAGCCGTGCCGCTCTCGAGATACACCCAGGATCACAGGATCGACCGACCATGCCCACGTCGAACAAGGACTGGTGGCCAAACCAGCTCAACCTTGAGGCGCTCAAGCGAACCCCCGCAGCCGACCCCCTGGGCGAGGACTTCGACTACGCCGAGGCGTTCAAGTCGCTGGACCTGGACGCGCTCAAGCGGGAGCTGGAAGTGGTGATGACCACCTCGCAGGAGTGGTGGCCAGCCGACTACGGCCACTACGGGCCGCTCTTCATCCGCATGGCGTGGCACGCGGCTGGAACCTACCGGATCAGCGACGGCCGCGGGGGAGGAGGGGCCGGAACGCAGCGCTTTGCGCCCCTGAACAGCTGGCCGGACAACGCCAATCTCGATAAGGCGCGCCGCCTACTCTGGCCGATCAAGCGAAAGTACGGGCGCAGCATCTCATGGGCCGACCTGCTGATCTTTGCGGGAAACTGCGCCCTCGAGTCGATGGGGTTCAGGACGCTCGGTTTCGCGGGCGGCCGGGAGGACGCGTGGGAGGGCGAAGACATCGACTGGGGGACCGAGAAGGAGTGGCTGGGCGACGAGCGCTACAGCGGCGACCGCGAGCTCGCCGATCCGTACGGTGCCGTGCAGATGGGCCTGATCTACGTGAATCCGGAGGGGCCGGACGGCAAGCCTGACCCGGTGGCGGCGGCCCGCGACATTCGCGAGACCTTTCGCCGCATGGCGATGAACGACGAGGAGACCGTCGCGCTGATTGCGGGCGGGCACACCTTCGGGAAGGCGCACGGGGCCGCCGACGTCGGGCGCCATGTGGGGCCGGAGCCCGAAGGCGCGGGGATCGAGGAGCAGGGCCTGGGCTGGCAGAGCAGCTACGGGTCGGGGAAGGCGGAGGACTCGGTCACAAGCGGGCTGGAGGGCGCGTGGACGACCAATCCGACCCGGTGGGACAGCAACTTCCTCGAAAACCTGCACGGCTACGAGTGGAAGCGGGTGGAGAGTCCGGCGGGCGCAGCGCAGTGGACGCCGACCGACGAGGACGCCCAGGCGACCGTTCCGGATGCGCACGATCGGTCCCGGAAGCACGCGCCGATGATGCTCACGACGGACCTGTCGCTCATTATGGACGCGGAGTACGCGCCGATTGCGAAGCGCTTCCTGGAGGACCCGGAGGCGTTCGCAGACGCCTTTGCGCGTGCCTGGTACAAGCTGACGCACCGCGACATGGGACCGCGCGTGCGGTGCCTGGGGCCGTGGGTGCCGGAAGCGCAGATTTGGCAGGATCCGGTGCCGGACGTGGACCACGAGCTGATCGACGATGCGGATGCGCGTGCGCTCAGGGCGAAGATCCTGGGCGCGGGGCTGTCCGCTTGCCGAATGGTGAAGACGGCGTGGGCGTCCGCGTCGACGTTCCGTGGGACCGACAAGCGGGGCGGGGCGAACGGGGCGCGCATCCGGCTGGCGCCGCAGCGCGGGTGGGAGGCCAACGAGCCGACGGAATTGGCTCGCGCGCTCGGCGTGCTGGAGGGGATTCAGAGCAATTTCAACGGGTCCCGGACGGACGGGAAGCGGGTCTCGCTGGCCGACCTGATCGTGCTGGGGGGGTGTGGGGCGGTGGAGGAGGCGGCGCGCGCGGCTGGGCACGCCATCGAGGTGCCGTTCGCGCCTGGGCGCACCGACGCGTCGCCCGAGCAGACCGACACCGAGTCCTTTGCCGTGTTGGAGCCCATCGCCGACGGGTTCCGGAACTTCCGTGGGGAGGGGCTCTCCAAGGCGTCGCCGGAGCTGCTGGTGGAGCGTGCCTCCCTGCTGGGCCTGACGGTGCCGGAGATGACGGTGCTAGTCGGCGGCCTGCGCGTGCTGAACGCCAATGTCGGGAGCTCCGAACTCGGTGTCTTCACCGATCGCCCAGGCACGCTGACCAACGATTTCTTCGTCAACCTGCTGGAGATGGACACCGAGTGGCAGCCAGCCGCCGGGGCGGACGGATGCTTCGAGGGACGGGACCGCCGCACGGGCAAGCTCCGCTGGACCGGCACCGATGTGGATCTCGTGTTCGGCTCGAACTCCGAGCTCCGCGCGATCGCGGAGGTATACGCGTCGGACGACTCCGCCAGGACCTTCGTGGAGCACTTCGTGGCGGCCTGGAGCAAGGTGATGAATCTGGACCGGTTTGACTTGGATTAGCAGCGGACCCCCGTGAACCCCGACGCTAGAGACCAGCGCCCCAAGATCCGGCTCAGCACTCTGTCGCACGGCGCCGGGTGAGCGTGCAAGCTCGGGATAGCCGAGCTGGCGCAGGTTCTGCGTCCCCTCCTACCCGCCGCCGATCCCCGTGTGCTTGTCGACGCGAGCACAGGGGACGACGCCGCCGTCTACCGCCTTGACGACGGGCGCGCCATCGTCGTCACACTCGACTTCTTCACCCCGATAGTCGACAACCCCTACGACTTTGGCCGGATCGCGGCGGCCAACGCGCTCTCGGACGTCTACGCCATGGGGGGGCGGCCGCTCTTCGCCCTGAATCTGCTCTCCTTCCCGCGGGCGCTGCTCGACCGGGGTCTGGCCGAGGAGATCATTCGCGGTGGGGCGGAGAAGGCCGCAGAGGCGGGGGTCCCCGTTCTGGGTGGCCACTCCATTGACGACGCCGAGCCCAAGTACGGGATGGTCGCGGTGGGCGAGGTCGATCCGGAGGCGATGCTGGCGAACGACGGGGCGCGCCCGGGCGACGACCTAGTGCTGACGAAGCCGCTCGGCACCGGGATCGTGGCCACGGCGGTCAAGGCGGGGAAGTGTCCGCCCGAGGTTCTCGAGGAGGCTGTCGAGTCGATGGCGCGGCTCAACCGGGGTGCGGCTGAAGCGGCCACGGCGGTTGGAGCGCATGCGGCCACGGACGTCACCGGGTACGGCCTGACGGGGCACCTCGGGGTCATGGCGCGAGCATCGGGGGTGGCGGCGCGGGTCGAGGCACCCCGGGTGCCACTGTTGGAGGGGGTGGCGGAGCTTGTCGAGGCAGGGTTCGTGCCGGGGGGGACTAGACGCAACCGGGCCGACGGCGCGGATCGCGTCGTCATCGAGGGAGACGTCTCCGAGACGGTGCAGCTGCTCATGGCCGATGCGCAGACCTCGGGAGGGCTCCTGATAGCGTGTCCGCCGGGGCGGACGGAGGTACTGCTGCGTGAGCTCGAGGCTGCGGGCGAGAGCCCAGTGGTGGTGGGCCAGGTGACGCCGGGGCCTCCCGGACGGATTGTCCTGGCCGGCTGACGGCTTCCGGCCGGGGGCCAGGGGCCTGCTCACGGCTCGCGCGAAGCCGACTAGCCTGACGCAGTGATCGCCAAGTGGCGCAAGTCGCTGGCGCGGGGTTACCTTCCGCCGTGACCGCTCAGCAACGCTCGGCTCTACGGACGCTGCTCGTCCTGGTATCTGCCGCGGCACTTTCCGGCTGCGTATGCACGGATGAGTTGCGTATCAGCATGGTCGTGGAAGTGCGCGATGCCGCAACCGGTAGGCCGGCCGCTAGCGGTGTGACGGGTGTATCCGAGCACGAGAGTGGGGAAATCACCGAGTTCACCGCAGGATCTGACCTGACTCTTGATGGCAATTGGGGTAGAGAGCTTCCCGGAGAGCACACCATTACCGTATGGAAACCAGGCTACCTGCCGTACGTCGCTAATGCTGACGTCGACGCCGACATGTGCCATGTGAAGAGGGAGATCGTGGAGGCAGAAATCGCTCCCGACCCCCGAGCGGTCCCCGAGGACCCCATTTCCTTCACCGAGGGACCCGACACCACCGGTGGATGGCCTTCTGCGAGTGCCGAAGTGCAGGTCTACGGCGACACGTTGGAGATCAAGGGCCTAGCGCAAACCCGCAGCTGCACGGAGCTCCGAGTAGTGGCATTTCGTTCGGGCACCCGACTCCATGCGCAGGTCGAGCCATCGGATCTCCCGCTGGGGGACGAATGTGTCGGCTCGCGTCGGTTCGAGGCCAGGTTCTCGCTGCCATCCAGAGCAACCAACCTTCTGGTGACGAACGCAGTCTACTTTCCTGCTGTACTCTTCGACGGGGAAGTGCGGCCCGCCGAATAAGTTGGGCCGTCAGGCCGGTCGCTCCGACCGCCGCCGGTAGTGCAGCATCCGCGCCGCGTACGCGAAACCGAAGAAGTACCTGCGCAGTCCCTCTGCGGATTCCTCCGGAACATCGGCGTCGAAGAACAGTCGGCAGAACTCCTCGCGGGCACGCAGGATCTCCCGGCAGCGGTGGCCGTGCCAGCGCGGATCGGACGCGGTCAGGTCAAAGAGCTCCAGGGCTCTTGCGAGCGCGCTCTCGAACCGGTTCGTCCGCCCCGCCCGGTGGGCCGTTATCGTGCGCTCCACCTCGCTCCCCACGTTGCCGAGCTGCTCCACCAGCTCGAGACGGGCCCAGGCGCCCATTGCGGCTCGCTTGTGGAAGGTCGGGGACACTGTTCCGTCTAGTGATCCGCGACCAGGGAATCGACCACGGCCCGGATCCTAGCGCGCGTGCCCGGATCGTCCACTCCCCGGGAGAGGTTTCCGTCGCGGGGACGAATGTTGATCAGCGAGTCGAACTCGATCCAGTCCTGTCCCGCCTCCAAGGGGTACAGGTTGATGCCCCAGAGGTCCCGTTGCGAGGAGCCCTCGCCGAGGAGGGTGGCCTCGTCGTCCGCGTGGAGGTCGCCACCGACAGCCATGACGCCGCGCGACACGTCCACGACAGCCTTGATCCACTCTCCAAACTGCCCTTCCGCCAACCGGACGAGCTCGGAGCGGGAGATGGGCGTCGAGACCCTCTGTCCGTCCTTCACGGAAGCTTCTCCTAGGGAAGGCGTGGCCGGGTAGGACGCAAGGTAACTGGGTGTCGGACGGCAATCCAAGTGGGTTCCACGCGCACTACCTCGCCATACGAACCGTAAGGGCGTTTTGATTCAGTCCTGGCTCGGCACGGCCCGACCCCGAGCTTGCGCCTCGGCACCGCCGTTGCCCGTTGCCCAGTCCGCAGCGAGCCGCACAACAAGGTCAAGAGCCCCACGGACGTCGGCCCATGTCGTCGCCGGATTGGTGATGCAGAGCCGGAGCGCGAGCGTACCGCGCAGGGTTGTTGACGAGATGTAGCAGCTCTCGTCCCAGAACACGCTGGCCAGCACGTGTTTGTTCAGGGTGTCGATCGCATCTTCGTCGAGGTCGGCGGGCCTGACTCGGAAACATACGATGCTGAGCTCCGCCGGGTGCAGCAATTCGAGATTCGGATCGTTCCTGATTCGCCGTTCGGCGCGGCAGGCTAGTTCGAGGCCGCGCGACACGGCGCGGCGGAATGCGGCCATGCCGAAGGTCTGCACCGACGCCCAGAGCTTCAGCGCCCGCGCCGTACGGGTGAGCTGCAGTCCGCGGTCGGTAACGTTCGGGTGGTTCGCACCCCAGATCGTATCCTGGATGACGTCGTGCCGCAGGGCGAACGGACGCTCGAGCGTCCGCACGTCCTTCACCAGCAGGCAACCGGCCTCGTAGGGCTGGAAGAACCACTTGTGCGCGTCGATACTGATGGAGTCGGCCCGTCCGATTCCTGCAAGCGCTCGCCGACCATGCTCCGTCACGGCCGCGAATCCGCCGTAGGCCGCATCCACATGCAGCCATATGCCTTCCGCCTCGCAGTAGTCGGCCATCGCCGCGAGCGGATCCACCGCGCCCGTGCTCGCCGTCCCGGCGTTGGCGCACACCGCGATCGGGGTGATCCCTGCGGCGCGGTCGGCGGCGACGCGATCCGCGAGAAGCTCCAGATCGAGACGGCACTGGCGATCGCTGGGCAGCGTGCGTATATGCTCGTGCCTCACGCCGACGGCAAACGCCGCGCGCGCGATGGTGGAATGGGTCTGATCGCTCATGTAGAGGGCAGGGCTGGCAGGTGCCCCCCCCACCTCCCGTGCTGCGACCAGGGCGTGCACAGCGGCTGCGGAGGCCCCGCTTACGAAGAGTCCGCCCGCACCCTCCGGACAGCCGAGCCACTGCCGTATCCAATCGATGACGGTCAGCTCGATCTGACTGGGGCCGCTCGAGGTCAGCCAGGTGCACTGATTAACGGTGGATGCGCTCGCCATGAAGTCGGCGAGAACGCTCGGCCATGTCGGCGAAACCGGCACGAATCCGAAGAATCGAGGATGATCGAGCCGGGCGGCGAGAGGGAGAATCTCGCGCGCCATCTGTTCGATGACCTCGCTGACCTCCCGCCCCTCTTCGGGCGGCGGCTGATGGAATCGCTCGGCTAGGACCCTCGCAAACTCGCCGTCCCAAGGCCGGCTGTCTCGGAGGGTCTCGGCGCGGTCCACCAGCAGATCCACTACTCTCCGCGCGCTCTCGCGCATCGCCTCGGGAGTCATCTCGAGATCGCCGTTGTTCTTCGGCACTGGACTCTCCTGGCAAGCGTGTGTGCTGGTCGCCGTCGCGTAGGTGGCTGGCTCTTCGGCTGCCGGGGAACGCGGGAGCTGCGAAGACTGAGACAACCTACTAGGAGCAGCGGTCGAGATGGAGCCCGCCCCGGGGCCGCCCGACGCAAGGTCCATGCGGCTTCTCCCGCTTGGGGCTCCTCCAACCTATCTTTCCCCTGACTCGTGACCCTAGGGGAGAGACACGCATGAGCGCCCCGTCCCAGAACGCAAAGCCGCTTCCCGGACCGAAGGGGAAGCTTCGCAACACCATGCGGCGCATGGCCGACCAGGTCGAGTTCATGCGCGGACTTCACGAACGCTACGGCGTCGTCGTGGGGTTCGAACTGCCCGGGCTCAGGTGCTGCGCGGTCTTCTGCCCCGATCTCGCCCGGCAGGTTATTCGGAGTGGCGAGATATACCCCCGGGCCTACCCGCCGGTGCTGAGGGAGCTAATGGGCGACTGCCTGCTCCTGTCCAGGGGCGAGAATCACCGCCGTCGCCGCGAGCTTGTGACGTCGGTGCTCGACGGGGAGATGATGAGACAACAGTCCAGGATCGCGGTTCGCCGCGCGTCGAAGATCACGTCGCGGTGGCGTCTGGCGACTAGCCTGCGCATCCGCGAAGAGTTCGAGCGGTACGTGATGAGCTGCACTCTCGACATGGTGCTGGGCACCAGCTCGACGGTCCCGACCGAGCTCGGAGTGGACGCGCTGAAGAAGCTGCGCAGGGACCAAGTCTCCATGGGCTCGCCGTTGGGCGGCCTACTCGCAGAGGTGCCCTGGCGGAATACGTCGCGGACGCGGCGCATCGAGCGGGAGTTCGGTTACGGGGTCCGCCGTTCGATCTCGGAAGCGCGCTCGGCCGAGCGCACATGCCCTGCCATGGCATCGCACTTGGCGCGAGCAGAGGGGTCGGACGGAAGCTCGCCCTGGTCCAGCGACGAGCAGCTACACGACGAGATCGCCATGCTGGCGCTGGGTTCTCCCGACAGCCCCATCGGCGCTCTGACGTGCGCCGTTCACTACCTCGACCGGTACCCGGAGGTACGAGACCGGGTCGAGGCCGAGGTCGACCGCGAGCTAGGCGGCCGCCAGCTTGCGGTCGCCGATCTTGACCGTCTGACCTTCACAAGAGCCTTGTTCCGGGAGACGCTTCGTCTGTCGCCGCCCGCTCCGAATCTGTTTCCGCGCGCGGCTCAGCGCGATGCGGTTCTCGGCGGCTACCGGATTCCCAGCGGCACCGTGGTATTCATCAACGTTGCGGTCATTCAGGAGAGCGCCGCGCACTGGGACCGCGCACGCGACTTTGAGCCGGATCGCTGGCTGGAGGAGAACAGCGGGAAGAATCCGGCGTTCATCCCCTTCGGCCTGGAGCCGACCGTATGTCCGTTCGCGGAGTTCGGGGAGACGCTCTTCGTTGCCATGATCGCCTGCATCGCGCAGCGCCTGCGCCTCAGGCCCGTATCGAACCAGCATCCCAGGCGAGCGCATTCCGCGCTACTCGGCGTGAGGGGGCCGGTGCCGGTGACGGTGGATCGGCGGGACGCCCACGGCTGATAGGCGACGGCGCGCCTCGTCCGGCCTCATGATCGGAATCCGAAATCGAGGAGCCAGGACCAAGAGGTCTTGGTCGCCCGTCACGACGGAATCGGCCCGACCGGCTGCGGCCAGCTCCAGAAAGGCTCGGTCGAAGGGATCCCGGCAATCGGGGACCGGGGGGCGCGGGTGAGGCACGGACGGATTCCGTCGCGCTCACTTCACGGCGTCCGCGACATCCGACTCGGTGATGCCCATCTCCGCCAGCTTGGCCCGGACCGCGCCCGCCCGGTTGATACGCACGGGCGGCAGCGGGATCCGCAGCCGGGATTGAAGTTCCGACAGTGGCGTAGGCCGACCAATTCCAGCGCAATTCGCTTGCCAACACACCGGCCTGACCCCCCTTCACCGAGCCAGAGCATTCAAACATGCCCGGGCGTGCTCTGCCAGCGCCGCCTCCAGCCTGTTCACGACGGAGTGACCCAGCCCTTCCGACCGGGCGGCCGTTGCAATTTCGGCAAAGCGGCCGGGAACCTCCGCGGCCACGGACCGACAGATTCCAAGCACTTCCTCCGGCGGCAGCCCCAGGTCCGCGGCAAACCGCTCCCAGTGTCTGGCGCGGATGTACCCAAGCCGTGTCTCGCCGCCCACCTTCATTGCCAGCTTGAGTCGCGGCGCGTAGTGGCCGGGATACGGCAGCGCGCTGGCCAGGTCGTAGAGGGGAGCCAGCCTGGCATTCCCCCCCCCTCCGATCAGTACCGAGAAGTTCCTGGCGTGAGCGTCGGTGCCACCGATGACCCAGTTCAGCGCGACCGCCTTTGCGAAGGTGCGAAGATCGTCGCCCGGACGCGTGAAGTGTGACCGAATCGCGCCAGCGATGTCCCGGCAGCCCGGCCCGCCCTCGCCCTCGTACTTGTCGAAAGGGCTTCGTGCCAGCGCCTGACAGAGGTCTTCCTGGTGCATCCGTACCAGGCGTCCCGCAGCGGCAACCCGATCGTACCTTTCGACGATTATGGCGGTCTCCCGGCCGAAACGGCTGACGCGGGAACGGGCGGCCGGGATGCTCATGGCACGGGCGAGCCGCAGGCAGAGGTGTTCGTTCTCGCAGTGGCCGCGGAAGCCGGGAATCGGCGGTTTCAGAATGTGGGTCGTCGGTGTCAGGCCACGAGGGGGAGCAGGGCGGTCTTGGACTGCGCTCCCGCAAGGCTGAATTGCCCGACATCCTCCTCGAGCCGCCAGGCGCTGTTGTCCCCTCGCAGAGTGCGCAGGCGCGCCTCGACGTTGGCGGCCGTCAGCCAGGCGACCTCGCGGGGCCCCGAGACCAGCAGAGCACCCGCACGTTCCGGCCGAGCAAACTGAACCGCCCCCGGACAGTCCTCTCCGGTGGCGCTCAGCAGCGAAAACGCACTCCGCGCTGACACCTGAAACCTCCTCGCCCAACGGGCCAGCACGTTCTCGTTGTCGGGGAGGAGCCCCCAAAGCCATGGCTCGATCCTGTCGTGATCGTGTCCTGCGGCTGTCAGCGGCATCGAGAGGGACAGCGGGTATGCCGTGTCGTCCTCGCTCCAGGCCGAGTCGTACGCGAAGCTGAGCTGTCCTCTGGTGTCACGCGCGATGTCGCCGACCAACCGACCGTTGGCCACCGCGATCAGGCGGCCGGTCATGGGGACGTGCGCCGGTGCGCATCCAGAATGTCCTGGAGATCGATGGCCTCGGTCGGTTTGCCGGACTTGCGGAGCTCCGGTATCCCATCTCCATGTATGGTCAGGGACAGGTCCAGCGCGGCCAGGGTCTGGAGCACCCTGCCCAGCTCAGCCCGGGGTTTCCCGGCCTCGATTTCGACGATCCACTGCCGCCCAACGGCCGCGGCACGCGCCAGTTGCTGCTGGGTCATCCCCCGCGACCGCCTGGCGCGGCGGATCATCAGGCCGAAGTCTACTGGTGTACGGACTCGCATGACAGGAATTGTAAGCGAACGGCGACTTATTGGCAATGCCGGCGAACGGCTACATGTCTATTATGTAAGCGAACGGCGACACACAGATACAGCTGCCGCGGCCCGCTGAAGCCTGAAAGACCACCTCGGCTCGACTTCGACTGGTCAATCCAACCCCAGCCAGGTGCATCCCGACGTGTCGATTCGGTACATCCGAACCCAGGGGCCAATTGCCTCCGTGGTCGGCCGTTCGCCGGGATCCGCCGTGCAGCCGGCGCACAGCAGAAGACCGGTGCCGATCTTCGCTGCTGCCTACCCCCCCCACCCCACAACCCTCCCCGCCACTGCCGACGCGGCCACCGAGTAGGGCGACACCAGGTAGAGCTGCCCCGGCCCCGACCGCCCCGGGAAGTTCCGGTTCTGGGACGACACCGACACCTGGTCCGGCGAGCGCGTGATCCCCGGCCCCGCCGCGATGCACGCCCCGCACCCCGGCTCGATGAACTCGGCGCCGATCGCGCGGAAGAGATCCAGGTAGCCGCGCTCGCGAGCGTACTCCCGCACATCCGTCGACCCGCACTGGATGAAGCACTCCACCCCCGGGTGCACGCCCCGCCCCCCCGTCTCCCACGCCTCGCGGAAGACCCGGGCGTACATGTCCATGTCCTCCTTCTTGCCAGCCGTGCACGACCCGGCGTACGCGATCTCGATCTCGACCGGCTCCGCCAGCTCGTCGATGTAGAGCCCGTTCCCGGGATCGCCCGGCAGCGCGACCATCGGGCGCAGGCGCGACGCGTCGATCTCGATCACCCTGACGTACTCGGCGCCGGGATCGCTCTGCACGCCCTCCACCAGCGCGCGCGCCTTCGCCGGGTCCATCCCCCGCTCCTGCACGAGGAACTCGACGGTGCGCTCGTCCGCCGCGACCAGCCCGGTGAAGGCCCCCACCTCGGCGGCCATGTTGGTCATGGTCGCGCGTTCGTCCACGCTTAGCCGTTCGACCACCGGTCCAGCGTACTCGACGATCTGCCCGATCGCGTGTCCGTCGCGCACGTACGGGTGCCGCAGGATCTCGAGCATCAGGTCCTTGGCGGTGCAGTTCGCGGGGAGCGTCCCGTCCACCACCACCCTGAACGAGGGCGGGATCCGCGCCCGCACGTCCTTCGTGATCCACGAGTTGAAGATCGCCGTGGTGCCCACCCCGAAGGCGAGAGCTCCGACGGCGCCCGCGTGCGGAGTGTGCGAGTCGGTCCCGATTATCAGCATCCCAGGCTCGGCGTAATCCTCCAGGATCTTCGAGTGGCAGATCGCCTCGGAGCCCATGACGTGGCCCTGCTGCTCGCCGTAGAGCCGGATCCCCTGCTTCTCGGCGAACTCGCGCTGCTTGACCTCCAGCTCGTTCGCGACCGCCAGCAGCCCCTGCTCGATCCGCTCCTGGCTCATGACCTTGTGCAGGAAGGTCAGGTGGTCGCGGAAGAAGAGGATCGAGTCGGGATCGAGGACCTTCGCGTCGGCACCCAGCTTCTGTTCGAAGAAGATGGCGGCCATCGGGGTCACGTACTCGTGCGAGAAGCGGACGTCTGTGCGGAAGAAGCCGGCCTCGCCGGGTTCGGTCCAGTCGGTGCCGATGCGCCCTTCGGCGGCGTCCACCACCCACTTCCGTGCAAAGATCTTCTCGCCCAGCGTCATGGGGCGGGGGATTGGAGGGCGACCTTTGGCGTTCGGCTGCCCGTTCGGCGCGACGGTTGGTGGCATCCCCGTGTCGCCTGCGGGAGGGTCTGCAAGCGCGCGCGGCGGCGGGAGCGTCACCTGGCCCCCCAGCCGCGCCATGTTGAACTCGAAGAGTCCCCCGTATTCGACTATCTGCCGGGTGATCTCGTCCGCGCCCGCCGTAAACTCGTTCAGCGGGATCGGCTCGCCGGAGCGGATCCGGTCGATGAGCCCGAAGTCGGTGGTGGTGAGGATCCCCAGGTTCTGGCAGTTCTCGTTGTAGATGCGCTCGATGCTCTCGCCCACCACGACCCTGATCCCCGCCATCAGCTCGGCGTAGGGGCTCTGTTCGCGGCTCGACCCCTTGCCGCGCCGCTTCCCCGCCACCGAGCAGACGAATCCGCCCGCCTTCACGGTCCCCCGCTCGATGGGTGCTTCGGCTCCCCCGTTCCGGCCCGCAGCCTCTAGGCCCAGGTAGGGGAATTCGCCGAGCGTCTCGTCGTAGAAGAAGCAGATGTAGGCGGGGGTGATCTCGTCGGTGCTGATCTGGTCGCGCAGCCGGGCCCTGAGATCGGGCGTCAGCTCCGGGTCAAGCCCCTCGTGGAGCTGCCGTCGGATCAGTTCGGCGTCGTCCGCGAGGAAGAGGACGCGGCCCCCGAAGGAGAGCTCCGGCGGGCGTTTGGGGGGGACGGGAACGGTGTGGCGCATTCTGTGTGCAGGGATGGGTGTGGACATCTTAGGAAGATACCACGGCGGGGCGGCTGGCGAGCTGTGTTGCGCGGGTCCATGCGGTGGAAGCGGTCCCGGTCCACATCCGCACCAACGAAGTGGTGGGCGATGTGCTCGACGGGGTCATCGAGCGCATCGTCGAGGTCGCACGGCCGGAGAGGATCATTCTGTTCGGGTCGGCTGCGAGGGGCGAGATGGGGCCACATAGCGACATCGACCTGCTGGTGGTAAAGGACTGCGTACATCTGCGCGACCTAGCGGGTAGGATCTACCAAGGGCTCGTCGGCGTCGGGATCGCGGTGGATGTGATCGTGGTGACTCCGGAAGACATCGAACGGTACGCCGACGGCCACGCTCTGGTCGTCAAGCCCGCGCTGCGAGAGGGATCGGTGGCCGGGTGGCGGGCCATGTTGGCGGCGGAGCCTACGGTGACGAACAGGAGGGTGGGGAAGTCGGAATGTTGACAATGTCAGCTTATCTGACTACACTATCTGACATATTCGGCCGGAGTCACTCCCCCCACCAGAGGAGGAAGTACGTGAGCGATGGCCCGTGGAAGAGCCTGCCGCTCGGGTCGCAGTGGAAGCGGGTCGCGAAGCGACTGGAGACCGACGCCTTCACACTCGCGGAGCGTGTTGAGGCGCTGGAGGCCACGCTCTGATGACCGTGAACACCGCGCGTCCCAGTGATAGCGAGATCGGCCAGCGGCTCCGCATCGCCCGAAAGACGGCGCAACTCACCCAGGCCGAAGCGGCCGCGGCGATCGCGGTCGCGCGCACCACGCTTGTCGCCATTGAACAGGGGAAGCGGCGAGTCCGCACGCACGAGCTCCAGGGACTGGCGATCCAGTACGGCACGTCGGCGAACGCGATCCTGCGACGAGAGGCTGTCCACCTTGATCTTGTCCCCCAGTTCAGAAGCATGGAGCGCTGCTCGGGCGACGGCACCGAGGGGGCGGCCCGGTTGTTAACCGATCTCGTCGGCGCCGAGGTCGAGCTGGAGAATGCGCTAGGCGTTGCGCGGCGCCCGAACTTTCCTCGGACCAGACGCATTCTGCCCGGCGATGTCAGGACCCAGGCGGAAGAGGACGCCCAGGAGCTGCGCGTGTGGCTCGGGCTGGGAGCCGGCCCAGTCAGGGACATCGTGTCGGTGATGGAACTGGACATCGGGATTCGCGTGCATGTGCGGCGTCTCGACAGTCGGATCTCGGGACTGTTCGCCTACGACGATGACGTTGGCGCTTGCGTGCTCCTGAACGCCAGTCACCCCGTAGCCCGGCGGAACTACACCGCCGCCCATGAGCTCGGGCACTTTACCTCAACCCGGCGAGAGCCCGGAGTGCTAAGGTCCGACGAAAGCCCCCGCTCGCGCGAAGAGCGATACGCGGATTCCTTCGCGCGCTCCCTGCTGACTCCGGCAAGGGCCGTGAAGCAGCGCTTTGACGAGTTGACCGCCGGTCACTCGCATCTGACCCGCCGCCACGTGATCCTCCTTGCCGACCGGTTCGCCGTCTCGCGCGAAGCGATGGTGCGCCGTCTGGAGGAGCTAGGTCTGGCCCGAACCGGAACCTGGGACTGGTTTCAGTCAAACGGGGGCATCACCGACCGGCAAGCGGACCGAGTGCTGGGGACCTCGCACCACCCGGCCGCCGACACTTCCGATGGGGACTGCGTCCCGAGAAGGCTGGGGTTGCTGGTGCGAGAGGCATGGAAACGCGGCTACTACAGCGAGGGGCAGCTCGCCCGATTGCTCAAGCTTCATCGGCTTGAAGTGCGCGAGCTCCTCGACGGAGTGGAGACCGAGAGATGCGAGGCGGATGAAGTCGTCAAGCTTCCCCGGTGAGCCGGACATCCCGGTCGTCACCGATGCCAGCGTGATCATCAACCTCAACGCGACGCGGACTGCGGCCGCCGTCATCAATGGCTTCCCGAACCGCTTCCTGGTGACGGACACGGTTCGCGGGGAGCTGTTGACTGGGGGACCCCGTGGACACCAATCCTGGGAGGAACTCGAAGCGCTGATCCGCAATGGTTCGATTGAGCTGGTGGAACTGGACCCGGACGACGGCCCCGTCTATCGGTCGCTGGTCGAAGGAGGATTCAGGGAGACCCTGGACGACGGCGAGGCCGCAACGATCGCCCATGCCGTAGTGCGTGGCGCCGTCGCTCTGATCGACGAACGCAAGGCAAGGCGGATCTGCGCCGACCGCTTCCCGGCTCTGCGGCTTGCATCAACGGTCGATGTCCTTTGTCACGGCTTGGTGAAGAGGGCGCTCGGGGAATCCGGCCAGCGCGACGTGGTCTTCCGCGCGTTGCGCGATGCGAGGATGCAGGTCGTGCCCCGCGACAGGCTCCGGGAAGTGGTCGAGCTAATCGGCGCAGATCGCGCGGCCAAGTGCCCAAGCCTGCCTCGTTGGGCGCGTACGATGCGGGGCGCGTGAGCCACGCACCGTCCGCAGGTTGTGTCAAGGCGGACCCTAGCTGAAGTCCCGTCCCACGATCACCGCGACGATGATCGCCGCCACCGCGATCGGCGCCACCCAACGGATGAAGAAGCGCCAAGCACCGTACCTGAACCAGCGAGGCTCGCTCCCGTCCACAAGTTCGCCGCGAGTCGCCTCGCGGGTCATGAACCAGCCCGCCGCCAGCGTTATGAAGAATCCGCCGGTCGGGAGCATCCAGTTCGAGACAAAGTGGTCGGCGGTCGAGAACCAGCCTACCTTGCCGTCGAATATCTCCACGCTGGAGAGCCACCCGGTTCCCGTAAACGACAGCGCCGCGAAGATCGTGAACACGAAGATCGCCGCGCCGGCCCCGATCGTCGCCTTGTTGCGGGCGATTCCACGCTGGTCGATCAGGTACGCGGACACGACTTCGAGGAGCGAGATCGTCGAGGTGAGTGCGGCGAGCGCCACCAGCACGTAGAAGAGCGGCCCGAGCACTACGCCGAGCGGCACCTCGCTGTAGAAGAGTTCGGGCAGGGAGATGAAGAGCATCCCGACTGTGGAGCCGCCCACCTCGTCGCGCATCCCGGCCACCGAGAAGATCACCGAGAACATGATGACGGTGGCGATCAGCGCGATCAGGGTGTCGAGCGCGACGATCGCACCGGAAGCCTTCACCACCGAGAGCTTGCGGGAGATGTAGGACCCGTAGGTGATCATCGCCCCCATGCCGAGCGACAGGGTGAAGAACGAGTGCCCCAGCGCTTCCAGGATCGCCCCCCTCTCCAGTTCGGCGAAATTGGGGCGGAAGATGTGAGCCAGCGCCTCGCCGGCACCACTCATGCTAAGCGCGCTGAACAGCATCAGCAGCAGGATGCCGAAGAGGATCGGCAGGAAGATCCTGGCAATTCGTTCGATCCCCTTGCTGACGCCGAAGTAGACGACGGCGATGGTCCCGACGCTGAAACCCAGCGAAAGCACGAGTTGAAGCCCGGCGTTGCTGACCTGCGCGCCGAAGAGATCGCCCGCCGACATCCCCGCCGGGTAGCCGCCAAAGGTCCATCCCATGGTCTTGACGAAGTAGAAGAGCGACCACCCCGCGATGACTGTGTAGTAGCTGAGCAGGATGAACCCCGCCAGCACGCCCCAGAACCCCACCAGCCCTCCCAGCCAGCGGCCCCCCGGCCACCTGGTCGCGACGGCCTCCTTCAGCGCCCCCACCGCGCTCTTCTGGCTCCGGCGCCCGATCAGCAGCTCCGCCATCATGATCGGCAGGCCCACCGCGGCGATGCAGATCAGGTAGACGAGCACGAAGGCGCCGCCGTTGTTCTCCCAGGTGATGAAGGGGAACTTCCAGAGGTTGCCGAGTCCTATCGCGCTGCCGGTTGCGGCGAGGACGAGGCCTGCGTTCGAGCTCCAATGGTCGCGCTGCTGGTTCATTGACGTCCCGTTGCGTTGTGTGGTGGCGGTCTCTGGGCGAGTCCGCCGCGGTCAATCGAGTCTGCCGAGGCCAGTATAGTACGAATCCCGCCGAAGGGCCGCTAGCGAGCGCCAGCCCGTCCATGGCTTGCTCGCGCACGCCTCGCCGGGGCAGATTGGAGCCCTTCCGTCTACGGCTGGAACCACCCCCGCCAGCGAGAGCGCCGACCAAAGCGAATGACGAAGCCCCCGTCGAAGCTGCCAGCGACGATCGCCGCGCTGGCTGTCGCGGCCCTCCTGGCGCCGCCCCCGGCCGCTGTCGCGCAGTCGCCCGCCGGGGCTGCCGACGCCCCCCGCGCCGAGCCCTTCGACGAGCGCCTCTTCGGCGGCCTCCGCTACCGCTACGTGGGCCCGTCCAGGGGCGGACGCGTCACGGCGGTGGCGGGCCACACCTCTCACCCGTCCACCTTCTACATGGGGGCGACGGGCGGCGGCGTCTGGAAGACGGACGACTACGGGCACAGTTGGAGGAACGTCTCGGACGGATACTTCGGCACGGGGTCGATCGGTGCCATTCGGGTGGCGCGGTCGAATCCCGAGGTGGTGTACGTCTCCACTGGGTCGGACGGGCTCCGGAGCAACGTCATCGTCGGCGACGGGGTGTACCGATCGGACGACGCCGGGGCCACATGGCGGCACATCGGATTGGAGCGGACGGGCAACAGCGGCGCGGTCCTGATCCACCCGGCCGATCCCGAGCTGGTGTACGTGGCGGCGATCGGCAACCCCTTCGCTCCGACGCCCGAGCGCGGCGTCTACCGCAGTCGCAACGGCGGAGAGCGGTGGGAGCTCGTCCTCTTCGTCTCGGATAGCACGGGGGCGGTGGACCTCGAGTTCGCGCCCGACGACCCCGGCACGATCTACGCAAGCATGTGGCGGGCCGAGCGCAAGCCCTGGACGATCATCTCGGGAAGCTTCGAGGACGGCATCTTCGTCTCCCGCGATGGCGGCGACAGTTGGGAGCGCGCCACCGAGGGGCTGCCGACGGGTCTTCGCGGCAAGTCCGACCTGGCGGTCACCCCGGCCGACCCGGACCGCGTCTACGCGCTCTTCGAGGCCCCTGCCGACACCGGAGGCGTCTACCGCTCCGACGACCGGGGGCGCACATGGCGCCAAGTCACCGACTTCCACCCGATTCGCAACCGGCCCTTCTACTACACCAACCTGGAGGCCCACCCGACCGATCCGGACAAGCTCTGGGGAATGGCCGAGGGCCACTGGCTCTCCGACGACGGTGGGGAGAGGTGGACGGTCCAGCCCACTCCCCACGGGGACAACCACGATCTCTGGAT
>JAGWBP010000041.1:1007-11285 GCA_021295835.1 Gemmatimonadota bacterium | reverse complement strand
AATTCTTCTAACACTCTGAATCTAAAGCACTTGCCGCCTCACGTCGCCCCGCCTCACGACCATTCGTGAATAAGGGGGGCTGAGGATCAAGGGGGATGCGATGGATCTCCAGCAGACTCTCGCCGCACGGCTTCGCACTTCGCTCGCGTACTTCCAGGGCACGGCGTCTGCCTTCTCGGAGGGGGACTCGGCATTCGCGCCCGATCCGGCAATGTTCACCGTGGCCGCCCACGTCGCGCGCGGGAGGTGTTCGATAGGCTGGCGGACGACGAGAGTCACAGATGCACGCGCCTCCCTTTCGGTCACCCCCCTCGGTGTTTGCCAGCGAGGTCACCACAGCATCGGTCGGGGTCGGCAGGGATCTGCTCGTCGACCGGTTCGTGAACCAGCTTGGCTACCTCCTCACGCGGGAGCTCGACATGGTTCACCTATCGTCTCGCGGAGCGAAGAGAGCGGCGGTGCCTTCGGAGCGTCCCCTGTTGCGCGACCGGCCAGTGTTCGCCAGAGTCATCGCGGGAGCAGAAGCGGTTCCCGACTTGGTTTCCACCATAACATAACAACAACTTGAGGAGCGAAGCATGAGGAGCAAGGTAATGAGGAGCATAACATATGTTCATCCCTCCCTCCCTCCCTCCCTCGAAGGAGCGCGCTTCTCGCGCTGATTTCCGCGGGATTCGCCCCGCTGGTCGTCGCCTGCGTCGACGACGACCTGACGGAGGGTCCGACGTCGCCCGCCGCTGAGACGGGTCTGGCGGCCGACGGCCATCCGCTGGCCGAGCCCGCGACGGAGGAGGCCGACACGCCGACGGCCGCCCTAGTGAGCCCGACCGACGACCGATTGAGGCTGACGATCTCGACCACCAGCTCCCTGCGGTCGAATGCAGCCGTCGAGCTGACGATCAAGGGGGTCGCGCGGGAGGCGATCGACGGCGGCGAGGTCGTGCTCGCGCTGCCGACCAGGGCGATCATGGACCACGCGCTGGATACGGGCGTCCCGGAGGTGCCGGCCAAGGCCAGGTGGGACCTGCCGGCGATTGTGAAGGGCGGCACGTGGAGCGAGACCTACACCGTTCCCGGCGAGGCCGCAGGCTACTACAACGTGATGGTGAACGCCTACACGCACGGTCCGGACGGTGGCCCGTGGCTCTTCGACGACGTGTCGCGCTCGGCCTGGATGTTCGTCGACGAGACGGACGGCCAGCTGACGCGCTACTTCGAGGACTCGCTCTTCCCCGATAGCATCCACCCGGTGCCCGGACCGCGACGGCGGATCGGCGGCCGGTCGGCGACAGGGGGGTCCCGGCCCGACTCGACCAAGACGTCCTGGCACCCCGACTCGGTGTTCGTGGGGGTGCAATACTACAACAGCTGGCGGGACGGCTTCAAGCACGCGGTGGCCATGGAGCTTTACGCCTATGAGTATCGGGAAGACCGGAGAGTTCGGCGCAACCCTCAGAGTACCATCGTCCCCGAGGACGGAATCGTGGCCTTTGGATGTCCGCCGGAGGGGTGGTACCTTGAGGGGAAAGGCAATTTGCCGGAGACGCGGTATGTCGTAGGTAGATCATGGGTGATCCCCTACTGGTGGGCGGGCAGGTCCGACTGCGGCCGCCTGAAGATTGTCGATGTCGAACCCGATTGGTATGTGCCGTGGCGCCATCTGAACATCGGGGGCGAGAGGATCTCCAAACACTTCTGGCACTACCGGGAGAATCCGGTCGACTGGAGCGTAAACTTTGACAAAAGCTACACCTCGCGGTACAACCCCATTACGGACAAGATCACGCTCAGGGCGAGTTTCACCCGGGAAGATCAAGCCCTCTACGTGGCGTCGCACGAGTACGGGCACGCGCTGCACCACAAGGCGCTCGGCGGCCTGTGGTGGACCGGCGACAGGTCGTGGGATTTCTGGGATTGGGGCTGCTTCTCGCACCAATTGGACGACGACATCTCCGTCAGGTGCGCGCTGCTGGAGGGCTTCGCCCAATACGCTGGCGTCATCGGCTCGGATGGGTACCGCCGGGAATGCTTCGAGCACTTCGGAGACCCCACGAAGCCGGTGAGAGATTCCATACCCGGATGGCGGCTCTGCCGGAAGGAGGCCCCTCACGGCCAGAAGCCGAAGATCGAGGGGCACGTCGCCGCGCTCTTCCTCGACCTGACAGACGCCGACAACGAGAGGGGCGACTGGACGACGTACTCCGGCGTCTACATCGCCATGGTCTTCAAGACCTGCAAGGTCAAGAACAGGTACTGGGTGGGGTGGACCCTTTTAACTGGCAACATATACATTTACAAGTGGTGGAAGCGGATCAACGTGTCCAACATCGTCTGGTGCCTCGAGCGGCAGGTCGACATTCCGGTCCACGAGGAAGTATTCCCGTACATCAAAACTCCGCGGGACGTCACAACACGCGGGGCCGAAAGGTACGAGCCCGAGGACTGGAATCTCGCCGACATCCGGGTTACCTGGCAAAATAACCTCAAATCATATTGATGAACATGAGAATAGTTAGACATATCGTTCTAGCGGCCGTCGTCGCGGCCATCCCGGCATGCGCGGGCGAAGATTGCTTGAACGCGCCCCCTAGGCGCGGGATCGACGAGATGCCGGATCTCTACATGCTGGTCGGTGACACGACGGAGATCGAACTCGGGGAGTACTTCGCTCTCAATTCGGCATGTGTAGAAAACTCTAGGAACCGGGGCAAGGACGTCTTCGAGGTCACGTCGTCCGACTCGGCGGCGGTAGCCGTCTCGTTGGCCTACCTGACGACTCTCGAGATCGTTGCGCTCGAGCTGGCGGACTCGGTGCGCGTGACCGTGGCAAGCATAGACTATGACCTCTACGGCCTCGAGTTCGTCGTGCGGGTCTGGGCTCCTAGGTGATGTGAACGCCTGCACGCACGGTCCGGACGGCGGCCCGTGGCTCCGTCGTGCACGCGCCATGATGGCCGCGCGGCCGCAGAATCCAGGCGTTCGCGCTCCTCTTCGCGATCGTAGGCCAGAACGGTTGTGCGCCGCTGCCGGGCTCCACCCAGGTGCACGCCGTCGAGCTCCACGAACCAGACGGGTTCGCTACCTAGGTCCTCCGGCGATCCCCAGCCAATGCGCTCCTGCTAACTTAACCAACGGGCGGGTCGCTCCGCAGGTGCGCGGTGCAACTGGATGGCGACGCTCCGGGCGGCCCGGAGCCCCGGAGTCAACCCAACTGTGGATCAAGGGGGATGCGATGGATCTCCAGCAGACTTTCGCCGCACGGCTTCGCACTTCGCTCGCGTACTTCCAGGGCACGGCGTCCGCCTTCTCGGAGGAGGACTCGGCATTCGCGCCCGATCCGGCAATGTTCACCGTGGCCGCCCACGTCGCGCACACGGCCGATTCCGTCGACTGGTTCGTCGAGGGTGCCTTCGGCAAGGGATGGGATCTGGACTTCGAGGCCCTAGAGGCGCGCGTCCGCAACGTGACGTCGCTCGGCGAGGCGAACGGGTGGCTGGAGCGCTCCTTCGCCAATGCGGTGCGCACGGTCGAGGCCGCCACCTCCGACGAGCTCCTCGCGCCGATACCCGACGAGCGCATGATGAAGGGAATGTCCCGGGCGGGAGTGGTGAACGGCATCGTGGACCACACGGCGCACCATCGCGGCTCGCTCGCCGTCTACGCGCGGGTGCTGGGGAGGGTGCCGCCGATGCCGTACGGCGGGTGATCCCTCCCAGCCACGGCTACGAGCATTGTAAACCGTGGATTACATATTGTAAAGCGCACATTACACTGTGGGCAGGCGATCGAAGCGCTCCGCAGGCAAGGCGCGACGAAGCGGTCCAGCATGGATGTAGCGCCCCTCGAATGCCGCCAAGGCGCATCTGCGGACCGCAGGGGCTGGTAGCAGCGCTACCTCCGTGGGCTGCTAGTCCGTGACAGGGGCCCGGATCGCGGTCGACATCGGGGGGACCTTCACCGACGTTGCGCTCCAGCGCGGCGGTCGCGTCGTCACGGCCAAGGTCCTCACCACCCGGGACCGGCCCGAGAAGGGCGTCCTCGACGCGGTGTGCAGGGTGACGGCGATGGCAGGGATCTCGCCGTCCGCCGCGGGCTTGGTCATCCACGGCACCACCCTCGCCACCAACGCGATCATCGAGCGCAAGGGGGCGCGCACAGCCCTGATCACGACCGAGGGCCACCGCGACGCCCTCGAGATGGCCCACGAGAACCGCTTCGAGCAGTACGACATCGGAGTTGATCGCCCTCCGCCCCTCGTGCCGCGCCATCTGCGGCTCCCCGTACGCGAGCGGGTGGACGCGAGCGGGCGCGTGCTCGTTCCCCTCGACGAGACGACCGTCCACTCGCTGCTCGACACGCTCGACCGCAATGGGGTCGAGTCCGTTGCGGTGGGGTTGATCCACGGCTACGCCAACTCCGACCACGAGCGCCGCATCGGAGAGATCCTGGCGGTCGAGCGCCCGGAGCTGGCGGTCACGCTGAGCTCGGTCGTCTGCCCCGAGGTGCGCGAGTACGAGCGCCTCTCGACGGCGTGCGCCAATGCCTACGTGCAGCCGCTCATGGCCGGCTACCTGCGGGGGCTGGCGGCCTCGCTGAAGGAGCGGGGGATCGAGTGTCCCTTCCTGCTCATGACCTCGGGCGGCGGCCTGACCACCCTCGAGGCGGCCATGGCTGCGCCGATCCGCCTCGTGGAGTCGGGGCCGGCCGGGGGTGCGATCCTGGCGGGCCACCTCGCGCGCGGGCTGGAGCTGGGCGACGTGCTCTCCTTCGACATGGGCGGCACCACGGCCAAGCTCTGCCTGATAGACGGCGGCGAGCCGCTGCACTCTCGCACCTTCGAGGTGGCCCGGAGCTACCGTTTCAGAAAGGGCAGCGGGCTCCCGGTCAGGGTGCCGGCGATCGAGATGGTCGAGATCGGGGCGGGCGGGGGCTCCATCGCAGCAGTGGACGAGCTGGGGCGCTTGGCCGTGGGGCCCAGGAGCGCGGGCGCGGAGCCGGGGCCGGCGGCGTACGGCAGGGGTGGTGGGGAGCTGACGGTAACCGACGCGGACGTGCTCCTCGGCAAGATCGACCCCGGACGCTTCGCAGGTGGCGAGATTCGGCTCGACCCAACGCTCGCCGAGCAGGCCGCGGGGAGCGGGGTCGGGGCGGAGCTGGGCCTCGGCGCCCGGGAGGCGGCGCTCGCGGTCAGCGAGGTGGTGGACGAGAACATGGCCAACGCCGCCCGCACCCACGCGGTCGAGTGGGGCAAGGGGATGGCGGGGCGGACTCTGGTTGCCTTCGGGGGATCCGCGCCGATTCACGTAGCCCGCCTCGCCGACAAGCTGGAGCTGGACCGCTTCCTGGTGCCGGCGCACGCGGGCGTGGGGTCGGCGGTGGGCTTCCTCCTGGCTCCGATCTCGTACGAGGTGGTGCGGAGCCGCTACATGCGCCTATCGCGCTTCGACGCGGGGGTCGTTCGCGGCTTGGTCGGCGATATGCGCGCCGAGGCGGCATCGGTGGTCGAGGCGGGCGCCCCGGGCGCACGGACCCGGGAACGGACCCAGGCGTACATGCGCTACGCGGGCCAGGGCCACGAGATAGGAGTGCGGCTGCCCGACGCCGTGATCGCGGGGCGCAGCGACGCCGCGGAGAGGCTGCACGAGGCCTTTGCCGAGAGCTACCAGGCCGTCTACGGGCGCACCATCCCTGGTCTCGACATCGAGGTGCTCAGCTGGACGCTCGTCCTCTCGGCGCAGGCCGAGATGGAGGCGTCGCTCGTCGCCGGGCCCGAGCGGTCGGGTGAAGCTCCGGAGGGCGGCGACCCCCGTCATGGCACCGGGCGCACCGAGCTCTTCGTCGGCGGGGCGGCCGGGTCGGTCGCCGCGGCGGTGCACGCTAGATCCGGCCTCGATCCGGGCCGTGCGCTCCTGGCCCCGGCGCTCGTCACCGAGGACCATACCACGACGGTCGTGCCCGAGGGGTGGAGCGCGAGCACGCTTCCGGGCGGACACCTGCTCGTGCGGCGCAGCCGCTCATCGTCCCCATCCCGGGCCAGCGCGAAGGGTCTGGGCGCGTCCACGGCTCTCGAGGAACAGATCGTCTGGAGTCGATTGCTCTCGGTCGTCGAAGAGCAGGCCCAGACGCTTGTGCGCACCGCCTTCTCGACACCGGTGCGCGAGGCGGGCGACCTCTCGGCGGGCGTATTCGACCTGAGGGGTCGCATGTTGGCCCAGGCGGTGACCGGCACCCCCGGTCACGTGAACGCGATGGCGGCCTCGGTCGGGTTCTTCCTGCGCGACCATCCGGTCGAGACGCTTCGCGAGGGCGACGCGCTCGTCACCAACGACCCCTGGGAGGGAACTGGCCACCTGAACGACTTCACCGTCGTGACGCCGGCCTTCCTCGACGGACGCCCCGTCGCGATCTTCGCCTCGACGAGCCACATTGCCGACGTGGGGGGGCGCGGATTCGGCGCCGACGCCAACCAGCTCTTCGAGGAGGGGATCCGCATTCCGATCGGGCATCTGGCCAGGGAGGGCCGGGTCGACGAGACGCTGATCCGCATGGTGCGCGCGAATGTGCGCGACCCCGACGTGGCCGAGGGCGACCTGTACTCGCTGGTGGCGTGCAATCGCACGGGCGGGGAGCGGCTTTCGGCGATGATGCGCGAGTTCGGGCTGGGGTCGCTGGACGAGCTCGCCGAGGCGATCGTGGCGACTTCCCGCCGAGCGATGCTCCGGGAAATCTCCGCGCTCCGTCCGGGCATGTACGAGAACAGCATGACGATCGACGGGTACGACCACGACCTCCTGCTCGCGTGCAGCCTCACGGTGGCGGCCGACGGCGTCCACCTGGACTTCTCCGGCACGTCGCCGATGTCTCGCTACGGCATCAACGTGCCTGAGACGTACACGCGCGCCTATGGGTCGTTCGGCGTCCGGTGCGTCGTCGGGTCGGGCGTCCCCAACAACGCCGGCTCGCTAGGCACGATCAGGGTGACGGCCCCCCTGGGCTGCCTCCTCAACGCGCCCCGCCCGGCCGCGGTCTCGGCGCGCCACGCGATAGGCCAGATGCTCCCCGACGTGGTGCTCGGCTGCCTAGCCCAGGCGATGCCGCCCGGATCCGTGCCGGCGGAGGGGGCGTCGTGCCTCTGGCTGCCGGTCTTCATGGGAGGCGCGGGGCTGACCGGCGAGTATCCGTACGGGGACTCGGCCCCCTTCGTGGCGAATCCCTTCCACACCGGAGGCACCGGGGCGAGACCGGGGAAGGACGGCCTCAGCGCCACCTCGTTTCCGTCGGGGGTGCGGAGCACTCCGGTCGAGATCACCGAGACCGTGGCGCCGCTCATCTTCTGGAGGAAGGAGCTCGTCGCCGACTCGGGCGGGGCGGGCGAGCATCGGGGCGGGCTCGGCCAGGTCATGGAGATTTCGCACGCCGACGGTGCCCCCTTCGCCGTCTCGAAGATGTTCGAGCGGATGCGAAACGCGGCCCGGGGACGGGACGGGGGCGGCCCCGGGGCTCTGGGACGCGTCCATCTGCCCGGGGTGGGGGAGCTGCGACCGAAGGGCAGGGAGGTCGTGCCGCCGGGGTCCCGCCTGGTGCTCCAGACGCCGGGTGGAGGCGGTCTCGGCGACCCCCGGAGGCGCAGCCGCGAGATGGTCGCTCGGGACGTGCGCGAAGGGCTGGTTACCCCCGAGGCGGCGAGGCGCGACTATGGGTGGGAGCCTGAAGCGGGAGCGCTGCTGGGCCCTCGAGAGGCGGCGCGTTGAAGTACGATCTCGACACCTTCCGGGGCGATCTGCTGGGCGGCCTCACCTCGATGGTCGTCGCACTGCCGGTGTCGCTGGGATTCGGAATCGCTTCCGGGATGGGACCCGCGGCGGGACTCTACGGGGCCATCATGGTCGGCTTCTTCGCGTCGGTCTTCGGCGGCACGAAGTCGCAGATCTCGGGTCCCACCCCCTCGATGTCGGTAGCGATGGCGGTGGTGGTCACCAGCTACGCGGGCACCTTCGCCGAGGCGCTCACCGTGGTGGTTCTCGCTGGCCTTCTGCAGATCGGGCTGGGGCTGTCGCGGATGGGGCGCTTCGTCGCGTACACGCCCCATGTGGTGGTGTCGGGCTTCATGTCGGGGATCGGCATCATCATCATCATCCTGCAGACCTTGCCGTCGCTGGGAGTGGCGATGCCGGGCGCCGGACGGGCTAGCACCTTCCAGGCTCTGCCAGCCGCGCTCGACAACCCGGATCTGAGCGCTCTCGCGATTGCGGCCGTCACGCTGGCGGTGGGCTTTCTCTGGCCAAAGCGATGGCGGCGCTACGTACCCGGTCCGTTGGCCGCGCTCGTCGCTGGAACCGGCCTGGGACTCACCGTGCTCACCGGAACGCCCGCGATAGGGGCCATCCCGACGGGGCTTCCGAGCCTTCAGTGGGAGCTTCCGGGCGGCCAGTACCTTGTGCAGGCTCTCCAGCCCGCGCTGATCCTGGCGCTCCTGGGCTCGGTGGACAGCCTGCTCACCTCGCTGGTTGCGGACTCGATGACGCGCCAGCGCCACAACCCCGACAGGGAGCTGGTCGGCCAGGGGATCGGCAACACGATCGCGGGGCTCTTCGGGGCGCTTCCGGGGGCGGGCGCCACGATCGGCACCGTCATCAACATCCGCTCCGGTGGCTCGACGCCGGTCTCGGGCGTGGTGCGCGCGGTGGCGCTGCTGGGGGTGGTGCTGGGCCTGGGGCGCCACTTCGAGCCGATTCCGCAGGCGGCGCTCGCGGGCGTCCTGGCCAAGGTCGGATGGGACATCATCGACTGGCGCATGCTCACGCTGCTCCACCGGCTAGGGCGGGAGCAGCTGACGATCATTGGGGCCACGCTGCTCCTCACCGTCTTCGTGGACCTGCTGACGGCGGTTGCGGTCGGCCTGATCGCGAGCGCGGTCGTGCACGCCCGCCAGCTCGAGTCGCTGGAGCTCGACAGCGTGATGTCGGTTCCAATCCTCGACCAGCTGTTCTTCGCGGGCGACCCCGAGATGCGGGGCGACGACCCCTTTGCGGCAAGGGTCGGGATGGTGGCGCTGAAGGGGAGCTTCACGGTCGCGTCGGCGAGCAGGCTGGTGACGGTCATCGGACCCGAGATCGGGGATCACGAGGTGGTGGTCTTCGATTTCGAGAAGACAACGCGCATCGACGACAGCGCGGCCCATGTGATCGGTCAGCTCGTCGTCATCGCCGACGAGTCGGGAACGGCGTGCGTGGTGGTGGGGCTGGACGGCCAGCCCGCCTCGATGCTGGGAGCGATGCACACGCTCCGCCGGGTGCCCAAGGACCACATCGTCGCCACCATCGACGATGCGCGCGAGGTGGCGAAGGGGCTGCTAGCAGTCCGTGGATAATCTCGCGCGAGCACCGAGAGCGGCGAAGCGCTCCGCTGGCAATTCCGTGTAGATTCGCATCTTCTCGCGGTGATAGCATTTGCGTGTTCGGCAGCCCGGATTCCCGCTGAATGGCTCCCGCAGATCTCGATTTCAGCCCCGAGCCTGGCGGCGGTCGTCCAGAGTCTGATAGCACATGAGCCCCGTCTTGGCCGTCTTCCAGCCGCCGAGCTGGCAGAGCACCTTCAGCGGCTGGTCCATCAGGTCGCTCGCGAACTTCCGCCTCAGCGAGTGCCAGCCCCTGCCCGGCTTCGGCTCCAGTCCCGCAAGAATCTGGGCCTTGCTCCACCAAGCGTGCAACCGGGCGGCACCCACAGCCGCCCTCGGGTTCATGGGCGCGGGCAGCACCGGAGCTTGTCCGGTTCCGGGGTTCATCGCCCGCGCGTCCTTCAACGCGTCGAGCGTCTCGTCGGTGACGGGCGTGATGTGCTCGTACCCCGACTTGTCGTGCTCGGCGCGCCAGAGGATGGTCGCGCCGTCGAAGTCGATGTCCGTCCACCTAAGCTGGCGGATTGCGCCGATCCGGTGCCCCGTCTCGTGTGCGAGCACGAGCGCAACGTGGAACCGCCAGTCCACCGTGCGCGACACCTTCAGGAGCGCCCGGCATTCCTCCTCGGCGAGCACCACCCGGGTCGGGTTCTTCTCCGTGGGCGTCCTGAGACCCCTCAGCGGATTCCGGTCGAGCAACAACCGGCCCTGCTCGTCTCGCGACTTCGCCGCCCAATTCAAGACGGCGATCAGCAACTTCAGGTCGTATTCGATCGTCCGGTCGGATACGGGCCTTCCGCTCGGTCCGATCCTGCCCGCGCGCCGCTCCCGGATGAAGCGGTCCCAATCCCTTTGAGACAGGGTGGCCGGGTCGCGGTTCC
>JAGWBP010000041.1:0-917 GCA_021295835.1 Gemmatimonadota bacterium | reverse complement strand
GCGTGAGCGGCTCGGGCTTGGCGTCGGCCTTGCCGTTCGGCGCGTCGATGAAGCCTGCGGCGAACTGATCCGCTTGCCGCTTCGCGCGCCTCCAATCGCGGTGTTGCAGCGACCGGGTGAGCCTTCTGCCGTTCTCTCGCCACTCAATCTGGAAGAGGCCGGTCTTCGGATCGGGAAAGATCCTGACCCCCGGCCCCACTCGCTGGCACCGTACGAGCGCCGGCTTCGTTTCGTGCGTGCCATCGTTCGATTCCTTTCGACGATGGACTGCACGATCTGCGCGAACGAAAGGTCGCCTGTTTGACCAGTGGCAGGTCGTCCAACAGGTCCGGTTCGTCCCGATCCCAACGGTTCAGGCGCATGATCGGGGATCGGAAGGAGCATGGCACGCACGAACGTTTGGGGAGAAGGTTGGTCGGACTCGGGACACGCGTCCGGTGCCGTGCGAGGGCCGCACATGTGAAACAGACCCCGATGTGCGCGAAACCCCGGATCGGACGTGCAGGTCGGCGACTGCGCATGTCGTTGTCCGGATTATGGTTGCATCACGGCCTCCGGGGCGGCTGTGCCGCACGGGAACCGGAGGCCGTGACCGGAGCGACCCCCCTTTTTCGATGCCTGCCGTGGCATCTGCGGAGGTTGGGATGTGCACTCCATCCCAACCTCCGCGGGGGGTCGCTCCGGGCCAGCGATCCCATGCGGGAAGGCCAAACGGCGAGCCGGAACGGGCGCGTCCCGGTCTTGGTCGGCGAGGCCGGACAGCCCGACGGCCAGCCGGTCGGCCAACACGTCCGCGGCCGCCTCGAAGCGGCGCTCGACACCCTTCCTGGAAGGACTGCTGGCTGGGAGTATCCATGTCAAGCGGATGCCCGTTTTTCTCGAAGCGACCTGCCTCGCAACGCCCCTCGCGACGCTTC
>JAGWBP010000001.1 GCA_021295835.1 Gemmatimonadota bacterium | reverse complement strand
GACTCCGCCCTGTAGATCAGGCCGTCCCCGTCCGGGTCGCTGAAGTAACGGTCGAGCGAAATGGCGGCCGTCCCTCCGACATCGACGGTATGGCCGGGGATGCTGCCCACCGCAACCGGCATCTCGTTGGAGTCGCAGCCGGCCAGCCAAATGAGGGCCGACCCCAGGGCCACGAGAACAGGCTCATGGCCGCGCTTGCGCCCGCGTTCTCGCTCCTTGGTCGGGTTCTTCACCATTGTAGCGGGTAGCGGCTCTTGCGCGAGGCCGTCGGGTTAGAGGTGGAAGCCGCCGAGGTTCGCTCCAAGCCCAATCCGAACAGCTCCTCGTCCTCAGTCCTCCGTTCCACAGATTGGGGGCGCGCTGTAGTCGAGGCCCATCAGGCGGAAGTAGTTCCGCCCCAAGGCTATGTCGCGGAAGGCCTCGTCGTCGAGGAAGCGATTGATGCGGCTCGTCACCGCCAGCTCCGACCTGTAGACCTCGAAGTCCTTCTTGGATGAGGCCAGGAAATCCGTCCCGGGCAGTATGCGGTCCGAATACTCGTTCAGGAAGTCCACGTACAGCGGCTGGTTTTCCCCTTTGGAGAAGTAGTTGTCGTCGATGATCCGCCAGGCAATGTCCAGCATGAGATTAGGATGCCGATCCAACAGCGACTTCATAAGGTCGATATGCTCGCTGGCCGGCATGGAGGTCAGCTCGAGCGACAGACCCATGTGCATCCAGATGACCTTGTTGTCGGGATAGAGGTCGAGCACCTCCTGTATCCACGGCAGATAGCGCGTCGGTTCGTCGTCGTTTCCCAGATCGGAGTGGACGGCAATCGGAATGTCGCGCTCACGCAGCCGCTTCATGAAGGGTCCCCACTCCGCGATGCTGTCGAGCGGCACGGGTTGATGATCATTGTTGAAGAGCGCCTGCTTGACCAAGTTGACTTCGCCCATCCAGCGGAACATGTACGGGTACTCCCTCTCCAGGAGGTCCATCCCCGTCAGGATTTCTCCAGGGCTGGCGAGGTCGGGAAAGGTCATGGCCAAGGTCACGTGGATGTCCGAAGGAGCGCTGGCCAGCAGGTTGGAGGCGTTGGCGAAATCGTTCTTCAGGGTGGGAACGACCGGGGTGCCGGGGCAGTCCAGATAGTAGGTGCAGGGGGAATCCACCGGGAGCATCTGGCCGATGCCGTAGATGTTCACAAAGAACACCCCAGTCTCGCGCAGGTACCCCATGACCTCGTCGAAGGGCACCGGAGGGCCGCCGAAGGGGCGGAAGTGGAGATGGGCGTCAACCACCGCCGTCTGAGGCTGGGCGGAGCGGTCGTAGCACATCTGGGCCGAACCCCCAAACATGCCGATATCGGGCCGCACCGTCGTGCAGCCGGGTGCGCCGAGGAATAGAATCGCGGAGCAGACGGGCCCGGCTCGTCGGGCGATTACGGACGGGAACACACGGACAATCTCGAGGAGCGGCGCGCAGTGCGCAATAGGAACGCAGGGCTAGGCCATAGGTATGTACATTGTAAACTGTGGACGCCGGGCGCCGGGGTAGGACCAGCAGCACCACCCTCCGCTCCCTAGGCGGAAAGAGGATCGACGCAGGGAAAGCTGCGGCTCTTGCGGGCGAAGAACGGTCCCCACAGCGATGGGGAGTCCGAGCTCCTAGGCCCGGGACGCGATCCGCGCCATCGTCCCGTTCGCCGAACCCCTCGGCCGCCCCGCGACCGCTCCGGCACCGCCTCCGCTGCGCGAAGCCCCGTCACACCGGTCAATCCAGCCGCCAACGATTCCAATGAGCTCCCGGCCAGCTCCGGCGCGCCGCAGCCGCTCCAGGAGCGCCGCCCCCCGTTCCTCGAGGCGCTCCATCGCCTGATCCGCCATCGACCTCCGGCCGCTACCCGCGCGGAAGAACTCCGTCGCAGCCTCGTCGGGCGTCCGATCGAACCACCCGCGGCCCCGCGCGCCGAGTACGGACGTCCAGGTCCGGTTTCCGAAGTCCAGGAGCTTCGGCTTGCCCGTGTCGGCTGCAGGACAGTAGTCGAGGAAATCGTCCACGAGTTGGTAGAATGCCCCGAGCTCGATTCCGACTTCGCGAAGTGCTTCCGGCGACAGACTGCCGGCACCGTCCCGCACGGAGTCGCCGGTCCACCCCGGCAACGCCGTCGCCGCCCCGAAGAGGGAGCCGCTCTTTGCGCGCACCACCACCTCGTATGCCGCCCCGAGGTCGGCCGCAGCCTCGATTTCCGCCTGCATCCGCTCGCCCTGGACTGTCGATTCCACCGCCCGAATGAAATCGTCAAGGAATCCCTCCGATCCGGCCATCCTCGCGGCCCGGTACGAGCCGGTCAGGTAGAGGTCTCCCCTCAGCAGGGCCGCGCCGGGACCTTCTCGGGCCAAGAGAGTGGCCGCGTTGCGCCGCCCGCGGCCGCCGTCGAGCATGTCGTCGTGTTGAAGCGAAGCCTCGTGGGCCATCTGGATCGCCAGACAGCCGAACCAGAAGCGCTCGTCCAGGGCGTCGCGCTTCTCGGCGGATACGAATGACAAGGCGGCTAGAGGGCGAAGGAGCTGCCCCTTCGCCGGCGGCACCGAGATCCCTATCCTCGCCGCCGCTGCGGCCCGCCGACCGAGCGCCTCCCTCACGAGCTCGGCGTCGGTCATCGTTGCTCCGTCAGCCGCTTTGCCCCGGCGAGGGAAGCGAGGGTCTCCCACACCCAGTACGGCGAAAGGGCGCTCATGGCGGACTTGTTCATGGCAGGGCTTCTCCGCACGGCCGCAGGGGCACTTGATCTCTGGCTGTTAGCGCGGGAACTCCCGCAACGTAATACTACAGCCAGGAAGGGAGGGCGAAGTCGCGATCGCGGGCGTGTACGCGCCGGGGGGATCTTGGCCACGAGCCAAGCTGTCAGCGTCCGATCGGCCCCGCTCATCTCCCGGCAAGCTTGACGGTTGCCACGGTAACGGCCACGCGCACTGCGTAGTAGGTTGCGATCCCGGGCAGGAGCGCGACGTATCCGAGATGCTCTTCCAGAGCGTCGGCAACGAAGTGGCCTGCGCCAACGCCGGTCGGGAGCCCCAGCGATGAGCCGAGGAGCGCCCACCCGGGATGTGCCCCCCCAAGGCCCGACGCCGCCAGGGAAACCGACAGGGTGCCAGGGATCAGACTACGGGGAAAAGGGTTGTCGTCAATTGGGAAGGCGCTAATAGCCAGGAAGTCGCCCGCCACCGTCCCCAGAGCCGTAGACCACACCAGCGAGGCAGTACCGGCCGCACGATCCGAGGCCCCCCGGGGATCTTCGACGGTCTCGTTGAACCGGCCCGGGGTCTGGGTTCCCTCTCCAAAGAGTTTCGCAGGATCGCCTCCCGCAGGGCGGGCGTTCATTGAACGATTCACGGGATCCCGAGGATGGAAAGGGCTGCGGCCGGCTTCCGCCATGGCCGCGCTCAGCGTCTGGCTGTTCTGTTGCGCATGAGCTGGGCGGACGATTCGTCTGTGAGCGTCAGGATCCCGGCCGACAGCGCACAGAGCGCAGGGCCGATCCGTGGCAGGTCGAACGACATCGGGCGGCTCCTTCATCTGATTCCGGATCCAGCACATTGCTCGTGGGCTCTACCCCGCCACCTCGCCCGGTGTTCCGCGGGAACGTACCGGGGAAGCGCTCGTCCACCGGACTCGGCGGCGCCCGGCTCCGGGTGCGGGCCGCGCCGCTGAAGCGGCTGGCTTCGGCATTGCCTCGCCGTCCGGAGCGGGCTTCAGGATTCCGGTCGGCAATTTCGACGATGTGGGTGCCGACGAGGGCCCTCTCGGATCGGCCGAGCGTGACCGTGCCCGCCCAACGCGAGCTTCGCGTGGGGACCGTGGACGCGATCGTGGCGGGTGTGGCCGGTGCGTCGATGCTGGGCGATCGGGCGGCAGCGGTCCTTGTCGCCGGCTGGCGCTTCGCCTATGATTCACCGCCCACAGATAACCGAAATGCGCCCGATTCGGGCTAGGCGGATCGAATTGGAAGTCATCGTCAAGGAAAACGAGAGCTTGGAGCGAGCGTTGCGCAGGTTCAAGCGCAAGGTGCAGCGCTCAGGCCTCTACTCGGAGCTGAGGAAGCGCCGCTTCTACGAGAAGCCCAGCGCGCAGCGTAAGCGTCGGCGGGAGGCGGCCATCCGCCGCGAGCGACGGCGGCAGCGAAGAGGTAGGCGCTAGCAGTCACTCCGTCGTACGGCCCCTCCTCGCGAGGGGGGCCAGCTTGGGCCGCTGCCTATCGAACGGCCAACCGCCGGGTCAGATCTTCATCGCTACAGGGCCGCTCGGAGTCCAGTCGTAGAATCCCGCACCCGACTTGCGGCCGTGCCGACCCATCGCCACCAGGCGTCTCAGTAGGGGCGGCGGGGCGTAGCGCTCCTCGCGGTACTCGTCGTACATGATGTCGCCCACCTGCATCAGGGTGTCGAGCCCGACGAAGTCGCTGAGGGTGAGCGGGCCCATCGGGTATCCGCAGCCGAGCGTCATCGCTCGGTCGATGTCCTCGATGGACGCCACCGCCCGCTCCACCTGGCGGATCGCGTCGAGTAGGTAGGGCACCAGGAGCAGGTTCACCACGAACCCCGAGTTGTCCTTGGCGGCGACCGGAGTCTTCCCCACCCTCTTCGCGAAGGCGCGGGCGGCGTCGAAGGTTTCGTCGCTGGTGACGATCGTGCGCACCACTTCGACCAGCTTCATGACCGGCACCGGGTTGAAGAAGTGCAGCCCCACGAAGCGATCCGGGCGCGAGGTGGCCGCAGCCATCTCGGTAACGGTGAGAGAGCTCGTGTTGGAGGCGAAGATCGTCTCGGGCGGAGATACACCGTCCAGGTAGCCGAAGAGCTCCTTCTTCGCCTCGAGCGACTCCACGATCGCCTCGATCACCAGTTGGCAGCTCCCGAGGTCGTCGAGCGAGGTGGTGAAGGCGATCCGGCCGAGCGCCTCGTCGCGCAGCTCCGCGGCCAGCTTCCCCCTATCGACGGCCCGGGCGAGCGACTTCGCCACCCTGGCTCTTCCCGCCGCTAGCGCCCGGTCGTCCACCTCGCGCACCACCACATCGCACCCGGCCTTGGCGGCAATCTCCGCGATGCCACTCCCCATCAGGCCGCACCCCGCGACTCCTACCTTCTCGATCCCCAATTCAATTCTCCTTGTGACCCCGTTCGTAGTTGCTTTCGATGGTTGACCAAGGCGCTTCGGCGCGCCGGTCAGAGCGCCTCTACGACGACCGCTCCCCCCTGTCCGCCCCCGATGCAAGCCGATCCGAGGCCGTAGCGGCCGCCCCGGCGCCGGAGTTCGTGCAGCAGGTGAAGGGTAATCCTGGCGCCCGACGCCCCGAGAGGGTGCGTGATGGCAATCGCGCCACCATTCACGTTGGTCCGCTCGGGGTCGAGTCCGAGCTCCTTCTCGACCGCCTTGTACTGCGGCGCGAAGGCCTCGTTGACCTCGACCAGATCCATATCCTCCAGCGACAGGCCGGCGATCCCCAGCGCAGCCCGGGACGCCGGGGCGGGTCCGATACCCATGATGCGGGGATCGACGCCCGCAAATCCCCACGAGACAAGACGCCCGATCGGCTCCGCACCGTTTTTCTCGGCCCAATCCAGCTCCGCCAACACGAGCGACGCGGCGCCGTCGCCGATCCCGCTCGCGTTGCCAGCCGTGACCAGACCGTCCTTCTTGAAGTAGGGCCGCAGTCGCCCGAGCGCCTCCATCGTAGTGTCGGGCCGCATGTGCTCGTCGGTTGCGAAGAGCGATTCGCCCCTGCGGGTTCGCACGGTCACCGGCACCACCTCGGCGTCGTAGCGGCCCTCGTCCCACGCCGCCTTCGCGCGGCACTGACTGTTGACGGCCACCTGGTCGGCCTCCTCGCGGGTGACTCCGTAGCGTTCGGCGAGCTCTTCGGCCGTCTGCGCCATCGTTAGCCCGCAGTGCGAGTCCAGGAGCGACTCCCAGAGCAGATCCTGAAAGTTGTTGCCGGTAGGCCCCAGCCTGAGGCCGCCCCAGCGGGCGCCGCGCACCACGTGGGGTGCCTGGCTCATCGACTCCGAGCCTCCGCAGAGAGACACCTGGGCCCCACCGAGCAGGATCTCCTGCGCCCCGGTTACAATCGCCTGGAAGCCTGAGCCGCAGAGCCGGTTCACTGTCAGCGCACCCGCCTCCTGGGGCACCCCGGCCCGCAGTCCGACGTGACGCGCCAGGTATAAGGCGTCGGCGGAGGTCTGGAGCGCGCTGCCGTAGATCACCTGGTCGACCTGCTCGCCCTCGATCCCCGCGGCCTCGAGCGCGGCTTCGGCAGAGTGAACGCCAAGGTCGGTGGCGGTGAAGTCCCTCAGCGTCCCACCGAAGGTGCCGAAGGGGGTGCGCTTCCCGGAGAGGAAGACGATGTCCCTCCCCTGTCCCTGTGTCCCCGAACCCGCCGCATCCTTGTCCCGCTGCACTGTGTATCTCCCGGTCCAATCCGCGTCTCGTGTCAACCCTAGTTTACATGTGGCACTTTACTCGGCCAACCTTCCGATCATCCACTCACCCACCTCGCGGGTCGACGAGCTGCCGCCCTGATCGGGGGTGGTCACCCCCTGGGCGATAGACGCCTCGATGCACTCGCCCACCTCCTCGGCCGCCCCCGCCATGCCCAGGTGCTCCAGCGTTAGGGCTGCGCACGCCACTGCGGCCAGCGGGTTGGCGATCCCCCGTCCGGCGATGTCCGGCGCGGATCCGTGCACCGGCTCGAAGAGCGCCCATTTGCCGGGGTGGAGGTTTCCCGAGGGCGCAAGGCCGAGGCCGCCGGTGACCTGTGCGCCCAGGTCGCTCAGGATGTCGCCGAAGAGGTTGGAGGTCACCACCACATCGTAGCGCTCGGGCCGCCGCACCAGGTCCATCGCCATGGCGTCGACGTACATCGTCTCACGCTCTATCTCGGGGTACTCATCCCCCACCTCCGCGAATACCCGGCGCCAGAGTCCGCCCTCGTATCTGAGCACGTTGGCCTTGTCGACCATCGTGACCCGACTGCGGCCATGATCGCGGGCGTAGCGGAAGGCAGCCCGAACGATGCGCTCGACGCCCCGGTAGGTGTTGACGCTCTGCTCGGTGGCCACCTCGTCCGGGGTCCCGGCCCTTAGCGAACCGCCCACCCCGGCGTAGAGTCCTTCGGTGTTCTCGCGGAAGAAGACGATGTGGGTGCTCGGGTCTGGAGTGCGCAGCGGCGAGAGCTCCGGTGCCAGAAGTCGGCAGGGACGGAAGTTGATGTAGAGGTCGGCCCGGAAGCGCAGCCCCAGCAGGATGTCACGGGCGTGCCTGCCGTCAGGCACGCGGGGGTCTCCCAGCGCTCCCAACAGAGCGGCGTCGTACTCGCCTACGAGCCGCTCCCGCTCCTCGTCGGTGATCGTGACGCCATCGCTCAGGTAGCGGTCGGCGCTCAGCTCCCACGGATCAAGCGAGAGGTCGCCGCCGTGCCTGGCGGCGGCTGCGGCCAGCACCTCGCCGGCGACCTCGACGACCTCGGGTCCGATCCCGTCGCCCCCGATCAGCGCGACCTTCGCTACGGCACCCTCCCGAACCAGATATTGCAGCGGGGGCAGTAGAAGTCCTTGCCGCGCCGCACCAGCGGGGGGCCGAGCTCGGCTCTGGGACAGAGCGGATCGAGCCCCTCTTCCACCTGGATCCTGACTTTCCTGCGCTCTCGCCAGCCGCTGACCCGCATCGGCAGCTCGTAACGGAGCGCCGAGGTCTTGCACTCGAAGAGGATCGTGCTCGTTCGGTCCTCCTCCTGGCGCACTCCGAGGGCCATTACGAAGCCGCCCACCGGCGAGGGGACCTGCCTGCCGGCGCAGTGCAGTCGCTCCATCCGCTTGGCCTCGGGTAGCTCCGGGACCCCGAAGCCCACTCTGGAGGCCTCCGCCTTCGGGTCTGGGGCCTCGGGGGTGCCAGCCTCCTCCTTCGGGTCGGGAGCCTTTGGCGCGCCAGCCTTTTCCTTTGGGTCGGGAGCCTCGGATGCGCCAGCCTCCTCCTTCGGGTCGGGAGCCTTTGGCGCGCTGGCCTTCTCCTCTGGGTCGGAAGCCTCGGATGCGCTGGCCTTCTCCTTCGCATCGGAAGCCATTGGCGCGTCGGCCTCCTCCTTCGGGTCGGAAGCCTCGGGCACGCCAGCCCTCTCCTTCGGATCGGCGGGCTCTGACCCGGTGTCCGCAGCAATGCCCCGGCCCTCTTCCCCGGCGCTCAATCGGCCCTCTCGAACAGATACGCGGTGTCCTCGCGACGGCTCTCGCCGTCTATGCAAACGGCAAATCGCGCACCCGACCAGATCGCGGCCGCGCCGTACTCGCCGCTCTTGCTCACTGCGTAGTAGTTCACGTTGAAGTTGGGGAGCCCGTCGCGATTCGTCAGTCTGGGCTCAACGGTGAAGGCCACGATCCGACGAAGGGCCTCCAGGCAGGCGTCGGTCGGGGACATTCCCGAACGCATCAGCTCGACTACGGTGTGCGACCCGCACGTCTTGATGACTGCCTCTCCTCGACCGGTCGATCCGCACGCACCCACGTCGTTGTCGACGTAGAGCCCGGCCCCTACGATCGGGGAGTCGCCCACCCGCCCGGGCACCTTCCAGGCGAGGCCCGAAGTAGTTGTGACGCCCGAGAGGTCGCCCTTCGCATCCACGACGTTGCAGTTGATCGTCCCCCCTGGACGAACGCCGTCGTGCGAGTCCAGCAGCTCGGATGCCACCGCTGCCTCGGCGGCACCGCCGTCCTCCAAGGCCGCCGAGGTCGGCATTCCGGACTCCTCGGGGGCGAGGTAGTCGTCGGAGTCGCTCATCGAGGCGCGCCACTCGATCCACCGCCTGCGCGCCCGCTCGGTGAGCAGATTCTCGATCGGGTGGCCCATCGACTTGGCGAAGCGCTGGGCACCCTTGCCCACGAGCAGCACATGGTCGGTGTGGCGCATCACATCGACCGCCACCCGCGAGGGGGTCTTCACGCCCTCCAGGCACGCAACCGCGCCCGCGCCGCGGCTCGGACCGTGCATGACCGAGGAGTCGAGCTGAACAACCCCGTCCAGGTTCGGTAGTCCGCCATACCCGACCGACATGTCGTCGGGGTCGCGTTCCACGATGTTCACGCCCTCGACCACGGCGTTAAGAGTGCTGCGCCCATCCGCCACCCGGCCCAGTGCCAGCTCGACGGCCTCGAGGCCATTTGCGCTCGCGATCGCCGTGGGTGCCACCCGGGTCGAAAGCACGGCCGGTGCGCCCGAGAGCTCCCGCGACGTGGCCAGCCCGGCGGCTGCGCCCACCCCCGCGACGACAGAGCGCCTAAGGAAGTCGCGGCGGTCGGTCATGTGCTAGCGCTGCTCCTGCCGTGGGAAGCCTGTCCACGGGCTGCTAGGCCTTGATCGGGGCCTCGAGAGCTACCTCCCCCTGCTCTGCCCCGGCTGCGGGCTCCTCCGGGGGATCTTCGCTGCGCAGACGCGAGATGACGGGTTTGCAGAACTGCATCCCGACCGCCCTCAGCTGCGTCAGCTCGCCAGCGGCCAGGTTCGGGTACCGCTCGGCCAGGTACTCGATCGTCTCCGTCATCCAGGAGTCCTGGTCGTCCTGGTGCGCATCCAGAACCCCGCACCGGTGAATATGACTGAAAAGCTCGTCCCTCGCCCGCGCGATCGGCTCTCGCTTCGCCACTCTCTCTCCTTGACTTAAGCTGTTGTTGTCGTCCCTCCAGACCCCAATCCCTGCTGCCTGGGCCCTACCCACCATCTAGGCAGCCCGTAAGGTACGAGAAGACCGGGCAATAGCAAGAACGGCCTGTCGCTACGGCGATGCCCCCACCCGCGAGCGCTGGCCGCTGGCCGCGCGGTCGGCCATCAGCGCCACGAAGGCGTCGAAGAGGTAGCGGCTGTCGTGCGGTCCAGGAGCGGCCTCCGGGTGGTACTGGACTGCGATGACCGGGAGCTCCGAGTGAGCAAGTCCGGCCACCGTCCCGTCGTAGAGGTTGCCGTGGGTGACGCGGATGCCCGGCGCTCCCGGGATCTCGTCGCCATCGCCCCCCCGCACGGCGAAGCCATGGTTCTGCGAGGTTATCTCCACACTTCCCCGGTCGCGATTCATTACGGGGTGGTTGGCACCGTGGTGCCCGAAGGGGAGCTTGAAGGTCTCGGCGCCGAAGGCCCTGGCGATCAGCTGGTGCCCCAGGCAGATCCCGAAGACCGGAATTCTCCGGGCGGCCACCTTTCTGATCGCGCTTGCCACTCGCTCGACAGCCGCAGGGTCGCCCGGACCATTCGAGATGAAGATGCCGTCCGGCTCGACCGCCAGAATCTCCTCCAGGTCGGCAGCTGCGGGCAGGACGGTGACGCGGCAACCGCGCTCCGAGAGCATCCGGGGCGAGCTCCCTTTTATCCCGAAGTCGAGGGCGACGACGTGGAAGCGTTCCTCGCCAACCGCCCGCACCACATAGCTCCGCTCGGTCGAGACGCCGCCCGCCAGCTCCAGCCCCTCCATGGGTGGGTGCGATCGGACTCTCGCCAGGAGCTCGTCGGCTGGATGGTCCGCCGGGGCAAGAGCCCCCCGCATCGCCCCACCGCTGCGGATGTGGCGCGTGAGTGCGCGCGTGTCGACCCCCTGAATCGCAACTACGCCGTGCACGGCCAGGTAGTCGCCCAGAGTCGAGGTGCTCCGCCACGAGCTGGGAAGCCGAGCCGCCTCCCGCACCACGAAGCCCGCCACCTGGGGCCCGGCGGACTCGCTGTCGTCGAGATTCGTGCCGTAGTTGCCGATCTGCGGGCACGTCATCGCGACCAGCTGTCCCGAGTAGGAGGGGTCGGTCAGCACCTCCTGGTAGCCGGTCATCGCGGTGTTGAAGACCACCTCGCCGACCGCCACGCCGAGCGCTCCGAGCGGCGCGCCGTCGAAGCGGCGACCGTCCTCGAGGAGCAGGTAGGCGCCTCCGATGAGACTGGGGGCGGGGGGGGAAGGGCTGGGCGGCTGGGGGCTCGTCATCGGGGGCGAATCTACATCTTGGAGCGGCACGGTTCAAAGGCCGGGATCGGGGTGAGGAGGGCAGGGCGCTACATTTCCGCGGACGCGGACACTCGGGCCGGAGGGCGGAATATCGCGGTGGAGAAGCCGGTCGTATTCATATCTGCCGACGAGTCGTGTCTAGGCAACCAGTACAAGGGCAGCGAGCGGCCCGGCGGGGCGGCCGCCATGCTCGAGCACTGGAGGGACGGTGCCTGGACCCGGAAGGACGTCTGGACATGCGCCCCCTCCACCACGAACAACCGCATGGCGCTGACGAGCGCACTGGTGGCGCTTCGGACGCTCGGAGGCCCCTGCCGGGTGCGGTTTTATTCGGACTCGCGCTACCTAGTCGAGGGTGCCTCCAGCTGGGTGCCGAAGTGGAAGCGGAGGGGGTGGCGGCGAAAGGGCGGGCCGGTCGAGAATCTGGAGCTGTGGCAGGAGCTCGACCGGACGGCGGCGCGCCACGAGATCAACTGGAGGTGGGTGCGGGGCCACGCGGGCGACCCGCGCAACGAGTACGTCGATTTCCTTGCCCACCGTGCGGCCAGCGCGCAATCTCGGTCGCCTCCGGTGCCCTCGGGCTTCGAAGCGTGGCTGGAAGGGCAGCGGGAGACTCACGACCGCTTCTTCGACTTCCTTGAATTCGCTCCGCCGAAGGAGATACTGTAATCTGCAGTTGTCAAAATGTCATGTCGCGATTACATGGGCTGGGACTTCGGGCGAGCGCCCGCGCAAGATCCTAGCGCGCTCAGATGACCGCGAGCAGATCCAGCTTGAGCCACCCCACCTTGCCGTCCGCAAGCACGATCTCGGCCCAGTCGCCGGCGCGGTCGTCGATGCGCACCTTCGTGCCCTCGTGGAGGGCGAAGAGGGTTAGGCCGGACTCCTCCGATGGGGCGTTCAGCACCCGGACCTCCTTCGCCACGACGATCGCCTCGGTCGGGCTTCCCAGTTCGGTTTCGCGCACCAACAGGGTGGTGCCCAGGAGCAAGGTCGCCACGCCCGCACTCCACGCCGTGCGGGCGAACAGTCCGCGGCCCCGCGCCCCGCGGCCGAGGAGGCGGAGAACGACCGCCGTACCCGTCACCAGGTAGCAGAGAGCCAGGAGCAGCGCCAGGACGGGGCTCGGCAGCAGGTCCCTCCACCACTCGAGCGCCACTAGGATCCAGAAACGCGGGAGCGGCTCGATGCGGTCCCGCAGTTGCCGGTTGACGAGCGCGAGGTTGGCGCGTGCGTCGTCGTGGCGTGGATCGAGGCGCAAAGCCCGCTCGTAGCCGAGCACCGACAAGCCGACGTCGCCGATGCGGTAGTGGGCGTTGCCGAGGTTGTAGTGGAGCACCGCCGACTCGAGGCCGGCCTCGAGCACGGCCTCGTAGCGGGCGGCCGCCCCGGCGAATGCACCCTCCTGGTAGAGGCGGTTGCCGTCGGCGACCAGCTCCTCCTGGGCACTGTCGTCGAGCGCCAGCAGTCCGTGCCCTTGGGCTGCCAGCAGTCGGTGTCCTGGGGCTGGTAGGGGCGGGGCGAGCAGAAGCCCAGCTGCCGCCAGAACGACCGCCGCCCTCATCGGGAGAGCTTCCGGTCGAGCGCACGCATGATCCTGGCAGCCCGATCGAGCACCTCCCCGGCGGGCGGCCTCTCCGACCCGGCGGGGGCGAAGCGCTGCACATCGCAGTCGGCGAGGAAGTCGGATAGCTCCGCAAGCGCCTCCTCCGAGGCTCCGCCGCTACGGGCCAGCTTGGCGGCCTCGTCGCGTAGCAGCCCGGCGCGGGCGATGTTCAGCTTGTCGGCCACGAACCCCTCGAGCGCACCTGCGATCTCGGCATAGAAGTCGCGCGGATCGCCCCCTGCGAGGGAGCGGGCCCTGGCCAGACGCTTCTTCGCCATTCGCCGAGCCGATCGCTCCCGTGCGTACGCCAGGTCGGCCGCGGTGCGGTCGCGCCGACGGCGGATTGCGGCCGCGCCTGCCAGCGCCACCGGCGGGAGGAGCGCGACCAGCCAGAAGGCGGCTTTGGTGTGGAGCGGCTCCCCGGCCGGTCGAAGCGAGGGCGGACCGGTGTCGATGAAGCGAATCTCCTCGCGGATCGATGCCACGCTGGCGGGTAGCGATCCCGCCTCGCCCGTCCCGCGGGACGCCTCGCCGGTCACCTCGATTGTGATCGGCTCCGAGCGGACCGTCCGAAAGGCGCGCGTCGGCGGATCGAAGTACGAGACTTCGATCGGTGGTACGGTCACCCTGCCAGGCACGCGCCCGATCAGCACGTAGGTGGCCGTGCTTCTGCCCTCGACCGAGGAACCCCCGCGTTCGATGCTCCGGCTGATCTCGGGCGGAAAGACCTCGAATTCGTCGGGAAAGTCGATGGCGGGAGGGGCCAACGCGCTTATGTTCCCCGAGCCGGAGAGCGTCAGGCGCACGGTCACCGCCTCGCCGACCGGCACTTCGCTCCGGTCGGCCTCCATCGAAACGGCGAGCCTCCCGACATGTCCCGAAAAGGGCTCCGGGCGACCATCTGAGGGAATGGGCAGCACCTCGACCTCGATCGGGCGCGACGCCACCGCCACCGGGACCAGGCGGTCGAAGAGGCTGCGCCCGAAGAATTCGCCGAGTCCTCCCCGGCGGCTGACGCGCGTCTGGGCCTCGACCCCCAGCGGCGTGATCGACTTCTCTCCACTGCTCGTAGGAAAGTACGCAACGCGGCGCACCAGCGCGGTCAGGTACTCCACACCGTCGCGCACGATCCGCTGCACATCTGGCGACTCGGGCTGGTCGAGCTCCTCGATCCAGAAGCCGGCCGCCTCGGGCAGCGTCGTGATGTTGTAGAGTTCGACCGAAACGCGGGTGAAGAGCCGGTACTCGACGATCACCGGCTCGTTCTCGTAGACCGTCGCCCGGGCGGGCGTTGCCTCGAGGAAGACCTCCGCCTCGGAGACTCCGCCGCCTTCGGCACCCGGATCGGCGACGCCGCCCCTCGGGGCGGGCGTGTCGGCGACCGTCAGCGAGATCGGCTCCGTGCGGTAGGTGGTGCCCCCGGCCGTCACCTGCACCGCCCCGATCTCGAAGACGCCCTCCTGGGTGGCCTGGAAGCGGTACTGGTAGGTGAGCGACATGCGGGTGCGGCCATTCACGATCTCGAGCGAGGTGGAGGTATTCGACCCGAGGTAGCGACCGAAGCCGCCGAGGTCGGGGAGCACCGGCTCCGAGTCGGCCTGCTGGGCACCGGAGATCTCGACGTTCAGCACGAACTGGCTGCCCCAGCCAACCCTCGGCGAGCTCAGATAGGAACGCACCTGCACCTGTTGAGCAATCGCGCGCCCCGATAAGGCCGGCGCGGGGAGGGCGAGAGCCGGCGGCGCGGTCGCGCACGCCGCGAGCGCGGCTGCCAGCAGTCCGCAGGAGGTTTGTCCACGGGGTGCCAGCAGTCCGCGGAACCAAGGGTGCGGCGATGCCCCCATCGCTACCAGTCTTTCCTGGGGTTGCGGCCGGTCGGCTGGGCCGCCTTGCGGTTCACCTCGTCGGGGTCCTCGGTCACTGCCTGGAGGAGACGTGCCGCCTGCTCCGGGGTCATCTCCGACCGTTCGCCCTCGGCTGGAGGCGTCTCGCCCTCGCCCTCGTCCCCACCCTCGGAGGCGCTCGTCTGCCCGTCATTCTGCTCCTCGCCATCCTCCGACTGGTTCTGCTCGCCCTGGTCTCGCTGATCCTGCTGATCCTCCCCGGACTGCTCCTCCTCGTCCCCCTCCTCGCCGCCCTGCTCCTGTTGGTCCTGCTCTTGCTGCTGCTGTTGCTGGAGCAAGCGGAGCGCGTACTCCAGATTGTGCTTCGCGTCCTGGTCGGCGGGATCCAACCGCAAAGCCTCCGTGTACGCGTCGATCGCCCCTTCGGTCTGCTGCTGCTCCAGCATGGCGTTGCCGAGGTTGTACCAAGCCTGCGAGCGCCACTCGGGGTCGCTCCGATCGAGCGCTTCCATGTACGCCTCGGCCGAGCTCTCGAAGTCGCCTTCCCTGTAGAGCGCGTTGCCCTCGTTGAAGTGCGCAAGCGCCAGCTCGGGCGCCTTCCGGAGCGCTTCCAGGTACCGCACACGCGCCTCCTGGTAGCGTTGCTCCTCGTAGAGACGGTTTCCCTCCTCGATCTCGACGCGTCCCTCCTGGGCGGCGAGCGCCGCCGTCGGGATGAGCACCGCAAGTGCCCGGGCCAGCGCCATCGCGCCGAGCGCCGTCCAGACGCGACCCACCCGCACAGATGTGATCCGTCGCATCAGCCCTTCCCCCTTTGGGCAGGCGCGGCCACTCGCGCCCGGCTCCTCGGCACTACGAACTCCAGCGCCAAGAGCAGGAGCGCCGCGCCCAGAAAGATCTGGTACTGCTCCTCGAACTCCGTCACCTCCCTGGCTTCGAGCTCGCGTCCACCACCCCCGATCCGCTCGACCAGCGCCTCGAGTCCGCCCGCCGACCCGATCCGGTGGTACTCGCCGCCTGTCTGGAGCGCGATGTCCTGGAGCGCGGTCTCGTTCAGGCGCGAGGTGACGACCTTGCCGTCGGCGTCGCGCTGGAACCGGCCCCCCTCGCCGGCCCCGGTAGGGAGCGGCACCCCTTCGGGCGACCCCACGCCGACCGTGTGAATGGTGACCTCCGCCTCGCCGGCGAGCGCCAGCGCCTCGGCCAGGCCGCCCTCGTGGTCCTCGCCGTCCGTCACGATCACCACCATGCGACTCCCCTCCGGGGTCTCGGCGAGCGCCTCGACCCCAATCTCGATCGCGCGGGCCAGGTCGGTGCCCTGGGCGGAGAGCATCTCTGGGTCCATCGCGCCCAGAAACATCATCGCGGCACCGTAGTCGGTGGTGAGGGGACTCTGCACGAAGGCGTCGCCCGCGAAGGCGACCAGTCCGACGCGGTCGCCTTCGAGCCTCTGCACGATCCGCCCGATCTCGATCTTGGCGCGCTCCAGCCGACTTGGCTCCACGTCCTCGGCGTACATCGATCGCGACACGTCGAGCGCCACGACGAGGTCCTGACCCTCGCGTCTGACCGTCTCGACCCGGGTGCCAAACTGCGGCCTCGCGAGCGCCAGCAAGACCAGAGCCACCCCCGCCACCAGGAGCGCGACCTTCCAGCGCCTGGCAGCCGCGCCGCCGTGGGGATTCACCCGCCGAAGCAGGCGGAGATCGCCGAAGCGGTCCAGGAGCCGCCGACGGCGTCGTCCCGAACGCCACTCCAGTGCCAGGAGGAGCGGAACCAGGGCGAGGGCCCATAGCGCGAAGTGGGATCCCCAGCGGAACATCAGGGGATCGTCCTCAGCCAGGTGCTCGCCAGCGCCGCCTCGGCCAGGAGCAGGATCAGCCCTGCGGCAAGCGGTATGCGAAAGCGCTCGCCGTAGCTGGTGAAGTTCTCGACCAGGATTGCGATCGTCTCGAGCTCGTCGATCTCGGCGTAGATCGCCTCCAGGCTCCTGCGATCGGTGGCACGGTAGTAGCGCCCGCCCGTCTTCTCGGCCGTGGCCCGCAGGGTGGCCTCGTCGACGTCGACCCTCATCGTGGCGTAGCGCCGATTCCCGAATCTGTCTGTGACCGGAACCCGGGCGGCTCCCTGCGCACCGGCACCGATCGTGTAGACGCGCACCCCCAGCGCCGCCGCCGCATCGGCGGCGGTGATTGGGTCGATCTCGCCCCGGTTGTTCCTCCCGTCGGTGAGGAGGATCACGACCTTGGAGGTGGCCTCGCTCGCCTGCAGCCGCTTGACGGCGGTGGCGAGCCCCATCCCGACTGCGGTGCCGTCCTCGACCATCCCGACCTCGAGCTCTCCGATCAGCGACTCGACGACCGAGTGGTCGAGGGTGAGGGGCGCCTGGGTAAAGGCCTTCCCGGCGAATATCACGACGCCGATTCGGTCGCTCGTGCGGGCGGCTGCGAAGTCTGCCGCGACCTCTTTGGCCGCCTCGAGGCGATTCGGGGTCAGGTCCTCGGCCAGCATCGAAGAGGAGACATCGATCGCCAGCACGATGTCGATCCCCTCGGTCGAGACGTTCTCGGCCGTGACGCCGGTCTGTGGGCGGGCCAGCGCGACCACTAGGCAGACGCAGGCCAGCCCCCTGAGCGTTGGCACCACGTGTCGGATCCAGCGGTAACGGTCCCCGCCGACCCCGGCGAGACCGACGGTGTTGGGGTGCCGGAGCGACCGCCGCCGCCGATCTCCCGCCGCCAGATGCCACCACCCCAATCCGGCAACTCCGACAAGAAGGAGGAAGAGGAGCGGATCGTCGAAACGTAGGATCATGCCGCCGCACCGCTCGCTCTCTGCGGCATCTCGCCGTCGGTGTCCCTGGCGACTGCCTGTGCAGGACTCGTCGCCGCCACGAGCTCCCTGGCGCGCGTCAGGAGCGCCCTCGACTCCTCGATTCCCGGCCTCGCCTTGGCAAACTTCACCAGGTCGCAGCTCTCCAGGAAGCGCTGGAAGCCGCCTACGATCCTCGTCCCGAGCGCAGCAGCGCGCATCGCGTCGACCACCTCGCCCGTCGCGAGCTCCAGCGCGGGAACCTCGAACTGCCCCTCGAGGTAGGCGCGCACCACCTCGGATATTCGCACGTGGTACTCCATGACCCGACCGCGCTCCAGGAGCTGCGACCGCTCCAGCTCGGCGAGCGCCTCCAGCGCCTCGAGGTGAGCGGGACGGGGCGGGGCACGGGGGATCGCCGAGACCTCGCCGGAGTGCGGGCGACGACGGCGCCGAATGTAGAGCGCCACTGCTGCGACCAGCAGCGCCGCCAGGGCGATCCACGGCAAGAATCGCCACGGGCTTCCGGGCACCGAGAGCGGCCCCCTGATGTCGCGGATGGCGCCCGACTCGTCGACCCCGACGCTCTGCACGGCGATCCCGTACGCGTCGGTGGCGACCGCGTCGGTTGTACCATCGGGTGCCACGACCGCTATCTCGAACGACGGCACCTCGGCTTCGCCCAGCCTGAAGCTGGTGAAGGCGAAGCTGGCCCCAGAGCGCTCCCGCCGCTCCTCGTCCGGCCCGGTCGTAGGCCCGACCTCGACGGCGAGGAGCTCCACCGTGGATGCATCGAGCGAATCGGGCCACTCGACCACCCATCCCGCCGGGTGCTCCACCATGACGGTCATCGTAGCGCGGTCGCCGACGGTGATCAGGGTCGTGTCGATCGCAGTCTCGATGCGCACCTCCTCCTGCGCCGCGAGCGTCCCCGTTGCCAGCAGCAGCGCCGCCACCGGTACGCGCGCCGTGCCCAACCACCCCACCGCTCCGCCGCCGCCCCTCACCTCGACCTCCTGGCCCGCTGTTCGAAGAAGCGCCTCAACACAAGCTCGTACGGCGTGCCCGTAACGACGTCGATCACCTCCACGCGGCTGCGGCGGAAGAGGCGATCGGCCTCCCCGCGCGCCTCCGCCCGGTGGGCGCGATACCTCTCCTGGAATCCCCTGGCGGAGGTGTTGACGAGCCTCCGCTCCCCCGTTTCCGGGTCCTCGAACTCGACGAGCCCGAGCGGCGGCATCTCGTCCTCGCGCGGGTCGGTCACCCGCACAGCGTTCAGGTCGTGGCGTCGGGCCGCTATGGAGAGCGCTCTCCCATAGCTGCGGGCGTTGAAGTCCGAGACGACGAAGACGACCGCGCGCCGCTTCGTTACCCGCGCCAGGTACTCGAGCGCACCCTCGATGTCGGTCCCCCTCCCCTCGGCCCTGTGGTAGAGCAGCTCGCGGAGAATGCGCAGCGCATGGCGCCGACCCTTGCGGGCCGGGACGAACTTCTCGATCCCGTCCGAGAAGAGAATCAGCCCGACCTTGTCGTTGTTCCTGGTCGCGGAGAAGGCGAGGACGCCGCAGAGCTCGGCCGCGAGCTCCGATTTCAGGCGGTCGCGGGTGCCGAATCCGGCCGATCCGCTGACGTCCACCACGAGCATCAGCGTCAGCTCGCGCTCCTCCTCGAAGACCTTGACGTGGGGCGAGCCGGTGCGGGCCGTCACATTCCAGTCGATACCCCGGATGTCGTCGCCGTGCTGGTATTCGCGAGCCTCGGCGAAGCTCATGCCCCGCCCCTTGAAGACCGAGTTGTACTCGCCCGCAAGCACCTCGTTCACGAGACCGCGCGTCGTGATCTCGATCCGGCGCACCTGCCGCAGTATGTCGCGCGTAACCATCGTAGCCTGCACCGGTCTCGCCCTACGGAACCTCGACGGTGTCCAGAACCCGTGTCACCACGTCCTCCGCGGTGACCTCCTCGGCCTCGGCCTCGTAGGTGAGGATGACGCGGTGGCGAAGCACGTCCATCGCCATCGAGCGCACGTCCTCGGGGGTTGCGTATCCCCGGTGGCGCAGGAAGGCACGTGCACGCGCCGTCCGTGCCAGGCAGATAGTGGCGCGCGGCGAAGCCCCGAAGGCGATCAGCGGCTCCAGCTCCTTGAGCCCTGCCTCCTGGGGGTCGCGGGTGGCGAAGACCAGCTCGACGATGTAGCGCTCGACCTGCGGGTCCATGTAGATCGTCTCGGCCGCCGCGCGGGCGGCTACAATCTCCTCGGGCGTGACGACTGGTTCGGCCTGCGGAGGCGGTCCGGAGCTCATGCGTCTCATGACGGCGTGCTCGTCGTCGCGGTCCGGGTAGCCGACCGAGAGCTTCAGCATAAAGCGGTCGACCTGGGCCTCGGGGAGGGGGTAGGTGCCCTCCTGCTCGATCGGGTTCTGGGTGGCGAGGACCAGGAAGGGCGACGGCAGCTCGAAGGTGTTCTCGCCGATCGTCACCGTCCGCTCCTGCATCGCCTCCAGGAGCGCCGACTGCACCTTGGCGGGCGCTCGGTTCACCTCGTCGGCGAGGATCACATTTGCGAAGATGGGACCCTTGCGCGTCTCGAATTCGGTCTTGCGGGGGTCGTAGATCAGCGTGCCGATCAGATCGGCGGGGAGCAGGTCCGGAGTGAACTGGATGCGCTGAAAGGACGTCCGAATCGCGTTGGCGAGGGTGCGCACGGTCAGCGTCTTGGCGAGCCCGGGGACCCCCTCCATGAGAACGTGACCATCTGCTACGAGGCTCGTGAGCAGCTTCTCGACCATCTCCCTCTGGCCGACGATTACGCGTCCTACCTCGGCGAGCAGTCTGTCCGCGAAGCCGCTGGCCTCGCGGATCCTCTCCTGGATGACCTCGATCTCCCTGTTCATTTCGTCCCGCCTCCGGACTTCGAATGTTTGCTGCGAGGCGTGCAGATGTCCTCGCCGTCCCCCTCGGCCCCGTCGTCGCTGCTTCCACGTCGAGCCCGCGAGGCCCCCACCCATATGAAGAGCGTCGTGTCGCGCGGCTCGCTCCACTCGACGTCGACGGAGAACCGCGCCGTGAACCCGGCCTTGTAGGCGAACCTGACCGGGGCTCCGGGTATCGCGACCGTGTCGATCGCCTGCCCGCTGCGCTCGTCCTTGGCGTGCACAGTCCATTCGCCCGAGTGCCGCCGCCAGACCACGAAGCAACCGTTGATCGCGAGTCCGCCGAGGGGAACCAAAGGTCCGCGAAGCGCGGCCTTCCCGCTGCGGACAGGCAGGTTGAGCCAGCTCCCGCCTTCCGACAGCGCCTTCATAGTCTCGAGCAACTGGGCCTCGGCTGCGGTGACTGGCACCGTCAAGGCGAAGCCCGTCAGGGCGAGCGACAACCGGGCGATGACGCCGCGCCGCATTCGCGCCGGAGCGCTGCGGTCACCTCTCCAGTATGTAGTACCCACTTTACATAATGTCATGTATGATATACATTTTCCATCTGAGGCCCACTTGAAATCACCACGGACTGCTCGGCAATCACACACAAAATAGCGTGCGGCTCCCAGCCGCTGGTAGCCACTAAGCCACACTTGGGACGCCTCGCCGTTCCCGCCGGTTGTCCGCAGCGCCCCACAGCGTGACCGCCAATCAGGATCGCCCTTGGTAGCGGCGCTCCTAGCTCCCGCCCAACCTCACTCTACTAGCACGCGCACAGGCAGTGACCGCGCTACGCCGTCGAAGTACCCGTACACCCCGTCGCCCTCTATGCCGAAGCTGGGCCACGGGCGGATCGCGGGGCTCTCGATGTACACAAAGTTCGTCAACTTCCAGCCGATTCCCAGCAGTGTGAGGGAGAAGCGCAGGGGTTTTCCGCGCACCTCTATCCAGACCGTGTCGGCGGTCGCGGCAGGATCGACGACCCAGGGGACAAGGCGCAGGTCGCGGGTGGGCAGTTCCACTTCCGTGCCGTCCTCCCGGGTCTCGAGGATGTCCCGCACGTCAACCGCCAATATGCCGATGTCCGCGCCCGCCCGGACAGGCTCCGGAAGCGCCGCTCGCAGGCACCTGGCCGACTCGACATCCGTGGCGACCGTGCATGCCGACCACATTGGCGCGGTAGAAAAGGTTGGCCACCGAGGCATACACCGTCGCCACCCCGCCTCCGAACCACGACACGTCGCTTTCCCGACGCCAGCCCACGTCCATGCGTGCATAGCGCGGCAGCTCCTCGGAGTTGTACCCGCCCGCGAGCAGTCTCGTGTCGACGGGGAGCCCATACTCGGGGTAGTGGGTCCACGGGAGGGAAGGGGAAAGCCTGGCGATGGCGAGTACGGGCGTGACCGGCTGTCCCGAGCGCAGGGAGAACCGGGCCGACCAGGAAGAAGTGCCGCGCCTGTAGGAAGCCCCGAGCTCGAGTTCATGTTCACGGTGAAAGCGCGGCGTGTAGCTCCGCGTGGACACGGTTCGCGACACCCTGGCCCACCGGTACGTCCCCAGAGCCGAAAGCCCACGATCCGGCAGCCAACTCCAGGTCGCCTCGATTCCGCGCGCCGCACCGCTGGCCCGCTCCCACCGCGCAGGATTCCCCAGCGCCGGAACTTCGATCGGGTTGGACTCGAACGCCGGCAGCCTGAGGCGGTCCAGTTCTCGCGCGTAGAGGTCCAGCCGAATCCTGAGCCGTCCCCGCGAACCCTCCCACCCGGCCGTGAACTCGGTGTTGCGGGGAACCGGCGGTTCGCTAACGGGGGCGAGAAGGTCGTAGGCTAGGAAGCTTGCAAACAGCGACTCCTCGTTGCGCACCGAGGCCAGCGCTTGGTGCGAGCGGGCCGCCGAGATGCGCGCGCTCCACCACGATGCGGCGTAGCCCAATTCCGCGAAGGGCGAGAATTCGGTCGCCAGACCCACGAAGCGGTCCAGCCGCAGGCCTGCCCGGCGACCGGTTCCAGATCGATGCTGTCGCGCACAACGCCGGTTAGAGTCACCTGCTGCAACGTACCGGCCAGGAGCGTAAAGTTGGTCATCGTGGCGGTCCCAATCATGGCTGAGGCCCTGCCATCCCTCCGCCGAAAACTGTCAACTTCCCGAACCAGAAGGCGGGGGGGACTCCGCCACGCCGTTGGCAAGACGAGCGGTGATTCCCAATGTGCATTTCTTTCCCCCGTCAGCTTCGATCTGGTATCCGCCCTGAAGCCTCCCATTGGGAATTGGGCCCCTCAAGTTGGCCGTTGTCGAAGACGATAATGGGTGTGGCGGCGACTCCCCGGAAGACATACCCAACATCTTACTCGCGATCTCTGCGAAAAGGAAATCAATTCGATCGGAACGGCCAATTCGGTGATCAAATCCAGGACCGCTGCCTTCGCAGACGGATCGTCCAAGCCTATTTCGCTGATTACGTGCCGCAGCCGTCGGCTCGAGTGACCCGCCAGCTACGGGCGGTGTCACCTGCTCCCGCTGGCCGACGCTTTCTCGCGGGCGGGACACGCACTGGACACATCGTCGTTGCCGTCGGGAGGGGGCGTCCAATCATCGTGGACAAACCTCCCACGGCGTTCGAACAGCGCTGCACCTCGGCTGGACCGCTTCGCACCAGCTCCTGCCGCATTGGGGCACCGGCATCTCGGGGTGGCACCATCCCTCCTCTGGACCGATATTTCAGGGCACGAGAGGAGGTTGCGGATGGAAGTTGTCCGCCTGCGGGTTAACGGCGACGAGCGTTCGTGCGGGGTGCCCGCCCACTACACGCTGCTGGAGACGCTCCGCTACGGACTTGGTCTGACCGGGTCGAAGCAGGGTTGCGACAAGGGTGACTGCGGCGCGTGCACGGTCATCGTGGACGGGCGCGCCATCCTGTCGTGCATAACCCCCGTCTGGGAGGCGGAGGGGCGCGAGGTGCGCACCGTGGAGGGACTCGCGAGCGCAGTGGAGGCACACCCTGTCCAGGACGAGTTCGACCTGAACGGGGCCGCGCAGTGCGGCTTTTGCACCCCCGGCATCCTATGCAGCTCGGTGGCGCTGCTCGACCGCAACCCAACGCCGACGCGCGAGGAGATCAGGGCGGCGCTGGCGGGGAACCTGTGCCGCTGCACCGGCTACGAGAAGATCTACGACGCCGTTGAAGCGGCCGCCGCGAGGCTGGGCACGTGACGGGGCGCAACGAAGGCTTTGGCGCGGGGAACGGAGCGGCCCCGGCGGCAAACGGGCGGCGGGACGTAACCAGCGGGGCTTCTCCCCTGAACACCATCGGCCGCCCCATGCGGAAGGTCGACGGGCTGGCCAAGGCGACCGGTCGCGCCCGCTACACCGACGACATCGCGCTCCCGGGGATGCTCCACGGCAAGATCCTGCGGAGCCCCCACCCGCACGCACGCATCGTGTCGATCGACACGTCGCGCGCCGAGGCGCTGGAGGGCGTCCACGGGGTCGTCACCGGCCGCGACATGCCCACGCCGTACGGCATCATCCCCTGGACGCCCGACGAGCACCCTCTCTGCGTGGACAAGGTGCGCTACATCGGAGACGGTGTTGCAGCGGTCGCAGCGGTCGACGAGGACACGGCCATCGCCGCGCTCGACCTGATAGACGTGGCCTACGAGGAGCTTCCCGAGTACTTCGACCCGCACGAAGCCATCGCGGCGCCGTCCGGTCCGTACATTCACGAACCACGCAAGCCCGGGTGGAGCGGGAATGTGACCAAAGTAGTCAAACTGGAGTTCGGCGACGTCGACGCTGGCTTCGACGAGGCGGACGTCATCGCCGAGCACGACTACTTCTTCGAGGGGACGACTCACACGCCGATCGAGCCCCACTGCGCCATCGGGCTGGCCGAGGGCGACGGCAAGGTGACGGTCTGGTCGGCGACCCAGGTTCCCCACTACCTGCACCGCGAGCTCGCCCGCGTCCTGGAGGTGGATCCGGCGAAGGTGCGCGTCATCCAACCCCCCGTGGGTGGGGCTTTCGGAGGGAAGTCGGAACCCTTCGACCTGGAGTTCTGCGTCGCCAAGCTGTCGATGCTGACGGGCCGCCCGGTCAAGATCCTCTACACGCGCGAGGAGGTCTTCTACGCCCATCGTGGCCGTCACCCCTTCCACATGCGCTACCGGACCGGCGCGACGAGCGACGGGATGCTCACCTCCGTCGACGCCAGGATCGTCCTGGACGGCGGCGCCTACGCCTCCTTCGGGCTGGTGACGACGTACTACTCGGGGCAGCTCCTCACGGCACCCTACCAGATGCCAGCGTACCGCTTCCACTCGACGCGCGCCTACACCAACAAGCCAGCGTGCGGGCCCAAGCGCGGTCACGGCTCGGTGCAGCCACGCTTCGCCTTCGAGGTGCAGCTCGACCGGATCGCCGAGCTCCTGGAGATAGACCCCATCGAGCTCAGGCGGCGAAACTTCATCGGTGCCAACACGCGCACCGTCAACGAGCTGCGGGTTACTTCGAACGGATTCCTGGAGTGCCTGGCCGAGGTGGAGCGGGCGAGCGACTGGAAGCGCAAGCACCGGCGGCTTCCCTTCGGCAGAGGCGTCGGCGTGGCCGGATCCACCTACATCTCGGGCACCAACTACCCGATCTACCCGAACGAGATGCCGCAGAGTGGGATCCAGCTTCAGGTCGATCGCTCGGGGAGGGTGGCGATCTTCTCCGGCGCCTCCGAGATCGGGCAGGGGGTGGACTCGATGGTGGCGTACGTCGTGGCCGAGGAGCTGGGCGTGCCGCTCGACCACATCCGGGTGCTCGCCGGCGATACGGACTTCACGCCAGTCGATCTGGGTGCCTACTCGTCGCGGGTGACATTCATGCTGGGCAACGCCTGCCTGCAGGCGGCGCGGAAGCTCAAGGCGATGGTGCAGGGGGCAGTGGCGGAGGAGTGGGAAGCGAAGCCGCGCGAGGTGCTGCTGGCGGGCGGGATGGCGCTGCGGGCTGGCGACACCGGGACGGGCATGCCGCTCCGCGAGGCCTTCAACCTGGCCGAGGCGAAGTTCGGCACCCTGGGTGCGACGGGGTCGTACAACACTCCCAAGGACGTGCACGGCAGCTACCGGGGCGGCACGATCGGCGCGTCGCCCGCCTACTCCTTCACGGCGCATGTGGCCGAGGTCGAAGTGGACACGGAGACCGGATTCGTCACGGTCGACAAGATCTGGATCGCGCACGACTGCGGGCGGGCTCTCAATCCGGTGCTCGTGGCCGGACAGATGGAGGGTTCTGCGTACATGGGATTCGCCGAGGCGCTCATGGAGGAACACATCTTCAAGTCCGCCGACGAAGGTCGGGCCGGACTGCACAACGCGCCGTCGCTCCTGGACTACCGGATCCCGACGAGCCTCGACACCCCCGCACTCGAGTCGCTGATCGTCGAGTCGATCGACCCCGAGGGCCCGTACGGGGCGAAGGAGGCTGGCGAGGGGCCGCTGCACCCGTCGATCCCGGCGATCGCCAATGCGATCTACGATGCGGTGGGGGTGCGCATGGACTCGCTCCCCTTCTCGCCGCCCAGGGTGTGGCGGGCGCTGCAGGCGGCCGACGGGGGGAAGGTGTCTGGAAGGATCGGAGAGGCGGTGGGGGCGGGACATGCCGTGTGAGGGATCCCGTCCTCGGAGCGCTGCTGGCCGGCGCGTGGCGCGGGCAGGCCTGATCGCGGCGCTCCTGGTGTTCCTCGGCCCTCCGGCCTGGGACGGCAGCTCCGCGGGCCAGGAGGTCTCCGAAGCCCCCCGGCCAGCCGCAGACACCCTGGACCGCCCGGCCGCAGGCACCGAGCGCGACTGGGAGATCGCCCGCGAGCACTTCCGGTGGGGCGCGTCCATTCCCACGGACTCGCTCCCCCACTTCGGCGAGCTGGTCCGGCGCATCGCCGAGCGCTTCCTGGGTACGCCGTACGAGCCCCGCACACTGGAGCTGCCGGGGCCGGAGCGCCTCGTCGTCAACCTGGAGGCGCTCGACTGCGTCACCCTCGTCGAGAATGTCGTCGTGCTCGCCCGTCTCGCCTGGAGCAAGGGTCCCGAGCTTGGCGACGACACGGCCGCCTTCGAAGACGCCTACCGCCACGAGCTAACCGCGCTTCGCTACCGGGGCGGCCAACTCGCGGGCTACCCCAGCCGCCTCCACTACTTCAGCGAGTGGATCGCCGACAACGAGGCCTCCGGGGTGCTCCTCGACCTCTCGCGCCGGCTAGGAGGGGTGCCCGACAGCAGTGCGGTCGACTTCATGTCCACCCACCCGGACGCCTACCGCCAGCTTTCGGACTCGGCCGTCCTCGCCGCCATCGCGAGCGTGGAGGCGCGAATCGGCGCCGAGGCGCGCTACTACGTCCCTCAGGACAGCATCGGGACGGTGGTCCACGGGGTGCGCGACGGCGACATCATCGCCGCTACGAGCACGGTAGCCGGCCTCGACGTCGCCCACACCGGAATCGCGCTCTGGCGGGACGGCGAGCTGCACCTCCTGCACGCCCCTCTGGTGGGGTCGCACGTTCAGATCAGCGAGGAATCGCTGGCCGAGCGCATTCTACGCATCGGGAGCCAGGACGGAATCATGGTGGCCCGGCCGCTTCCGCCGGGGGCCTAGCAGCCCCGTGGACTGCTAGACGTGCTGCGGCTTCCCTCCTTCCGCTACCACCGCCCGGCTACGCTGGACGAGGCGCTCGAGCGCCTAGCGGGGCTCGGCCCCGAGGCGGTGCCGATCGCGGGCGGCACCGACCTCATGCCCAACATGAAGCACGGTCTCTTCACGCCTGCGCACCTGGTGTCCCTCAACCGGGTCGACGCCATGAAGGGCACCCGGGTCGCAGGGGGCGATGGGGTGAAGGGGAACGGGCGTCCGGCGGAGCTGGCTGGCACCTTCCTCGAGATCGGTGCTCTCGAGACGCTGGCCGATCTCGCCGCGCACCCAGCCGTGCGGTTCCACGCTCCCGCCGTGGCCCAAGCGGCCGGACTTGTCGCCGGACCCCAACTGCGCAACATGGGCACGATTGGTGGCAACGTATGCCTCGACACCCGCTGCACCTACTACAACCAGACCAAGTTCTGGCGGCACGCCCTCGGCTACTGCCTCAAGAAGGACGGCGATGTCTGCCATGTGACCAGGGTGGGTAGGAAGTGCGTCGCCGCGCACTCGGCGGACACCCCTGCCGCGCTGATCGCCCACGATGCCGTCCTTACCCTGGCGGGCCCCTCGGGCGCTCGCGACCTCGCCGCCGCCGACTTCTTCGTTCCCGACGGAATCAGGAACACACGCCGTGGGGACGACGAGATCCTGACCCGCGTTCGGATACCCATTGTGCCGGGCCGCAGGAGCGCGTACCGGAAGCTCAGGCAGCGCAGTTCGATCGACTTTCCGCTACTTTCGCTGGCTGTGGCCGCAGACTTCGCCGAGGACGCGAGCGTCGCGACGATCAGGGGCGTGGTCTCGGCGCTCGGGGCGCGGCCGCGGCTCCTGAGCGGGTGGGACGCCATTGCGGCGGGGACTCGGCTGGAACCCGATGTGGTCGAGGCGCTCGCCGATCGCGCCCGCAGGCAGTGCCGGCCGCTGGACAACATCATCGTCGACGCGGAGTGGCGCCGCGCAATGGTGCCCGTCTACGCAAGGCGGGCCCTGCGGGAGCTGGCGGGGGATCCGTCCACGGCTGGCGCGGGTGCATAGCGATGGCGATCCGCCGTCCCGTCGGACCCGCATGAAGGATGCGCGCGACGTATATCGCGAGCGCACCTGGGCACCCACGTGGGTCTGGGCGCTCCTGTCGGTCGTCGGCTTGGCGAGCGTGGGTGGGGTGCTGCTGGGCGGCGAGGAGGCCGCCAGTCCGTGGCTTGTCGTCGTAGGGGCGCTGTTGGTCGGTCTGGTCTCGTGCTTCTCACGCCTCGACGTAGAGGTGCTGCGGCGCAGTCTCAGGGTCGGCTTTGGGCCCGTCCGCGTCGCGCGCAAGCACATTGCGTACGGAGACATCGAGTCCGCGCGTCCGGTGAAGTATCGTCCGGTCAGGGATTTCGGCGGCTGGGGAATCCGGTGGCGCGGGGGCAAGACGGCCTGGACCATTCGCGGCAACCGGGCCGTGCGAGTTCGGTTGCGGAGCGGCAAGCGCATATTCGTGGGCTCTGAACATTCCCAGCGGCTGGCCTACCGCGTGCAGGCGGCCGCAGAGCTGGAGCGCCGTGCTCAACGTAGGAGGAAGGCGAGGTGAAGGCGGTCCAGTTCAACGTGACCGTCCCGGGCTTTCTTCTAGCTCGTGGTCCGGGGCGCTTCAGCAGTGCTTTCTTGTACGGGCGCCCGTCCGGGGTGTCGCTGACAAGCAGGGAGCCCACGTCGCTGCCGGGCGACCGGTGGGTGCGGATCGAAGTGATGCTTGCCGGGATCTGCGGGAGCGATCTCGGGAATATCTCCTATCGGTCGAGTCCGGCGATGGAGCCGTTCGGATCCTTCCCGGCGGTACTGGGACACGAGGTGCTGGGGCGCGTGAAAGAGGTGGGCGCTGGCGTATCGGACGTTGCGGTGGGCGACCGAGTCGTCGTCGACCCGATGCTGAACTGCGAGGCCCGGGGGTGGGAGGATGGATCGTGGTGTCCGTCGTGCGCGATCGGCAGCCACTCCACCTGCGAGAAAGCTGGCGAGACCGGACCGCTGGCAATCGGTCGTGAAGGCGGCGGGATCGCCCCCGGCCTGACGATCGGGTACCATCGGGACCTGCCCGGAGGGTGGGGTGAGGAGATGATCGCGCACGAGCGGCAGCTCTTCCGGGTGCCGCCATCTATTCCCGATCGGGTGGCCGTCCTTGCGGAGCCGGTGTCCATCGGCGTGCGGGGCGTGCTTCGGAGCGGTGTGATCGCGTCTGCGGGACCCGTGCTCGTGATCGGCAGTGGGGCGATCGCGCTGGGCACACTCTGGGCGCTCAGAGCGTTCGGCTACGAGGGCCGTCTGGTGGCCCAGGCAAAGCGCCCGCGCGAGGCGTCGCTCGCCTCTGGCCTGGGGGCCGACTCCACCGTCTCGCCAGGAGACGGGGCGCGCCAGGCGCTGATAGAGACGGGCGCTCGAGCCTACATGCCGGTCGTCGGGAGCGAGGTCTATGCCGGGGGCGGCTTCGAGACGGTCTTCGATTGCGTGGGCAGCCAGTCGAGCCTGGTTCAGGCTCTGCGCTACACCTCGGCCAGAGGCCGCCTGGTCATGCTGGGCTGCGTTGGCGAGGTGAGAAAGCTCGACCTGACCTTCCTCTGGGCGCGGGAGCTTCGAGTGGAGGGGTACGTCGGGTACGGTGCCGAACGGTGGGAGGACAGCTCTCGGCACACCATCGAGCTCACTCTCGCACGGATGGCTTCGGACGGCGCGGCGCTGGGCGGGCTGGTCACCCACCTCTTCCCCCTGTCGCAGTACCGCGACGCCCTGCGGGCGGCTTTCGACCACCGGAGAAGCGGCGCGATAAAGGTGGCGTTCCAGCCGCAGGGGTAGCGTTTCGAGGGCGCTCCGTCGTTGCACCACATCGTTGTGCGTGAGGCCGGGTTGCACCACCACTCGGTGCGATGCTACTCCGGGCGCAACTCCGAAGGAAGCAGTAGGAAGACGCCCCCGTCCATGGAGGTGACGGCGATGATGCCGCTGGCGAAGAAGGGGTAGTTGCTCCAGGAGCCGTTCAGCCCAGGCACCTCCTCGTCTATCCCGGGGTCGGTGTCGAAGAACGCGATCTCAACCGGAGCCTCCCGGTCGGAGATGTCGAATACCCTCAGCCCGGCGCCGTAGTTCGACTGGTACATCCGGTCGCCGACCACGTAGAGGTTGTGGTCGCTGGCGCCGGTCTCGTGGACGTGCTCGGCGACGACGAAGGGGTCGTTCAGGTCGCGAACGTCCCAGATCAGGGTGCGCGTCCGTCCGCCCCGGAACTCGTCCAACTCGTCGTTGGTGTAGAAATACACATGCCCGGCGTCGAGCCACCCCTGGTGCAGGTACCCCACATCGGGGTAGCTTCCAGAGCCGATTGCGACCGGCGACTCCTTGTCGGTCACATCGGCTATGCTCAGCAGCACCTCGTTGGCGCCCAGGCAGATCTCGGCACCCCGGTAGGCGGCGTCGGGGCCGCGATAGACCACGCACTGTGCGTCGTGTGTGTAGCTTCTGCCACCCGTATAGCTGAAGCAGCCAGCGAACTCTGGATCGGCCGGGCTGCTCAGGTCGACCATGTGCAGACCGCTTCCGCAGGTAGTGCCTCCCGAGCTCATTCCGGTTGCGAAGGCAAATCCGGTCTCCTCGTTGATCGCGATGTTGTGGGCGCTGTGCACTTCGTCGTACGTGTAGGTTGGCGAGAGGTTGCGATACGCGGTCATACCCCGAAGCAGGCGCAGATCGAAGACCTGGATGCCGTGCTCGCCAGCGAGGTCGGAGACGATGTAGGCGTGGTCCCTGTACACCTTGATGTCGCGCCAAATGGTAGACCGCGTATCGGCGGTCCGACGCAGGAAACCGAGCAGGAGGGGATCGTCGGGGTCCTCCAGGCTGATGAAGAAGGTGCCGTCGCTGTGGCCCGCGAGCACCCACTCGACGCCGGTGATCGGGTCCGTCCACCCCCAGATGTCGTTGACGACCCCCGAGTCCCTGAGCTCCACCCGCGCCACCAAGTCCAGCCCCTCGCAGGGGTAGATGTCGGCCTTCCCCATCTCGCAGGGCGTGACGACCAGGAGTTCTTCTTCGGGGGGCAGCATCTCGACACCGCACGCCAGGACGAGACCGACGGGGAGCAGGGCCACCGCAAACCCTGACGACTGCACTGTGCACCTACGATTTGCCTCACCAGAAACTGCCCGCATTGTGCCGCTGCCCTTCGTTGGCTCGATCCTACTCCATGAGAATACGACGGGCGTTGGCCACCGCCTCGACCAGCCGTTCGACCTCTTCGTGAGTGTTGTACAGGTAGAAGGAGACGCGAGCCGTGGCCTCTACCCCGTAGCGATCAACGACCAACTGTGCGCAGTGGTGCCCGGCCCTGACGGCAATACCCTGAACGTCGAGAATTGTTCCCAGGTCCTGCGCCGCCGTTCCTTCGATCACGAACGGGACCACCCCGGCGCGCCGCTCGACGCCAGCGGGGCCGAGAATGCGCAGTCCATCGATCCGGCTCAGCCCGGCGACCGCGCGGGCGACGAGCTGCGTCTCGTGGCGGTGGATGGAATCGATTCCGATCCCATCCAGGTAGTCGGTGGCGGCGGCGAGCCCCACCGCGCCCGCGATGTTCGGGGTGCCCGCCTCGAACTTGTGGGGCGGCTCGGCCCAGGTGCTTCGATCCCGGTAGACGCGTTCGATCATCTCGCCCCCGCCCTGGTACGGGGGCAGCTCCTCGAGCAGCTCCCGCCTGCCCCAAAGGCCGCCCACTCCGGTCGGCCCGCACATCTTGTGCCCCGAGAAGGCGTAGAGATCGCACCCGATCGAGACGACGTCGACCCGCATGTGCGGCACGCCCTGGGCACCGTCCAAGATGTAGATGGCGTCGGTGCGATCCCGCACCAGCTCCCCGATCTCCGCGACCGGGTTGATCGTGCCGAGGGCGTTCGAGACGTGGCAGAGCGAGACCACTCGGGTACACGGACCTAGGAGGCCCACCAGGTGGTCCAGGTCGAGGAGGCCGTCGTCGGTGAGCGCCGCGTAACGCAGCTTCGCCCCCGAGCGGGCCGCGAGGAGCTGCCAAGGCACGATGTTGGAGTGGTGCTCCATCTCGGAGATGACGATCTCGTCGCCATGGCCGACCCGGGCTTGGCCCACCGAGAAGGCGGCCAGATTGAGCGCCTCGCTCGTCCCCCGCGTCCATACGAGCTCGCCCGGTCCCGTGGCCCCTATCCACTCGGCGATCCGCGCGCGCGCCCCTTCGTACGCCTCGGTGGCCCGCCGCGCCAGCTCGTGCACCCCCCGGTGCACATTCGCATGGTCGCGCCGGTAGTACCCGGCTACGGCGTCGATCACCTGGCGCGGCTTCTGCGAGGAAGCAGCGCTGTCGAGGTAGACGAGTGGCCTGCCGTCCACCTCCTGGTCCAGGACGGGGAAGTCGCGGCGAATGGCCTCCACGTCGAACGCAGCCGCTACCGCGCCCGCCCTGTCGCAACCCCTGCGGTCCGCCTCAGTCGATCTGGATTCAGCCGACCCGAATGTAGACATCGCCATCCCGCACCTCAACCTGGAAGCTCCGAACCGGAGTGATCGCCGGCAACTGCACGGCCCGGCCGGTGCGCACATCGAAGCGGGCGCCGTGGTAGGGGCACTCCACCTCGTCGTGCTCGATCAGGCCGTCCGAGAGCGGGTAGTCCTGGTGCGAGCAGCGATCCTCGAGGGCGTAGATGCCGTCGTCGACCCCCGCCAGCACCACGCTTCCCTGGTCGGTCTGCACAGAGAGGAGGCCGCCGCTCGGCACCTCGTCGGCCGTCGCCACCCGCACCCAGCTCATCGGACGAGCTTCGCTTCGATGGTGCGCATCACCTTATCGGCGACTACGCTGCGGCCCAGCCGCGAAAGCACCTCGCCCAGAAAGCCGCGCACCACGAGCCGTTCGGCCTGCCCCCGCTCCAGTCCCCGGCTCATCAGGTAGAAGAGCGCTTCGGAATCGAGCTGCCCCACCGTCGCGCCGTGCGAGCAGCGGACATCGTCGGCCTCGATCTCCAGATTCGGGAGCGATGTGGCGACCGCGTGGTCCGAGAGGAGAAGATTCCGGTTCGTCTGGTAGGCGTCGGTTCGCTGAGCTCCCTCGTGCACCCTGATTATCCCCCGGAAAATCCCGCGCGCTCGTCCGTCGAGCGCACCCTTGTAGAGCAGGTCGCTGTGCGCGTGCGGGGCCACGTGGTCCTGGCTCGTATTGAAGTCGAAGTGCTGGCCGTCTTCGCCGAAGTAGAGGCCCAGCATCTCGCTGCTCGCGCCCTGCCCCACGAGCCTTGCGTTGAGGTCGACCCGGTCCACCGATCCTCCCAGCGCGATGTTCAGCGTGTCGACCGACGAGTCGCGCTCGGCGATAGTGCGTTGACTGGCTAGGTGGCAGCCTCTCCTGCCCATGCGCTGAAGGGAGACATAGCGCACCCGGGCACCTCTGCGCGCGAAGATCTCGATCGCAGTGCTGGCGAGCGTGGCCGATTCGAAGTCGGGCGAGAGAATCTCGTCCTCGAAGGCGATGCGGCTGCGCTCCTCGGCAACGATCAGGACACGGGTGAAGGTTGGCGTATGCGGACGGGAGACCCACCGGCTCAGCCGAATCGGAAGCTCGACCTTCACGCCCCGAGGCACATGCACGAACACTCCGTCGCTCCAGAGCGCCGCATTGAGCGCCGGGAACTTGCCGTCGGACGCCGTGACGGCCTGCGTGGCCAGCAGCTCCCGGACGACCGGATCGGAGCTGCACGCAGCGTCCGCTAGCGACGAGAGGACCACCCCGGCCGTAGCGACCCCCGGGTCGAGCCTTGCCGAGACGACTCGCCCGTCCATTTCGACCACCCGCCCCGCCCCCTCTCCGTCGCTCGCCAGCACGCGCCGGAGCCGCTCGGGCAGCTCGCCCGACCACTTGGAGCCGATGGGGCGCTTCTCCAGATCGCCCAGGGGCAGCAGCCGCTCGACGTCCGTATACCGCCACTCCTCGGAGCGCGTCGAGGGGAAGGGAGTCGCCTCGTAGAGCTCCCAGGCCTCGTCCCGCCGGGCGCGGAGCCACGCCGGATCTCCGCCCCTTCCGACCGCCGCGACCTCGCCGACCTCGGCCACCCCCGCGCCGCCGCCCACCGCGATGCCGCCGCTCACCCGACGCTCCCCTCCATCTCGAGCTCGATCAGCCGGTTCAGCTCGACCGCATACTCGAGCGGGAGCTCCTTGGCGATCGGCTCGATGAAGCCGCGCACGATCAGCGCCATCGCCTCGGCCTCGTCCAGGCCGCGGCTCATCAGGTAGAAGAGCTGCTCGTCGCCGACCTTGGAGACGGTCGCCTCGTGCCCGACGGTGGCGCTCCTCTCGTCGATCTCGATGTAGGGGAAGGTGTCGGTCCGCGAGGTCTCGTTGATCAGGAGCGCATCGCACTCGACGTTCGAGCGGGCGCGCTCGGCGCCGTCGTAGACCTTGCACAGACCCCGGTAGGAGGCGCGGCCGGTACCCTTCGAGATCGACTTCGAGACGATGCTCGAGGTGGTGCGCGGCGCCACATGGATGACCTTGCCGCCGGTGTCCTGGTGCTGACCGTCGCCCGCGTAGGCAATGGAGAGAATCTCGCCGTGGGCACCCTCGCCCATCAGGTAGCACGACGGGTATTTCATCGTCAACTTGGAGCCCAGGTTGCCGTCCAGCCACTCCATGTGTGCGCCCTCGTGCACCAGCGCACGCTGCGTCACCAGGTTGTACATGTTGTTGGACCAGTTCTGGATCGTCGTGTAGCGGAAGTAGGCACGCGGATTGACGACGATCTCGATCACGCCGGAGTGAAACGAGTCGGTCGAGTAGACCGGGGCTGTGCACCCCTCGATGTAGTGCGCCCGCGATCCCTCGTCGGCGATGATCAGGGTGCGCTCGAACTGCCCCAGCCGCTCCTGGTTGACGCGGAAGTACGCCTGGAGAGGCGTCTCCAGGTGGACGCCCGGCGGAATGTAGACGAAGGATCCCCCGGACCACACCGCCGAGTTGAGCGCGGCAAACTTGTTGTCGGCCGCGGGAATCACCGTCCCGAAGTGACGGCGGAAGAGCTCCGGGTGGTTCCTCAATCCGTCCTCGATCGAGTCGAAGATCACCCCCTTCGCCTCCCACTCCTCCTTGAGGGAGTGGTAGACCATCTCGGAGTCGTACTGGGCGCCGACCCCGGCCAGGATCTTGCGCTCGGCCTCGGGGATGCCGAGTCGCTCGAAGGTCAGTTTTATGTTTTCGGGAACGTCTTCCCACGAGCGCTCCATCTGCTCGTGCGGCTTGGAGTAGAAGTACGTCTGCGCCAGAGTCTCCTCCAGCTCCGAGAGGTCGCCGCCCCACTTCGGCATCGGCTTCGACTCGTAGATCGCGAGCGCCCTGAGGCGGCGCTTCAGCATCCACTCGGGCTCGTCCTTGCGGGCCGCGATCTGCCGCACGATGTCGGCGTCCAGCCCCGGCCGGGCCCTGAAGACCGGCTCGGAGTCGGTGACGAAGCCGAACTTGTAGTCGTCGAGCCCCAGCCCGTGAATTACCTCGTTGGTGGGCACTGTCTGCTCCCTTTCGCCTTGTTCAGGCCGCGTGGGTCCTCCTGTACTCCTCGTAGCCCTGCGCTTCCAGCTCCAGCGCCACCTCCGGCCCGCCCGACTCGACGATCCTGCCGTTGACCATGACGTGCACCGCATCGGGCTGAACGTGGTCTAGGATGCGCTGGTAGTGGGTGATCAGCAGCACCGACATCTCCGGGTTCTCCTCCCTGAGGGCGTTCACTCCTGCGGCCACCACCTTGAGCGCGTCGATGTCGAGCCCCGAGTCAGTTTCGTCCAGCACCGCAAGCGCGGGCTTGAGGACCGCCATCTGCAGTATCTCGCTCTGCTTCTTCTCTCCCCCGCTCAATCCGTCGTTGACGGCCCGCTGGGCGAAGGACGGGTCCATGCCAAGGAGCCCCATGCACCCCGTGAGCAGGTCCTGGAAGTCGAAGAGGTCGAGCTCCTCGCCGTCCTCGAGTCGCGCCTGAAGGGCGCTGCGCAGAAAGTTGGCGATCGACACCCCCGGGATCTCGACCGGGTACTGGAAGGCCATGAAGACCCCGGCCTGGGCCCGCTCGTCGGGCTCCAGATCAAGGAGGTTCTCGCCGCGCAGGCGAACGTGCCCCCCGTCGGCCTCGTATCCTGGATGCCCCGCAATCACCTTGGCCAGCGTGCTCTTGCCCGAGCCGTTGGGCCCCATGATCGCGTGGATCTCGCCCGCCCCGATCTCCAGTTCCACGCCCTTCAGGATCTCGACCCCTGCTTCGGCAACGCTCGCCCGCAGGCCGCGCACCGCCAGAATGGGAGACTTCTTCACCCACCCGCTCCTTATCGATAATGATTATTGATAGGCGAGGAAGCTACCGATCCCCCGGGCGCGGGTCAATCCGGGGCCAGGACCGCTAGAGGATCGAGCCCTGAATCTCCGTGTCGGACCTCGCCCATGCCTCCTCGAAGAGCACATGGATGCGGTCGGCCTCCTCGTCCAGCCCCCTGGCGCGCAGCGACGCCTCCAGGCCGAAGAGGGACCAGCCGTTCATCGGGTGGTCCTCCAGCGCGGCCCGGAAGACCGCTTCGGCCTCCGCGTGCCTCCCCATCTCGAGCAGCACGTCGCCGAGCCAGTGGCGGGCCGAGAAGTTCAGCGGCTCGGGCTCGTCGTAGATCATTCCGTCCTCGACGGCGACGGCCTCCTCGAGCACCGCCACCGCCTCTTCCAGGCGACCCCGGTCCCGGCGGAGCAGCTCCGCCTCGAGGATGCCGCCCACCACCCCTAGGATCTGATCGACCGTGTGGTCGCGGAAGTCCTCGCCCTCCGGCGCCTCCTCCATCTCGCGCCGGACGAGCTCCAAGTGCTCGTAGGCTCTGTCGGGGTCGCCGAGGCGGAGGTGCGCGTACCCGCGTGCGAAGTCCCAGATGCCCCGCCGTATGGGGCTCTTGGGGCGATCGTCCAGCTCGAGGATTTCGTCGAAGCGACCGAAGCGCAGAAGCGCGAGCGAATGGTAGAACTCGCCGCCCCGCGCGATCTTCGCGTAGTCCTTTGCGGCTTGGACGGCGATCGCCCCCTGGCCGTCCATCGAGGCGGCGAAGAAGAGCATGTGCAGGTTGTGGGTGGGGTAGATCGCCCAGGCATCGCCGTCCTCGGCGCGGATGTCGGTGTGCCACGCGGCGAGGTTGGCGCGTACGGCGTCGCCCCACCGCCCGACGCGGTTGTAGGTGTGCGACGGCATGTGCTGGATGTGGCTGGCGCCCGGGATTGCGCTCCCCAGGTGCTCCGCGCACGCCTCGGCCCTCTCCGGCTCGTCGGTCGGCTCGGTGGAGTGGATGTACAGGTGGCAGGCGCCCGGATGGTCGATTGCGATGGCGAGGGCGCCCTCCAGGACTCTGTGGATCTCCGCGACGGACGGCTTATCGATCTCCCAGTGCCCCCGCCGCGGCTCGAGCAGCATCAGCGCCTCCGCGTAGAGCGTCGCTACGTCGGCGTCGTCGGGGAACCGCCGATGGACTTCTCCCATTTGGCGAGCGTACGCGGAGTCGAGCGACTCGCGGGCGTCGGGGTCGTGCTCCTGCTCGTAGCGGGTCGCCATCGCCTGGGCAAGGGCTCGCTCCACTTCGGTCCCAGACTCCTCGGCGAGCTCCTGGGCCCGCTGCGCCTTACTGTAGGCCTCCGGTGCGTCGTCCGCTTCCATCGATCCGTTGTAGAAGGGACCGAGCGCCCACGCCTCGCCCCAGTAGCACATGGCGCAGGCGGGGTCCTCCAGCCGGGCCTGGTGGAACGACCGGGCCGCACGGCGGGGGACGAAGGCGTACATCATCTGCACGCCCTGGTCGAAGAAGGCCTGGGCGTGCGCCGACGAGGTCGTCACCTCGCGGGTGTACGGACCCAGCGCCTCGTCGTAGTAGGGTGACTCCTGACCGGATCCGGGGGCGGGTTCGATCTCCTGGATGGTGGCCCGGCCGACGGCAATGACGGCGAGTACCAACACAAGCCCCACCGCGACGATCGCGCGCCTGTGCCTGGAGCTTTCGGGTGCCATTGTCTGGGAATCCAGTGGGGTGGAGTGGCTGCCGGACAGCTCCAAGGTGCAAGGTTCACATAGTTGTCGCCAGAGGCGTCGCTTCTGTGGCCCACGACGACCGAGCGCGTGGGCCGTCGTCCTGTGCGGTGCCACGATCCCGCTGCGGGCCGCCGCGGTCTTCTCGGCGAGCGGTCGAGCCGGGGCGCGGCGCGGCGGCATCGAAGGCAAGGGCCTGAAGCATGCGCCCCTTGGCGCTGAACGGCACCATCCGGGACTCCTTCAGTTGGCTACGACTGTCGCGGTTGGCACCGGGGGCAGGTGAATGTACCCTTGACAATGGCAGTTCAGCGCACCGGCGGCGTCGCCGGCCAGTCGAGCAGCGACGAGGCTCGCGCCGAGATCGCGCGACTGAGCGAGGCCATTCGGCGTCACAACACCCTCTACTACCGGCTGTCCGCGCCCGAAGTTTCCGACGCCGAGTACGACGCGCTTTTCGAGCGGCTCAGGGCGCTCGAGCGCGCACACCCGGATCTGGTGCGCGCGGACTCGCCCACTCAGGGGGTAGAGGTCCTCTCCGAAGTGGTCGAGGCGCAGGCCACTCTCACGGGTGGGTTGACGGGAAGCATCGAGGCCGCTGCAACCATCGTGTTTGAGCACCTGGCCCCGATGCTCTCGCTCGACTCCGCGCACGATCTGGACGCGGTCGGCCGCTTCCACGACCGCGTGCTGGAGGCGCTGGACGGCGAGCCGCCCCGTTACGTGCTGGAGCCGAAGCTCGACGGTGCCTCGGTGGAGCTCGTATACCGCGACGGCGCCTTCGAGCGTGCCGTTACCCGCGGCGACGGCCACGCCGGCGAAGACGTGACGCGCAACGTGAGGAGGGTGCGGTCCGTGCCCCGCAGCCTTTCCGGAGAGAGTGCCCCACTTCCCAGGGAGGTCTCTATCCGGGGCGAGGTGATCATGTACCGGAGCGAGCTGGAGGCGCTCAACGAGGAGAGGGCCCGGAAGCGGGAGGAGGCGATGCGCATCGCCCAGGAAGAGGGACGGGACGCGACCGGCGTCGGCCCGCAGCCGTACAAGAACCCCCGCAACGTGGCCTCCGGCGCACTCCGTCAACTGGAGCTGGACGAAGCCAAGGCCGACCGCCTCACGGTGCTGGCCTTCGAGGTCCTGGCGGTACAGGGGGGCGAGCCCCTCGAGACCCACACCGAGACTCTGTCGGCGCTCGGGGCGTGGGGCTTCCTCACCCCGGCGCGGGTCCGGACGGCCCGCTCGGTCGACGAGATCGCAGCCTACCACGGAGCCTTCGAGGCGGACCGCGATGGCCTCGACTACGAGATCGACGGCGTTGTGGCCAAGCTCGACGATTTGGCGCAGCGGGAGCGCCTCGGGAGCACTTCGCACCACCCTCGGTGGGCGCTGGCGTACAAGTTTCCGCCCCGTCAGAGGGAGGCGAGGGTCGCCGGGATACTGACCCAGGTGGGGCGCACGGGTGTGCTGACCCCGGTGGCGCGCCTGGAGGCCGTCTGGCCGGAGGAAGGGCTCGCACCCGAGGCCGGGATCAGACTGGGCGGCGTGCTGGTATCGCGAGCGTCGCTACACAACCGCGAGGAGATGGAGCGAAAGGACATCCGCGAGGGCGATCGGGTCCTGGTGCAGAGGGCGGGCGACGTAATTCCACAGGTCGTGGCGCGAGTCGAGGAGGAGGGCGTGGAGCGCGGCGCCCCCTACAGGATGCCCTCCGCCTGTCCCGCGTGCGGCGCGAAGGCCGTCGACCGAGGACCCTTCAGAGCGTGCCCCGACCAACTCGGATGTCCGGCGCAGTTGAAGGCACGCATCGCTCACTTCGCGTCGCGCCACGCCTTCGACATCGAGGGACTGGCGGGGAAGACGATCGACCGACTGGTCGATGCGGGGGTCGTGTCGGGCGTGGCGGATCTCTTTGGCCTCGCCGCCGACGACCTGGCACCCTTCGTGAAGGAGGGGAAGGCGACCCAGTGGCGCAGGAATCTCGTCGCGGCCATCCAGGCGAGGCGCGAGGTGGCCCTCGATCGCTTCCTGGTCGGCTTGGGCGTGCCGCACGTGGGGGCGGCGGTGGCACGGTCGCTGGCGCATTGCTTCGGGGAGCTGGAGGCCCTGCGGGCTGCCACGGCCGAGGAGCTGCAGGCGGTCCAGGGGGTCGGGCCGATCATGGCGGAGGCGATTCGCGGCTTTCTGGACCGGAGGGAGGTGATGGAAACGCTCGCCGAGCTGGAGGCGAGCGGCGTGCGAGCGCTGCCCCTTTCCCCCCTCCCGGAGGTGGACGGCGCCGCTGACGAGTGGAGGGACAAGCTGGTCGTGCTGACTGGCCGGATCGAAGGGTACGGTCGCCGCGAGCTTGCCTCGGTGCTCGTCGGGCTCGGGGCCAGGGTAACCGCCACGGTGACCGGAGAGACCGACCTGCTGGTGGCCGGTGCCAACCCTGGCCGGTCGAAGGTGAGGAAAGCCACCGAGCTGGGGGTGGAGCTGCTTGACGAGAGGGGCCTGCGCGAGCGCCTGGAGAGGTCGGAAGCTGCGACCCAGGTGCGATGATGACCGCGAACCTGGTTCTGATCGTCGGTGGGTGCGGAGCCCTCTACTTCGGTGCCGAATGGCTCGTACGCGGTGCCGCCAGAATCGCCGCCTCGCTAGGCGTCAGTCCGCTCGTGGTGGGTCTCACCCTGGTGTCGCTTGGCACGTCCGCGCCCGAGCTGGTGGTAGGGGCGTTCGCGGCGCTCAAAGGAGAGACGGGGCTTCTCTTCGGCAATGTGATGGGGTCGAACCTGGCCAACATCGGTCTCATCCTGGGCACCGTCGCGGTGATTCGGCCACTCGCGGTGGCCGACCGGATGGTGACCCGCGATGTGCCCATCATGATCCTGATCTCGCTCGGCACCTTCCCGCTCCTCATGGACCGCCGGGTGGATCGCACGGAGGGCGTGATCCTGTTGGCGCTGCTCGTGGTCTACGTGGCCTTCACCTTCTACAGGGCCGACGACGATGAGAATCTGCCCGACGCTGCCGGCCCAGTGGCGGCCGACCCGGAGAACGACGCGGCCAGGGTGCGCGCCCTGATGGCAAATCTCGGGTGGGTGGCCTTGGGGGCGCTGGGGCTCGGCCTCGGCGGCAAGGCGATAGTCGAGGGCGCCTCGTACCTCGCGTCGGCGCTCGGGGTGAGCGCCGAGGTGATCGGGCTGACGGTCCTGGCGGTGGGGACGTCGCTCCCTGAGCTTGTCACTTCGGTGGTGGCGGCGGCGCGTCAGCAGGCCGACATAGCCGTGGGCAACATAGTGGGGTCGAACGTCTTCAACCTGACGGCCGTCCTGGGGGTAGCCACGCTGGTGCGCGAGTTCCCCGTCGATCCAATCGTCCTCAGCCTCCAGCTTCCGGCGGTGCTGGCCATCTCCTTCCTCCTCTGGCCGATCGCCTGGAGCCGCCGACGGGTGAGCCGCGCCGAGGGCGTCCTGCTCCTCGTGGTCTACTGCAGCTGCATCGCGTGGATCGCCCTTGTCGGCTGAAACGGCTGCCGATCAGCGCGGCCAAGCCGCCGCCACGTGGGCCAGGAGGCTCTCACGGGTCGAGTCGCGCAACGTCACCTACCTTGCGGAACCGCCGCCCTTCTGGACGAGCGCATCCGGCGCCGAGGTGCAGGACGCGGAAGGGACCAGGTATCTGGACCTCTCGGGGGCCTTTGGTGTGGCATTCGCCGGCCACGCCCACCCCCTCGTCGTCGAGCGCATCGTCGAGCAGGCTGGACGCCTCGTCCACGGGATGGGTGACGTGCACCCGCCGACGGTCAAGGTCGAGTTCCTCGAGGCGCTCTCGGCGCTGCTGCCCTGGGAGTCGTCGCGGGCGATACTCGGACTGAGCGGCGCCGATGCCGTCGAGGCGGCGCTCAAGACGGCCCAGTTGGCGACCGGCAGGCCCGGTGTCATCGCCTTCGAGGGCGCCTACCACGGCCTCACGCTCGGGGCGCTCGCCGCCACCGGTCGGGAGCACTTCCGCCAGAGCTTCGTCGAGCGTCTCGCACGCCACGTCGAGTTCGCGCCCTTCCCGGAGTCGGAGCTGGAGGCTCTCGGTGCGCTCGACCAAGTCGCCCGCCTCCTCGCAGGGGCGGCAAGCGTGCCAGTTGGGGCTGTTCTGGCCGAACCCATCCAGGGCCGCGCGGGAGTGCGCATCCCCCCTCCGGGCTTCCTGGCCGAGGTCGCGCGGCTCGCACGCGCCGAGGGCGCCCTCTTCATCGCCGACGAGGTCCTTACCGGGATGGGCCGAACCGGCGCGCTCCTCGGCTGTGAACACGAGGGGTTTCGCCCCGACCTCGCATGTCTCGGCAAGGCGCTCGGGGGTGGCGTGCCGATCTCCGCCTGTGTGGGCCCGGCCGCCGTCATGGATGCGTGGCCTAGATCCACCGGCGAGGCGATCCACACGAGCACCTTCCTCGGCCACCCGCTGGGGTGCGCCGCCGGGCTGGGCTTCATAGCCGCCCTCGAGGCGGAGGATCTCGTCGGGCGGGCACGGCGCGGCGGCCGCCACGCGCTTGCCTACCTCAGGTCGGCTCTTGACGGGTGCGATCGCGTGCTGGAGGTGCGTGGCCGCGGTCTACTGATGGGAATCGAACTTGCGGCGGATGGCGACTCGGAGCCAGCGGTCGGAGTGGCTCGGAAAGCGCTCCGCCAAGGGGTGATCGTGCTGCCGGCCGGCGTGCGCGGCGACGTGGTGGAGCTTGCACCCCCGGCTACGGTCGCCGCCTCCGAGCTGGAGCGGGGGCTGGAGGAGGTCGTGGCTGCCGTGCGCTCTTCGGTGGCGTAGCACTTGTTAGCCACGAGTCGAAGTTCGGCGGCTGTGAATTGGGCAAGTCGTTGTGGAGCGGTGACATAGTGCGAATCCGGGGGTGTACGCTACTGGGTACGGGCTATGGACGGATCCCGAGGAGGAAGGCCTTGCCCTGAAGCGCCCGGTCCTGGCCCGGGCAATGTGGGGGCAGCGTGACAGATAACCCCTATAATCTGTCACAGGTGCACGCGCCCATCTCCGGGCGGTCCTTCGGAGCATCCCCCTGTTGCGCGAGCGGCCAGTGTTCGCCATTGTCATCATGGGGTATGGGCTTCTTCCAAAGTAGTTGATTTCACCATTGTTGGCGTGAGGAGATTGTTGGCATGAGGAGCGAGACAGATGTTCCTTCCTTCCTTCCTTCCTTCCTTCCTTCCTTCCTTCCTTCCTTCCTTCCACCGAAGGAGCGCGCTCCTCGCGCTGATCTCCGCGGGACTCGCCCCGCTGGTCGTCGCCTGCGTTGACGACGACCTGAAGGAGGCTCCGATGTCGCCCGCCGCTGAGCCTGGTCTGGCGGCCTACGGCAATCCGCTGGCCGACGGCGGCGAACAAGCCAGTCTGCCCGACGTCATGTTCGGCATCGTCCCCGACGGCCCCGGCCCCGGCACCCGCCCGGCGTTCATCCATCCGGTCCGCCGCTGGTCGGGCGAGGGCCACCCCCTGGCCGACGGCGACGACGACGATCCGGACTACACCTGCGAGACCATCAAGGAGTGCCTCGATAAGTGCATGGCGCAGGACATCGCCGATAAGTGCTGCTGCGCGCCGGACGAGAACGGTCGGTGGGGTTGCAAGTACGGGGGATGCCCCGGCGGCGGCGGCGGCGACGGCGACGACGGCGACGACGGGGAGGGAGAGGGCTCAGGCAATGGCGGCGTGGACGACGACGAGGACGACGACTGGTGGGAAGACATATGGGATTACCTCAGATGCGGCGACGTCCGCGACAGGCTGGGGTCGGAGTACGGCGTCATGGGCCGGCTCCTCTGCTGGGCCTTCTGGCTGCACGGCCCGAAGTGGATCGTGCCGGGGAGCCAGGGCATCGAGTACGGGGTGCCGCACGGCGAGTTCGGCCTCATGCTCTGGCCGATGAAGAAGCTGGTCGGCGACATGGAGAGGCATTTCGGCATCAACGCCGGGATCACCTCGGGGTACCGGTGCCCCATCGGGAACGGCACCATCCCCGATGCCGAGCGGGAGAGCCAGCACACGTCCGGGACCGCGTACGACTTCGTGGTGCCGGGATGGACCGACGATCAGAAGGAGGAGATCGTGAGGTGGGTGATAGACCAGGGGGGCGGGAAGTGGGCGCAGCACTACCCCGGCAACCGCAGGAAGCCCCACATCCACATGCAGTTCTACCCGAGCAACCCCTTATTCGACCAGGAGACGGACCAATGAGGACGACCATGCTTCCGGCCGCGCTGGCCCTCGGGTGGTGCCTGGCGGCACACGGCGCCGCTGCGCAGGAGCCGGACCAGGCCGCCATCGTCCTCGAGCTGCGCAGCGGCGACGGCGGCAGGATCGGCAAGGCCCTGGACCGCCTCGAGCCGCACCACCCCTTCTTCTTCGCCAGGTACCCCGAGGGCTTCGAGCCCACGGCCGGGCTCGTCGAGGCGCTGGTGGCCGCGTACGAGCGCGAGGTCGCGCTCGGCAAGCCGAACGGGGAGCTGTCCATATCGATCCTCGAGCACATCATCGCCACGAAGCACCCGCTCACGATCGATGTCCTGACTCGGTCGCTCTATGGATCCTACCCCGCGGTGGAGGCGCTGCTGAACTTCGGCCCATCCGTGATCCCCGGCCTGGCGGAGCTGGCCACGAGCCCGGAGGCGACCCCGCACCAGGCGAATGGGGCGATGTTCGCGCTGAGGGAGGCCGTGGCGTGGTGGGGGCCGGAGCTCGGACCCGGGAACCTCGAGGCGATCAGGGCGGCGGCGATCCTGCACCTCGAGGGCGCTCCGGACTTCATTAGGGGGCCACCGGCGCTACTCGAGCCGAACATGCAGGTACACACCCGAGGCACCCTCTTCGACGATGCCGCGGTGATCGCGGAGGCGCTGCAGGACCCCGGGCTGTCCGCGGTCGCCCGCGACGCCCGCCACCCGTCCACCGGGGAGCCCGGGATACCGGACCGGGTGCGCGAGAATGCTCCGTCCTGGGAGAGGGCGCGGCAGCGGGGGGAGGCGCGACGCGGCGGCGGCGGATAGCCTCCGCAGGGGGCGATGCGTCTCCATCGCCACACACGGCCGACAGGCAATGTCAAGCGCCTGGGGGAAGCGCGTAGCGCGCCGACGTTCCAGACTCGCCCCATCACGCGCCGGAAAAAGAGACACCGACCCTCCCCGGAGGGAGGATCGGTGTCGGCCAAGCCGTGAAGGCGGCCTGGCGGAAGGCGCCATGAAAGGAGGGTGAGTCTCCCCCGTGACTCCAGAATGTAGCGAGGCCGCCGCGGCCCCGGACTCCGGCGGCCCGGCTGGGCTAGCACTACGCCAACGTCACCGAGGCCGCTTTTGCTCGAGCTGCGCGAGACCCCCAACCGGGCGCGCGTGTTCGTGCTGCTCGCTTCGGGGTGGCGGAAGTACCGCACCTGCGGGCGCTCGGGCAGGACCAAGGGCGGGCCGCTGGCGTTCGGGCTTCCGCGATCTCGCCGCCTGGACCGGCCACTGCGGACCGACCCTGAATGCGCACCTGGCCAGCCTCGTTGATGGCGGATAGGTCCCGGATAACGGCGCAAGAGGCGCTAATTCGGCGTTTTTCTGCGATTCTGGCCGGATTCGAGGCGCACAGAGCGAGGGAGATCGCATAACGCGCGTGGCAAGGGCGGAATCCGGGCGATCTGCGCCTGCCTGTCTTCGGAGCGGAGCGTCGCTACTGGCCCCTTCCTGGTGCTTGCCTAGCGTCCGTGGTGTGCGGGCATGTCCGGAGCGGTCCACCCCCCCGCAACCTGCATAGCCGGAAGGCTGTCAACCCACTCGGCACTTGCCGGCGTGCGCGGCGAGGTGGTGGAGCTGGCGCCCCCCGCCACCGTCGCCGCCTCCGAGCTGGAGCGGGGGCTGGAGGAGGTCGTGGCTGCCGTGCGCTCTACGGTGGCGTAGCACTTGCTACACTACTAGTGTAAACTATAAATTACATTTTGTAATGTGAAGTTTACATGTTCGTGCGAAACCCACTGGGAGGTGGCACCGCTCGACGCTTCGGGGGGTCAGCGGGCAGAGGTAGCGAAGTCGATCTGCTCGGCGAGCTTCAGGTCACCCTCGGAGATCTCTTCGCCGCGCGGGGAGCCTATGCGGAGCCTGACCTCGCCTCGGCGGATTCTGATTTCCGGGTGGCGTCGCGTCTCGTCCGCGATGGTGGCGATGCGGTTGACGAAGACGATGGCGCTCCGAAATGAGGGAAAGGAGAAGATCTTGCCGATGCGGCCGCCGTCGCGCTTCCAGCCGGTGTGCGCATCGGCCCACTGACGCGCGGTCGGAGACTCGGTCGCTTCTGTCATCGCACTCCCGCCCGCCATGCGAGCGGCGGGCTCCGCCCAAACGCGCTCGTCGTTGCACCCCACGCCAATTCTAACCTAAGTTGTGATTATGGGTGCTCATGAGGGACCCACGGACAGCTGACATGGCCACGCTTCAGGAGCTGCTGGAGCGCTCTAGCAGGACATTCGCGGTGGGCATCGACCTGCTGCCCGGAGCGCTGCGACGCGAAGTCACCGTCGCGTATCTGCTGCTCAGGATCTCCGACTACCTGGAGGACAACCAAGAGCTTCCCGACTCCGAGAAGGCGGACTTGCTCGAGGAGTGGGGGCGCGTACTCGAGGGCACCTCGCCCCAGGCGCTCTTCGACCGCCTTGGCCGGGCGCGGGAGGATACCCCGGATGCTCTGGTCGCCCGCAATGCCCACCGGGTGCTAGCGGGCCTGAGCCAGTTGGAGCCGGCGGCGCGCGAGATCCTGGTCCGCTCGGTCCGCGAGTCTAGCCTGGGCATGGCCCGCTGGACCCGAAGCGGGCCGGCTTTCGAAGCGGAGAGCGACCTCGACGACTACATGCACGAAGTCGCCGGCCGGGTCGGCCACCTTCTGACCGAGCTCTTCGCGCTTCGGATCCCGAGGGTGGCCCGGTCGCGGGCGCGCATGATGGTGCTAGGTCGCGACTTCGGTCTGGCGCTTCAGACGGTGAATGTGATCCGCGGATTGCACGAGGACCGGGACCGTGGGTGGATCTACGTGCCGGCCTCGTTCCTTCCCGATCCGACTCTCGATGTGGCCCGCCTCTTCGAGCCGGAGAGCCGCGAGGCGGCAATGTCGGTGCTGGGACGGCTGGTAGCGAAGGCGGACCGCCATCTGGATGCTGCCCGGAGCTACCTGCGCCTCATTCCCAGACGGCAGCACCGCGTGCGTCTCTTCTGCCTCCTACCGCTGCTCTTCGCCGTTCGCACCCTGGCGTGCAGCCGCAACAACCCCGACGTGCTGGTGAAGGAGGTCAAGATGACCCGCCCGGAGGTGATCGCGATATCGCGCAACGCCCGGATCATGGGCTTCTCGAGCTGGTGGATCGACTGGTACTGCCGACGGCTTGCGGCCCGTGACGCCTGACCATCTCCACAGAGTCCGTACCCGTGGTTCCGCTCTGCGTTTGCCCCTTGGTCCGGTAGCGCTGCCACCAGCCCTTCGTCGCGTCTCCACCACCCCACCTCAGTGCGGTCGGTAGGCAACCACCTTCTCGGGATCGGTCTCGAGCCGTGGGCCCCCGACGAGGTCGACGCAGTCGGGGACCGCGGCGAAGACGGCGTCCAGGCACTCGCGAACGGCCTTGGGAGACCCTGGCAGATTGACTATCAGGGCGCTGCCGCGCACGCCCGCCGTCTGCCGCGAAAGGATCGCCGTCGGCACCTGGTCCCTCGACACCGCCCGCATCGCCTCGCCCACTCCGGGCAGCTCCTTGTCGAGGACGGCGACCGTCGCCTCCGGGGTCACGTCGCGCGGCGCGGGGCCGGTTCCCCCGGTCGTGACCACGAGGCAGCACCCGGCCCGGTCGACAAGATCCTCGAGGACCGCGACGATCAGAGGTGCCTCGTCGGGGACCACTCGCACAAGCGGCTCCCACGGCACGGCGAGCACCTCGCCCAGGTAGTCCCGCACTGCGGGGCCGCCCCGGTCCGCGTACTCCCCCCTCGACACTCTGTCGGAAATGGTCACGATTCCGATCCGTGCGACTTCGCTCCCGGTCGTCCTGCCGCTAGCCTCCATGTTCGACAATATGGCGATTGGCTGACATTTTTCCACTGCTTCGGGCCGTGCCCCAACTCCAGACCTCCGACCTCCGATGAGCGACTCTCCCCCACACGACCGCGCCTCGACGCTGCTACCCCGGAGCTACGGGGGGCTGAAGCCGCTCCAGGCCGAGTTCCTACGCTACCAGGAGGTGGCATTCCCCAAGCGCTCTACCCGCTTCTTCGCCCTCGAGCTGGCGGGGGAGACCGGCGAGCTCGCCAACCTCGAGAAGAAGGAGTGGAAGGGACACGATGTGGATCAGGCCGCCTTCGTGGACGAGGCGGCGGACGTCTGCATTGCGCTGCTCAACTTCGCCAACGGCCGCGGGATCGACTTGGCGGAGGCGGTCGAGGCGAAGATGCGGCTTGTCGACGAGAGACGCCGAGGCGGACCGGGCCGGGCCGCATAGCCCGACGAGCCACGCCACGATGAGCACTGCCGAAGGTGCGACGCTTGCCGATGTACAGGCCAACCCTGACGAGAGGCGGGTGCCCATCGCCAAGGTGGGAGTGCAGAACGTGCGCTTCCCGATCCTGGTCAAGGACCGGAGGCGCGAGGCCCAGCACACGGTGGCCAGGATCGACATGTCGGTGGACCTGCCGCACCGCTTCAAGGGCACCCACATGAGTCGCTTCATGGAGATCCTGAACTCCTACGACGGGGAGATCTCGGGCGAGGCGCTCCCGGAGCTGCTCCGGACTATGCGCGAGCGGCTGAACGCGGCGAACTCCCAGGTGCGGGTCGAATTCCCCTACTTCGTGGAAAAGCCGGCACCGGTCACCCGTGCCGCGGGCCTGCTCTCGTACGACTGCGTATTCGACGCCAGGAGCGGAGCCCAGGACGACTTCGTGCTGACGGTTCGGGTCCCTGTGACCACGCTCTGCCCCTGCTCTCGCGAGATCAGCGCCCGAGGCGCCCACAACCAGCGCGGCCTGGTGACGGTGGAGGTCCGCTTCGACGGCGAGCTCTGGATCGAGGATGTGGTCGCAATCGTGGACGAGTCGGCCTCCTGCGACCTGCACCCCGTCCTGAAGCGCGAGGACGAGAAGTGGGTGACCGAGCGCGCCTACGACAACCCGCGCTTCGTCGAGGATCTCGTCCGCGAGGTGACGCTGCGGCTACGCGCCCTAGACCAGGTCCGGTGGTTCCGCGTGCACGTGGTGAACTACGAGTCGATACACGAGCACGACGCCTACGCCGAGGTTGTCGAGGATCGCCGGCCCCGGTCGTAGCAGCCCGTGGACAAACCTCCCACGGCAGGAGCGGCGCTGCATCCCCCGCGAGGGACCGCTAGCTACTCGCTCTCGGCCCCGCCGTAGCGCCGCTCGAACCTCTCGACCCGGCCAGCGGTGTCCAGCAGGCGCTGCGTGCCGGTGTAGAATGGGTGCGAGGACGACGACACCTCGAGGGTCACCAGCGGGTACTCGTTGCCGTCCTCCCACTCGATCGTCCGCTTCGTCGCCACCGACGAGCGCGTCAGGAAGGCGTACCCCGTCGATACGTCCTGGAATACCACTGGCCGGTAGTCTGGGTGGATGCCTTTTTTCACGCTCGCAGCCGGTTTGCAGGTCGGAGAGCGGTGGCAGGAGCGCCGCCGCCGCCCGAATTGTAGCCAGACTGGACGAATCCGGTCAACCGGCTATCTTTTCCCCTGCGCTCGTCCCACGGGCTGGGGGACCCCAGCCCCGCGGGGCGACAGCGAAGTAGCCAGTCAGGGGAGGATTGCGATGGCCAAGTCGGGCAAGGGACCTAGGGTGATCATCAAGATGTCCAGCACCGAGAGTCCGTATCGCTTCACCACGACCAAGAACAAGCGCAACCACCCCCAGCGCCTCGAGCTGAAGCGCTACGACCCCGTGATCGGCCGACACGCCCTCTTCCGCGAGGAGAAGTAGCTCCAAGGCGGCATCGGCCGAGCCTCGGCAGCTCCACCAACGGTATCGCTATGTCCCGAAAGTGCGAAGTGACCGGGAAGCGCCCCCTCACCGGGTACAACGTCTCCCACGCCAACAACAAGACCAAGAAGCGCCAACTGCCGAACTTGCAGTCGAAGCGGATCTTCGTGCCGGAGCTGGGGCGCAGGGTGCGCATCCGGGTCTCGACGTCGGCTCTGCGCTCGATCGACAAGATGGGGCTGGCGGCCTTCCTGAAGAAGAACGGGCTTTCGCTCAGCGACGTAGTCTGAAGGATCGGCCGACCTGGCCGGGCTGCATCGGCCGCGCACCTCGCTGCGCCACCGCCTGGTGCGGCATCGTCGCCGTGGCCCTCTGGGACTGCCTTGCGGTAGCCACATCAGCCGTAGCCCAGCCGGAGGCGTACCGGGACCAGGCGACGCGCGACCTCGTTCATCTGGCCCGCGAACATCGAGCCCGGGCGCGGACCGCGCCCGACTCCCTCGCCTACTCGGCTCGCGCCGAAGGTCACATCTACTTCTTCCTGGAGCGCAACGACGGCGGCGCCCCAATCCCGATGCGGGTCGACCAGGTCGCTCTCGACCTCCACCGCAGCCCCGGGGGCGAGGAGCGTCAGGTGGTGCGTGGCCTCAGGCGTCGGGAGCTGCTGCCGGTCAAGGACTTTCTATACTACCGCGACCGCCTGACTGCGGTCATGGACGGCTTCGGAGACCAGATCAGGGTCGGGCAGGGGTACGATGTGCGGGGCGTCCTCCACCCGCTCGCCGAGGGCGGTGACGCGCAATACCGATACCGGATAGCGGACTCGATTCGCATCTCCGGACCCGATATCGCGGAGCCGATTCTCGTCTACCGGGTGAGGGTCGAGCCCCGGCGGGACGACATCCCCGCCTTCGTTGGGAGCGTCTTCCTCGAGGCGGCCACCGGAGCGCTCGCCCGGATGGACTTCACCTTCACGCCGTCTTCGTACGTCGACCGGCGCAACTCCGCCGTGCATGTGCGCCTTGATCACTCCCTCTGGGAGGGCAGGCACTGGCTCCCGCACCGGCAGACGATCGAGGTGCGCAGGGAGATCCCGGAGCTGGATCTACCGGTGGCCACCGTCATTCGCGCGACGCTCAGGATCTACGACTACAACTTTGCCCCGACAGTGGCCGACGACTTCTTCGACCGGCCCCGGGTGAGCCTCGTCGCGTACGGCGAGGCGGACAGCGCCGAGTACCAGAGAGGGCTCATGGATGGGATGGCAGAGGAGGGACTCGCGCCGATGGGGCTGGCGGAGGTCCGGGCCGAGGCGAGACGCATTGCCCGCGAGAGGGTCGCGAGCGGACTGCCCGGGGTGCGCCTCTACGCTGATCGCCTCTCCTCGGTCGTCAGGGCGAATCGCGCCGAGGGGGTGTACGTGGGTGGGGGAGCTTCGTTCGCGCCCCACTCGGCCACCCGGTTGGAGTGGCTCGCCGGGTACGGCTTCTGGAGCGGCATGGCGTCGACCACCCTGAGGGCGCGGTGGAGCTCGACCACCACCTCCGCGAATGCTCGCGTGGAGCTGGGCTGGAATCAGCTACGCGGTCTGCCACCCAGGCCGTTCGTGGCCGACGGTGTCAACACCCTGCACACCCTCCTGTTGGGCTACGACTACACCGACCCCTACTTCGCCTCGGGCGTGCGGGCCGAGGTCGGGACCTCCTCGGGCGCGGGCGACACCCGCCTCGCGGTTCGGATCGAATGGGAGGAATACGACTCTCCCGGGACGCCGTGGGACGGGGGACTCGGGGGCGACGACTTCCGGCACCTGCGGCCTGCGGAGGACGGGCGCTACTCCGGCGTCGGCGTCGAGATCGGCAAGAGCTGGTCGGGCGGCCCCACCTGGGAGATCACGGCGGCGCTGACCGCCACCGGCAGTCGGTGGCGTGGCAGCGGCGGCGTGGCGGTGACTGGGAGCGTGGAGGGCCGAACCGCTTCCCGTGAGCTATCGCGCCGCATTCACATCAGCGCCGAGGTAGGAACATTGGGGGGGGAGCAGCCGAGCCAGCATCACTACTTCATGGGAGGGCGCGGCACCCTTCCCGGGCACCCCTACCGCGCATACGGAGGGCGGCACTTCGCGCTCCTCCGGGGCGAGGCGACCTTCGCGCTGGTGCCCGTGTGGCTCTCCGTGCGCACGGTGACAGGCGCTGGAATGGTGGGGGGGAGCGTCACATCCCTCATCAGAGACTGGAATGCGGCCCCCACCGATGGTCTCCTGGGGTACGCCGGCTTCGGGGTAGCCACCCTGCACGACGCGATTCGCATAGACGGTCACTGGGGAGTGCCAGGGGGCGACTTCGAGCTGGTCGTCTCGGTCGATCCGAGGCTGGGGCAGCTGCTGTAGGGAGATCGGCGCCAGGTCTACACGGTGGCGGTCTCGCCCGTCAGCTAGCGCCGTCAGTCCCGCAGCTCTCGCGCTCCCCGTAGTGCTTCAGAACCGGGTCGCGGGTTCGACCCTCCCGATCCCGAAAGCTGCCGGGCGATGGCGGCATCGGGAGAGAAGGCGGTGAGGAAGGCCCGCGTGCTGGAACCGCACATCGTCCTCTTGCCGCCTGCGGGCCCGATTCTGCATCATGTCGTCTCGAACACTGCTCACCTTCCCAACAGGAGAGAAGGCCCATGAACAGCGTTCCCCTCACCCCACCTGTCCGTTCGGCTCGTGGCCACCCGATACGCACGCGCCCAGTCCTTCGCCACCTGACGATGCTGGCGGTCGCGATCGGCGCTGCCGGTCTCCTTGCCTGCGAAGAGCAGGAGTTGGAGCGCGGCATCGTGACCGGGAAGATCGATTTCGACGATCCCACATGGCCGTTGCCACAGATCCCCGAGACGGCAACCGTCGGGGTCCCCGTGGAGATAGCGGTTTGGACAGGGGGCAGCGGCTGCTACGAGTATTTTTACACCGACGGCGGCAATGGTAGCGACGGTCGGTCGGCTATGGTACGCCCAATAGACTACTTCATTGTTGGCGGTTGCTCGACCGATCGCAAGTTCGTCGAACACAGGACGACGAGGGTCTTCGAGGAGCCGGGGACAGCGGAGATCACGCTTTGGTACACTGACGGCGGGGCGGTTTCGCGCGAGGATCACAGTGGAGATCAGCGCAAGGTGTACACGGTGGCTGTTTCGCCCACCAGCTAGCACCGTCAATCCCGCACCTCTGGTGCTCCCCGTAGTGCTTCCGGCGCAGCCCGCTGTGGAACGACACCTCGGGCTGGGCTGTATCATTGTCGCAGCGCCCCCTTGTCTTTCCCGCTCTCCGATGTGAACGGGAGTTGCCCATGACCGCCGCCGCCCTGGTGATCGCCGCCCTGCAGCAGGCCACCCTGTCGGGCGTGGTCCGCGACAGCGTGGATCTCGAGCCCATCGCGTACGCCCGGGTCACTGTCGCTGCCACGGGAGGCGAGGTGGCGGCCGCGACGGGAGTGTCGGATCGGTATGGGGCGTTCGTGGTGCCGGGGGCGCCGAAGGAAGGGGCGGTTCGCGTCGAGGTGGCGGCGTTCGGCTATGCTCTGTGGACACGGACCTACGAGGCTTTGCCCATGGAGCCAGTCCGGGTGTTGCTCAGTCCCGCCCCGATTGCCGTGGAGGGGCTCGAGGTAAGCGTCGCTGGCCGCGCCGGGGATCCGATCTCCCGGTCCCGGGACGCCTTCGTCATCGACTCCGTGCTACTCAGGACACTGCCCGCGATCCTGGAGACCGATGTCTTGCGGGCGACCGCCGTCTCACCCTCCGCCTCCGCGTCCTCCGACTACACCTCGGTTCCCTTCATTCGCGGCGGTACCAGCGAGGGGACGCCGGTGCTGCTCGACGGCGTTCGGCTCTTCAACGCCTTTCACCTGGGGGGCTTCCTCTCGGCGATCAACGCCGAGGCGGTCGAGAGAGCGACGATACTCGCGGGATCGGGGGGCGACGGGATGGCGATCGGGTCGCTCTCGGGCGCCATCGATATCGCCACCCGCGATGGCGCCCGCGACGGGATGCGTATGGCGGGCTCTCTAGGTCTCGCATCGTCCAGGTTCTCGGTGGAGGGACCCCTGGGAAGCAGCGTATCCTACCTTCTGGACGGCCGGCGCACCTACATCGACGTTTTCACGCTGGCGCTCGAGGAACTGGCGTTCACCTCGGGTCACCTTCCCTATTTCTTCCAGGACCTGCACGCGAAGGTGACGGCCGACCTGGGCGGAGTCCGCCGCCTTTCGGTCAGCGGCTACCGCAATTCCGAGTCCCTGCAGGTGTACGACAGCGAGGAGACCCACACGCTGGGGCTGTCATGGGGGAACTCCGCGCTTTCGGTTCACTACCGTGACCGGCTCGGGGACAATGGGATCGTCGACGCCAACCTGGGACACAGCCGCTTCACGAGCGACCTCTTTGCGCTGGGTGGCGGCAGCGCGATGTACCTCAACGACACTTTGGTGGAGTACATCCCCCCCACCGACACGCTGCTCTTCGGCGACGGCACGATGAGCGAGACCCGCGCCGACCTGCGGGTCACCTGGCGCACGGGACGGGCGACGATCACGAGCGGGGCGCAGGCGACCGCGTTCCTCGGCGACCACGACTACGACGTGACCGACGATTTCGACGCGGATGAGGGCTTCTTCTTTTCGCCGGTAACCCTCAGGGAGACCAGCCTGCGATTGGCTGCGTACTCCATCGTGGAGGTCCCGCTGCAGCGAGGGTTTTCGACCAGGGCGGGGCTGCGGATCGACCACTTCCGGCGGCTGTCGACAACTCTCTCGCCCTTTGCGGAACTGAGCTACGCGGGCTCGTGGTGGGACGCGCGCATCTCGGCGTCGCGTTCCCACCAGGCGCTGGCGTCGGTGCGCGACGAGGAGGCGCTGGGGGCGAGCTTCCTGGCGTACGACCTGCTGGTTCCCGTGAGCGAGGCCCCGGTGCCGCGCAACACCGAGGCCGTCATTGGGTGGGAGGGTTCCCATGCGGGGATCTAGGGTCCGCGTGGACGCCTACGCGCGCGTGCTAGCCAACCTCAGGCTGCCCGAGCTCGGATCCAGGCCGGCTACCGCCGCCGCGTTGGGGGATCCGTCGTCGTGGGAGCTTGCCAGCGGTTCGGCAAGGGGGATCGAGACTTCGTGGAGCTGGATGAGCGACGGGGGATTCTCGTTGCTGGGGAGCTACCGCTGGGCCCGCGTATCCAGGACCGTGGATTCGCGGAGCTACAAGCCCCGTTTCCATCGGGATCACGAGTTCGAAATGGGGGGTGCCTACAGGCGCGGCGCTTCGTCGTGGTCGGCGCGTGTGTCGTTGCGCTCGGGTCAGCCGACAACGCCGGTGTTGGGCGTCGTGCCGATCGAGGTCCATGGGAGCGGTTTCACCGAACTGGTGCCCCTAGGGGGGGAGTACAACTCCGGGACCCTGCCCCACTACGCGCGGATCGATGCGGGCTGGCGCCGGGAGAGCCGGGTGTCGTGGTTCGGCGGCGGGTCGGTGGTTCCGTATGTGTCGGTGGCCAATCTCTTCAGCCTTCCCAACGTGGTCGGTGCGTATGTGGAAAGAAACTACCGCAAGGAGCTGGGGGAGGAATTCAGGACGTTGTATCTGCCGCAGTTGCCCATGATTCCGTTCTTCGGCGTGGAGTTCAGGTTTTGAGGGCGGGCGCGCGTTTCAACGGACTGCTAGCCGCGATGGTGGCGGCCTCGGGGTGCCTCCGTCCACCGGACCCCCTCGAACTCCACCCGGACGTGGTCTCTGTCGCGATCATGCTCGAAGGCGGTAAGCGTGAGGCCCGCCTGCTCGCGGCGCACCCCCATCGCGATCCGAACGAACCGGCTCCCACGGTCACCGTGACGCTCAGGGGTCCGGGGTGGACCGCCGCGTTCTCGGACACCCTGGAACTGGTGGAGTGCATACCGCCCAACAGCGGGCAGGGTCCGGCAAGGTGCCTGCGGGCCGTGCTTCCGGAGGAGGTCCGGGCGGGCGCCACATACGAAATCGAGGGAACGGCGCCGCTGGGTGCGTTCAGCGGAGAAGTCACGATGCCAGCGGTGCCGGTTCTGATCGAACCGGGGGACAGTCTCCACGTCCCCAACCCCACCGATTACGAAGACCATCTGATCCCGGTGCGGTACCGAATCGGCTCCGATGTCGGCACGCTGCTGGCGGATGCGTTCGATGTCTTCTTGACGCGAGAGGACGGCACGGAGTGGGAAGTCGAGGGCCACTACGTGGGCGACTTCCCGGTTGCGCTCGAGGGCGCCGAGGCGGATACGTTCCGCATCCACTACCACGAACGGCCGCTCCGTTTCTCGCTGCGGCTCCTCGGAATCGGTCGGCACTACACCAACTTTCTGGAGAACGAGGGCACCTTTCCGCTGCCCCAGCCGTGGCCGAGCTTCGGGATCGAGGGGGAGGGCGTGTACGGTTACTTCGACGGGGCGGTTCCGTCGCGGGTGTCGCGGGTGTGGGTTCAGTGAATGGCGCCTGTTTCCGGGTCCTGCGGGAGGGCTGCGTCGGCCGGAGCGATGGTGGCGTCTTACGATATCGCCATCGATCCGATTGTCGTCATACCGATGTGGGATCGATCAGCACTTCGTTTTACGCCGGAGGTGGCCATGGCCGTTTCACCACACCGCCGACGGGGGTCGAAGGGGGTGTGCCATATAATCAGCGCGTCAGCCTGTGTCTCTGCAGCCATCGTGGCCGCCACGACATCGCGCACATCGACCCAGTCGTAGCCACCAGCGATCAGCGCGGGAAGTCGCCTGTGGCCCCAGTCACGGTCCGCAGCATGCGCCCTCACTTCCCCGAGACCATCACCCAGTCGTATCCCGCGTGATGGGTCACATCGCCTTCTCCGCACTCGACCACTCCCAGATTCACACCGTTGAAGTTCGTCGGCATCGGGATGTCGTCGCCAGGCCAATCCTCGCCATCCGCGACCGGGTCGAACGACAGTTCCGTCGTGCCGTCCACCGACACGTGCATCGAATCGCCCTCGATCCACCAGCCGACTTCGTAGTACTCGAGGTACTCGAATTCGTAGTCGTGGTCGGTCAGCGAGAGCCACTCGCCATCGGCGTCCCGTACGGAGAGATCCATGAGTGCCGAGTGAGCGTCGAGATTCAGCGCCCATTCTCTGAAGTTCTCATCGTCGATCCGCGACTCGATCGACGCGCAAGCCCAACCGTTTCCTTCACCGGAATCCTCGACCCTCACGCTCGTCGTTATCGACCACTGGTTCTCGAACTCGAGCGGTTGCGCCTGCGCCTTCCAGTCGCCGTCCCGGAGATGTACCCGGACCCATGACTCGTCCTCCAGCGTGACGAAGCCCGCACCGCCACCACCATCCGTCCATTCGCCACCCAGTTCCGCACGGTTGAACTGGTCCTCCCAGGATGGTACCTCCACCGCCACGTCGAACCCTTGGTTCGCGCTCGCCTCGAACGGATCCGAGGCCGTCACCTCCACGCTCGCCTCACCGACCGATATGCCGTTCAGAACGAGGAGCAGGCTGTCGAGGACCATGGCGGTCACGACATCCCCGTTCGAGCTCACGGCCGTGAACGATAGGTCGTCGGCGTCCGGATCCGCGAAGTGATCCATGAGGGGGATCGCCACCGAGCCGTCCACCGGTATCTGTTGAGTCGGGATATCCGCCGTGGCAACCGGCATCCGGTTCGGAATCTCCACCTCGAACTCGTCCATCGCCGAAGCGTCCGCAGCGTCGGTCGCGGTCACCGTGACCGACGCCATGCCCCGCGTCACCGCCGCGAATCGCAGGGTCGAACCCGTCACCTCCGTCCTCACGATCGACACATCCGACGACGACGCCGAGTAGGTCGGTGCCTCGCCGTCAGGATCGGAAAACACGAGGTTCAGCTCCACCGCCACCGTGTCACCGAGTCCCATCGTCTGGTCCGGGATCGGACCACGCACCACCGGCACCTGATTCGGCACCACCGTCTCACCACCGCACGCCCAGATCAGGGCCAGCAGTCCCGACGACAGCCTCTTCATTTCCCCCTCCGCTTCGGGAGATTCACCTTGCCGTGTCTCCGCGGCTACTCCATGACCGACCGATCCGGGCCGGTCCTCCACTCTATCAGCGGCGGACGCGAACTCCCGCCCATCGGATCCGTCATCTCCGCCCAGTACCACTCGGGGCGATGCTGTCGTTCGGATAGCAGTCGAACACACTCACCAGACAGCTTTGACACGCACCAGACAGCATTGGCACACACCCACGCCTGGATTTGTTCCGCCGCGGCGGACACTTGCTTTCGTTCAACGGGGAGGTGTTCCATGTCGGGACGCGGCAAGCGGTACTCGAGGAACTTCGGGGACGAGCTGGCGGCGAGGGTGCGGGACGGCCGGATGCCTGCCTCGCTGGCCCCTGACTACGGGCCTTCCGCTGAGGCGATCGGGAACAGGGTCTGGTGGCGGAGGTGGAGGGCGGGCGGCGCGCGGCGGCTACGCTGGATTAGCGGGCCCCCGGACCACCTCCCTGACGGGGGCCGCCGCGCGGCTACGCTGCCTGGCAAGCCAGCGCAGCCGCACCGAGGATAGCGCCGGCACCAGGAACATCAGGACGACCGTGGTCTGAATACGGCCGATGGGCCCCGTCAGCCCCTGGGAAGCGCGGTACGGGGGATCAGCTCGCGCACGGCGAGTCGTCCGATGAGGGGCTTCACCCGGGCCGGGTCTTGCGTTCCTTCCCGGTGAATGCCGCGAACAGGAAGACGGCCGCGAGGACCAGGGCCACGACCGCGGCGACGATCCAGAGCGGCGAGAGCACCCACCACCAAGACCAGTCTATGTGGCCGGTCAGCTTCACCGCGACGAAGAGCAGGGTGAGTAGCGTGATGGCGCCCGGGCTCTCCCGGATTCCTCTGCGGGGCCGGCGGCGTTCCCTGGCGTGGCGAGGTGCGGACGTGTCCTGGCAGTCGCTCATTTTCTGGCCTTCGGCGGGCTGCTGCGGGGCGGGTCCCGGTGCTGTGGCCCCTATCACGGACTCAACGTCAAGGTGCGCCACCGACTCGCTCCAATCTATGCGGGAGAGCGATGCATCCGCACTGGACCGCTTCGCTCACCTCGTTCAGAATGTAATGATTACTTTCCATCATGGAAAGTGGAGTACACATTGGTTCTTCGCAGGGCTTCGCTCTGCGTTGCTCCTCGGGGCAGTAGCGCGGCCTGCGCCGCCAGGAGCGCCGGCACCACCAGCATCAGAAGCGCCGTCGCGATTAGCACCCCGAACCCGACCGAGGCGGCGAGCGGCACCAGGTGCTGAGCGTGCGTGCTGGTCTCGAAAACCAGTGGCGCCACCCCCACGAACGTCGTCACCGAAGTCAGCAGGATGGCCCGGAAGCGGTTCTTCGCCCCTGTGACGATCGCCTCGCGGACCGGCATCCCTGACGCTCTCAGGTCGTTCACGAACTTGATCATCATCAGCGAGTCGTTGACGACCACGCCGCTCACCCCGATGAGCCCGTACATCGACCAGATGCTCAGGCTCAGTCCGAGAAGCATATGCCCGGCAACCGCCCCGATCGCTCCAAGGGGAACCGCGGCCAGGATGATCAGGGGTTGGACGTAGGATCCGAAGGGAATCGCCATCAGGGCGTACATGACGAGGAGCGCCAGGAAGAGCGAGCGGCTCAGGTCCGCGTTGGCCTGCTCCTGCTGTTCGCGCTGGCCGCCGTATGTGTGCTCGAAGAGGCCGTCCTCGGCCGAGAGGCGGGCGAGGATGCCTTCGTCGAGGGCCCGGTTGACCTGCTGGCCGGTCGCGATCGCCGCATCCACGTCCGCGGTGACCGTAACGGCGCGGCGTCGGTCCATGCGGTGGATGGTGGCTGCGGAGCGCGCGAAGCCGGCCGACGCCACCTGGCCTAGCGGAACCTCGCCCTGGGGAGTGCGCACCAGATAGCGCTCCACGTCGTCGGCGGAGTTGCGCTCCTCCTCGGGCAGGCGCACGAAGACGCCCACGTCCTCGCGCCCGCGCTGCACGCGGAGCGCCTCGGCGCCGAAGAAGGCGGAGCGGACCTGCGACGCGAAGTGCCCGACGGTGAGATTTAGGGTGCGCCCCGCCGGCTTCAGCTCCAACTGCAGCTCGCGAGCCCCCTGGTCGAGGTTGCTGCGCACGTCGAAGACGCCGTCGATGAGGCTCAGCTCGGCGACGAATTCGTCGGCGAGCGCGGCGAGCCGTTCGGGGTCCGGGTGGGAGAGGTTGAAGTGGACGGGGAGCCCGAGGGTGATCAGGCTCGAGGAGATTGTCAGCGATCTGACGCCCGGTAGGGCCCCGACCTCGTCGCGCCACACCCTCTCGAAGGTGGACGAGGCGATGTCGTGGCGCTCCCAGCCCTCGAGCTTGAACTGGACGGCGCCCAGGTGGCCCCGGGCCGCCTCCGTGGCGTTTCCTCCGAGTGGGTCGAAGAGCGCCGCCTGACGGCCCACGGTCACGGCGACCGCGACCTCCAGGGGGTCCGCATCCGGATCCCGCTCGCGCAAGAGGCGCTCCACCGCGCGATGCCCTGCCTCCTCGATCTGCCGCGCAACCGCCGATGTCCGCTCCGCTGGCGTGCCGACGGGCATCTCGAGGTTGGCGAAGACGACCTCGCCCTCGATGGGCGTCAGGAACTGATTGGGCACCACCCCTGATCTGACCGCCGCCAGGGTGACGACGAGCAGGCCGGCGGCAGAAGCGAGAACCACGCCGGGCTGGCGGACCGCCAGACGCAGCCCGCGGTCGAGCGGGCCGTTCACCACCCGCTTGAGCAGGACGTCCACCCGCGCCCGGATGCGGGCGAGCCACCCTGAAAGCCGGCCCTCGCCGCCGCCGCCCGGAGCGGGCAGGTGCGACAGGTGGTTCGGCAGCACCAGCAGCGACTCGACCAGTGAGATGAGAAGGACGATGATCACAACCATCGGGATCGGGCGACCTAGCTGGCCCTGCGGGCCGGGCACGGGCAGGAGGGCGGCGAAGGCCGTCACCGTGGTCAGCACCGAGAAGATGACGGGCGTGCTGACGCGCCGGGTCCCCCGGATCGCCGCAGCCAGCCCGCGGGCACCCCGCTCGCGCTGGGAGAAGACGCTCTCTCCCACCACAATCGCGTCGTCCACCACGATCCCCAGCGCGAGAACGAGCGCCATCAGCGAGAACATGTTGACCGAGAGGCCGAGCCATTCCATGAAGAGGAAGGTCCCGAGGAAGGAGACCGCCAGGCCGATGGCCACCCACACCGCCAGCCGCACTTCGAGGAAGAGGGTGAGCGCCGCGAGCACGAGCGCCAGGCCTAGGAGCGCGTTCTCGATCATCAGGCCGAGCCGGCCCGAGACATCCACCGAGTCGTCCTTCCAGATCTCGACGCCGATTCCGGCCGGAAGGGTGGGGAGAATCTCGCTGTCGAGGTGTTCCCTCACCGCCTCGGCGATCTCCAGCACCTTCTCGTTCGAGGAGCGGTACACGTCGACGCCCACCGCAGGCCGGCCGTTGAAGCGCAAGCTGAGGTCGGTGTCCGCAAACCCGTCGCGCACCGATGCGATCTCCCCCAGGCGGACTGCGGTCCCGTCGGTGCGGGTCAGGACGATGATGTCCTCGAAGTCGCCCTGGTCGTAGTTCCGGCCCAGGGTGCGGACGAGGATCTCCTCGTCGCCGGTCGACAGCCTGCCCGCCGACAGCTCGAGCGAGCCCTGCCGCACCGCGAACGCGACATCCTCGAGTGTGAGGCCGAGAGCCCGGAGCCGACTCCCCGGCACCTCGATCGACAGCTCGTAGGGGCGGGTGCCGCTCACCTCGGCCAGCGACACCTCGGGCAGCGCCGAGATGCCCTCCTCGATGTCGTACGCCCATTCCTTGAGGGTGCGCTCCGGAACGTTCCCGTGAACCAGCAGGCGAATGACGTTCTGCTGGCTCGTGACCTCGCGCACCTCGGGTCGCTCCGCCTCGGCGGGCAAGGCGATGCGGTCGACCTCCGCCTTGACCTCGTTCATCGCGCGGTCGAGATCCGTGCCCGCCCTGAAGTGAGCCACAACCGACCCGAAGCCCTCGGAAGCGGTCGCCTCCAGCTGGTCCAGACCCTCCACCCCCCGGACCCGCTCCTCGATCTGCATGACGACCGACTCCTCGATCTCGCCGGGGGTGGCGCCGGGGTAGACGACGAGGACCTGAACCTGATCCAGCGACAGGTCGGGGAGGACCTCCTGAACCAGATTCAGCGCCGCGGCAAGGCCGGCCAGGACCAGGAAGAGCACCAGAACGTTCGCGGCCACGCTGTTGCGGGCCATGAATGCGATCGGTCCGGCAGGGTGGCCGGTCACTCCGGGCTCATCCACCTTCTCTTGTCTAGGCGTCAAGGGCCACCTGTTTGCCTCCTGCGCAGCTGAAGCGGATGCCCGGAGCCCTTCCACCGAGTATCCGGGATCCCAACGGAAGGGGCCATGGGAGTGGAACGTCCATCCAGCCTGTTGTATTCCCGCTCGAACACCAGCACGACCTCTACTGGAATATGGTGTGGCTTTTCTTCTCGGCTTTCAAGCGGTGGAGAGGAGCAACGAGCGACGCTGACGAAGCGAGCGAGCGGGAGAAGCCCGGGGAGTAGCGGTCGCCCCGGAAGTGCAGGTGCGCGTCAGGACAGCCTTGACGCGACCGCCAGCGCTGGCCAACATTTGCAGGAACCGCGCTCCGAGCGAGACTCGTCCACGGCCTATGATGCCGCTTCGAGAGCGTTGGCTTGACGACAAGCATCGCTCGCACTATGCGTAGGATCGCCGACGCGCTTGATCGGCGCATGGTGCCTGCGCCGGGGCCGGATGCGGGCAACGACAACCCTCCGAAGGAACGGAACCTAGATGAGTGCTTTGCGCAGCCGACTGCTCCCGGTGTGGATTATCGGAGCCGCCGTCGTCATAGCGATGGTCATGATCTGGCTGAGGCCGGAACCTCCGCTCAGGGAGCCGCCGTCGCGGGTGCCTTTCGTGACCACGGTTCCGGCCCAGGCCAGCGAGGGCGCGATTCCGGTCTACGGGGCCGGAACCGTCCGTCCGCGTGCCGAGATCGACGTGGCCGCCCAGATCAACGGGAAGGTCGCGTGGGTGGCCTCGTCCTTCCAGAGCGGCGGGCGGGTGGCCCCGGGCCAGGTTCTCTTCCGAATTGACGACGCCGACTACCGCAACCGCGTGCAGCAGGCGAGCGCCAACGTGGCCGCGCAGGAGGTCGCGCTCCTGCAGGCCGAAGAGGAGGCGCGGATCGCGCGCGAGGAGTACGAAGGCTACCAGCGCCAGTGGGGCGAGGTGGGGGAGCAGGCCAGTCCGCTCACGCTGTACGAGCCCCAACTGCGCGCCGCCCGGGCCGCGCTCGCCCGCGACAGCGCCGGGCTCGCGGACGCCGAGCTCGCCCTGTCGCGCACCGCCGTGACCGCCCCGTTCAGCGGCATTGTGCGCTTCGAGTCAGTCGATCTGGGTCAGATCATCGGGGCCGGACAGAGCGTGGGCCGACTGTACGCCGACGACGCCGTCGAGGTGGTGGTGCCGTTGTCGGACCTGGACGCGGCGCTGATCCCGGGGCTTTGGGAGCTCGCCGCCGGTGACGCGAGCACTGCGGTTCCCGCTTCGGTCTCGACCCGGCACGGGGACATGCGCTACCGATGGGACGGCTACGTGGACCGCGCCGAAGCCGCGCTCGACGAGCAGACCCGGACGATCGATGTGGTGATTCGGATCCCGAACCCGATGGCTGGCGGCGCGCCCGAGGGCGAAGAGGGCGTCGTTGCCGACGACCCTCGCGCGGCACCTCCGCTCCTGGTCGGCCAGTTCGTGGATGTGCAGATCGACGGAGCGGCGCCCGAGCGCTACTTCACGGTCCCGCGGGCCGCGCTGCGCACGGGCAACGAGGTGTGGGCCCTAAGCGGCGGCAACGAGGTCGCGATCGTGCCCGTTCGCGTGCTACAGCGCACCGATGACATCGTCTACCTTACCGGCGGCCTCGAGCCCGGGCAGCAGCTCGTCGTGACCGGCATCCAGTTCGCCACCGAAGGCATGGCCGTACGGACGAGCACCGAGTGACTGCGCCCGGCGAACTCGATCACTACGGGCTTCACACTTCCCCGACCCTATCGCGACCCTCGACTACCATGAAGGTCGCAGTGGCCTCGGCCATCAGCTTTCCGTCCGACGCCCTAGAGGCTACCCCCGCCATCTCGACGACCCTGCCCCTGCGGCCGACTGCGCGGCCCTCCAGGCGCAGGGTTTCTCCCGGGGCCACCGTACCCCGGTAGCGCACGCTTGATCGGGCAGTGTAGGCGCGTGCACCCCGCAGGTACAGCCAGTTGGCCATCGAGTCGTCGAGCGCACTGTAGATGATGCCCCCGTGTACCACCCCCGGATACCCGACATGGTGCTCGGTCGGCGAGAAATCCGCCACGCATCGCCCGTTGTCATCCAGGCGGAAGTGCAGGTGAAGGCCGATCGGGTTGTCGGGGCCGCAGACAAAGCAGCTGTTGGCGGGCCCGGCTCCGCTCCGCATGGCGGCACCTAGCCCGACACCCCTTGTAGCGTCGCACGGTCCCAGATTAGAATTATCGCTGCCCATTTTCCACCACTCGATTGTCGATCACACGGAGTCCGCCGAGCCCAGATGCCCTACCCTGAGATGATGGTCGCACCGATGCGCCACGAGCTGGTTCGCGAAGGATTCCAGGAGCTACGCGACTCGGAGCAGGTCGAACAGGCGATGGGCGCCATGGACGGCACGGTGCTGATGGCCGTCAACTCCGTCTGTGGCTGCGCCGCCGGGATCTTCCGGCCTGCCGTGTCGATGGCGCTGGAGGGCGAGAATCAGCCGGACCACAAGGTGACGGTCTTCGCAGGGCAGGACATCGAGGCCACGGCCGCAGCGCGCAGGCACCTAGTGGGCTACCCCCCCTCTTCGCCTTCGATCGCCCTCCTGAAGGAGGGAGATATCGTCTTCATGCTCGAGCGACATCAGATCGAAGGACGCTCCGCCCCCGCGATCGCCACCGATCTCCAGGCGGCCTTCGAGGAGCACTGCTGAGCGGCGACGCTAGCCCGCCTCGCTCTCCGACCTCCTGCACGCCAGCCACCCGTCGAGCGAGTACCTCCCGGCACCGTTCGCGAATAGGAAGAGCCAGAGGAAGCAGTATAGGACCGCCAGCTCGCCGCCATTCTCGAGCGGCGAGAAGCCCCTGGGGGCGTGGGCCTTGAAGTAGGCGACCGCCATCTGTCCCGAGATGAGGAAGGCCACCGGTCTCGTCCAGAGCCCGGCCGCCACCAGCAATCCGCCGACGAACTCCAGCACCCCGGCAATCCACAACAGGCTGGCGACTTCCGCGGTCGATTCGCCGAAGAGCTTCCCGGCACCGTGCATCGCGAACATGGTGCCTGCCACGACGCGAAGCGCCAGGAGCGGGCATTCTCTCAGTCTGGGTTGGTCCTTGCAGAACATCGGGTGGGTCGCCTCCTTGAGCGGGTGAGTGAGCCGGCCGAGATAGCGTACGCCATAACCTTCGGCCGCGCAAAGCCGACGCAGGATCGGGGCACCCGCTGCAAGGGGAGGCCAATTGGCCTATTGTGAAGGAATGGCACTGACCGCGACAGCTTCGTCCGAGCCGAATGGCACCAGCCCCCGCCAGTGGGCCAAGGTGGTTGACCAGACCCGGTGCATCGGGTGCCACGCCTGCACCACCGCGTGCAAGTCCGAGAACGAGGTGCCGCTCTCCGTGACGCGCACCTACGTCAAGTACGTCGACACCGGGATCTTCCCGAGTGCTCGGCGCTCCTTTCAGGTCACGCGCTGCAACCAGTGCGCGGACCCGCCCTGCGTGGAGGCCTGCCCGACGGCGGCTATGTTCGAGCGGGCGGACGGGATCGTGGACTTCGACAAGAGCGTCTGCATCGGCTGCAAGGCGTGCATCGCCGCCTGTCCCTACGACGCGATCTTCATCAACCCCGCCGACCACTCGGCCGAGAAGTGCAACTTCTGCGCCCACCGCCTCGACATCGGCCTCGAGCCCGCCTGCGTGGTCGTCTGCCCTACCGAGGCCCTGCTGGTGGGCGACCTGGCCGACCCCTTCTCGAAGGTCGCCGAGATTGTGGGTCGCGACGCAGTGGCCGTGCGCCGACCCGAGAAGGGCACCCGCCCGCAGCTGTACTACAAGGGTGCGGACGAGGCGACGCTGGACCCACTCGCCGCCAAGCGTCCACCCGGGGGCATCTACATGTGGAGCGAGCAGGGCGATCAGGACCCGGGAGGCGGCCCGGCTGGTTCGGACGGCTGGAGCTCCTCGGCGGCCGCCGTGCTCAGCTACGACATTCCCCACACCCGCCCGTGGGACTTCCGCGTCTCCCTCTACACCTGGACCAAGTCGATCGCGGCCGGAGCGTACCTCGTGCCGCTCCTCCTCGTGGCGATGGGCGTCCTTGCCACCGACAGCCCCCTCTGGACGCTGGGCGCTCCCCTCCTGGCCGGGACCTTCCTCGCCCTTACCGGGGCGATCCTGATCTGGGACCTGGAGCACCCGGGTCGCTTCCACCTCATCTTCTTGCGGCCGCAGTGGCGGAGCTGGCTGGTGCGGGGAGGATTGGTGATCAGTGCCTTCGGCGCCATCCTCGGGGCGCACCTTGGGATTGCACTCCACGTTGGCGCGGTACCGTTGTGGATCGGGTGGACGGGCGGCGTACTCGCGCTCCTGACGGCCGTCTACACTGCCTTCCTCTTTGGGCAGGCCAAGGCCCGCGACCTGTGGCAGAGCCCCCTCCTCCCGGCGCACTTCGCAGTTCAGGCGGGAGTGGCGGGCGGAGGCACCACCGCGATTGCAGCCGCCCTCATGGGAGCTCCTCCCGACGCCCTCGCAGCGGCGTTCGTAGTCCTTGCGGTCTCGAGCGTAGCGCACGCGGCGCTTATCGCAGGCGAGGTCCTGATGCCTGCGCCAACCACCCACGCCCGCCTCGCCGAGCGCGAGATGACGCACGGCAGCTATCGGCGCTTCTTTGCGATCGGCCTTCTGGGTGCGCTCGCGGGGACGGTGGGCACCTGGGTCGGATGGCCGGTCGTGCCAGTGGCGCTCCTCGGGCTGCTGGCGTACGAGCACGCCTACGTGCAGGCCGGGCAGTCGGTGCCGATCTCGTGACTCGCAGGGCGGGCAGGTGCGAGTGCGGCCGACGGGTCTCGGCTGCGAGGCCAGAGGTGGAGAAGCGCGGCGAGACGTTCCACCCCGGAGCGAGCGGGGGCGAGCTGGCCGCCTATCCCCCGAAGGAGCGCTGGGGCGACTGGACCGAGCTTGACTCGAAGAGCTGGCCCGAGCGGGTCGAGCGCCGGTACTCGCTGGTGCCCACTACCTGCTTCAACTGCGAGTCGGCGTGCGGCCTGCTCGCCTACGTGGATCGCGACAGCCTCGAAGTGCGCAAGTTCGAGGGGAACCCCATGCACCCCGGATCGCGGGGTAGGAACTGCGCCAAGGGCCCCGCCACAGTTACTCAGATCGCCGATCCAGATCGAATCCTCCACCCGCTTAGGCGAGTTGGCGGGCGTGGCGACGGTCGTTGGGAGCGGGTCGAATGGGACGAGGTGCTCGACGAGATCGCAGGGCGCGTCCGGGCGGCTCTGGACGAGGGTAGGCACCGTGAGATCATGTACCATGTGGGCCGCCCCGGCGAGGACGGATTCACCGAGCGCATGCTCGCCGCCTGGGGCGTGGATGGCCACAACTCGCACACCAACATCTGTTCCTCGGGCGCTCGCACCGGCTACCACCTCTGGATGGGGATGGACCGGCCCAGCCCCGACCACGAGAACGCCAAGGTGATACTGCTCGTCAGCAGCCACCTCGAGTCGGGTCACTACTTCAACCCCCACGCCCAGCGGGTCATCGAGGGCAGGAAGCGGGGGGCGAAGCTCGTGGTCTTCGACACCCGCCTCTCGAACACCGCCACCCACGCCGACCACTGGCTGGCGAGCTATCCCGGCTCGGAGGCGGCGGTGCTCCTGGCCGTGGCCAACCACCTGATCCAGAGCGGCAGCTACGATCGCGATTTCGTGGAGCGCTGGTGGAACTGGCGCGAGTATCTGGAGGAGGTGCACGGACAGGCGGAGGGCGACTTCAGCGACTTCGAGGAGATCCTGCGCGGTCTATATGCCCGCTACACCTTCGAGTTCGCAGAGGCCGAGAGTGGGGTGGCCAGAGCCACGATAGAGGCCGTCGCCGAGCTGGTAGCCACAGCCGGTGCCAGGCTCTCGACACACTGCTGGCGGAGCGCAGCTGCCGGGAACCTGGGAGGGTGGCAGGTGACGCGCGCCCTATTCCTCTTGAATGCGCTGCTCGGGGCCATTGCGGTGCCAGGAGGAACCTACCCCAACGCGTGGAACAAGTTCGTCCCCAGGCCGATCAGGATGCCATCGAGGCACCCCGAACACTGGAACGACCTTACCTGGCCCGGCGACTACCCGCTGAGCCTGATGGAGATGTCCTTCCTCCTGCCGCACCTCACGGCCGAGCGCGCGGGCCGGCTGGACGTCTACTTCACCCGGGTCTACAACCCCGTCTGGACGAATCCCGACGGCTTCTCCTGGATCGAGATGCTCACCGACCCCGAGAGAATCGGGCTGCATGTGGCGCTAACGCCGACGTGGAACGAGACCGCCTACTTCGCCGACTACGTGCTGCCCATGGGTCACTCCTCGGAACGACACGACCTGACGTCGTACGAGCAGTACGACGGGCGCTGGATCGGGTTTCGCCAACCGGTGCTGCGGACGGCGCGGGAGCTCTTCGGCGAGGCGGTCGAGAGCACCCGCGACGTCACGCCGGGCGAAGTGTGGGAGGAGAACGAGTTCTGGATGGAGCTCACCTGGCGAATCGACCCGGACGGATCGCGAGGCATCCGGGAGTTCTTCGAGTCTCGGGAGCGCCCCGGCGAGAAGATGGGTGTGGACGAGTACTACGGGTGGATCTTCGAGAACTCGGTGCCGGGGCTCCCGGAGAAGGCCAGAAGCGAGGGACTCAAGCCGCTCGAGTACATGCGGCGGTACGGTGCCTTCGAGATCGACGCCAAGGTGGGAAGGCGCCACGAGGAGCCGATCGCAGCCGATAAGCTGGAGGAGACGAGCGTCGACTCGATGGGACGCGTCTTCACGCGGAGTGCGGCACCGCCGACGGTGAACGTCGTGCCGATGCCGCCCCTCGAAGGCGACGGCGACGGTCGCAGGCGGGTCGGGGTGCTGGTGGACGGCGTGGTGCGACGGGGCTTCCCGACGCCCTCGGGACGCCTGGAGTTCTGGTCGCGCACTCTGGCCGAGTGGGGCTGGGCGGAGGGGGCAGTGCCCGGCTATATGAGGAGCCATGTGCACAGGTCGAATCTGGCGAGCGACGAGATGTGCCTGATCTCCACCTTTCGCCTCCCGGTGCAGATCCACACCCGGAGCGCCAACGCGAAGTGGCTGAACGAGATCGCGCACACCAACCCGCTCTGGCTGCACCCCGAGGACGCGGCTCGGGTGGGGGTTGAGACGGGCGACCTCGTGCGCATCGAGACCGCGATCGGCCACTATGTGGTGAAGGCGTGGGTCACGGAGGGCATTCACCCTGGGGTGGTGGCGTGCTCGCACCACATGGGGCGCTGGAAGCTGAACGGCGGTGCCCGCCAGGCGACCGCCACGGTCGATCTGAGTCGGGACGGCACGGGGTGGGGAATTCGCAGGAAGGGAGGGGCGGGCGCCTTCGCCTCGCCCGACCCGGATACCGCGCGGATATGGTGGAAGGATGTGGGCGTGCACCAGAATCTGACCTTTCCGGTGCAGCCGGACCCCGTGTCGGGAGCGCACTGCTGGCACCAGGCGGTACGCGTGAAGCGCGCCGAGCCCGGCGATCAATACGGCGACGTCTCGGTGGACACCGCCCGGGCGCGGGAGGCCTTCCGGAGGTGGCTGGAGCTCTCTCGCCCGGCCGCGCATTACTCCCCTGACGGAACCCGCAGACCCTACTGGCTGCTCCGGCCTGTCCGGCCCACTCGGAGCGCGTATCGCCTGCCCGGAGTGCCACCCGCCCCATGACCTCATGCGGAAGGGGCGTCGCCGCCGCTGGAGCGAGCTGCGTGACAGATAGTGGCCACTATCTGTCACATGTAGTTCCGCAGCTCTTCCTCGACGACCCCGGCCGCGCTGGCGCTCTCGATCCTGACCGTCGCGATGACGTTGCTGGCGCGCCGAACCCACCCCCTCCTGACGGGCTGCTCTAGGGGTCGATCACGTCGGGATCGTCGAAAAGCCCCACGTGCACCTCGATGGGTCGTGACGGTGTCCTGCCTGCGAAGTACCCGAACACACCCTCGCCCGTAAGACCAAAGTCGGGCCAGGGCTCTGGCAGGGGGTCGGCTCCGTGGAACTCGGCGAAGTTCACGTATGCCCAGCCAACGCTGACGACAGTCACCACGAAGCGAAGCGGCCTGCGGTACTGCAATACGGCGATCGTGTCCGCCTCGAAGCTGGCGAGAACCTCGGGGAAGGGCCAACTATTGCGGTCGCGCTCCTCCTTGGTTCCGTCAGGCTGCAGTTCGACGAAATCCCGGACATCTGCGAGCACCATCCCGGCGTCAGCTTCCACCCTGTACGACAGAGGCACATCGACCGGACCCGTTGAGTCCTGCGCAGGAATCCCAAGTGCGAAAGCGGGGTGGACAAGTTCGGGACCCATCGGCATGGTGGCCTGCCCGCTGAACGACCCCAAAGGCGCTGTCCCGGAGAGCTCATAGGTGACGCCAGCGGCAATTGGCTCCGGTAGGATTGCACCGATGCACTTGGATGGCGCATTCCATCTTCCCCCCACGTCCTCGCAATCCCCCCGTGGCAGGTCCTCGGTGAAGTCGGCTGTCCATCCGGGACCCTGGAGGGTGGCGGTAATGCGGGGCTTGGGCTCGAACTCCACCCGATGGGGATGGGAGGCGAGGATTCGGGCCTCCCTCTCCCCGCCGACAAGCATCCCTAGGACCACAACCACGTCCGGGTGCGCCTCTAGCGGATCGAGAGAGCGCACGAGCTCGCACCCCGAGAGCGCCACCGCCGCCACGGTCGCGACCGAGCTGCCCGCGCGAGCCCTCAAAACCGAAACTCCACGCCGGCAAAGGGCAGCATTGGCAGCTGCCGCATATAGACTCGCTCAACATTGGCGCTGTACCAGCCGCGCTGCACCACCCAGCCGACCACGTTCGGGGAATTCAGGAGATTGGCAACGGAGACGTACGGCGACACGGAGCCGCCGCCAAACCAACGAATGTCGGACTCGTAGCGCCACCCCAAATCGATCCTCCTGTAGAAGGGCAGCGTGGCGGAGTTGTAGGAACCTCCCAGCGAAAGCAGCTGGACCTCGCCGTCCCATCCCTGCTCCTGGAAGGGCGCGATTGCCCTGGAGGGCGTCACCGGCTGCCCCGACCGCAGCGAGTAGCGGACCGACCACAGCGACGCCCCACGGCGGTAGGAGGCTCCCAGCTCCAGCTCGTGGTTGCGGTGGAAGCGGGGCCAGTATACTTCGCCGAAGGTGGGCCCATCTACCTCACCCTCAGCTCCCACGCGCCTCGATACGGTCGCCCACCGGTAGCTCCCCAGTAGCGCGACTCCGGTCTCGGAGTGCCAGCTCCACGACGACTCGAGGCCTCGCGCCTTCCCCTCCGAGAGATACCAGTCGTTGGGGTCGCCCATAACAATGCTGGTGAGCGGTTTGCGCCCCGGGTCCGGCAAGCGCAGGTTGGCGAGCCACCGGGCGTAGGCGTCCACGCGAATCCTGAGCCGCGCGACCGTGCCCTGCCAGCCGATGGAGGCCTCGGTATTGCGTGGCATGGGCCCCTTGGTAACCGGAACGAGAATGTCGTAGGCGAGAAAACTGCTCGTGAGGGCCTCTTCGTTTCGCACCGACGCCAGCTCCTGATACGACTGCGATGCCGAGATGCGAGCGCTCCACCAGTCGCCCGCGTAGCCGAGCTCGGCGAAGGGTCCCACCGTTGTCGCAAAGCCGTTGAAGTGATCCGCGCGCGCGCCCGTGCGCGCCTGATACCCGCCGGTCAGGTCGATGTCGGCGCTCGCGTAGCTGGCGAGGCGAAGATGGCTTCGTCTGAGGGAAAGTGGCGCGAAGTAGGTATCATTATCCCAATCGAGCACCGCGGTGGCGTCGTAGTCGTGATCCGAGACAAAGCGGATTGCCTGCGCGCCGACCGTGATTGCTGCCACCTTGGCGCGCCAGGTGAGGCGGAGATCCGCCCTCGCCTCTTCCATCGAGCCCTCCCCGTAGAGGAGAATCTCCCTGGGGATGTCGGCGGTGTCACCTTCCTCGCCGTTGCCGCTGCGGTCGGGACTGCCGAGGAATTCGAGATCGTTGGCGAACCGACTGTATCCCACAGTCGCGTCCACGATCCCGCTGGCGCCGAGGCGGCCGCGGAAGTGGCCCGAGAAGGCGATGTTGGTCGCCTGCATCCCGAGCGCCAGCGTCTCCGTGGCGTCGTAGGTGGTAAGATCCTCGGTGCTGGCGTAGCCGCTGACGGAAAGGCGCCGCACGCCGCCAAGGTCGAAGGTGAGCTTGCTGTGCACATCCTGGAAGTAGTACGGAAAGTCGTCTTCCACCACGTGGTACTTCTCCAGCTGGGTCGTGAACGCGCCAATGTACGTTCGCCGTCCGTCCAGCAGGTACGAGACGTTGTCCCCGATGGGTCCCTCCAGCGCGAGCCGTGACGATCCCACCCCCAGCGAGCCGCTGACCCGGCGTCGCTCCCGCGAGCCGTCGCGTGTTGCGATATCTATCGCGCCGGAGAGCGACCCGACCACGAGGCCGTCGCCCCCGGACCCGGCCAGCAGAGATGCCCGTTCCACCACCTCGGCGTTTACCGCCGAAACGAAGCCCCCCAGGTGGACGGCGTTGAATAGGCGCACGCCGTCTAGCATCACTGGGGTGCCAGCGCTGGCGCCGCCCCTTATGAAGGGGACCGAGCTGTAGTCCGACGGTGCCGAGGCCGAGGGAGACGCCACGGTTGCGCGCAACACATCCGACTCCAGAATCGGCGGCAGGCTTCGAATGAGGACCGAGTCGAAGACGAAGGCGTCCCGCGACAGGGCAATCGGATCGCCACCGCGGTTGCCGGTCACCTCGAGCGACTGCAGGGCGATTGGTGCACGCTCGAGCAGCACCCGGATGGGATCGCTCGGAACCTCCTCGTAGCTCCTCTGCCAGGGCGTATGCCCGGCTGCTCGCACCACCACCCGGATCTCCGAGGAGGACGGGAGCCCCGGAATGAAGAACGCACCGTACTGATCGGCGACGCCGCGCACCGGGGTTGCACCGTCGGCCGCAGCCGTGGCCGTCACCTGTGCGAAGGCGATTGGCTGCAGATCCACGCTATCGCGTACCATCCCCGTCAGGGTGGCCTGCTGCAGCGCGGCAATCACCAGAGGGGCACCGATCATCTTCACCACCATTCGCGAACACGGGTCGACCACACTGCGACCGCGATGCCGAGTCCGAGACCCGGCATCCAGCCCCAGCTACCCCACAATGGGCGACGGGTTCCGTCTGGTCAACCCGATGCCCGATCGGACCACGTCCGCTCGATCGCCTTCGGCGCGACGAAATCCACGATCCGCCCTCTGGAAACCGCGTCGCGCCACCTCTCGGAGGCGAGCTCCACGATGGCGACGGCACCGGTGGGAAAGACGCGGAGCGGAGGCGTGGGCAGGTCTCCGAAGTGCACGGCCACCGAGTGGGTAGCCGGATTGTGGCCCATCACCATCAGTGTGCCGACGCTGGCAGGGGCACCCGAAATCACCTGCAGCACCCTCTCTGCCGAGGCCAGGTAGAGCTCGGGGAGGTACCTAACCTCCGCACGGGCACCTATGTACAGGCTCATGAGCTCCCATGTGCTCCGCGTCCGGCGCGCCGTGCTACAGTAGACGAGATCCGGCGCGTGCCCGCCCTTGGCAAGCGCCTTCGCGACGAGCGGAGCGGCTATGAGTCCGCGCTTGCTCAGCGGACGGTCGTGGTCGGGGAGGTCCGCCTCGTGCCAGCTCGACTTGGCGTGCCTCGCGAGGAGCAGTCGGAGCACCTCAGCCCCTACGCGACGTCGATCGAGTCGTCCAGGAAGACGTCCTGGATCAGATTCAGCAGCTGCACCCCCTCGGCCATCGGCCGCTGGAATGCCTTTCGGCCCGATATCAGCCCCATCCCGCCAGCCCGCTTGTTGATGACTGCGGTGCGGGCCGCCTGCGCGAAGTCGTTCTCGCCGCTCGATCCGCCCGAGTTGATCAGCCCTGCGCGGCCCATGTAGCAGTTGGCGACCTGGTAGCGCGTCATCTCGATGGGGTGTGCGCCCGGAACCAGCTCCTCGTACACCTTGTCGTGCGTGCGGCCAAAGCCCACCGCCCGGTAGCCGCCGTCGAGCTCGGCCTGCTTCTGCTTCACGATGTCGGCCTGGATCGTGACGCCTAGGTGATTCGCCTGTCCGGTCAGGTCGGCCGAGGCGTGGTAGTCGGCACCGCCGGTCTTGAAGGCGCTCTGGCGCAGATAGCACCAGAGCACCGTCACCATGCCCAGCTCGTGCGCCATCTGAAAGGCCTCCGAGACCTCCTGCAGCTGGCGCATTCCATTCTCGGCCCCGAAGTAGACGGTCGCGCCGACCGCCACAGCACCCAGCTCCCAAGCCTGCTGCACGCCCCCGAACATCACCTGATCGTAGCGGTTCGGGTACGTTAGCAGCTCGTTGTGGTTGAGCTTGGCCAGGAAGGGGATCCGGTGGGCGTATCTTCGCGAGACCGACCCGAGCACGCCGAGCGTCGAGGCCACAGCGTTGCAACCGCCCTCCACGGCCAGCTCGCAAATATTGGCCGGATCGAAGTAGGCGGGATTGGGCGCGAAGGAGGCGCCCGCCGAGTGCTCGATGCCCTGGTCGACGGGCAGAATCGACACGTAGCCGGTTCCACCGAGGCGACCATGGTCGAGAATCTGCTGCATGCTGCGAAGCACCTGCGGTCCCCGGTCGGTGGCGGTCAGTACCCGATCCACGAAATCGGGCGACGGCAGGTGGAGGCGCTCCTTCGGGAAGCCCCGTGCGCGGTAGGTGAGTAGCTCCTCGGCTTCGCTGCCGAGTAGGTCGTGGATGCCATCAGAATTGGACATTGGTACTCCCCTGGGGGTGAAGTCTGGGTGCAGGACGGCTCCCCAGGTTAGTGTGAAGGTGTGCGCGGCCGTTGTCCAGTCCGGGCCGCCCCATCCGCCGGGCGTTGTCCCCTTGGGGATTGCCGGGCAGCTTTAGCGGTCCGTAGGATAATCTCGCGCGAGGCGCGGAAGGAGCCGACCATCACCCGATCGCACCCCGGTGCCCGCATTCCGGTCGGGCTGCTCGGCGCTACGGGGATCGTCGGTCAGAACTTTGCCGTGCTGCTGCAGGACCACCCCTGGTTCCGACTTGCCTGGGTGGGTGCCAGCGAGCGAAGCGCGGGGCGAAGCTACGCCGACGCGGTGCGCTGGGTGCACGACCGTCCCATGCCAACGGGGGTTGCGGACCTCGTCGTAGAGTCGGCTGAACCGGGCGTGGCAACCCCGGAGCTGGTCTTCTCGGCGATCGACGGTGGGGTGGCGGGCGCAATCGAGCGCAGCTTCGCGCACGCCGGGCACATCGTGCTCTCCAACGCGCGGAGCCATCGCCTCGCCGACGACGTGCCGCTGCTGGTCCCCGAGGTGAACACGGGGCACTTGGCACTGATCGAACGCCAGCGCCGGGAGCGCGGCTGGTCGGGCGCGATCGTCACGAACCCGAACTGCGCCACCGTCACCCTCGCGCTGGCGCTGGCACCGATTCGCCACCGGGGAATACGGAGGGTCGTGGTCACCACATTGCAGGCGGTCAGCGGCGCCGGGTACCCCGGGGTCTCGGCGATCGACGCGCTGGGCAACGTAGTGCCCTTCATTGCGGGCGAGGAGGACAAGGTCCCGGCAGAGCTTCGAAAGCTCTTCGGCAGCCTCGATCCCGACTTGGCGACGGTGGCTCCAGCTCCGGTGCGGGTGAGCGCTCACTGCAACCGGGTGGCGACCCTCGACGGGCACCTTCTCTGCGTCTCGGTGGAGCTCGAGGAGAGGGCCGCGCCTGCCGATGTGCTGCGCGAGATGGCGAGCTTTGCGGCGTCCGAGGCGGTAGCCGGGCTTCCGAGTGCGCCCCGGCGACCGGTTGTGGTTGCCAGCGATGCCGATCGTCCGCAGCCCCGCCGCGACGCGATGGCCAGCGGAGGAATGACTGTCACCGTGGGGCGCATCCGGCCCTGTCCCGTGCTCGGCATCAGCCTTGTCGCTCTGGGCCACAACACAATCCGTGGTGCCGCCGGGGCCTCGATTCTGAATGCGGAGCTGATGCTCTGCGAGGGGCTGATCGGCGGCGATCGCGGGCTCCCGCAGATGGCCGTTCGCTGAAGTGACCGAGGACCCGGGCCGCTCGCGGATTAGGATTGCGCTGCTTGGACTTGGCCGCATGGGGCGCCTCGTCGAGCGCCTTGCCCCCAAGCACGAAGCGGTTGTCGTCCTGCGCCTGGACGGCTCCGCGAATGCCGACGGCGCCGGACTTTCCCGAGAGGCGCTTGGCACGACCGATGTTGCCATCGACTTCTCCACAGCCGAGGCGGTCCCGGGGAACCTCGAGAGGCTCTGCGAGCACCGCGTTGACACCGTGCTGGGCACGACGGGCTGGCACGGTGGGAGCGACGCGCTCCTCGACTTGGCCCGGAGGAGCGGCATCGGGCTCGTGCACGGCGCCAACTTCGCCTTCGGGGTTAACGCTCTCTACGGGATCGCCCGCGACGCGGCGAGGGCGATGGCCGGGGTGGGGCGGCGCGATCTGGCGATCTTCGAGTCGCACCACCGGGGCAAGCGCGACGCGCCGTCTGGCACCGCCCTGCGGCTGAGGCACGAGATTCGCGGCGTCGGCTGGGAGGGGCCCATCGACGTGACGAGTCAGAGAACCGGCTATGTTCCGGGCACGCACGAGCTACGCTTCGACTCCGAGGGCGACACGCTGGCGATTCGGCACACCGTGCGGTCGCGGACCGTCTTCGCCGAGGGCGCGCTGGCGGCCGCGCACTGGATACGCGGACGCCCAGGGGTGTACGACTTCGGCGAGTGCTGGGAGGAGGTGGCCGAAAAAGAGACCAGAGGAGGGACGCGGTGAGCGACGATTGCGGTTCGGACGGCAAGATGCCTTCGCTGCGTGGGTGCGGCACAGCCCTGGTGACGCCCTTCCTGAGCGACGGCACGGTTGACGAGACGGGGGTTGTGGCGCTTGCCCGTCGGCAGGTCGACGCTGGGGCGCACTTCCTGGTACCGTGCGGTACCACCGGGGAGAGCGCGACGCTCGCGAGCGCCGAGAAGGTCCGAATTGCCGAGCTGGTCGTCGAGGCGGCCGACGGCCGCGTGCCGGTGATCGCGGGGTGTGGGGGGAGCGACACGGCCGAGGTGATCGACCTGGCGGGCGCGATCGAGGCAACTGGAGCCGCCGGCCTCCTGGTGGTGACACCCTTCTACAACAAACCCACTCCGGACGGGCTCTTCGCGCACTACGGCGCGCTTGCGGAGGCTACCGCCCTGCCGATCGTCGTCTACAACGTTCCGAGCCGCACCGGCGTCAACGTGTCCCCGGCCACCCTGGCTCGCCTGGCGTCGATCCCAGGGGTCGAGGGGGTGAAGGAGGCGGCGGGCGACATTATGCAGATGGGCGGGGTGGTGCGGGCGGCTCCGGAGGGCTTTGCGGTCCTCTCGGGTGACGACGCCGCGGCGCTGCCTGCGATGGCGCTGGGGGCGCACGGCCTGATATCGGTCGTCTCGAATCAGATACCGGGGCCGATGGCGAAGCTCTGCGAGCTCTGTCTGGCGGGTGACTTCGTCGCCGCCCGGGTGCTGCACAATAGGTGGCTGGAGCTGATGGAGGCGAACTTCTGCGAGACCAATCCCGGCCCCGTGAAGTACTCCATGTACGAGATGGGCCTGCTGAAGCCGCGCTATCGCCTGCCGCTTGCCCCGATCACAGGGGCCAGCCGCAGGCGTGTCCTGCATGCCATGAGGGCCGCAGGGCTGGCAGTCCGTGGATAATCTCGCGCGAGCACCGAGAGCGGCGAAGCGCTCCGCTCGAATGCCGTGGGAGGCTTGTCCACGGGCTGCTAGGTAGGGCGACGGCCGGGGCGTGATCGCCGAGCGGATCGAGGAGGCGTTCGGACGTCCTGAGCCCACCGACGACGACCACGAGCTCTTCCTCGAATTCAGGGGTCTGCTGGGCACGGGTGCGGTCAGGGCGGCCGAGCCCGATCCCGCAGTGGAGCATCGCTGGCGGGTGAACCCATGGGTCAAGCGAGGCATCCTGCTGGGCTTCCGCATCGGCGCGATCGAGCGCTATGAGATCGGCGGCGGGCTACTTCACTTTTCCGACAAGTCGACCTTCCCGCCGAAGTCGTCGCCGCCAAGCCGGAGCACGCGGATCGTGCCCGGAGGGTCCGCCGTGCGCGAAGGGGCCTTCCTCGGGCGCGGGGTCACCTGCATGCCGCCAATGTACGTGAATGTCGGTGCCTGGATCGGCGACGGCACGATGATCGACTCCCATGCGCTCGTCGGAAGCTGCGCCCAGGTAGGGGAGCGGTGCCATCTCAGCGCGGCCGCGCAGATCGGGGGCGTCCTCGAGCCGGTCGGGGCCCTTCCGGTGATCATTGAGGACGATGTGCTCGTGGGCGGCAACTGCGGCGTGTACGAGGGGACGGTCGTCGGGCGGGGTGCGGTCCTGGGGGCCGGCGTGATCCTGACGCGCACCACCCCGGTCTACGACATAGCTCGCGGCGAGGTGCTGCGAGCCCGTGACGACGGCCCCCTGGTGATCCCCGAGGAGGCGGTGGTCGTGCCGGGATCGCGACCGTTGAGGCGCGGCGTCGGGCGGGAGTGGGGGCTGTCGCTGAGCGCACCGGTGATCGTCAAGTACCGGGACGACCGCACCGACGCCAGGGTCCTGCTTGAAGAGCTTCTCCGCTAGCGCGGTTCCGATGCGCTGCTGCGTCGGTCGGCGGGGCTGCTAGTCGTTCAGCGCCCCCGCGACGAATTCGACGCCCCGCTCGATCGCCTCTTCGAGGAAGAAGATGTCGTGCCCGCCCCCCTCGTAGATGTAGGCCTCGAAGTCGGGAGGCTCACGCCCGAGCTCCTCCATCACCGCGATCAGCGAATAGGCCTGCGACACATCGACCACGTTGTCGAGGGTGCCGTGATGGATCTGCACCATCGGCAGCTCCGAGGCGTAGAGGACGGCGGAACGGCGCACCATGTCGAGTCGCGCTTCGGCCCGCGGCATCTCCCCGCGGATGAAGGGCTGGACGAGCGTGGAGTCGAGATGGGTGACGCCGGGGAGCGAGGGGGGGATGCGAAGCGCCATGTCGCGGACGATGTCCCTGACCCACCCGTCGAAGAAGTCGGTGGGTCCGAAGAAGGCAACGATCCGCTCGAGTCGCTCGTCGCGGGCGCCCGCAAGGAGCGCCACCCCGCCACCCCGGCTGCCGCCGATCGCACTGTAGCTGCCCGCCTTCAACTCCGGGGTGGTCTCGAAGGCAACGTTGACGAGTGCCATCGCGTCGTCCACGTCATGGTCCCAGTGGCTGGAGGGTCCCTCGGAAGTCCATCTCCGGTTGCCGTGGCGAAGCTCCTCGCTCCGATAGGCGGGAGCGACGAAAGCGAAGTTCTCGGTGAGGTCGCCGAGCGCAACTCCGAAGTACTGGATGTCGGAGACCGAGACGCCGCCGTCGCCGCCGTGCAGGTAGGCAAGGAGGTGGAGGCTACCGGTGTCGGCTCCCTCTGGGACCGCGATCGCGCCGTAGTGAAGGACGCCATCCACTTCGTGCGAGACGATCCGGAGCACCGCCGGAGTGCCCCCCAAGGAGATCCTCTCGGTCAGCTCCACGGTTACCTCGGCTGCCGAGTAGTCGCGAGTCATCCACTCAGCGGCGATCGTCTCGATCTCGCCGTCGGTGGCCGGGACAAAGAGGGTGTCGAGCTCGGCTTCGAGGTCGAGCGCAGTCGCCGATACCGTCGTGGACACCTCTCCTGCGGTGACGATGTTTGTGTGCTCGCCCGCATCGGGGCCCAGGGTCCAGTAGACCTCCGCTACGCCGTCGCCGTCGGTGACGGTGACCGAGTCGATCTGTCCGTGCCTCGGTGCCGGTTCGGCCGAGATCGCATATCCAGACACCGGGTCGCCGAGCTCGTCGAGAACCCGGACGACGATCGGATCTTCGAGCGAGAGTCCCTGCACTGCACGCTGGTCCGAGCCCGACACCAACTCGATGGTGGCTGGATCGAGGCCGGGATCACCGCCGCCGCAGGCGGCAAGTGCGGTCGCAAACAGGAGGGTGAAGACGCTGGTGAATCGACATGGTGCCATCGGGCGGTCTCCTTGGTTCCGCGGTCGTGGGCGCGCATCCGACCCGCGTGGGGCGAATGGGCGGCGGACCGAAAGCTAGCAGTCCGTGGACAATCTCGCGCGAGCACCGAGAGCGGCGAAGCGCTCCGCTGGCAAGGCGCGACGAGGAACGCAGAGCGAAGCCACGGGTATGGGTATTGTAAGCCGTGAGTTACATATTGTAAAGCGTACATTACACTGTGGACAGGCGAGCGAGTGGTCCAGCGGGGATGCAGCGCTGCGCGGAGAGCCGCGCTTGGGTCTGCCATCGCCCCCGAGGCACGGAGCCCGAGGTGCCTCGATCGACCGCGCTTGACATTTGCGGAGGATATCCCCCTATTGTCTGCTGCGGGCGTGCCCTGGGGTCGGAGTAGCCCTGGGGTCTCCCAGGCCCGGTGCGCCGGGGTTCCGATGCCGATTTCCAAAAGGAGCGACAGGAGATGAGCAAACGCTACCACTACCTCTTTCTGCCGATGCTGGCCGTGGTGTCGACCGCGTGCCTACCGGGGGACTATGTTGACCCGCCCCCGATGCCGGTGTCGGTCGTCCGCTCGTTCGGCGACACCCTGGCTTGGGGAGTCACCAACGAGGCTATCGACTCGATTCACGGCTTCGAGATCAACATGGAACGCGATCTCCTGAAGAACGAGACCAACAGGATCACGAACGTCTGGGAAACCGACGACGGGGAGTTCGGGCTGCTGAGTCTTCCGTCGGACGGCGATGGAAGGGTCTTTGCGTTCACCTGGTGGGGGCTGGTGCCGAAGGACATCTGCTACGGCACACGCCGTGCCATTCTGGCGACGGGCAACCTGTACGTGAAGGTCTTCCGCTACTACGGTCCCAACTTTTCCTGGTACGACAAGGCGGCAGAGGGCCCGGACGGTGAGCCGGAGGGACGCTGGACTGGACCTCAGAGCTCGCCGCTCCTCGACTACACCTTCCCGACCAACTGCACGCCGAATCGCTAGCCGGGCTAGCTTGGCGTGACCTCGCCCCTCGGAGGGCTGCTTCCCGGTGTCGGGGCGCAATCCCCGGGGGGTTGGCTTTTGGGCTGATGGTGGGCGGGCCTCCCTGCCTCCCCCGTCGTGTCCGGCTCGCTACGTGGGTATCGCACCGGTAGGCAGGGTGTCTTCGGTCCCGCGGCGGCCACCCCGGATTGCCCCGGCTGTCTTCGGCCTGCCGGTCGAGCGCGTCCGGCGCGGCCACTACTCCGACAAGTACTTCCTCCGGGTGCGGGAGCTGCTGCATGGCCGTGGCGGTGGCCCCGCCGTCACCGTGCAGGTCTTTCAGAGGCGGAGCGCTGTCGTGGCCGGGACCGACGAGGCGATCGCCGTCCTCAAGCTGTGTCTCTCGGAGGGGCACGCCTTTGACGATCTAGAGGTCGAGGCGTTGCGCGACGGCGCTCGTGCTAGCCCCTGGGAGACGGTCATGGCCATCACGGGGCCTTACCGGGCCTTCGTTCACCTAGAGACCATCTACACCGGGGTGCTTAGCCGCCGCACGCGAATCGCCACCAACACGTACATGGTCGTGGAGGCGGCCAAGCCCAAGCCGATCCTCTTCTTCCCCGCGCGTCACGACCACTGGTCCGTGCAGGCGGGGGACGGATGGGCGGCGCACGTCGCCGGTGCGGCGGGCGTCTCAACCGACGCCCAGGCCGAGTGGTGGGGATCCTCGGGGATCGGCACGGTCCCGCACGCTCTGATTGCGGCCTTCGGCGGCGACACGGTGGCAGCCACCGTGGCGATGGCGGAGTGGCTCCCCGAGGACGCCCGCGTCGTCTCGCTCGTCGACTTCGATAACGACAGCGTGGCCACCTCGCTTGCGGTGGCGCGCGCCCTTGGGGAGAGGCTCTGGGGGGTGAGGCTCGACACCTCGTCCACGATGGTGGACCGGTGCCTGGAGGGCGAGATGGGGGACTTCGACCCTCGTGGCGTGAATTCCCGTCTCGTCCACAGAGTGCGTGAAGCGCTTGATCGGGGCGGCTTCGAAGGTGTGCGCATTGTGGCGTCGGGGGGGTTCACCGCAGCCAGAATCCGAGCGTTCGAGGAGGCGGGGGTGCCGGTGGACTCCTACGGGGTGGGGTCCTCCCTCATGCGCGGCTCGTACGACTACACGGCGGATGTGGTGCTGGTCGACGGCCGTCCGGTGGCGAAGGCTGGCCGCTGGCATCGACCTAATCCGCGTCTCGAGCGCGTGGAGTGAACACGCCCGCAGGCATGGGGGCGGCCGGGCATCCGCTTGTCGGGTGGGTGGTCGACGCACAGGTCGACTTCCTGCGACCGGACGGGCGGCTCTATGTGCGCGACCTCTGCGACGACTCGGACGCTGGCGCTACCCAGATCGTGCCGGCGCTGGAAGATGTCGTCGGTTGGATGCGCGATCGATGCGCCGTGGTCGTCTACACTGGCGACTGGCACGGCCACGAGGATCCTGAGATCGACTCGGTTGCCCCGGACCCCGAGGCGGGCACCTATCCGCCCCACTGCATGGGACGCTCGTCCGACGCCGACGAGCGGGCCGGTGCCGAGATCATTGGCGAGATACGCCCGGCCGATCCGCTGATCCTGCCCCACGATGGGGGGGTGGCCGACGCCGAGCGCACGGCCCGCCGGGCCGTCGAGGGTCGCCTCCCGGTCTTCGTGCAGAAGGCGCGCTTCGACGTCTTCGAGGGCAACGCCGCCTGCGAGGCGTTCGTGGGGGCGCTGGTGGCGGCGCTGGGCAGCTCGACCACCTTTGTCGTGGCGGGGGTGGCGCGCGACGTCTGCGTCGCCCAGGCCGTCGATGGCCTAATCGAGCGAGGCTACGACGTGGCGGTGGTCCGAGACGCCACCTGGGGCCTCGGGCTGGAACCGGAAGAGGTGACGCTCGAGCGGTGGGCGACGGAGGGTAGGGTGGTGACGGTGTCGGAGCTCCTGAGCTAGCAGTCCGGCTACCCGGACCCCTCCAGACCCGGGAGTCCCGAAGAGGCCCGCCGGTTTCGCAGCCTCGCCCCTTCGAACTCCCTGGCGTGTGCCCAGGCGATCATGGACTCGAAGGTGCTTGTCTCGCGTTGGGGCGGAGGGCGACGCTGCTCGTAGCTTCCGTCGGCCGCCATCCTCCAGGCGCAGCGCTGGTCGGCGAGCTGGAAGTTGAGCACGCGGCGCAGCTCCGCCCTGAGCGCCGGGTCCTCCACCGGCACGAGCGCCTCGACGCGAGCCCCCAGGTTCCGTCCCATGCAGTCGGCAGAGCCGATGTAGTACTCCTCGGCCCCGCCGTTTCGGAAGTAGTATATGCGCGAGTGCTGCAGAAAGCGGCCCACGATGCTGATGACGCGGATGTTCTCTGACAGACCCGGAATTCCGGGTCGAATGCGACAGCCGTCGCGCACGATCAGGTCGACCGAAACTCCCTTGGCGGCGGCCACGTAGAGAGCGCGGGTGACGTCGGGGTCCTCGAGGGCGTTCATCTGGAACTGCAGCCTGCCCGGGTTCTCCTCGGAGTGTAGCCGCGTCTCGCGTTCGATCCGCTCCAGGAGTGCGCGACGGAGGTGCTTCGGCGCCACGAGGAGCTTCCGATAGCGTCGTGCGGGACTGTACCCGGTGGTCAGGTAGTTGAAGAGCTCGGTGAGGTCCGCCCCGATAGCGGCGTCGCACGTCAGGATGCCGTGGTCGCAGTAGAGCCGCGCCGTGCCAGCGTGGTAGTTGCCGGTGCCGACGTGTGCATAGCGGCGTAGGCCGTCGTGATCCTGCCTTACCACCAGGATGAGCTTGCAGTGGGTCTTGAGCCCCAGAACCCCGTAGGTGACATGGATGCCGTGGGCGGATAGCGCGTTGGCCCACCGGATGTTCGCGGCCTCGTCGAAGCGCGCCTTGAGCTCGATCACCACCGTGACCTGCTTGCCCTGCCGTGCCGCATGCACCAAGTCCTCGATGATGCCGCTCCCGGGTTCCATCCGGTAGAGGGTCATCTTGATGGCGTGCACCTGCGGATCTCGCGACGCCTGGTGGATGAAGCGCTGCACGGAGGTGTCGAATGCCTGGTAGGGGTGGTGCAGCAGGAGGGGACCGTCGTCGCGTATGACGTCGAAAACCGGGCGATCGGTCAGCAGGTCGGGGTGCTGCGCCGGGTGGTGCGGGGCGTCCTTCACGTCGGGGCGCGCGAGCTCGTGCAGCTCGTGCAGGTCGCGCCATCCCAGGAGCCCGCTGTTCTCGAAGACGTCGCGATCCTGGAGGCCGAGCTCGTGCGAGAGCATGTGCAGGCGGGCCGGGTCGAAGCCCTCGGCCACCTGAAGGCGCACGATCGGAGCTAGGCGGCGCTTGCGCAGTCCGGCCTCGATTAGCTCGAGCAGGTCGTCGGCGGTGTCCTCGTCCACGTCGTAGATCGCATTGCGCGTGACGCGAAAGACCTCGCACGCCTCGACCTTCATCCCCGGAAAGAGAAGATCGAGATTGTTCGCCATGACGCTCTCGAGGGGAATCCACATCTCTGTCTCGCCAACCCTTGCGAAGCGGGCGATCGCAGCCCCTAGAGGGACCTTGACGCGGGCCAGCGAAAGGTGCTCGTCGTTCTTGTAGCGCAGCGTCACCAGGAGGTTGAGCGAGAGATTCGAGATGAAGGGGAAGGGGTGGGCCGGGTCTGTGGCCTGAGGTGTGACCAGCGGATAGATGTTGCGGAGGTAGTGTTTGCGGAGCTGGGTGCGCTCTTCTTCCTCCAGGTCGCTCCAGTCGACTACCTTCACCCCCACGGCTGCCAGCTCGGCTAGCAGCTCCACGGCCGTCGCCAGCTGCCGGGCCTCGAGCTTCCTGACGAGCTCGCAGCACTCTGCGATCTGCTGCTCCGGCGTGCGGCCATCGACGGTGCGCTCGGTGATTCCCGCCTTCACCTGCTGTTTCAGGCCGCCAATTCGCTTCATGAAGAACTCGTCCAGATTGGAGCCGACGATAGCGAGGAACTTCAGGCGCTCCAGGAGCGGGACTCGCGAGTCCGCAGCCTCGTGCAGGACTCGGAAGTTGAAGTTGAGCCAGGTCAGCTCGCGGTTGAGGTAGTACTCCGGACGGCTCAGGTCGGGTTCGCCGACAGGCTGCGGCAAGGGCGTCGGGTCGGCGGGCGTACGTGCCCCAGCGGCTGGTGCCGCTAGATTGACGGAACCCGGAGGCGGTCGGCGTGTACTATCCGCTGGCTTCGAATTGCGGTGGTCGCCCGAGGGCGGAGCATCGGTCTTGATCGCTGTCTTCGACATCTGGCAATAATATGGGGATGGCTCCGCGAAGCCATATCGCAGAGACTCCGTCGGCTTGACCGGAGGGGGTCGCTACAGACAATTTGGGCGCAACGTGGCTGCCTGCTAGGGGGTATGTCCACGGAGCGCCATACACCACGGAGATGAGAATGGAATCGAGTTCAGGATCACGATCGACGATGCGGCTGGCCGTCCTGCTAGCCGCGCTCGCCGGCTCGGCGTGCGCGTCCGCAGCCCCAGTGTCGTTTGTCGGTGCCGTCCCCCCGGGGAAGGACGTGGCGTTCGAGTGCGCAACAGCCCAGCTGAATCTGATGGGCTACACGATTGAGGACGGCAACGAAGCGGTGGGCTTCGTGAGGGGACGCAAGCAGACCTCCGGGCTGGGCGTCCAGGTCTTTACAGGCGACACCTACCACGATGTTCTGACAGCCAGCGCCTTCGACAACCCCGCCAACGGCAAGACGCACCTCAGGGTCGTCGCCACGCGGGTCATCGACGAAGACGCGAGCCTGTTTGGGCTGGGCGACGACGAGCCTGAGCGCGGCGAGAACGTCACGGCTCCGTCGGAGACTGGCAAGGCCGACGCCCGAATGCTGCTCATGAGCTGCGGTGCATCCGACATCTCAGGGGTAGATCGCGGCGGCAACCTCCTCGCGCTTGAGGGCACGATGCCGCAGTCGCCGACGAGGGCTACCGCGACGGTCGCGACCTATATCGAGTAGTTCGACGCCGCTGGATCGGCTCGCTCGACGTCGCGGTTCGCGCGGGGCAGAAGGGGGCATTTTCCAGACAGGCCGGGCGGTGTCGGCGACCGGGCCCGAGGCGCTGCTGGAAGCCGCCCGGGATAGGCCCCGTGGGTTTTGGGCGGATGGAGAGAGCTGGGTTGCGCACGCGGTTCCGGTCGCGAGCGCGAAGGTCCGGGTCGACGAGGGCGACCGACGATTCACGGTTGCTGGAGACGCGGCGGCGGAGCTCTTCGGACGCCTCGACGGAGAGGGCGTCGCCCGGGTGTACGGAGGGTTCTCCTTCTCGGCGGAGGGTGGCCGGACGGTGTCCTCCTTTCCGGCTGCGATCCTTCACCTGCCGGAAGTCGAGCTGAAGCACCGGAGGGGCGTGTGGACGCTCATCGCTCGCGGGCGCAGTCGTGCGGAGGCGGACGAGGCGTGGGATCGCTGGGCGGATGCCATTGTCCACCGAGTGGAGCGACGCCATGCGCCGGGTATGGGCCTAGTGCCGTCGCAGCCTGTAGGCACGCTCACCGAGGCCGACGGTGGCCCTCTGGAGGCAGCAAGCGGGGCCTGGACTCGGGAGGTGGAGGCCGTCCTTGGGCGGATCGTCGCGGGCGAGGTCGACAAGGTCGTGCTCGCCCGTGCGTTGGACTTTCGGCCGGGGCGCCGGATGGACCCCGTCGAGCTCGCGCTTGCGCTCTGGAGCGGGAATAGCCGCGGCCATGTCTTTTTCTTCCAGCCTGGTAACGGGGCGGCGCTGGTGGGGGCGTCGCCGGAGATCCTCGCGGGGGTGCGAGGTAGCACCATCCGTGTGACTGCGGTGGCCGGGAGCACCCCGTCGCCGATGTCCGCGGCCGAGCGGAGACGCTTCGCGGCACGCCTCCTGGGGAGCGCCAAGGATCGGGCCGAGCACGACGTCGTGGCTCGCCACATCGAGGACGCCCTGACGGATCTCGGGTGCCGCGTGCGGCGCGACGGGACTCCTGCCGTGCTCGACCTCGGCGCGATTCAGCACCTGGAGACCGAAGTCACGGCCGAGGTGCCACCGAGTGTGACCGCGTTGGAGCTCCTCGCCGTCCTGCACCCGACGCCCGCCGTCTGCGGATACCCTCGCGACGCCGCCCGGGCGATCCTCAAGGAGGCCGAGACCTTCGACCGCGAATGGTACGCGGGGCCGGTTGGATGGCTCGCGTCCGACGGCGACGCCCTCTTCGTGCCTGCGCTCCGCTCTGCCATGTGGAAGGGCGACACGTGGCGACTCTATGCCGGGGCCGGGATCGTGGCCGGGTCCGATCCGGAGCGCGAATGGGAGGAGACGGAGCTCAAGTTCCGCCCGATGCTGCGTGCGATGGCGCAGGCGCAGTGCGCGGGTGGGCACTCGGGCGCTGCAGGGAAGTGACGGGCGGAGAAGTCAACTTCGCCTGGGCGCGAGCGATAGTGGAGGTGCTCGTGGAGTACGGCATCGAGGAGGTCGAGGTCGCCCCGGGGTCGAGGTCGGCACCCCTCGTCCTGGCGGCGCTCGCGGAGTCGCGGCTCCGGGTGCGGGTGCACCTCGACGAGCGTTCGGCCGGGTTCTTCACCGTCGGGTACGCGCGCGCCCACCTGGGGCCCGCCGTCGTCGTCACCACTTCGGGTACGGCAGTCGCCAACCTGTTGCCCGCGGTGGTCGAGGCCGACCACTCCGATGTGCCGATGATCGTCGTGAGCGCCGATAGGCCACCCGAGGTGCGGGGCGCGGATGCCAATCAGACGATAGTGCAGGCGGGCATCTTCGGCGGCAGCGTGCGCAGCGAGGTGGATCTGCCGCTCCCGAGTCCGGAGCGGCTGCGCCAGGCGGGGCGCCGGTCGGTCGCTGGCCTTGTCGAGGCGGTGGTGCGGCGGGCATTCGGTCCTCCGGGCGGTCCGGTGCACCTCAATGTGCCCTTCGCGAAGCCGCTTCAGCCGCCATCGCCGGTGGGACTGGGGCTCCTCGGGCCCGAGGAGCCCCGGAGGCAACGGGGGTCGCTCGAGATGAGGGCCGCCGCGCACCGGGAGGGCGAGCGCTCGCGGATGACGTGGCGCAAGTCGGTTCGGAGTGCAGGTCGCGAGCTCGGCGACCAGGGCGCCTTAGTCGCCGAGCTCCTGGAGGGCTCGCGCAGGCCGCTGCTAGTTGCGGGACCTGCCACCGACCCTGGCCTGGTGGGCCCGGCGACGCTTCGCTTTGCGGAGCGCCTCGGTATCCCCACTCTCGCCGACCCGCTCTCCGGCGCTCGCTTCGACCGCCGCCTCGACTCCGCGGAGGATTCCGGGGGGGAGGGCGGACCGCCAACGATTCTCGGCGGATACGACCACTACCTGAGGTCACCACCGGTGATGGCGTTGCTCACCCCCGACCTGATCGTGCGGGTGGGCCGGACTCCCACCTCGGGGGCACTCGAGGAGGCGCTCGCGGTGTGGGGCGATTGCACCCAGGTGGTCGTCGACGACGGATCGCACCCAAAGGACCACCAGCGCCTGGCCGACCACTACCTGCGGGCACCCGCCGCCGAGCTTCTGGGGTGGGTGGCCGAGCGCACCCCCCTGCGGAGAGCGAGCGCAGGGTCCCGCCCTGGCGATCAGTGGCGCGAGGGCTGGCGGTGCGCCGAGACTGCAGCGTGGGAGGCGATCGCCGAGGACTTGGACGGCATCGACCACGAGGGTGCCTTCGCCGCGGCGGTCGTGCGAGCGCTGGTGCCCGGATCGACCCTCTTCGTCTCGTCGTCGATGCCGGTCAGGGACGTCGACGCCTACGCGCAACCGGCGGCGCGGGACATTCAGGTGCTCGGCAACCGGGGCGCGAGCGGAATCGACGGCATCGTCTCCTCGGTGATGGGGTGCGCCGGTGGGGGGGCTGGCCCGGTCGTCGGAATTATCGGCGATATCGCCCTCTACCATGACATGAACGGACTGCTGGCGGCCCGCGACCAGCGCCTCAACGTGGTGATCGTCTTGATGGACAACGATGGTGGCGGCATCTTTCACCTTCTCCCAATACGAGACTTCGAGCCAGCCTTCACGCCCTGTTTCGCGGCTCCGCACGGCCTCGACTTCCGACACTCGGCCGAGCTCTACGGACTTCGCTACACCGAGGTGGCGAGCCCGGCCGGGCTGGAGGAAGCGGTGGCGGCGGGGGTGCGGCGAGCAGGCACCGAGATCGTCCGGGTCCCGACCGACCGCGAGCGTAACCGGAGGAGCCACCTGCGTACGCGGATGCGCGTAGCTCGGCGCGTGCTCGAGGTCCTGGACAAACGAGGTTCATGAGCGCTTCCGTCTGGCAGCCCGCCAAGAGCTACGGCGACATCACGTACAGAAAGCGAGACGGGGTTGCCCGGATTGCGATCAACCGTCCCGAGGTAAGGAACGCCTTCCGCCCCGAGACTCTCTCCGAGCTCCTCGATGCCTTTGGCGACGCTGGCGAAGACACCTCGATCGGGGTCGTGCTCCTGACGGGCGAGGGCCCGGCCAAGGACGGCAAGTACGCCTTTTGCTCGGGTGGCGACCAGCGTGTGAGGGGAGATGCCGGGTACGTCGGGGGGGACGGAGTGCCGCGCCTCAATGTCCTGGTCCTCCAACGGCTGATCCGGTCGATGCCTAAGCCGGTGATCGCGCTGGTCGCAGGCTACGCCATCGGCGGGGGACATGTGCTGCATGTCGTCTGCGATCTGACGATCGCTGCCGAGAACGCGATCTTCGGCCAGACCGGCCCAAGGGTTGGGAGCTTCGACGGCGGATTCGGGTCGTCGTACCTGGCGCGGATCGTCGGGCAGAAGAAGGCGCGCGAGATCTGGTTTCTGTGTCGCCAGTACGATGCCGCCGAGGCGCACGCGATGGGGCTCGTCAACAAGGTCGTGCCGGTCGGGGAACTGGAGGAGGAGGGGTACAGGTGGGCCGAGCGCATCCTCGGGCACAGCCCGCTGGCGATTCGTCTCCTGAAGTCTGCCTTCAACGCCGACGTGGACGGGCAGGCAGGACTCCAGGAGCTCGCTGGCAACGCGACGCTTCTCTTCTACCAGACGGAGGAGGGAAGGGAGGGGCGCGACGCCTACCTGCAGAAGCGCAGGCCGGACTTCCGCAAGTACCCGTGGCTGCCGTGGTAGCGCTGGCGGGCAGCGCGGCATCTCCACTGCGGGCGACCGGAGCGGGGGCCTGGCTCATGGCGACGCGTCCGCGCACACTCTCGGCCGCCGCCGCCCCGGTTGTGGCTGCCACCGGCTTTGCCTTCGCAGACCGGGCCCTTGCGGCGCTCCCGGCCCTGGCCGCCCTCCTCGGTGCACTCCTGATCCAGATAGCCACCAACCTGGCGAACGACTACTACGACTACCTGAAGGGCGGCGATACGGGCGAGCGGCTCGGCCCGGTGCGCGTGACCTCGGCGGGGATTCTTCCACCTCGTGCGGTCCAGCGCGGCATGTACGTGGCGCTGGCACTCGCGACCCTGACGGGCGCGTACTTGGTGGCCGTCGCGGGGTGGCCGATTCTGGCGATTGGCCTCGCCTCGATGCTGATGGGCGTCTGCTACACGGGGGGGCCGTACCCACTCTCGTACCACGGGCTGGGCGACGCCTTCGTCTTCGTCTTCTTTGGACCGGTCGCGACGCTGGGGACCTACTACGTGCAGGCCCGGCAGTGGTCGGTCGACGCGCTCCTGGTCGGCGTGGGGCTGGGTGCCTTCAGCACGGCAATGCTGGTGGTGAACAACCTGCGCGACCGCGAGACCGACGAGGCTGCGGGCAAGCGAACGCTGGCGGTTCGGTTCGGGGACGTCTTCTCGGTTGTCCAATACTTCGCGGCGCTCACGGCCGCGGGCATCGTGCCGGTCATCGGACTCGTCGCGATGGGCTGGTCGCCGTGGACGCTCCTGTCGCTGGCTGGCCTGGCGGCCTGCCTGCCCGCGGAAGTGCGCGTACTGGCGGTGCTCCGCGCACCCGCGAGAGTGGACAGGCGCACCCTGAACCCTGCGCTGGGAACAACTGCGCGCGGGGTCGCGCTGTACGGCCTGGGCTTGGGAGTCGGGGCGACGATCTCGGGGCTCGTTGGGTAGCTAGGACCCTGGGATTGAGCGCCGAAGCCTTGCTGGCCCCGAGCCCCCCGGACGGAGCCGAGTGCGCCTTGGCAAGTCGGGCGAGCCGCGATCCTGGGTCGATTGCGCTCTCGTGGGATCGCGGTCGCATGAGCTACGGAGAGCTGAACCGTCGAGTCGAGGAGTTCGCGTCGCATGTGCGCACCATGGGGATCGCGGGTGGTGCCGCGGTCGCCATTGCGGCTCCGTCGAGTCCGCGGACGGTTGCGGCGCTCTTCGGTGCGCGACGGGCGGGTTGCGTGGCCGTGCCGCTGCACGATGGACTCGCGCCCGATGAGCTCGAATACGCCCGCAGACTTGTAAATCCTAGTTTACATTATGACAACTATGGATTACACAGTGTTTCGCTCGATGGCCTAGCTCGCGACGGCTCCAAGCGCTTCGCGTCCTTTCCTGACGTTGCCGTCGCGATCCTCACCTCCGGTTCTTCCGCGGCCCCCAAGGCGGTAGGTCTCACCGGTCGGAGTCTCGCCGCCTCGGCCAATGCGGTGGCGAGCCGCCTGGGACTCTCCTCGGGCGACCGGTGGGGACTCTGCCTTTCGCTGGGCCACATCGGCGGCTTCTCGTTGCTGGAGCGTGCGATCGCGACCGGCGCATCCGTGTGGCTCTGGCCGTCCTTCGATGCGGGTCTGGTGACGCGAGCCTTGATGCAAGGCGAGGTTACCCACCTATCGGTGGTGCCGGTCATGCTGCGTAGGATCATGGAACGCCTCGGCGCCAGGAGGCCACCGACGACACTGCGCTGCGTGCTGGTGGGAGGAGCCGGGGCGCCGACCTCCCTCCTGGAGGAGGCATGGGAGATGGGGATACCCGTAGCGACGACGTGGGGAATGACGGAGACTGCTTCGCAGGTGGCAAGCGCACCCCCCGCGCTCGCCCGCAGTCGTCCCGGGACGGCCGGGCCGTCGCTCGCAGGGACCGAGGTGCGATGCGACTCGGCCGGTCGGCTCCTGGTGAGGGGTCCAACGTTGGCTGCCGCGCTGGTGCGAAGGCCGGGCGTGGCCGCCGATCCGATACCCCTCGATCGGGAGGGATGGTTCGCGACCGGCGACTCGGGCCGCGTGGACGACGAAGGACTGGTGTGGGTGGAGGGGCGGGCCGACGACATGATCTTGAGCGGTGGCCTGAATGTCAGCCCGTCTCAGGTGGAGGGCGTGATCCAGGAGCTCGACGGAGTGAGCGATGCCGTGGTCTTCGGGGTGCCGGACGAAGAGTGGGGCGAGTTGGTGGCCGCAGTCGTCGAGGCGGACTCGCATGTCGTTGACCCGGACGGGGTGGACCGTCACTGCCGCCGTCGCATGGCACGGGGACGCTGTCCGACCCGCATCGTGGTAGTCGACGAGCTGAAGCGCACCCAGGCGGGCAAGGTAGTGCGTGCGGGGATCGAGGAGCGTTTGGCGGTCGCAGCCGGAGGCGGAAGGTGATCGAGAAGCTGCGTTGGCGCGACCTACTCGCCGATGCCACCGAGCACGCTGCGGATGCGCTCGCCGCCGGTCAGGTTACCGGGTACATCGGCTTCGATCCTACGGCGTCTTCGCTGCACGTGGGTTCGCTGGTGCCGATCATGGGGCTTGTGCACCTGCAGCGAGCTGGCCACTGCCCGATCGCGCTCGTCGGGGGTGGCACCGGCCTGATCGGCGACCCCTCGGGGAAGCTCGGCGAACGGGCGCTCCTGGACCGGGCGCAGGTCGAGGAGAACGCAGCTCGGATCCACACCCAGCTGCAGGCGTTTCTGGACTTCGATTCGCGCACTGCCCCGGCCCGCATGGCGAACAACCTCGACTGGCTGGACAAGCTGGATCTCGTTGGCTTCCTTCGCGATATCGGCAAGCACTTTTCCGTGAAGGCGATGCTCGCCAAGGAGTCCGTGCGGCGTCGGATCTCCGACGAGGAGGCGGGGATCTCCTTCACCGAGTTCAGCTACCAGCTACTGCAGGCGTACGACTTCTGGGAGCTGAACCAGCGCTTCGGATGCACCCTCCAACTGGGGGGCTCCGACCAGTGGGGCAACATCACGACCGGGATCGACCTCGTGCGCCGTCTGGGTTCGGTGCGCGCCCACGGCGTCGTGCTGCCTCTGGTCGATTCGGCCGACGGGGTGAAGTTCGGCAAGACCGAGGAGGGAACCGTCTGGCTGGACCCGGAGCGCACTTCGCCGTACCGCTTCTACCAGTTCTGGCTGAACACCCCCGACGACCGGGTTGTGCGCTACCTGAAGATGTTCACGCTCCTGAACCGGGACGCGATTGCGGAGCTGGCGCAGGCGGCTGCCGAGCGACCCCACCAGCGGGAGGCACAGCGGCGCTTGGCGACCGAGGTGACGTGCGCGGTGCACGGTGCCGACGGCCTGCAGGGGGCGGAGCGCGCTTCGAGGGTGCTCTTCGGAGGCTCGATCGAGGGGCTCGGGGAGGCCGAGATCGCCGAGGTGTTCGCCGATGTGCCATCGTCGGCGGTGTCGCGCTCCTCGCTCGAGGCGGGGGGCGAGCTGGTCGCGCTGATGGCGGAGGTGGGAGCGACGAAGTCGCGAGGCGAGGCAAGGCGGCTGATCCGGGGGGGCGGCGTCTACCTGAATGGTGAGCGGGTCGGCGACGAGAGCCTCGTGGTCCGGGTAGGCGATGCAATCGGGGGACGCTTCGTGGTGCTCCGCATGGGGCGCAGACGACACCACCTCGTCGAAGTGGCGGGGGGGTAGCAGTCGGTGGACAGTTCGTCGCGGCCATAATTTGCACGATGTAGTCGTCGTCGGCGCCGGGTTCGCCGGACTCGCCTTCGCGAGACGGGCGGCGGAGCTCGGATTGGCGGTCCTGGTGCTGGAGCGGCAGGAGAAGCCGGGAGATCGGGTCCGCACCACCGGAATACTGGTGCGGGAGGCGTGCGGCGAGTGGACGGTGCCTCCCGAGCTGGTGCGCAGGATACGGCGCGTCAAGGTATACACGCCCACGCACCGATCCATCGAGCTCGAGCGCCGGGACTACTTCTTCGCCGCCACCGACACTCCGCGCCTCATGCGCCATCTTGCTCGCGAGACGGTCGGTGCGGGCGCCGAGATCCGCTTTGGGGAGAGGTTCCGGGGGGCGACGGTCGAAGATGGTCATGTGCGCGCCAAGGGGACCGACCTGCGATGCCGGCTGCTCGTGGGTGCGGACGGTGCTAGCTCCGTTGTTGCCGAGAGCGTGGGGCTGGACCGCAACACGCGGGTGCTCAAGGGCGTGGAGTGGGAGTTCGAGGGAGTGGACGAGACGGATAGGTGCCTTCATTGCTTCGTCGATCCCGAGTGCGCCCCCGGGTACATAGGGTGGGTTGTGCCGGGGGTGGGCATCACCCAGGTGGGGCTTGCAGTGCACAGCCGCGCACGCGCACGCCTGGCCAGCTTCGTCGAGAGGATCTCTGGCCGCTTCGGGCTGTCGGACCGCAGGGTGGTGGCGAAGCGCGGCGGAATCATTCCGATCGGCGGCCTGCTTCCAAACTTCTACAGCGACCGGGTGCTGCTGATCGGCGATGCCGCGGGGATGGTGTCCCCCCTGACGGCGGGCGGGATCCACAACGCCTACAGGTACGGCCGGATCGGTGCCGACGCCGCCTGGACGCACCTTCGCGATGGAGGCCCGCATCCGGGGGAAGCGCTGCGCAGAGCCTACCCGAAGGGATCGCTGAAGCGGCTGGCCAGGTGGGGCTACGACCGCCTGCCGGTTGGGAGGGCTCTGGAGGCGGGCATTCTGGCGCACACTCTGGGTCGCCGGGTCGCCGGTGCAGTTTTTTTTGGAAGGGAGGGCTCCGATACGATCGCCGGAGCGTCGGCCGAGGCAACGCCGTGAGCCCCTACGGATACCGCATGGGGCTCCTCGCGGCGGGCGTGGTGGCCGCGGCCGCTCTGAGCGTCTCGGTCGGTGCCTCCACTGTGGGCCCGACGGATCTGGTGGAGCTGCTCCTGGGGCATGGAGCGGACCCGGTAGCGGAGGCCATCCTGCTCCAGCTTCGGCTGCCGCGCGCCGTGCTGGCGGTGTTGGTGGGCGGGGCGCTCGCGCTGAGCGGATGTGCCTTCCAGGCACTGCTCCGAAACCCGCTGGCCGAGCCGTACGTACTGGGGATCTCCAGCGGAGCTGCGGTCGGTGCCGTGGGCGTGGTGGTCTCGGGGCTTGCCGTCGCGCTTCCCTGGCTCCTTCCCCTCGGTGCCTTCGCTGGGGCGCTCGGTGCGATGGCGCTGGTGCTCCAGATCGCCCGGAGCGCCTCGCGCGGGAGGCTCGACACGCGGGTGCTGATACTCTCGGGCGTAATAGTCGGGGCGTTCTTCAACGCCGTGATCCTCCTTCTGCTCCTCATGGTGGACGCGGAGTCCTTCCGCTCTGCGGTCTTCTGGATGATGGGCAATCTGGGGACCGCCGGCTGGGGTTCGAATGCGCTCCTGGCTGCGCTCCTGCTCCCCGCCGTCCTCGTGCTGGTGTCGCTTGCCCGTCCCTTCAACCTGCTCCTTCGCGGCGAGGAGGTCGCCCACCACCTGGGTGCCTCGGTGGCGCGCGTCAGGCTCGTCGCCTACCTGGCGGGGTCGCTGATCGTGGCGGCGGCCGTTGCCGCGGCGGGCGTGATCGGCTTCGTGGGGCTGATCGTGCCACACGCGGTGAGGCTGGCGTGGGGCAGCGACCACCGCTTCCTGATGCCGGCCTCGGTTCTCGCCGGAGCCGCGTTCCTCCTCCTGGCCGACACGGCGGCGCGTGTCGTGGTGGCCCCGGTCGAGCTTCCGACTGGGGTGGTGACGGCCGTCGTGGGAGTGCCGTGCTTCGCGGCGCTGCTGATTCGAGGCGGCCGACGGTGAGCCGTAGCGGTCGCCCGGCCGACGATGGCGGAGGCGGGCCGACGCTGAGTGGCCGCGGCCTGACCTATCGGCACCCTCGGGCAGAGAGGCCCGCCCTCCTGGAAGTCTCGGTGGAGGTTTCGCCCGGCCGCCTCCTGGCTGTGGCCGGGCCGAATGGCGCCGGGAAGACCACCCTGATCCGGACGCTGGCCGGGTTGCTGCACCCGGAGTCGGGGGAGGTGCGACTCGGGGGTGTCGGGCTCGGTGGGCTAGGCGACCGCGATCGGGCCAGAATGCTGGCCGTGGTGCCTCAGTCCGAGGCGTCCCCCTTCCCGGTGAGGGTGGAGGAGATGGTGGAGATGGGGCGCTATCCGCACCTGCGGCCGTGGGAGCGAGCCGGCCGCGGCGACCGCGCCGCAGTGGAAGGCGCGATGCGGCGGTGCCACGTCTGGGAGCTGGCTGGCCGGGAGCTGGGCGGGCTCTCCGGAGGCGAGGCCCAGAGGGTACGAATTGCCCGCGCTCTGGCCCAGGAGGCACCGGTCATCCTCCTTGACGAGCCGACCGCCGGGCTCGACCTGCGCTACGCGATGGAGCTCTTCCGCCTCCTGGCGGAGCTGCGGGGAGACGGGCTCGCGCTACTCGTCGTAACCCACGACCTGAACCTCGCGGCCCGCTTCGCCGATCGCATCCTTCTACTCGACCGTGGGGTCGCGAAGGCGCAGGGGCGACCCACGGAGGTGCTATCCGAGGCCACCCTGGAGCCCGTCTACGAGTGGCCGCTCAGGGTGACTCGCCACCTGGGGCCCGGAGTCGACGCGGGGGCCCCGCAGGTGGTGCCGCTCAGGAGAGACGATCCCTGACCGGTGCCGGCGCCAGCAAGCGCGCCAGAGGGCCCGTTGACGATATGGTACGGCTTGCGGCTACACCGGCGGCCAGCTCGGCAGCGCTCGCCTGATCGCTCGGATCTCCATCACCGTTCACCCACGACGATGTGCACCCACGGCGTGGGGGCCGAAATACCGTCGAAGTACCCGTACACGCCTTCGCCCTCGATCCCGAAGTTCGGCCACGGGGGCAGCACGAGCTCGTCGCCCGTGTGCCTGAACCAGTCGGCGTAGTTGGGGCCGATCGCCCGAACGCGCAGACTCAGAGTATAGGGGATGCCGCGGTAGTCTGTTTCGAGCGTGTCGCCGAGTTCCCACCACCCCATCCCCAGGTGGTACCCCCCGTCGACTACCGCGTCTAACCACAGTGCGGCGGTCGCCGAGTCGACCTGGTAGTGAAGTGGAATGGGGAAGAGCTCCGAGGTGTCAGGCGAGGGGATCCGCACGGTATCCGCCGGATTCTCCATGAGCGGGGTGGCCGGAACCGTCATCGCACCGGTGAACGAACCCCGGGACGTCGTTCCGCGGAGACGGTACCGGCCCGGCCCGGCAGCCTCCGGAAGCGACGCGTTCAGGCAGGTGACGGGACCGAGCCCGTGAGGGTCTCCGCACCTCTCCCCCGACCCCGTGTCCACGAACTCGGCCGTCCAGCCCGGCCCCTCCAGGCTCGCGCTTATCTCCGGTGGGACTCCGTCCCATTCCCGATGGGGATGGCTGGCCAGCATGAGGGCCGCTCCCTCCCCGGACTCGAGGAGAAGCGAAAGCACGACAACATCCGGGTCCAGGTCGACCGGACTGAACATCTGGCACGCCGCGAGGACCGCCGCCGTCAGCGCGGCCAGCAGCCCGTGGACCAATCCGCGCGAGCACGGAGTGCGGCGATGCCCCGTACGGGCTCCTGGTCCCCCGGGCGCGCTCAAAACCGGAACTCCACGCCAATGAAGGGGATTATCGGGAGCTGCAGCCGATAGGCCCGTTCCTCGTACACGGGGTCCGGACAGAAACCCGGGCAGTTGGTGATTGAGCGCCCTGGCCGCCAGCCCACCACATTGCGCCGGTTGAGGAGGTTGGCCACGGTCACGTACGGCACCACCGACCCCCCGCCGAACCACGGCACCTCGCTCTCGCGGCGCCATCCCACGTCGATGCGGGCGTAGTGCGGGAGCTTCGCGGAGTTGTACGCACCACCGAGGAGCACGGCTCGCGCGACGCGGGTGCTGTCCCGGTCGTACCGTACGTCTGGACCCTGCACCGTGACCAACCACGGTGTATGCGGCTGCCCGGAGCCCAGGGCAATCCGCGCGGACCAGGAAGACGCACCCCGTCTGTACGACGATCCCAGCTCGAATTCATGGTCTCGGTGGAAGCGTGGCGTGTAGGTGCGCGAACCCACAGTCCGGGATACGCCGGCCCAGCGGTAGCTTCCCAGGACGGACAGTCCCCGGTCCTTCGTCCAACTCCACGCCGCCTCGATTCCGCGCGCGGTGCCGGTGGCCAGCTCCCAGAGCGACGTATCCGCCAGCACGGTGCCCGCGCCCGGACTGGCATCCGGATCCGGCAGCCTGAGGTGGTCCAGGGTGCGTGTGTAGGCGTCCAGACGGACCCGCAGCCCCCCCATCGTACCCTGCCACCCGATCGAGAACTCGGTGTTGCGGGGAACCGGTGCCTCGCCGACGGGGAGGAGAAGATCGTAGGAGAGCAGGCTCGCGAGGAGTGTCTCCTCGTTGCGCAACGAGGCCAGCGCCTGGTGCGAACGGGACCCCGAGACGCGTGCGCTCCACCAGGAGGCCCCGTAACTCAGCTCGGCGAACGGAGCGAGCGTCGTCGCGAGTTCCTGGAAACGATCGATGCGCAGGCCACCCCGGGTCGAGAACCCGCTCCACAGCGGAATCCCCACGCTCGAGTAGGCGGCCAGCCGCCAGCGGTTGTCGCGCAGGGAGAGCTGCTGCTGTGGAAGGAAGCGGCGGACTCCGTGTAGTGCGTAAAGGCTAGCCTCCTCAAGGTTATCGAAGTGGTGGTCGCCCTGAAACCGTGTCGCCTGCGTTCCAACCCGGATTGTGGCCCCGCCGGTGTGCCAGACCACCCGCAGGTCGGCGCGCGTCTCACTCATCGCCCAGTCTCCGGAGGGCATCGGCGTCGGGTCGACCACCCTGTCCCGGGGGGCGAGCAAGTCGCCGGTGAAACGGCTGTGTCCCAGATTCGCGTCGATGATCCCCCCCGCTCCGAGCCGGTCGCGGTAGTGGGCCGAGAAGGCGGCGCTGCCCAGGGTGAGCTCCTCGTGAGGGGCATCGCTCATTCGTTCGGAGCTCAGGTAGCCGCTCACCGAGAACCGGCGGACCCCGCCCGGATCGGCGGTGACCTTGGCGTACAGATCACCAAAGGAATAGCCGCGCAGATCATTAGGTCGATGACTTACGTTGTAGCCGTCGTGGTCGAGGACACCCGTGTTCTCCAGGCCCAGCGCGACCAGTTGAAGCAGGACGCCGGGATGGGTGCGCCGGGCGCCGACCAGGTAGGAGATGCGCTCACCGACCGGCCCTTCCACGGAGAACCGGGAGGCAGCGAGGCCCACGGAGCCGGCCATCCGCCGCCGGTCGCGGGAGCCATCCCGGGTCGTGATGTCGATGGCGCCCGACAGCGACCCGATGGCGAGGTGGTCCGCGCCCGGTCCCGCCAGCACCGTCGCGCGCTTCACGACGTCCGGGTTGATGGCGGAGAGGAAGCCCCCCATGTGGAAGGCGTTGAGGAGCCGCACGCCGTCGAGCAGCACGGGCGTGCCGTGGCTGGAGCCTCCGCGGATGAAGGGGAGAGCGGTGAAGTCCGAGGGCGCCGACGCGGAGGGCGCGACCGCGGTTGCACGCCCTGCGTCCGTTTCCAGCATCGCCGGGATGCTCCTGAGGAGTACGGTATCGATGATGAAGGCGCTGCGGGACGAAGAGACCGGATCCCAGGGACGACCGCCGCCAACCACGTCGAGACCCTCGAGGCCGATCGGGGTGGGACCGAGCAGCGCGCGTACGGGGCCGGCCGGCAGTGCGTCGTAGCTGCGGGTCCAGGCGTAGCCGAACGTCCCCACGTCGACACGCACAGGCACCGAAGCCGGGACCCCCGGCACCACGAACGCACCGAAGCGATCCGAGACGCCCTCCGCTGCGGGTGTCTCGCCGCCGAACGGTGTCACCGTAACTCGGGTGAAGGCGACCGGTTCGAGGGTGACGCTGTCCCGTACGACGCCGGTGAGGGTGGCCACGGCGCGGACCCCGCCCCGGATGTCCCCGTCCGCCCCGGGGATCTCCGGCTCCGCTCTGGGCACGACGACGACCTGCGACCCCAGCTCGACGTAGCCGAGACCGGTGCCCGCGAGGAGCCGGTCGAGGGTGCCGGCCGTGTTGAGGCTGGCGCAGTCGCACTCGACCCGGTGACCTGCGGGAAGCAGGGTCGGGCTGAAGGCGATCTGGATGCGCGAGCGCTCGGCGAGCCGGGAGAGGGCGTCCGCGAGGGGCAGTCCGCTCACCGTGAGGCGGGAGGGGGTGGCGAGGAGGGAGCCTGGCGCGGGGTCGACGCCGATCTTGCCGCGCAGCAGCGCGATCTGTCGGGGCTCCTGCGCGGCCAGGGTTGCCGGAAGGAGGAGGGCCGCAGTGAGTACTCTGACGATTGCAGGCCCCGTCACGACTCCGCCCCCTCGCTGCGGGCCCGGATTCGCACCACCCCCTCGCCGATGCTGCAGCTCGCGTCGACCACGCCGCACACGACGGTCATCACCTCTTCGAGCGACTTCGAAGAGAACCACATCGTCAGCGTCCTCTCGAGCAGTGCGGGGTCGGCGATATCGACTTCAGTGCCGTACCGTTCGCCGACCTCGCGCATCGCCACGGCCAGCGGCGTGTCCTGAAAGACAAGGAAGCCGCGCATCCACCCGACCACTTCCTCGATCGGCGGGGCGCTCGTGACCGGCCCGGGCCTGCCTCGCACGAGCCGCGTCGTCTGGCCCGCTCGCACTTCCACTCCCTGGTCCGGTCCATCCAGGGCGACCCTGCCCTCCACCACGACGACGGAGAGCTCTTCGGCCTGCGCGGCCAGGTGGAAGCGCGTCCCCAGGACCCTCGCCGTGCCGGCCTCCGTGGTGACGCGGAAGGGCTGCTCCTCGTTCGCCGCGATTGCGAAGAAGGCCTCGCCGTGCAGGGTGGCCTGGCGTGCGAACGAGCCCGGGAGCCCCGCCGTGGCGGTGGCGGTGGTGAGACGACTCCCGGGCCCGAGCCGGATCACGCTGCCGTCTTCAAGGCGCACCATGGCCGTCTCGCCCGAGGCCGTGATGAACTCCCGCAAGACCGGGGAGCCGTTCACGACACGGGCGGGGGAGTCGGCGAGAGCATACCAGATGGCGAGGCCGGCGACCGCCGCTGCCGCTGCCCAACCCCCGTGTTGGACGAACCGGTCGCGCCCCGGCCTCCGGTGTGCCGGGGACCGGAACCTGCGGGCCTCCGCCTTCCGGATCACCTGCCCAGCCGGAGGCGGATCACCGGGATCCACCATCAGATCCACCGCCCGCCCGCCATCGATCAGACGCCTGAGGTCCGACAGGGTGCGCTGCGCATCGGCGGAGCCGTTCCGCCACGCGTCAACCGACTTGGTTTCGTCGTCCGTCGTCTGCTGGTGCAGGTAACGGAACAGCAATTCGCCCATTCGTCTCCCCGTCCTGTCCGGCGTTCTCGTCTTTGGCCGGAGCGCCTACCCCTGTGAGCGCACAACCCACCCGAGGCTACCATTCACCCGTCCACCACCCCCGCCTCGGCCACCGCGTTGCGGACGGTTCGGAGCGCCGAACTCATCTGGTTGGCGACCGTCTGCGGCGAGATGCCCATCGCCCCCGCAGCCTCTCCGTGCGTAAGACCCCTCATGAACACGAGCTCGAAGACCTCCCGGCGGCGCCGTGTGAGCGACGCCACGGCGGTCTCGAACACCTCGGCCAGCAGTTTCGCGTCCAGATCCTCGGCCGGGGTGAGCGGGCGGGTGGCGGGTGAGAGTTCCTGGCGGGTCACCCAGCGCCGCCGGACCCCCCGCTTGCGCTTTTCGTCGATCACGAGGTTGCGCGCGATGCGGTACAGGTAGGCCCGCGCGGATCCACGGGGTTTCCAGGCGCACCTGCGCTCCCAGATCTGGATGAAGGTCTCCTGGGCGATGTCCCGGGCGAACTCGACCTCGCCGAGCTGGCGCGCGGCGTAGCGAACCAGATCGGGCCAGCACAGCTCCATCAACCGTCCCAAGGCGGACTCCGAGCCGCTGCGGATGGCGGCCATGAGCGGTGCCAGGGGATCGTCTTCGTTGTTGGCCGGGGCGTTGACGGGGGGTGGCATGGGGTGGTGCGGGCGATGTGAAGAGGCGGACATGCCCCCTAGGGGAGCGGATTACCCCCAGGATCCTACCAGGCGGATGAGGAAAGGGGTCCGTCCCGGCGCGCGGCTCCCGGACAACGTGTTGCGCTCCTCCGGTGCGCTTGCTGGCGGGTTCCCCGTCAACCCATATTAACCTCGATGATCTGGAAGCTGTTGAAGAGTCGTGCCGTCGTCGCGGCTGCCGTTGCGTGCCTGTGGGGCGGGTGCGGCACCGCCGACCCGCCGGCCGTGCGGTCGGTGGAGACGGAGTCGGTGCCGACGAGCGGGGGGATTCTCTCCGGTGGGGGGAGCTGGAGGCTGCCGGTCGATGAGGTGTTCACCGTGGTGCTCAGGGGTCGGGGCAACCCCGGGTACGACTTCGTCCGCTGGACCGAGGACGGTGCGATGCTGTCCGACGATTCCGCCTACTCCATGCAAGTGGTCGGAACCCACCGGATCTCGGGGCACTTCTCGGTCAACCGGAACCGGGGCAAGTGGGGCCCCGCCAACACCTACAGCGACTACCAGTTCCCGGACACCGGGTACGAGAGTCTTGCGTGGACCTTCCTTCCGATCGTCGACCCGCCGGAGAGTCTGCGCGAGGAGGATCTGCTCCACTACTACGCCTACCAGTTCCATCTGTTGAACTCGACTTCGGATGTGGGCATCGGATACGCCGGATTCCAGTCGGACGGACACCTCGAGACCGACGAGGGGGATCGGTGGGGGAAGGTCGTGAACTACGCGATCTGGGTTCGGACTCGGCGCGCACGGACGGGTTGCTGGAACCGGACAACTGGGAATGTGGATGCCACCAGATCATGGTCCGGTACGAGTGGGTCGAGGGGCGGGAGTACCGCTTCGAGTTGAGCGAGGGACCCGGCGGGGAGGAGGACGAAGGGAAGTGGTGGGGGCTGTCGGTAACGGACCTGGTCACCGATTCCACGACCTTCGTGGGTGAGCAGCGCGTGCCGGCCGAGATCGACGGGCGGCTCTCCGTGCTGTGGTCGCCGTACACGGTCGCGTTCGGCGAAGACCTCCACTGGTGGCGCTCGCTCAACGGTAACGTGGAGTACATCTGCAGCGACTTCGAGGAGTCGTCGCTGGCGATTCTGGACGTCACTGCGGGGGAGGACGAGGACCAGCCCACCCGGGTGCGCGGCTGGACCAACAGCGGCACTGTGGCGGTTGGGGGAAACGGCCACAGGACAACGCTCTGCCACGTCACCGTCTTCCAGGACAGCAGCGGGAACGTGCAGCACAACGTGGGTTACTGGCCCGAACCGCCAGAAAGTGTACTGGAGTCCGACAACATGTAGGTTCGGAGGTAGGGCAGGACAGATTATAGGGGTAATTTGTCCGCTAGTCGCAGGTATCGCGTGCAACACATTCGGCATGGACACACCGTGACAGATTCCTGGCCATATTATGGATAGAATCTGTCCAGAAGAGCTCGCCCGCGAGGGTGCCGCCCCAGGGACGGTTGCCCGCCGGACCCCATGGCGCTAGGATCACAAGCGACCTATCCCGGCGGCCACCGTGGCAGGCGCCGCCCCGTCGTCCACGGCACGCCCGCCTCCTCGAGCCGCCCCTCCAGCGCCGGCAGCTCCGTCTCCACGAGCCGCGCCAGATCCGGGTAGATCGCCTCGAAGGCTTCCCGGGCAATGCGGTACTGCTCCCGATGGGTGCCAGTGGGGCCGTGAAGACCGCGCCAGTGCCCCCGCACGATCTGGTTCACCCTCCTGGCGATCCCCGGCATGTCCGGCTCCGAGCGCGAGGTGCGCGTGGTCGAGCCGTTCAGAGCCTCCTGCAGATCCAGCAGGCGAAGCTCGAGAGACCGTGCATCCGCCGCCAGGTCGCCAGACGCTGCGGGCCAACCCTGCAGCACTCGCTTGATCGCTCGGATCCTGGCCGCGGCCTCCGCAGCCACGCGCTGGCTTCCCGCGACGGCGCGGAGCAGCTCGCCGGTCTCGCGCTGGAAGGCCAGCACCGCCGCCTGGTCCTGGGGCTCGATCGCCGGTTCGACGATTGGCCTGATTCGAAATCGCGTGGGCCCGGCGAGGATCGCTGTCTCCCCCTCCACCCGCCGCGAGAGCGTCACGGTGTAGCTACCCGGGAGCGCCAGCGGTCCGCTGTCACTCCATCCTTCACCACCTCCCTCGTCGCCTGCAACCGGACCGTACCCAGGGTAGCGGTAGTCCCATACGGCCCGGTGAATGCCGCGAGAGGTAGCGCCGCGCACCACGTTCACCACCTCGCCGGCCTCGTCGCGGATCGTCAGCAGGAGCTGCGGCGCCTCCTCGCGGTCCTCCTCGCGAAGCGCCTCCCAGGTGGGGTAGGGCGTATCCTCGCCATCTCCCTGGGCCTCGCGCTCGGTTGCCCGGCGCTGTGCCTTTCGGGTCCTGAGCGTCTCGCCCAGCCAATAGGTGAAGGTCGCCCCGAATGGGGGGTTATCGGCCTGGTAGAAGTCGTCGCCGTTGGCGCCGCCCGGACTCCACGGCACGTACACCTCGCCATCAGGCACTTCGAATATGTATCCCTCCGACGCCAGGATCGCCTCCGGCCCGCGCGCGAGCTCCCGCAGCGGCGTGTAGTCGTCCACGACGTATAGGCTGCGCCCGAAGGTGGCCGCCACTAGGTCGCCCTCGCGCCTCTGGATCTCCAGATCGCGGACCGAGATAGTGGGGAGCCCGCTCGAGAAGTCCATCCACGACTCCCCCCCGTCCACCGACACGAACGCCCCGAATTCCGCCCCCAGAAAGAGCAGCCCCGGCTCGACCGGGTCCTGCACGACCGAGAAGGAGGGACTGTTGTCAGGCAGCCCGCCGGTGATCATCGTCCATCTCCGCCCACGGTCCTCGGAGCGGAGGACATAGGGCCGGAAGTCGCCCCGCTTGAAGTTGTTCACCACCACGAAGATCCCGTCCGGATCGTGCAGCGACGCCTCCACGTCGTGCACGAAGCTGGTGTCGGGCACCCCAGGCAGGCTTTCGATCCGCCGCCACGTTTCGCCCCCGTCCTCCGTCACCTGCACCAGGCCGTCGTCGGTCCCAACGTAGATGAGTCCCTCCACCAGCGGCGACTCCGCGATTGAGACGATATGTCCGAATGGCGAGGTCGACCGGTTCTTCCCGACCGCGTCGACGCTCCACACGCGCCCCATCACCTCGAGCTCGTTGCGGTCCATATCGCGGGTCAGGTCGCCCGACACGGCCCGCCAGGTGGAACCCCGGTCGTCGCTCCGAAAGAGGATCTGGGCACCGAAGTAGAGGCGGTGACTGTCGTGCGGCGACATGAGCAGCCCGGCGTCCCAGTGCCAGCGTAGCGGAGGACCGTCGGAGTCTGGCTGCGGCTGGATGTCGAGCCGCTCCCTGGTGCCCCGGTCGAAGCGCGAAAGCACCCCGTACTGTAGCTGCGAGTAGACGATGTCCGGGTTGTCGGGGTCGATGGCCGGATCGAATCCGTCGCCGCCGAGCGTGACGTACCAATCGGAGTTGCGGATGCCTCCCCCAAGGGTCTGCGAGGGTCCGCCAAGGGTGTTGTTGTCCTGGGTGCCGCCGTAGACGTAGTAGAAGGGCTCGTCGTTCGAGGTGGCGAGCTTGTAGAACTGGGTGATCGGCAAGTTTGCGAAGTGCCGCCAGCTCCCGCCGAGGTCGAAGGTCTCGTAGAGACCGCCGTCGGTGCCGACGATCAGGTGTTCGGGGTCGTTTGGGTCGAAGGCCATGGCGTGGAAGTCGACGTGCACGCCCCGTGTGGGGAGGCGGTGCCAGCCCTTGCCGCCGTCGTCGGACATCTCCAGGTAGGTGTCCATCGAGTAGATGCGATCGAAGCGGTGGGGGTCGGCGTAGAGCTCATGGTAGTACATGGCCGCCCCCGACTGGTAGTGCGAGGTGCGGCTCCAGCTCTCGCCCATGTTCTCGCTGCGGAAGGTGCCGCCTTCGCCCATCGAGGCCTCGACGATCGCATAGAGGACGTCTGGATCGATCGGCGAGATCGCCATCCCGATCTTCCCCTTGTCGCCCGATGGCAGCCCGCGGTTGATATCGCGCCAGGTGTTACCGCCGTCGGTGGACTTGTGGATCCCCGACCCCGGCCCGCCGTCGATCATCGTCCACTGGTGGCGCCTGCGCTGCCACGAGGTCGCGTACATCACCTCGGGATTGCGCGGGTCGAAGTAGACCTCGTTGACTCCGGTGTGCTCGCCGATATCGAGGACGAGCTCCCAGCTCTCGCCGGCGTCGGTCGTGCGGTACAGGCCGCGCTCCCCGCCCGCAGCCCAGAGCGGGCCCTGTGCGGCGACGTAGACCGTGCGCGAGTCGTCGGGGTGGATCGCGATCATACCGATGTGGCGCGATGTCTCCAGCCCCATCTTGGCGAAGGACAGCCCGCCGTCCACCGACTTGTAGACTCCGTCGCCGTAGCCGACCGAGCGCTGGCCGTTGTTCTCGCCGGTTCCCACCCAGAGTGTGCGGAGGTCGTTCGGGTCCAGCGCGATAGCCCCGATCGAGTACGAGCCATAGTCGTCGAAGATGGGGGTCCAGGTGGTGCCCCTGTTGGTTGTCTTCCAGACGTTGCCGGAGGAGACGGCCACATACCAGGTGCTCCGGTCTGTCGGGTCGATGGCGATGTCCGCGATCCGGCCGGATGCGACCGCCGGTCCGATGCTCCGCCAGCGAAGCGACGAGAGCAGCTCCGAGCTGAGTTCGCCCGAGTCGCCGCTCGCGTCGCCACCCTGGCCCGCCAGCGGCGTCGCAAGGGGCGGGTAGGGAAGCGCAAGCGCGAGCAGCACGGTGGCGAGGGGCGCTTTGGTGTGAGTGAACATCGCGGTGCCTCGGTCGGGTGGGGGTGCGTGTGGCCAGCACAGGTTGAAAGGGAACACAGGCCCATGATAATCTCGCGCGAGCACTGAGAGCTGCGAAGCGCCTCGCTGGCAAGGTGCGACGGTTTGTCCCCGGGCTGCTGGCGACCGGGCACCCGAAACGCACGGCGGCGGCGGGGGGCCTGCCCTTGAGCCAAGCTGCATGCGGTGCCATGATGGTGCGACTATGGAGCAATCCCCACTGGTTGGCGTGATCATGGGATCGCGGAGCGACTGGGCGACGATGAAGCACGCCTGCGAGGTGCTCGAGGCGCTCGGCGTCCCGCACGAAGCCGAGGTCGTCTCCGCGCACCGGACCCCCGACCGCCTCTTCGAGTACGCATCGGCGGCTGAGGCACGGGGCCTGAGGGTGATCGTCGCCGGCGCCGGGGGTGCGGCGCACCTGCCCGGAATGGTGGCCGCCAAGACCGTGCTGCCGGTGCTTGGCGTGCCGGTGCGGTCGCGAGCGCTACGGGGGGTGGACTCGCTCCTCGCGATCGTGCAGATGCCGGGCGGAGTGCCAGTAGGGACGCTCGCCATCGGGGAGGCCGGGGCGCTGAACGCGGGCTTGCTGGCGGCGCGCATCGTGGGGATCGGCAATCGAGCGGTGCGCGACGCTCTCTGCGAGTACGCCCGGCGACGCGAGAGCGAGGTGCTGGCCTCGGCCGACCCTCGGAAGCCGCCGCCTGACCTGTCTTGAGCCCGCTGGCCACCCTCTCGGAGCGCGGCCGGTGAGGATCGGAGTGCTTGGGGGCGGGCAGCTTGGACGCATGTTGGCGCTGGAGGGAATCCCACTCGGGAATCGCTTCACCTTTCTGGAGCCCTCGCCCCATCCTCCGGCGGCGGCGGTGGGAACCGTCATCTCTGCTCCATACGACGACCTTGCGGCTCTCGATCGCCTTGCCGACGCCGTCGATGTGGTCACCTACGAGTTCGAGAACGTCCCGGCGGCGAGCGCGCACCTTCTGGCGGAGAGGGTGCCGGTCTTCCCGCCGCCGGCATCCCTCGATGCGACCCAGGACCGACTCGCCGAGAAGCGGCTTTTCGAGGAGCTGGGAATTCCGGTGGTGCCGTACCGCGCGCTCGATGCACCCGCCGAGCTCGGGGACGCTCTCGACGCAGTCGGCCTACCGGCAGTGATCAAGACGCGACGCTTCGGCTACGACGGCAAGGGGCAGGCGGTGGTGCGCACGGCGGAGGAGGCCGAGCGGGCGGCGACGGCCCTAGGTCTGGGGCTGATCGCGGAGAGCCACATCTCATTCGAGCGCGAGCTGAGTGTCATAGGGGTGCGGGCGGCCGACGGGAGCCGCGTCTGTTACCCGCTGACCGAGAACCACCATAGGGGCGGCATTCTTAGGGCGAGCTGGGCTCCGGCCCCAGCGCTGACACGGGCACTGCTCAGGACGGCCGAGCGCTATGCCGCGCTCCTCATGGACCGACTCGAGTATGTCGGCGTGCTCGCCATCGAGCTCTTCGAGAGCAACGACCGCCTGGTAGCGAACGAGATCGCGCCAAGAGTGCACAACTCCGGGCACTGGACGCTCGACGGCACCCAGGCGAGCCAATTCGAAAACCACATCAGAGCCGTCACGGGACTGCCGCTCGCGGTGCCACGAGCCCGAGCTCCCACCGCCATGCTGAACATTATTGGCGAGATGCCCGACGTTACAGCGGTGGCCGCCCTACCGGGAGTGCACCTCCACCTCTACGACAAGGATCCCCGCCCGGGGCGCAAGCTCGGGCACGTCAACGTCGTGGGGGCCACCCGAGAGACGCTAGTAGAAAGGGTCGACCGGCTGGAGCGGCTGCTCCGGCTGGCCGACCGAAAGGAAAGCAGCCTACGCTGCTAAGGTAAGCAGATATGGTGGAGCCCCCCCCGACGCGTGGGGGGGCCTCCACCGAATACCCCGCAGCCTGCTAGCCCTCTCCTTCGACTACAATAATGTCCGCAATAGCCTCCCCGGAGAGGCCCTCCGGGTCGGTCGCCGTGACCGTGAGCTCAGATGTGCCCACCGCCAGCGCTTCGAAGGCGAGCTGGTCCCCTGCCACGCTCACCGCAAAGACGTCGGGGTCGCTACTTACTGCCGTAATCGTCAAGGGGTCGCCGTCAGGGTCCGCGCAAGGCACGTCAATCTCGCCAGATAGGCCGACTGGAAAAGTATAGGGCGGCGGGGGCAGGGACCACGTGCAAGTCGGCGCCCGATTGGGATACATCACCACCACCTCAAACTCCTGCTCGGCGGCACACTCGAACGTGTCGGTTGCCGTGACCTTAATGTCAGCTTCGCCGCCGTCCACCCCGATGTAGGTGAGCGCAGAACCGGCCATATTCACCTCCACCGTCGACTCGTCCGAAGACGCGGCCGTGTAGACCAGGACATCACCCGAGTCTGCCTCCTGAAAAAAGTCGGTGACGTTTACGCGTACCGTGTCTCCCACCAGCACGGTGTCCTCCGGCATGAACCCGAGCGTAGTTGGACACTGGTTACATTCGGGAGGAGGGTCTTCGACATCACAGTCATCGATCACTTCTTTCCCGCAGCCCGCTCCCACCACGACGAGGAGGGCCAGAAGCCCTGCCGAAAATCTCGCTATCGCTCTCTGACAATCAACCACCATTGGTACCTCCTGGGTGCAGATACGACACTTGGGGCGGCATCCGGGGGACGGGCCGCCCATTCCTAGACCAGATAATAGCGTATCCGCCTGGGTCGGTCCAGAGCGAGCCCTCTGCTGCCGCCGCTACCGGCCCAAGGAGGACCTCTTCACCGGATGCCGAGTTCCCGGCGCACGAACGCGAGCGCTGCGGCCACGCTCGATGCGGTGGCGACTGCCCCCGGAAGCCCCTTGGCCCGGTCAAGATCACCCAGGAGGACGATCGGGCGACGATAGGCAGTCGCCAGCTCCACTTCGGAGGCAGTGCCGACACTCCCCGGCAGGGCGATCACCACGTCCGAGGTGAGCACGTTGATATGGTTGCGCGAGAGCGGATCGGCACCTAGCCTCCCCAGGTGGGTCCGGATCGGGATCTCAACCCACCGGTTCGGGTACGGGGCCGGAGGCCCGGTCTTCGGGAGGCCCTCCATCAGGGGCAGCACTCCGATCACGAGGCCGACCCGGTCGCCCACCTCGGCGAATGCCCGCGACACCGCCGCCATGACCCCCGGGCCCCCGCCCGTCAGGAGGTGGACCCCCAGGTGCGCCAAGCCGCGCCCTAGGGGTTCGGCGAGATCCCGGTGGGCGTGGGCCCCAGCGCCCATCACCCCGACCACAGGAAGGCGACTGGTCACCCGGCCCGCCCTGTCAGGGGCCCAGCGTCACCGGACAGCGTTTTGGCACGCACGCCGGGATTCTAGTAGCTTCGCCGGTGAGCGTCCAGGATGGAGGAGCAACATTGCAGCAACAGCCGGTACTTTGCCTTGCCGCCGCAGCTCTCAGCATCCTCCTGCCCGGGCTGGCGTCTTCGCAGGCGCCGGTCTACGTACGCATCACGCCGGAGATCAACATTCTGCGCGTCAAGCACACCAAGGTGCTGACCGAGTTGGCCGGAGAGAGCACCGGCACGGGAACCGGGATCGGTGGGGACTTCGTCGCCAGCATCGCGATCGGGCACCTTGGTGCCACCGAACGCGGTTTGCTGGTGGGTGCTGAGCTGCAGGCGCTGATCTCCTCGCGGCAGACCATCAGCGGCATGATGGAACCCCAGGGAAGTGGCGCGGGTAGGGTGGGGCTGGGCAGATGGGAGTTCGAGAACAAGGTCGGTGTTGGTGTCAGCGGCTTCGTTGGGCGCAAATTGCGCTCCCGCGACCTGTCCAGCTACCTCGTGGCGGGTTTGCGCCGGTGGTCGACGGAGTTGGCCTCAGTGCAGTTCTCCGGCTTCGGGGCCATCGGCGAGTTCACCGACCGCCCCGACGACGACGCGGCGCGGTGGTCGCTGACTGTTGGAGTCGGCATTACCCTCCCCGGCGAGCGCCCGATCGACATTCGCCTGCGGTACGAGCGATCAGGAAGCACCAGCTTTAGCAAGCTCCGCACCTTCGACCCGGAGTCGCAGGAGGTGGACCCGGAGACGGTCACATGGGACTACAGCTTCTCCGCCAGCGGGATCGGGCTTCAGATCGGCTTCGGGACAGGGTAGCCGACCTCACCCCAGTTCCTGCACCGTGGATTTCCCTCGGGGGTATTCGAGCTGCGAGGAACTAGTCGCCGACGACCTCCGTCAGCATCTCCTCGTTGTAGCCGATGGCGAGGGTCGAGCCTACTCGCAGCGTGGGGGCCCTGAGCTTCCCCCATCGACTCACGATCTGCGCGGCGACCTCGTCGTCGGATGCGCCGCCCTTGGCCGCCAGATCGAAGTGCAGGAACTTTCGAGACTTCGCCACATACACCTCGGTAGCGCCCTCGAGGAGCGAGACCGCCTCGGAGGCGCCTACCGGGCTCTTCCTGGCGTTCCGCGTCTCCGCCACCGCGACGCCGTTTCGCGCAAGAAACTCTTGCGTGCGCTTGCAACTCCCTCACCCGGGGCGGTGGTACGCCCAATCGACCCTTCTTGTCACCCTCTCCTCCTGCTTGCTGCCGCACTGGTCATCGGACGCTCCCGGGTCCGGGCAGCCCTGTCGAGACCGACACATCCATGTCGTCCATGATTGGGAGCTCGGTCCCGTCCCAATCCCGGACTATCGCCTTGATGACGCCCGTTTCCGGGTGAGTGGCCACGGCGATCGGGGGGGCGCTCCCCCGAAACACCTCGTCCATCCCCTCTGGCCCGGCAAGCGTCACGCGCTCCAGGCCCTCATCCCACTCGGGGTCGTAGGGGACGAAGAACACGAAGGTGCTGCCACCGTGGTCGGTCGGTAGGGGCGCGAAGGAAAAGGCGAACTTGCGCTCACCGTTGGGACCGAGACCCTCGACGGTGTAGGGACCGGGCGCACTCGGCATCTCAACCGGTCCGCGCAGCAGTATCGCCGGGTCCAGTTGGAGACGGCCCTCGTAGACGCTGCCCCACACGACGAGCACCTCCCGGCGCTCAACGAAGCCGTTCAGAGCGACGCCGCCGTCGCCGTCGAGCCGGTGCGTGGTGGCGCGGTCGAAGTGGTAGTCGCTGATCCACACGGGATCGCAGTACGACATGACGTCGAGATACTGGGCAGGGTCCTTCAGCACGCGGTTGTCATTGTCGTAGCCCCAAACCCCGATGCGCCCGCCTATGTGCGGATAGTCGGGGTCGGGCCCGCCGGCACCGCCGCAGGGGGCGTGCCTGAGGTTCATGTTGTGCCCGATCTCGTGGGTGTAGGTGTCGGCAGTCGCTACGCCGACGCTCCATGGCACGGCGATGTTGGCGAGGCCGAGGAGACTACCGAGCGGCCTGCCGATAACCCCGTAGTAGTACCCGCGCCGCCCCTCCTGGAGATTCAGCGCCTGTATCTCGCCGAGCCAGGTCAGCCATCCATTCCAGGTGCGCAGGTTGGCGGTCGTCCAGAGGGTGTCGTGCACCTCGACCTCAAGGTCCGCCGAGACCGGCAACAGGTTGCGCGTGAGGTGCATCTGCTCGGAGTTGGGGCCAATCCCCTCCAGCCAGGTGAAGACCTCGTAGTCGGGGTCGTTGATCATCAGGGTGGGGACGAATACCTGGCGAAAGGTCTGGGGTGCCACGACGTTGAGCAACGTAGCTCCCGACTCGGGGTAGCGCGTCCGGCTACCCGCGGCCACGGGAACTTCACACATCGGGTCCAGCTCGATGGCCATGCTCGTCCCGGGCTGAATGTGCTCACCGGGGATCACAAAGTTGTACGACCCTTCCAGCGTCGACTCGTCCACCTCCAGGGGAATCCCGGCCCGCTCGGTCGCGATTATCGTGTCGAGGACCGGCTCGTCTTCGCGCTGGAGAGTGATCCGTATCCCGGAGCCGACGCTGTCGGCGCGGTCGGCCGTCATGAAGACTCGCAGCAGGGCATCCCTGCCGGCGATGAGCCGAGTGGAGTTCTCGGCGTTCTGGGCCCCCTGCGTCAGGTAGATCAGCGGTGCCGAGAGCTGCAGGGGGTCGGCGCTGACGTGGAAGGTCGCGTCGCCATCCATCTCGCCCATGCTTGCGGTCACCACCACCCTGCCGTCACCCTTCACCTGCAGCATCAGGTCGTCTCCTACCGAGGCGATCGACGGGTCCGACACCTGCACTGAGATCGGTACCCAGCCGGGGACGGGCATCAGGGCACCTTCCTGGTCCCTGACCCGGATCTGCAGTTGCACCGGGTTTTCGCTCCCGACCTGAGCGCACCGAGGCTCGAGCTCCAGGGTGGCTGGGACCCGCATGGCCTCCAGCGCAAAGTCCGAACAGGCCAGCAACGGGACGCTGGCTACGACGATCATCTTTCTCATATGGACCTCTAATGCTCCTTTCGAGCCAGCGCCTGTGGGCAACTCACCGCCTGCCCCTCCCGCGCCCCGAACTACGTGCCCATACCCTCGCTACGCCCATACCCTCGCCGCCCGGTCCCGGTTCCCCTACGTTCGTGCCGTGCGCCCGACAGGTGCGCACCAGTCAACGGGCACCCTGGTCTACGGCTCGGCACGGGACCCTCCTCGCTACGGAAAGAATAGCACCTGACGGTGACAATCGACCTCCAGCGGGCTGCGGACGCCCGCTTCGCTGCCGCGCTTGCGGAGACAGGTGGCCGCGACCCGCGCGACTACTACCGTGACCGCCTTGCCGAGCTGAAGCACTCCAGTCCCGCAGTCTACGCCGACATCGTAGCATACTACGAGGATATGCTGATCCCGTCCATCGTGGAACAGAAGACCGATCCGATCGCCGCATGGCTGGCATTCGGGGTGCGCCTTGCAGAGGCGACGGCCCCAGGGCGGGCGGTTGCGGTGGATCGGAAGGGCCGGTCATCCCCCTATTCGCCCCCCGGAGAGCCAGCGGACATGTTCCTTCACCTACCCGAGGACCGGCGGACGCGCGCTCTCCTCGTCGGGCTTCCTCCGGAGCCCTCTGGACCTCAGATGGCGACGTACGAATGGCTGGTGCTCGGTCGGCGGGCCGTTGGGCGATCCTCCAGCATGTAGGCGATGCCCCACGCCCCGAGCCCGAGGTGGGTGGCTATCACCGGGGTGATGGGCGACGTCAGGATATCGCAGCCTGGGTAGCGCGTTGCCAGCTCCTCCTGCATCTCCGCGGCAACTTCGGGAGCGGCGGCGTGCACGATCCCGAAGCGCACCCGCTTGGCCTTCGGCGGGATTGCCGCGGCCACCTTGTCCAGCATGAGCTGCCGGGCTCGGCGCGTCCCCCGGGCCTTGCCGAAGGACTGCACCGTGCCGTCGCCGCCGAGTCCGAGTACTGGCCTGACTCCGAGGAGGCCGGCAAGCCACCCCGCGAAGTGGGGGACGCGCCCCGAGGCGATCAGGCGGTCGAGGGTGCGCACGGTGAAGAGGATCCCCGACTGTCGGCGAATCCGCTCGACTTCGGCGACGATCTCGTCGGGGGCGGCTCCGCCCTCCGCTAGCTCGGCCGCCTTCAGTGCCAGGAGCCCGGTCAGGATCGAGGCGGCCTTGGAGTCCACGATGCGCACATCCACCCCGTCGAGGAGCTCCGCGCCGCTCTCGGCCGACCGGATGGTGCCCGACAGCGAAGACGCCACCAGAACCGCGACGATCGCCTCGGCCTCGGTCGAGGCGCTCCGGAAGCCCTCCATGAAGTCGCCGGGCGGCGCCTGCGAGGTGGTCGGCAGCGGTCCCTCTGCGGCGAGACGGGCGTAGAATTCCTCGGGCCCGATCTCCACACCGTCCCTGAGCGTCCTGTCGCCGTCGATCAGCAGCAGCGGGACCGTGCGGATCCCGTGCGCGCGCTTCACCGCGTCGGGAAGGTCGGACGCGGAGTCCACCACGATGCCCACTGGCCTGCGCACGGCTCCGGCGGCTGCGCCCCGGGCGGCCTCGTGCTGTGCGAACATGTCCTCGGCCTTGTGGGCGGCTACGGTGCCCAGAGTCCTGCAGTAGGCGACGGCCTCGTCCGGCGAGTCCGTGTGGAGGTGGACCTTCATAAGCTCGCCGCTCCGGACGACGAGCAGCTCCTCCGCGTCGTCGGCGAGGGCGGCCCGAACCTCGTCCTCGTCCGGCAGGGCGAGACCCTCGACGAGGATCTCGGTGCAGTAGCGTCTGGTGCCCGACCCGAGGGAGTGTCCCGCCGCTCCAATTGGCGACCGCTCCCGGGCTCCCCTGGAAGGTGTGGGTGCCGCTACGCCCTCCCGTCCCTCTGCGTCCAGTCCGGCGGCACCCCTGATCATGGCGACGAAGCCCTGGGCGCCTGCATCGACCACACCCGCCTCGGCGAGCACCGGAAGAAGGTCGGGCGTACGCGCCAGCGACTCCGTGGCGGCCTCCAGGATGGCGTCCACCGCCACGGCGAAGTCCCGCTGCCCCCTCGCCGCGACCTCGGCCGCCGCGGCCGCCGTCTCGCGCACCACGGTGAGGATCGTGCCCTCGACCGGATCCTGTACCGCCCCGTCGAGCTGTCGCGATCCGGCAGCGAGCGCCTCCGCCAGATCCCCCACGGACACCCGGGCGACGCCCTCCAGGTGGCGTGCGCAGCCCAGGAGGAAGAGCGATAGCATCACGCCGCAGTTGCCGCGGGCCCCGAGGAGCGCGGAATGGGCCGCCGCCGCCATGACCTCGTCGGCGCGGTCGCTACGGAGAGTGCGCAGCCCGTCGTGGACGGCCTCGACGGTGAGGCTCAGGTTGGTACCGGTGTCGCCATCCGGCACCGGGAAGACGTTGATCCGGTTCAATTCGGCCTTTTCCAGCCGGGCGCTCCGGCAGGCGGCGAGGAGAGCGGTCCGCAGCAGCCGCCCGTCCAGGTAGGCGATGCGTGGCCTTTCGTACATTGAGCGACCTCGGCAGACTCGTGCGAGATTAAACACGAACTGCCATTACCGTACTCCACGACCTGCGCCCGGGCAACGTCCACATGGGATTCACGGCTATCAACCCGACGGGCGGCGAGATGCTGGCTCGCTACCCCTTCGCCGAAGGGCCCGACGTTGAGGCGGCGGTGGAGATGGCGGCCGTCGCGCAGCGGTCGTGGCGGCTTGTCCCGTTGGAGGAGCGGGCGCAGCTCGTCGGGGCGGTGGCGCAGCTCTTCCGGGCCAATCGCCAGAAGCTCGCCGAGATCGTCACGATGGAGATGGGCAAGCCGCTCCGAGAGGCACTTGCCGAGGTCGACAAGTCCGCGCTTGCGTGCGAGTACTACGGCGATCTTGGTGCGTCGTTCCTGCGCGATAGGGTTGTTGAAACCGAGGCTTTGCGGAGCCTAGTGACCCTGCGTCCGCTGGGACTTGTTCTTGCGATCATGCCTTGGAACTTTCCTCTCTGGCAGGTGGTGCGGGCGGCCGTTCCGGCGCTGGTGGCGGGAAACGGGGTGCTGCTGAAGCACGCCCCGAGCGTGCCAGGCTGCGCCCTGGAGCTGGCGCGCCTCTTCGGCCCGGCGGGCGGTCTTCCCGAAGGGCTCTTCGCGAACCTCTTCGTCGATGTCGCCGAGACCGGTGCCCTAATCCGGGACCGGCGAGTGAGCGCCGTCACCCTGACCGGAAGCACTCGGGCAGGCCGCAGCGTGGCGGCGATCGCCGGGGCGGCGGTGAAGCCGTGCGTGCTCGAGCTAGGGGGCAGCGATCCCTACATCGTGCTCGAGGACGCGGACCTTGGCCGGACGGTCGAGGCCTGCGTGACCGGCCGCGTCGTCAACGGCGGCCAGAGCTGCATCGCCGCCAAGCGCATGATCGTCCACCGGGGCGTGGCCGACGACTTCGCCGACCAGGTAGTGGCGCGGATGGCCGGTCTGCGTGTAGGCGACCCGATGGCCGAGAGGACCGACATCGGTCCCCTCGCACGGGAGGATCTGCGCGACCACCTGGCGGGGCAGGTGCGGCGAAGCGTCTCGGCCGGGGCCCGCCTGAGGCTGGGCGGCAAGGTCCCCGACGTGCCCGGGTGGTACTATCCGGCCACGGTGCTCACGGACGTTGCCCCGGGCATGCCAGCCTACGACGAAGAGACCTTCGGGCCGGTCGCCTGCATCAGCGTAGCCGAGAGCGAGGAAGAGGCGATCCGATTGGCCAACGACAGCCGGTACGGACTCGGGGCCGCGGTCTTCACCTCGGATCTGGAGCGGGGGGAGCGCATCGCGCGTAACGCAGTCGAAGCCGGCGCCTGCTTCGTCAACGACTTCGTGAAGTCCGACCCTCGCCTCCCCTTCGGAGGGATCAAGGAGAGCGGCTTCGGCCGCGAGCTGGGCGACTTCGGGATCCGCGAGTTCGTAAACGTCAAGACTGTGCAGGTCGAGAGGTAGCCCGCTAGCAGTCCATGGGACGTCTGCCCACGGGCTGCTGGGCGTCCGCTCCCGCCGCCACGTACAGCTCACTCCCGCCCTCGCGGAACTCCTCCGCCTTCTCGCTCATCCCCTCCTCCACCGCCTGTTCCACCTCCACCCCCCGCTCCCGCGCGAACCGGCGCACATCGTCGCTGATCTTCATCGAGCAGAACTTCGGCCCGCACATCGAGCAGAAGTGCGCCACCTTGGCCCCCTCGGCGGGCAGCGTCTCGTCGTGGAACTCGCGCGCGGTGACCGGATCGAGCGACAAGTTGAACTGGTCCTCCCAGCGGAACTCGAAGCGCGCCTTCGAGATGGCGTCGTCCCACCTCTGCGCGGTGGGGTGGCCGCGCGCGAGGTCCGCCGCGTGGGCCGCGATCTTGTACGCGATCACCCCGTCCTTCACGTCGTCGCGGTTGGGGAGCCCGAGGTGCTCCTTCGGCGTCACGTAGCAGAGCATGGCCGTCCCGTACCACCCGATCATTGCGGCGCCGATCGCGCTGGTGATGTGGTCGTAGCCGGGCGCGATGTCGGTCGTTAGCGGCCCCAGGGTGTAGAAGGGCGCCTCGTCGCACCACTCGAGCTGCTTCTCCATGTTCTCCCGAATCAGGTGCATCGGGATGTGGCCGGGCCCCTCGTTCATTACCTGCACATCGTACTCCCAGGCGATCCGGTTCAGCTCGCCCTGGGTCTTCAGCTCGGCGAACTGGGCCTCGTCGTTGGCGTCGGCGATCGAGCCAGGGCGCAGCCCGTCGCCCAGCGAGAAGGAGACGTCGTACTCGCGCATGATCTCGCAGAGCTCGCGGAAGTTGGTGTAGAGGAAGTTCTCGCGGTGATGGGCCATGCACCACTTGGCCAGGATCGACCCTCCGCGGCTCACGATCCCGGTCACCCGGTCGGCCGTCAGCGGCACGTAGCGCAGCAGCACCCCCGCGTGCACGGTGAAGTAGTCGACCCCCTGCTCGCACTGCTCGACGATCGTGTCGCGGTAGGCCTCCCAGGTCAGCTCCTCGGGCACGCCGCCGACCTTCTCCAGCGCCTGGTAGATCGGCACGGTGCCGATCGGCACAGGCGAGTTGCGGATGATCCACTCGCGCGTGGCGTGGATGTTCCTGCCGGTGGAGAGGTCCATGACCGTGTCCGCGCCCCAGAGCGTCGCCCAGCGCAGCTTCTCGACCTCCTCGTCGATCGACGACGCGACCACCGAGTTCCCGATGTTCGCGTTGATCTTCACCCTGAAGCCGCGCCCGATGATCATTGGCTCCACCTCGGGGTGGTTAATGTTGGCGGGGATTATCGCGCGCCCGCGCGCCACCTCGCCCATCACGAAGCTAGGGTCGAGCCCCTCGCGGATCGCGATGAACTCCATCTCGGGGGTGACCTCGCCGCGGCGCGCGTAGTGCATCTGGGTGACGGGGCCGTTGCCGCGCCGGGTGGTGCGGCGGAGGGCGGGGGGGAGGTCGAGGGGGTCGTCGCGCCTGCCGGGGGTGAGGGGGGCGGAGCGGCCGGTGACGCGAACGTCGCGGGCAGCGATCCAGGGTTCGCGGAGGGGGGGCAGGCCTTCGCGGACATCGTGGCCGGGCGGGCCGCTGGTGTCGTAGACGCGGAGCGGGGGCTCGCCGCCGGATAGGGAGATTTCGCGCATGGGGACGCGGATGCCGGCGGGGCCGTCCATGTGGACGCGGGTAGAGTTGGGGAAGGCGTCGGGGTAGGGGGCGGGGGTTGGGGGGACGGTCGGCGCGATCTCCGCACTCGGCGTCGCAGGGGCGGCTGGCTTGATCATGGCGAATGGGCTTCCCCGGCCGTGGCGTGGTCGCCGGAGGGAAGCGGCAGGCCGCAGGCGGGATCGGTCCCCGTCGCTGCCGCGCTTCCTACGCCGGTATAAGCCGGATCAGGTTCTGGGGTGCGGTCTCAATCCCGTCTGGGCGTGATTCACGCGCGGCAGGATGCCCCCGGCGACTGCGGGGAAGATAGGGGAGGGGGGGCGGCCGGGCCACGGTACCGGCCAGCCGCCGTTGCCCGCCCACCGAGATCCGGGCATGTTTGCTTCCCGCGACCCGGCTCCCAGGCGTTCCACGTCTCCCGTGCCCCTCGACGCCGGGATCGGCGATCCGGAGGTACACGACATGAATGGTCCTGAACGCACGCTCGACGAGATCGGTCAGGCGATCGACGAGGTCCTGAAGGGATTGGGCACCTGCAACGTCCTCATCGCGGGCCGTACCGGAGTCGGCAAGAGCACGCTGATCAACAGCGTGTTCCATGGCGACATGGCCACGACGGGCCACGGAACGCCCGTCACCAAGAACGCTCGTCTCATCCGCAAAGAAGGCGTTCCACTGGGTATCTGGGATACTCGCGGGTTGGAAATGGCCGACTTCCGGGAGACGCTTGACGAGCTGACCCAACTGGTGGAGGAGCGGGCGCGGCACCCATACGATATGGCGACGATAAGCCATATTGACCATATTCGGTAATATGGGTAGTATGGGACGATGAAGACCACGATCGACATTCACGACGAGCTGCTCGCCCGCGCCAAGCGGCATGCGCGCCGGAGGGGCCGTTCCCTGAGGTCCGTCGTGGAGGAAGGTCTCCGCGACGTGCTGGCCGGGGGCGCCTCCCCCGAGCCCTACCGGCTCCCCGACCTGAGCATCGGCGACCCGACGGACGCCGACCCGCTGGAGGCCTTCTCCTGGCAGGATCTCTCCGAAATCATCCACGAGCATCCCGAGGACGGAGAGGCGTGATTGCGGTCGACACGAATGTGCTGGCCTACGCCCACCGCCGTGAGTCGCGGGTACACGAGCAGGCTCGCCGCCTCCTTGCCGCGCTGGCCGGAGGCGACCGGCCCTGGGCCATTCCCTGGCCCTGCTGCTACGAGTTTCTGAGCGTCGTCACCAACCGCCGGATCTGGCGGGGCGCCCAGTCGACTCCCGACCAGGCGTGGAGCCAACTGCGGGCGTGGATCGATTCGCCCACGAACCGGCTCCTCGGCGAGACGGTTGACTTCATGGACATCCTGGAGCGGCTCGTCCAGCGGCCCCGCGTGCGCGGTCCGGTCGTGCACGACGCGCGCGTGGCAGCAATCTGCCTGGCGCACGGAATCGAGGAAGTGCTGACCCGGGACCGCGACTTCGCCCTCTTCCCCGAGTTGAAGACGCGCAATCCGTTCGGGTAGAGGTTGTTCGGGCGACCTCACGCCTCCGGCAACTGCGCCACCCAGCGCCCGAGTCGCCTCCAATGGCAACTATGATTTACATTATGTAATCCATGATTGACAGTTTGCCCTCAGTGTGCACGGGTGACGCCCGACCCCTATCGGTGTGGCGCTCGACCCAGCCACAGCGCATCTTTGCCGGGTGCCGAGCGACTTGCTCAGCCCTGGAATGCCACCCACCCCTCTAGCCGAAAGGACCCGCCACCGATGCGATGGCTGATCTTGGGCGTGGCCTTCGCGCTCGGGGTTGCGGGGTGGTCGGGCGGGTGGCAGGGCGCTCCTGCAACCGGGGGCGGCACCGCTCGGGATGGCGCCCAGCTCGTGGCCGCCCTGGGGTGCGGCGCCTGCCACACGGGGGTTGCCGAGGACGAGGCGATCCGGGCGGTGGCGCCTCCCTTCGGAGAAGGCACCCCGATCCTCGCCCCGGCCTACATCTTCCACTACCTCGCCGATCCCAGTCCGGTGCGGCCCGACATCGCACCCGCAAGGATGCCGAGCTTCGACCTCGACGAGCGCCAGCGGCTGGCGCTCGCGCTCTTCGTCACCAACGACCGGGAGATGCGAGGCGTGGACGATGCGCTTCGGAGCGCCCAGCAACGTCACCCGGAGACGGACCGGGAGGAGGGGCGGGGGCTCTTCGAGGCACTGGGCTGCGCAAGCTGCCACCTTCACGCCGAAGCCTCTCCGCGTCGCGTCGCGCCGGAGCTGGCTACGGCCACGCTTCGGCTACGGGAGGAGTGGATTGAGCGCTACCTAGCCGACCCGGCGACGGTGCGCCCCGCCGGTCCCAGGCCCGGCGAGGGGGGACAGATGCCGGACTTTGCCCTGGCGCCCGACGAGATTGCGGCCATTGTCGCTCATCTGCGCGAGCTGGGCCAGCAGGCGGCGCGGCGCGACGGAGTTCCGCCGCCTCCCTGGACACCTCTCGAGCTCTCGCCCTTCGCGATGCGGAAGGCCGAGGCGCTGCTGGTGGAGAAGTGGAGCTGTCTGGGTTGCCACCAGCTTGGCGACGACGGGGGGCGGATCGGTCCCCGGCTGGACGGGATCGCCGAGCGCCTTCGACCCGAGTATCTGAGGAGCGTGATCACCGATCCGGCGGCACTCGCGAGCGGTACGATCATGCCCGCCTCGCTGGAGCGGAGCGACCGCATCGACCTCGTCGCCTCGTATCTGCTCCGCCGAGGCGGCAAGTGGAGTGGCGGCGAGGCACTAGCGCACCAGGCCTCGCCAACCCCCCCGGAGGCCGCTCCCGGTGCGGAGCTCTACCGGGGAAGGTGCGCTCCCTGCCACGGTCCGGCGGGTAAGGGAGACGGGTTCAACGCTCCCTACCTGCCTGTTCCCCCAACCGATCACAGCGACTCCGCCGCAATGTCGCTCCGAACCGACGACACCCTCTACGACGGTGTGCACGCCGGTGGCTGGATTCTGGGCAAGAGCCGCCGCATGCCGGCCTTCGGGCCGTCGCTGTCCGACGCCGAGAAGAGGGAGCTGGTGGCGTACATCCGTGCCCTCTGCCGATGCCAGGGGCCTGCCTGGGCGCACGACGGCACCTCCCCCGGATGAGGAGTCGGCAGCTCGCACCGGCCTTCCTTGCGGCACTCGTCGTCGGTTGCGGGGACCGGGATGGAGATGCCCGCGGCGATCTCCACGCAGAGCCCCAGAAGGACATCGAGGCCGCACGGGCCGAGTTCGCTGGCGCCGAGTCGTGCCAGGGCTGCCACGCGGAGAAGTACGCCGCGTGGGCGAGCTCCACGCACGGTCGCGCCGGGGGCGAGCCGAGCCCAGAGACGGTGATTGCCCCCTTCGACGGCACCCCGATCGTCTTCAGCGACGCCACGGTAGTGCCGATGATGGACTCCGCTAGCCGGTATGTCTTCGCGGTTCGGCAGGAGGGGCGGTCGGAGCGGCGGCTGACGGTCGACGGGGTGGTCGGGGGCGGCCACCTTCTGGGTGGGGGCACGCAGGGCTTCGTGACCCGGGTGCTGGACGGCACGGTGCGTTTCATGCCATTCGACTACTCGCGCCAACTGGATCGCTGGTTCTGCAGCACCACCGGCCGTCGCGACGCGGGTTGGGTTCCCATCACCACAGAGCTGGCACTCGCCGACTGCGGCGACTGGCCGCCGTACAGGGTCATTGGGACGGCGGCCAACTTCGTGAACTGCCAGGGCTGTCACGGTAGCCAGGTCACGACGCGGCTGGAGCCCGGCCGGGGATACCGAACCGAGTGGACGACGCTCGCAATCAACTGCGAGTCGTGCCACGGACCCGCGCGCCGCCACGTCGAGACGATGACCGCAGTAGCCTCCGGCCAGGCCGTGGCGGTCGCCGACATCGGTCTCGCCAGCCGTGCCACCGACGGCGTCGAGGAGTCGCTCGAGGTCTGCTTCCAGTGCCACGCGCTGGGGGCCACGATCAAGGATGGGCACGTGCCTGGAGAGCGGCTCTCCGACTATTCCTCCCACCTGCTGGCGCTCGTCGATGGAACGAACTACCTGCCCGACGGGAGGATTGCCTTCTTCGCGTATCAGGGCACGCACCTCTCGTCGGCGTGCTACGTGGACGGCGCGATGACGTGCGTCAGCTGTCACGAGCCCCACGGCCTCGGCTACTGGGACATCAACCGCGCCCCGCTCGCCAGCGTGAACGACGATCGCCAGTGCACCGAGTGCCACGCCTCGAAGGAGGTGGATCCGGAGGCGCACACCTTCCACCCGCCCTCCTCGGCCGGCGCACGCTGCGTCAGTTGCCACATGCCCTACATGCAGCACCCGGGGGTAGGGGACCAGGTGCCCTTTGCGCGCTCCGACCACTCGATCCCGGTGCCGCGCCCCGAGCTCGACGACAGGCTGGGGCTGACGAGTGCCTGCCAGGGCTGCCACGCGGATCGGAGCGAGGCGGAGCACCAACTGCAGGTTGAGAGGTGGTGGGGCGATCTCAAGCCTCTGGGGCCCGTAACGGAGGGCCTGCTCTCGCTCGGCAGGACCACCGGCAGGGCGCTGGCCGCACGCCTGCTCCTGCACCCCGAAGAGCCGGGGGTCAAGGCCAAGGTCCAGGGGCTGCTTGTCTTCCTAAGGGGGTGGGTGCGGCCGGGCGCGGCTCTCGACAGCCATGCGGCCGAGAGCATACGGCGAATGGCAGAGTCGCCCGATCCCGACCTGCGGGCGCTTGCCCTGGCCGCGTTGTATGTGGCCGATCCTTCGGGCGATGCCCTGAAGCGGGCCCTTCGGGAGCCCCTGGCAACGCGTCGCAGATTTGCTGCGGCACTGGGAATCCTATCGCAAGATATGGATGCTCGCGGCGACCACGAGGGTGCCGAGCGCGCGCTGGGTGGCGCCCGGCTGGTGCTGCCCGGCGACCCGGCGCTGGCATTCGCGCTGGGAACGGCCCGTGGGGGCCGCAGGGAGTACGGCCCCGCCATTGGGGCCCTCGAGGAGAGTCTCGAGATCGACTCGGCCCAGCCAGCGCTGCTCGTAGCTCTGGGCGTGGTCCGAAAGGAGCTCGGCGACACAGCCGGGGCGCTGGGGGAGTTTGAGCGGGCGATCTCGCTGAACCCCTACGAGGGCCAGGCGCACATGCAGATCGGCAACATCCGCATGCGCGAGGGCGACCTGACCGGCGCGATCAGCGCGTACGAGAGCGCCATCGAGGGGGCACCGGAGCTGGCCCGTGCGCACCTGAATCTCGCCCTGGCGCTAGCGCGATCGGGACGCATGGAAGAGGCTGTCCTCCACGGTCGCGAGGCGATAGCGCTCAGGCCGAAAGAGCAGGATTGGCGAGCGACCGTTGCCCGATGGGAGGCGGCTGCGGCGATGCGGCCGCCCCGCTGAGCGCAGGAGGCGGAACCGGGACCCGTCCGCGAAGATAGTCTCCGGGTCGAGACCGGACTCCGCCTACATCTCCCACACCAACATCAGTTGCGGGTTCGCCTCGTGCTTCTCCGTGCCCAGCTTGTTGAACCAGAGCAGGCCCTCGACCCCGAGCATCAGCCCGCTCTCTCCGCCGATGTCCCACCTGAGCTGGGGCTGACTGAACAACGCGAAGGGGATCTCCTTGCCGTTCTCGTCGGTCGTTGCCGACTGGTGCTCCGCGAAGCCGGCGAAGGAGAACGACTGGCCTGCGACGGCGAAGGGCAGCAGCCAGACGACGGAGGTGATGAGGTGGTCGTCGCGCTCGGGGAGTCCGCCCCCGGCGAGCCCGCCGCCCCCGTCGATGGCCAGCGCGACATCCGTGGTCAGGAAGGCGAACCCGGGCAACCGCCAAGCGGCGCGAAGGCTGGGCAGCCACTGTCGCAGGTCTGAGTCGGCACCGAACGAGGCGCCCGCCACCACTCCGAAGTCCAGGATCGGGCCGAATCCCAGATCGGTCCCCAAGACCTTGCCCAGGCTAAAGTTGGCGAAGAACTCGCCGTATGCGTCGTCGTCGTTGTGGCCGTCGAGGTCGGCGTCGTCGGCTAGGTCGATGAAGAGGAATAGGTCGCCGTGGCTCCACTGCTCGTAGTGCTGCACGGTAAGCACCGTGGTCCAACTCGACGTTTCCGCGAACGGATTGCTTTGCTTGCCGTAGAGCAGATTGAGCTCCGTCTGGGCCAGCCCGGCCGTTGGTGCCGCTGAAGCGCAGAGGATCGTCGCGCCAAGGCGGCGAACCAGTACCAGCCTACAACCGTTGCTGCCGATATACGCGCTTGACCTCCGCATGTCGGATCTCCCCTTCCCGTAGACGTTAGGACGAATGCCGCCCGCCCGATGATCTGCCGTAGCGCGAAACGCTGATGCCGAGTAACTCCTTACGCCCCCGGGGGGGCCGTCACGTGCTCGTTAGCACGCAATACCCATAGAGCTTGAGCGTCTCGCGCCAGTCCTCCGGGTAGTCGTCCACCATATCGCCGAGGCCGTAGCGGTGCCCCAGGCGGAAGAAGTGCCCCGACTCGGCCACCCGTAGCAGCGTATGCTCCTCGAATACCGAGAGGTCGGGGAATCCCGTCGGGAAGGAGGCGCGCATCGCGGCCTCGACGCCCTCGAGCCTGCGTACATCGGCCTCCTCCAACCGGTCGCGATTCTGCAGGTCGGCCGCCATGTAGTCGAAGGCGATGCTCATCCTCGGGAGCGCGCTCGCCAACCGACCGAGGAAGGGCATCACCTCTCCGACCGGCAGATACATCGTGTTCCCCTCCCACACTACGAGCGTGGGTGCGTCGAGCTCCAGCCCTACCCCGGCCAGCTCGGCGGGCAGATCGACCTCCAGGTAGTTGTGCGGCACCGACGGCGGCTGCTCCAGACCGTGGGCGCCGAGGACGGAACGCTTGAAGTCGACTACCAGTGCCTGGTCGACCTCGAAGAAGATGACGCTCTCGTCGGCGAGGATGTGGGCGCGCATGTCGAAGCCGCCTCCTAGGAGCACCACCTGGCGTGCCCCGTTCTCGATCCCGCGCTCCACGTACTCGTTGAAGAAGCGGGTGCGGAAGCGGACCATGGTGGTAGCCGGGGGGAACGCGGCGTCGAGCGCCTTGGTCGCGGCAACGGCGGGTTCCGATGCGAACCAGCGGGCGTAGGGGTCGTTGAAGAGGCGGACCGCCTGGTTTGGCTCGTTGGCACGAATGGCGGCGATCACGAATGCGGTTGAACCGATCTTGCCTACGTCGCTCATATGATCATGGGGGTCAATCGTAAGGGTGGGTGACGGCACCGCTCGCGGGGCGTGGCGGCGCACGGGGCCCAAAGATAGCGTGGACAAACCTCCCACGGTATTCGAGGCGCGCTGCATCCGTGCTGGGTTGCTGCGCTTGCCTGCCCAAGGTGTAATGTACACTTTACAATATGTAACTCATGATTTACATTATCTGTACCCGTGGTTTCGCTCTGCGTTGCTTCTTGGGCGAATGGCTCCGCCATGCGCCCCGCGAAGCGCGTTGCCAGCTCAGCGCTTCGCCCCTCTCGGTGCTCGAGCGAGATTATCCGCGGACTGCTGGCCTCCCTTGCCGTGCACGTTGCAGTGGTCGGCAGGTGGGCCGAAATACGGCTACAGGCAGATGACACACGACGAATACGTCCAACTTGACGCCGTGGCGCTCGCGGCGCTCCACGACTCCGGCGAGGTCACGGCAAGGGAGATCGCCGAGCTAGCCGTCGAGCGGATCGAGCGGGTCAACCCGCTGATCAACGCGGTCGTCCACCGCATGGACGGCGAGGCTATGGCGGCCGTGGCTCGGACGCGTCCGGAGGGCGTGTTCGCGGGAGTGCCCTTCCTGGCCAAGGACCTGATGAGCAACTACGCCGGACACCCCACCTCCCAGGGCAGTCGCTTCCTGAAAGGGACCGTCGCCGAGAGCGACACCGAGCTCGCACGGCGGGTTCGTGCGACTGGTGTCAGCGTGCTCGGCAAGACCAACGTGCCCGAGTTCGGCCTGCTTCCTTGCACCGAGCCTCTGCGCTGGGGCCCCTGCCGCAATCCCTGGGATCTGGATCGCACGCCGGGTGGCTCGAGCGGTGGGGCGGCTGCTGCGGTGGCTGCGGGCATCGTCCCGATTGCGGGCGCGGGCGACGGTGCTGGCTCGATTCGCATTCCGGCTTCGTGTTGCGGGCTATTCGGGCTGAAGCCGACGAGGGGGCGCGTCCCGGCGCGCAGCAGGTGGGGGGCGTCATGGCGCGGTGCCGCAATCGAACACGTGCTCACGCGCTCGGTGCGGGACAGCGCGGCGATGCTCGACGCCACCCACGGCCCGGACCGGGGGGCGCGGTACCGCATTCAGCGGCCCAAGAGACCCTATCTGCGCGAGATCGAGCGCGATCCGAAGCGGCTCCGCATCTACTGGACGACCGAGCCGACGCTGGGCGACACGGTGCACCCCGAGTGCGTCGAGGCGGTGGCGCGCGCGCGCGCGCTTCTGGAGGAGCTGGGCCACGAGGTCGTGGAGGAATGGCCACAGGTGGACCGTACCTCCTTTGGGATGGCCTTCATGCGGGTGGTAATCGGAGAGCTGGGGGCCGAGGTTGCGCAGCTGGCCGAGTGGGTCGGGAGGCGGCCCCGGCGGGGAGAACTAGAGCCGCTCACCCGATGCCTGACTCTCCTGGCGAGCGCCGTCTCGGCCCGCGAGTACGCCGACTCGCTCCGCGCTCTGGATCGCCACGGGTACGAGATCGCGGGCTTCCTGGGCCCGTCGGAGCTCCTCCTCGGCCCCTCCGTCGCGTCTCCTCCGCCCCGCATCGGCGCCCTTGGCCCCCAGCGGGCGGAGCGGCTCCTCCTCCAGGTGCTAGGTACGATCGGGTCTGGGCGCCTCGTCCAGCGGACGGGCCTCATAGAGCGCATCGCCGAGAGCGCCTTCGACTTCACCCCCTGGTCGCCGCTCTTCAATGTGAGCGGTCAGCCGGCGATGTCGGTTCCGCTGCACTGGAGTGCCGAGGGACTGCCGGTTGGGGTGCAGCTCGCCGCCCCAGTCGGCGACGAGGCCACCCTGCTGCGCCTTGCGGCCCAGTTGGAGCGCACCCGCCCCTGGTTCAACCGGATCCCGTTAGCTACGGCTAGCGGAGGAACGTCTGGGTGACGACGAAGTGGAGGAAGCCGCTGACGAGCGAGGACCCGTAGGCGTTCATCCATCTTTTCCACTGGGTGATGAAGAAGGCGGCAACCCCGGCGAGCGTTCCGTATCCCGACGCCCGGAAGGCCTTGCCTCCGTACCCGGCACTCGCCGCCGGCGCCCCCACGAGCCCCCAGGGGAACAGCGGTGCCGCCCAGCATGCCGGTGCCATGTGCAGGCTCTCGAAGCCGCAGGCGTCCTTTAGGGTGTAGGCGGTGGCGAAGTAGCTGACCATCGAACCGATGAGGGTGAAGCCGACGACACCCGGCGCGATCGTGTCGGTGGCTGGAGCGGCCAGGTCGCCCGCCAGACTGGTCGGGGGCAGATCGAGCCGAGCGCCGCCGATGGGGATTCGCACTGGGGTTCCGTCGTAGCCCACCGCCTGGCCCCCTGGGCGGAGTGGGCTTCGCGCGGCCTCCGCGATTGCCTGGCCCAAGGAAGCTGCCGTCCCCCCCGGGACGGGGCTCTGCGCGGTGCCAAGGGCCGGTAGGGCGCTGCCAGCCGAGATCGCGATCACCAACGCTGCTCGAAACCCGCACCACCCCTGCACCCTTGCCGCCCCGGTCTTCGGTGAACGCACAGTAGCCGCTAGCAGCCCGTGGACGAGCCGCCCAAGGCATCCGAGTGGCGCTGCATCTCCACTGGACCGCTTCGCTTGCCTGCCCAGAGTGTAATGTACGGTGTACAATATGTAATCCATGCCTTACAATGTCCGTGTCCGCAGCTTCGCGATTCGATCCTCAAGTTGACCCCGGCCCGGCTGGGATGCAAGGACGGAGGGCTGGCGCGGCAGCGTCGCCGTGCGCCAAACGACCACTCGTGACCCTGACCTCTGCCAAAGTGGCAGACCACAAATGCCTGCGGACGCCAAGCGCGCTGCCGCCCTTAGGAGTATGCCAATATGGCCGACTTCGAGCTGGCACGGACCGTGCGATCATCGTGGGCGCTTGCCCGTAGGGGCGCATAGTCAAGCCACACTCGCTTTCTGGACAAGGAGCAAAGCAATGTCACTGACCAAGCATGGTAGCCGCATCGGTCACTGGGCCGACCTCGACGTGCTGGCCAACCGGATGAATCGCCTCTTCGGCGACTCGGGGATGAGGAACCTCACCTACGGTGCCAACTGGGTGCCCCCGGTGAGCGTCGAGGAGAGGGACCGGGAGATTCTCCTCACGGCCGAGCTTCCGGGGATGACGGAGGATCTGGTCGAGATCACCCTCGAGAACAACGTCCTGACCATCTCGGGCGACAAGCGCGATGGGCGCGAGGAGCACGACGCCGAGGGCAAGTATCACCTCGTGGAGCGGTCCTTCGGCACCTTCCGCCGCTCCTTCACTCTGTCGCGCACCGTGTGCGCCGACGGAATCACGGCCGACTTCGACCACGGCCTCCTGACCGTCCGCCTGCCGAAGGCCGACGAGGCGGTGAGCAGGAAGATCGAGTTCTCCACAAAGGAGATCGCGAGGGGAGACGCCGAGCTGGCGTAGCCGCGGGGATCGCCCCGCACACCGAGTGGGAGAAGCGGGGTCCGGGCGTAGGGTCCGGGCCCCGTTTGCCTTGTTCCAGAGGATGCACCGCACTGCGCGGACAATCTCGCGCGAACGCCGAGAGCGGCGGTGCGCCGGGACGCTACTAGTACCGGTAGCCTTCCGGCTTGAAGGGACCCGCGACAGGCACGTTGATGTACTCTGCCTGATCCGGCGTCAGCTCCGTCAGCCTAGCCCCCACATGTTCGAGGTGCAGTCGCGCCACCTTCTCGTCGAGCAACTTGGGCAGCGTGTGCACGCCCAGCTCGTACCCCTCCGCCCGCTGGTGGAGCTCCATCTGCGCCAGCACCTGGTTCGAGAAGCTCGCCGACATGACGAAGCTAGGATGCCCCGTCGCGCAACCCAGGTTCATCAGCCGCCCCTCGGCGAGCACCAGAATGCTCCTCCCGTCCGGGAAGGTCCACTCGTCGAACTGCGGCTTGATCGTCCTGCGCGACGCCTCGGACGCCTCCAGCCCGGCCATGTCGATCTCGTTGTCGAAGTGGCCGATGTTGCCGACGATCGCCTTGTTCTTCATGCGGCGCATGTGGTCGATCGTCACCACGTCGCGGTTACCCGTCGCGGTGATGAAGATGTCGGCGCTCCCCACCACGTCGTCGAGACGCGCCACTTGGAAGCCCTCCATGGCGGCCTGCAGCGCACAGATCGGGTCGATCTCGGCGATGATCACCCGTGCGCCCTGCCCCCTGAGCGCCTGTGCGCACCCCTTGCCGACCTCGCCGTACCCCATCACGACGGCGGTCTTCGCCGAGAGCATCACGTCGGAGGCGCGGTTGAGGCCGTCGATCACCGAGTGTCGGCAGCCGTAGATGTTGTCGAACTTGGACTTGGTGACCGAGTCGTTGACGTTGATCGCGGGGAAGAGCAGGGCGCGCTGGCGGGCCATCTCGTAGAGGCGGTGGACGCCGGTCGTGGTCTCCTCGGAGACGCCCCGGATCTCGGCCGCGGTGCGCCGCCAGCGCTCCGGGTCGATCCGTTGGTGCTCCCGAAGGAGATCCAGGATCACACCCCACTCCTCGCTATCCGATCCCGGGTCGAAGTCGGGGATCCGTCCGAGCCGCTCGAACTGGGCCCCCTTGTGCACCAGGAGCGTCGCGTCGCCTCCGTCGTCCAGTAGCAGAGTGGGTCCGCGATCGTCCGGCCAGACGAGCGCCTGCTCGGTGCACCACCAGTACTCGTCGAGCGTCTCGCCCTTCCAGGCGAAGACTGCGGGGCCGCGAGGCCGATCCTGAGCGCCGTCCGGCCCGACCACCACCGCTGCGGCCGCGTGGTCCTGGGTCGAGAAGATGTTGCACGACGCCCAGCGCACCGACGCCCCGAGATCGACTAGCGTCTCGATGAGGACGGCAGTCTGCACCGTCATGTGCAGCGACCCCATGATGCGAGCCCCTGCCAGCGGCTTGCTCTGCACGAACTCGCCCCGGATCGCCATCAGCCCCGGCATCTCGTGCTCCGCGAGGCGGATCTCGTTTCGCCCCCATTCGGCGAGCGAGAGGTCTGCCACCCTGAAGGGCGGGCGCTGGATGCCGCGCGCGGCCTGCGGGATGGCGGTTGCGGTCTTCATGAGCATGACCCCTCCTATTGTGGGTCCCAGAGTGAGGAAGGTAATCCGTGGCTTCGCGCTGCGTTCCTCATCGGGCCGGTAGCGCTGCTACCAGCCCCTGCGGTCCGCAGCGCGCCTCTCGGTGCTCGCGCGAGATTATCCACGGACTGCTGATGCAGCGCCTCGACGGCTGGCGAGCTGCGACAGCTACTATCCGCCGCGCGGCTTGGCCTTCCGCCCCGTGCTCCCTCGTCTAGAGCCGGACTTGGAGCCCGAGTCGCTGTCGCTAGTCGGCGCACGGCGCACCTGCTTGCCACCACTGCTGGCTGCCGCGCCCCCGGGGGCGCGATACCCCTTCCCCGCGACGACCCGGCCGCCTTTCGCCCGGTCGGTGTTCGGCGCCACGGTGACGACGACCGGCGCGTAGTATCCGCCGTAGCCGCCCCAGTAGCCGTAGCGCTGGTAGCCCCAGGGGCCGTAGTAGTAGGAGTAGCGGCGGTAGGGCGCACGCCACCCGTCCCAATAGCCGTGACGGATTCCTCCACGGTCTCGCCGGTCGTCCCGTAGGGCGAAGTGCTCCGGGAAGGTGACGGCCACGGCGATGTCAATCACAGCAACCGGGGCGCCCGCCTCCTCCATGCGCAGGAGGCCCTCCGCGTCGAGATCCACAACCCGCTCCCCCGCTTCGGCGAGCCAGCCCTGCACCGCCACGGCGTCCACGTTGTCCATGGCGTCGAGGATCTCGTCCACGGTGACGCCGCGCTCTCGGGGGATAGCGACGACCCCGGGGCCGAAGAGCCGGGCTGTCTCCTCTGCCAACAGCCCCGCCTCGACCAACGGTCCGTAGCCGGTGCGCTCGTAGCGGCGCGACCATGGGGTGGCGACCCCGTTAGCCTCGATCGCCCTCACGTCGATCCACTGGTTGGTGCCGATCATCGAGATGACTCCCGTGCTACGGCGGAGTGGCTCGCCCGCGCACGCGACCTCGGAGCTCGTGTAGAGGCGCCTCCCGTCGTCCGAAAAGAGGTTCGACTCGGTGCCTCGGCAGCCGTTTCGGACGACGTCGTGCCTCACGCCGTCGGCGATGAGCGCCTCACGGTGCAGGACAGTCCCGTCAACGATCGTCAGCATCTTGACATCCGCGCCGTCGGCCACGAAGCAGAGGTTGCCCTCCTCCTCGCCCGCCGCCTGCGAACTCCAGCACCCCAGGTAGGCACCCCAAGCGCCCCTAGCCTCTTCCTGGGCGACGCCAACGAGTGGCGGCAGCAGAAGCGCCACCGTCAGGCCGACCCCTGTAGCCGCCTTTCCCATCTGCCAATTCATGAATTGCCCCCCGTAGAGTTGGTGTGTCGCTACAACCTGAAGGTAAGCCCGCAGCTCAGGTGCAGCCCCGCTAGGTCGAGGTCGGAGAAGCCCGCGAAGGAGCGGTCGTCGAGCGGCGCGCTGCCAAAGCCGTAGCGGACCTCGGTCGTGAAGAGCACCCGGGTGTTGACACTTGCGTCGAGCCCGGCGAAGAGGTGGAGGGTGGGGCTTGCCTTGACCGATCGGAGGTTGTCGGAAAATATGTCGTGTGTCTCGTAGTCGACGAAGTCGCCGTCCTGCTCGAAGCGGTACCGGACGACCCCCCCCGCTATCCCCACGAATGGGCCGACCGCGCTCGGGATCCACGCGTAGCTTCCGACCTGACGACCCCGAGGCAGCGGGTAGTACCTGATTCCGACGGTGACCGGCGTCGTGGTGAACTCGGTGGTCTGCTCGATCGGCAGGTCGTCGGTATCGACCCAGCGGCGGTACTCGGACCGAACCGCCGACGAGGTGTACCCCACCGCGAGCACAAGGTCCATGTGCCGGGAGGCGCGGACCCCGATCTCTCCCAGGAGGTAGGCCCCCGTCAGGTCGCCGGTCTCGACGGTAAAGTGCTCGCGGGCGAAGTCCCAGAGACTCGGACGGCCCCCTTCGGCTCGTGGCACCGACACGCCGGCCCGTAGCGAGATCGAGGCCCTGGGCGTGGAGAGCAGGAAGTCGCGCTCCTGGGCGACGAGCTCCGAGTCGGCGAAGATGATGGGGGCACATCCGACCGCGAGGATCGCGGAGGCCGCGGCGGCAAGCTGTATTCTCATCGTGCTGGGCGCTCCATCTCCCCGGTGGACGGTGGTGGGTTTGGCGGGGCCGCGTATGGCGCGGCCGAGGCCGTTGTTGTTATGCTACCAATCTACCGTCCCCGTGTTCCCGCAGGCAGCGGAGTCGTCCAATGAGAACAGCAATCAGATCCCGCGCAGGAGTCGCCACGCTCTTCGTCCTCTGCGCACTTGGGCTCGCTCACTCGGCCGCTCAGGCGCAGACGCTTGGTCCCGCCGACGGCCACGATCTCCCCCGCGCAGAGCTGGAGCGGGTGGCTATGGGGGACGAGGCGCCCAACTTCACCCTTTTGGACTACGACGGCGAGGCGGTCGACCTGTCCGGGTATCGGGGCGTCAAGGATGTCGTCCTCGTCTTCTACCGCGGCCACTGGTGACCCTACTGCGCCGGTCAGCTCGGGGAGCTGAGAGAGCTACTGCCGGAGGGAGTGGGTGACCGTACCGAGATCGTCACCGTGTCGGTGGACGACCGGGAGGGGATGGACAGGATGGTCGAGCGAATCTCGGAGGAGGACGGCAAGGCACCGCGCTTCGTCATGCTCTCCGACCCCGACCACGCAGTCATCGACCGCTACGGTCTCTTCAACGAGGGGTCGCCCCCGAAGCGCCCCTTTCCCCACCCGGCCACCTACGTGATCGACATGGAGGGAGTGGTCAGGTACCGCTTCGTCGAGACGGACTATCGGGTGCGGCCCTCCAACGAGGACATCCTGGCGGTGCTGAAGGGGCTCGGCGAGAAGGACGACGACTCGGAAGGGGACTCCGAAGGACAGTAGCCTTCAGAAGGTGTATCCGGGCAGTCTGCGGAGCTGTCGCGGCTGGGGTATTGTGCTGCCCGTTATACTTAAGAGATGCCCGTGTCCTCCGCCTCTCGCACCCTGCCAGACGGCGTCGGCCTAGCCGAAACTCTTGTTGATCCATCCTTCGACCTAGGGTGGAGTCTGATTCAGCGCTTCTCGGTGCTCTCGCGGGAGTCCGGGTCTCTCGACGAGCGGGCCGCGGCTCACTTCATCTCCTCAAGGCTCGAGTCGCTGGAGATCCCGCACGACGTGCACGAGGCGGAGCTGCACCTCTCGTTGCCCCGGAGCGCCTCGGTCGCCTTCGGCGAAGAGCGCATCGAAGGCAAAGCCGCCTCCTTCTCGGTCTCCACACCCGGCAAGGGCGTATCCGGGGCACCGATGCAACTGCCCCTGAAGGCCGACGCCGACGGCGATGGCGACGAGGGCGCAGAAGCGGGGTCGGCGCGGCAGGCGGTGCCGTACGAGTGGGCTGGGAAGATCGTCATCGCCGAGGGCTACCCGGAGCCCAGCTTGGTCGCGCGTCTGGAGGCCGCCGGGGCGATCGCCCAGCTCTATGTGAATCCGGGGAGCCGCATTCACTGGTCCGCGTGCAGCCCGATCTGGGGATCGCCGGGGGAGTCCCAGATGGGGATGAAGCCGAAGACTCCCGTCGTGTCGATCGACCGCCGGGGCGGCGATTTGCTCCTGGAGGCCGTCGCGGATGGTCTGGACGAGGTGGTGGTTCACGCCGAGCTCGACGAGGGCTGGTACGACTGTCCCGTGCCAGTGGCCAGGATCGATGGGCTGAGGAAGGACTTCGTGCTCGTCCACGGGCACTACGATTCGTGGGACATCGGGATCGGGAGCAACGCGGTCGGCAACGCGACGATGCTCGAGCTGGCCCGGCTCTTCCACGAACGTCAGGGCGAGATGCGCCGCTCGCTTAGGATCGCCTGGTGGCCTGGCACACTGACCGGGAGCTTCGCGGGGTCGGCGTGGTACGCCGACAACTTCGCGCTGGAGATCGCCCGCAACTGTGTGGCGGCGGTCAACGTCGAGTCGCCTGGATGCCTGGGTGCCACCGACTACGACGACGTGGTCTGGATGGCCGAGGCGGAGGATATCTGCCGTGCTGCGATCGCGTCGGTGACGGAGGCGGAGCCGACGGGGGGCAGACCGCCGCGCGCCGGCGACTGCTCCTTCAACGAGCTCGGAGTCACCTCGCTCCTAAAGACGCTCTCGAAGATCCCGAGCGAGGAGCGCGAGAGGCTCGGCTACTATCCGGTCGGAGGCTGTGGCGGGAACATCGCGTGGCGCACCGAGGCCGACCGGCTGAAGGTCGCCGACCGGTCGAGTCTGGAGCGCGATCTTCGCGTCTACCTGACGCTGGTCTCCCGGCTCCTGAACGACGAGGTGCTGCCGCTGGATTTCCGTCGCACTGCGGCCGAGCTGGACGAGGCGCTCGCCGGCAACGAGGCGACGATCTCGCGTCAGCTCGGCAAGAAGTTCAACCTGGCCCCCCTGCGGACCACCTTCAACGGCCTCGTCAGGCGGCTTGACCGCCTCTACGAGGGCATCGAGGACGGCAAGGTCGCGCCCACGGTCGCGAACAGGTCCCTGGTGGGAACTGGCCGCGCCCTGGTGCGTCTCGGGTACGCGGAGAGGCCCCGCTTCGAGCACGGCCCCGCCCTGGAGAGGCCCCTGATCCCCACGCTGGCGCGAGTCCCGGATCTGGAGGGGCTGCTCGAGGACGATCCCGACCGCTTCTGGCACGTGGTGACCGGTCTGCGCCGCCGGATGAACAGGGTAGTAGAGGACCTCCAGGTGGCGTGCCAGCTCCTGGACGACGCCTGGAACGCCCGGGGGCGCGATGGTTAGCAGCCTGCAACTGGATCCACACCGGGAGTAGCGAAGATGAAGATGCGAGCAGTCGCGAGGATGGCCGCCTGTGTGGCTTTCCCCTGGATCGGGACATCCGCGCTGGAGGCGCAGGAGGCCGGTGCGATCGGCACGGAGGAGTCGCCATCCGAGCGCGTCTACGTGGCGAACCAGTCCTCGGCGAGCGTGTCGGTGATCGACGCGGAGTCGGGGGAGGTGGTGGCGACCGTTGAGATGACGGAGCTGGGCTTCGACTCCAACTCCAGACCGCACCACACGGCGGTGGACGCCGACGGGGGCCACTGGTACGTATCGCTGATCGGTGGGGGGCATGTGCTGCGCTTCAACGCCGACAACGAGCTCGTCGGGCGGGCGGAGTTCGAGACGCCAGGGCTGCTCGCGCCGGATCGGGCCACCGGGATGCTCTATGTGGGACGGTCGATGATGGCGGTCAACCCGCCGCAGCGGATCGGGGTGGTCGACCCGGCCGAGATGGAGATCGTCGAGCTGGACGTCTTCTTTCCGAGGCCGCATGCGCTGGCGGTCGATTCGGAGTCGGGGCGGGTCTTCTCGGCCTCGCTGGTCGAGAACCGCTTCGGGGTGCTCGGCGGCGCGGAGGAGATCGAGTTGGTTGATGTGGCCGGGCCGCCCCACACGCTCGTCCAGTTTGCGCTCTCGCCGGACCGTCGACACCTGGTGGCGACGGCCCAGATCACCGGCAAGCTCCTGGTCTTCGACGCGGCCGATCCATCGGCGGGGCTCGTCGCGGAGGTAGATGTGGGCAGGCAGCCCTGGCACCCCGTCTTCTCCCCGACGGGCGACCGGGTCTACTTCGGTGCCAAGGACGACGACGCCGTGGTCGTGGTGGAGACCCAGGGCTGGACTGTTGAGCGCCGCCTGACCGACCCCGGGATCGTGGAGCCTCACGGTAGCGCGGTGACGGCCGACGGGCGCTACCTCTTTGTCTCCAATCGCAACCTCTCGGGGAGGTACGAGCCACTCCAGAAGGTCGCGGACAACTCGGAGGTGGGAACCGTGGTGAAGATCGACACCCGCACCTTCGAGGTGGTGCGGACGATCGAGGTCGGAGCGTACCCGGCGGGCATATCGATCGGTCCGGCGGGCGGATGAGGCAGCGTCGCCCGGGACTGCCCATTCTCATCGTGGCACCGCTTCTGGTGGGGTGCGCCTCTGCGCAGGCGTTCGACGGCGGCAGGTGGCACCGGGTAGTCAACGGATCCGACGGGATTGAGATGCGCGATCCGGGCGGTGCACCGGTGGACCATCCCTTCCTGGGCGGACTCAATCTCCCACGCCCTCAGCTCGCGGACGCGGATGGCGACGGTGATCTCGACCTCTTCCTGCAGGAGAGAGCCGACCGCGTGATGCTCTTTCGGAACGACGACGGCGGCTACCGCTGGATCACCGACCACTACGAGGAGCTGACGGTCGGCGAGTGGTTCCGCTTTGTTGACGTGGACCTCGACGGCGACCTCGACCTGCTGGCCGAGGAGCCGTACAGCTACGTCCGCTACTACCGCAACGACGGCGGCACCGGCCCCCCGCGCTACGTGCTGGCGGCCGACACTCTTAGGGACGTCGCGGGCGAGCCCATCTTCTCGGACCGCCAGAACATCCCGAACGCGGCCGACATCGACTGCGACGGACGGCTCGATCTGCTGATCGGGCGTCTGACGGGGACGATCACGCGCTACGAGGCCGACGGCAGCGACGAGTGGGGAGTTCCCCGCTTCCGCCACGTCACCGACTTCTTCGAGGACATCGAGATCGTGGCGGCCTTCCAGGGGATGCGACACGGCGCCAACACGATGGCGCTGGGCGACATCGACCGGGATGGTGACTACGATCTGCTCTGGGGCGACTTCTTCGAGGCCGGGCTGCTGCTGATCGAGAACACCTCGGGGGAGTGCGGTCGACCGATCCTGAGGGGGACGCCCGTGCCCTTCCCCCCGGGCGATCCGGTGGCCACCAGTGGCTACAACGCCCCCGCGCTCGGCGACCTGGACGGCGACGGCGATCCCGATCTCGTGATGGGTGTCCTCGGCGGTGCCTTTCTGCCGTCGCGCACCTCGGTCGATAACCTGCACTACTTCGAGCAGGGGGTGGACGGCGATTTCGAGCACGTCACCGCCCGCCTTGTGCGCACTCTAGACGTGGGGGACGAGTCGATCCCGGCGTTCGTGGATGTGGATGGCGACGGCGATCTTGACCTGTTCGTCGGCGGCAAGATCGAGCCTGACGACTCCGAGCGCGGGGCGCTCCATTTGTTCGAGAACGAGGGCACCTCCTCCCGCCCGTTGTTCAGGGCGCGCGGCAGCGTCGAGGGAATTGGGCGCGCCTACAACTTGGCCCCCGCATTCGGCGATCTGGACGGGGATGGCGATCCCGACATGCTCCTTGGGCAGTGGCGCGACCGGGTCGCCTACTACCGCAACGACGATCCGGGGGGCAAGGGTGGGGCTAGGCGGCGCTGGACGCTCGTCGACTCGGTGGCGATCACCCTCACGCGGGGTCGCAACACCACGCCCACTCTCGGCGACCTCGACGGCGACGGCGATCTCGATCTGATCGTCGGCGAGTCCTCGGGGGCCCTCAACTACTACCGCAACGTTGGCACCGTCGAGAGCCCTTCATTCGAGCTCGTCTCCGACGAATTCAGCGACATCGACGTCGGGCGCAGGAGCGCGCCCGCACTCGTGGATGTGGATGGCGACGGCGACCTCGACCTTGCGGTCGGATCGGAGCTCTCAGGTCTCAGGATCTTCCTCAACGAGGGCTCCATGGAGGTGCCGAGCTTCGTCGAGTCGCATCCCATCGCCATCGAGTTGCCGACGTACGTGGCGCCGGCGCTGGCAGATCTGAATGGCGACGGTCGCCTGGACGTGGCTGCGGGCGGAGGCGGTGGCGGGGTGGTACTCTACCTGGCGGTCCGTGAGTAATCTCGCCGGACCTTTGTCCACGGGCTGCCCAGCTGGGGAGAGCCGCGATGAAACTCGATGACGTTCAGACCGTACTGGAAGACATCCAGGCCGTAATTGCCAGCGCCAAGGAGCGCGACGAGGGCAAGCTCGAGGAGTTCGTCCGGCGCGTCTCTCCGTCCTCGTCCGACGAGGAGGTGGCCGAGGCGGCGGCGGTCGCCGTGGAGGTCGTGGAGATGGCGCCGGTCGTACTGGCGTGCGCGGCCCAGGCGGCCGAAGAGCGCCAGTTGGAGGTGGTCGTGCTCCCAGTGCTGGAGCACGCGGCGCGGTACTTCGTGAACCCGGTCGACCTGATTCCGGAGATGACCCAGGGGCTCGCTGGCCTCCTTGACGACACCTACTTGGCCTTTCGGATCCTGGAGAACTTCAACTACGGTTCTCCCCCCCTCATGGATGTAGACTTCATGGAGCCGCTGCGCTTCCTGCGGCGCCTGCTCGGACAGGCGATCAGCGACAAGCTCGACGAGGCGTCGCTCTTTGCGCTGCAGGACGTTTCGACGCAGGTGAACCGAGCTTGGGCCGGGCTCGGGCGCGACTCGTGATCGTCCACCACTCGTTCATCGCCATGGACTTGCCACACGAAAGGAAGGTGCAATGATGGAGACGCTAGGGCTGTTGGCCGCAGGCGTCGCGGGCCTCTTCGGGCATATGAAGTCGAAGGACTTCGTAGGCCGCAAGCTACGCTACACCAAGGTTGCGGAGAAGTCGGCGGGCGGCATGGCGCTGTTGACAGGAGCCGCTACTTCGATCGCGGCCGCCCCCATTGTGGCCGTGCTGCCATGGGTCGGAACCGGGGCTGCCCTCCTCCTGGGCCTCGGCGTCGGCACGGGCGTTGGGATGGGGATCGTCAGGGCTCGGGAGGGATAGTGCACCGGGCCGGGCGGGAGAGCGGCAGCGAGGGCGCACCGGGCCGCAGCAAGCGCGCCGTCCGGTCGTGGATTCTATACGACTTCGCAAACTCGATCTACCCGGCGGTCATCACCGCGACAGTCTTCCAGATCTACTACGTGGGGACGATCGTGGGGAGTGCAGACGGCGTGGGGGAGCTGTGGTGGGGACGGGCGGTGGCCGCTTCGGCGCTCATCGTGGCGCTGACCTCGCCGCTCCTGGGAGCGATTGCGGACCGGAGCGGGGCGCGCAAGCGTTTTTTCGCCGCTTATGTGGCCATGTGCCTGGCGGGGGTGGGATTGATGACGACGCTGGAGCCCGGCATGATCGTGGCGGCCTTCCTGGTCTTCGTGATCGCCAACGTCGGCTTTGAGAGCGCGAACGTCTTCTACAACGCATACCTGCCCGACATCGTGTCTCCCGAGAGGCTGGGACGCACCTCTGGATACGGCTACGGGCTGGGCTATCTGGGCTCGGCGCTGGGATTGCTCATCGTGCTGCCCTTCGCGAAGGCGGGCCAGCTGGAGATCGTGTGGCTGATCGTGATTGTGTTCTTCGCGCTCTTCTCGGTCCCGGCCTTCCGGCATCTGCCCGCCGACGGCAGCTCCGGCCTGGGCGTCCGCCAGGCCGCTTTGGCGGGGATCGCCGACTTCAGGCGCATCACGGCCGAGGTGTGGGGCGACAGGAACCTGCGCCGCTTCCTCTTCGCCTTCTTCTTCTACATCGACGGGGTCCTGACGATCATCGTGATGGCCGCCGTCATCGCCACGGGGACCTTCGGATTCGACCAGCAGGGCGTCATCATCCTCTTCCTGATCGTGCAGTTATCGGCGCTGGCCGGGGCCTACGCGATGGCGAAGCCCACCGACACGCTGGGGCCGAAGAAGGTGCTGACCGGCGTGCTCTGCCTGTGGGTTGTGGCCGGGATCGCGGCGTATTTCGTGCAGAGCCCGGATGTTTTCTACGGCCTGGCCGTGGCTGCGGGATTCGGACTGGGGTCGGTGCAGTCGGCGAGCCGCGCACTGATGGCGTCGCTGATCCCGAAGGGCAGAGAGGCGGAGCTCTTCGGCTTCTACGCGCTCTGCGGCAGGTCGTCCTCAGTGCTGGGACCGCTATTGTTCGGCTGGGTGACGTACGTGGCGGGCGGGAACCAGAGACCGGGCTTCCTAGTGCTCACGGCGCTCTTCCTGATCGGCCTGGTGCTGCTGCAGCGCGTGCGAGATCCGTTCGTGTCTGCGGCCGGGTAGCAGCCTGCGGACAAATCCGTGGTCTACGGTGCCCGTGCCCGTGGCTTCGCCTGCGTTGTTCCTCGGGCCGGTAGCGCTCCTACCAGCCCTCGTCGCGTCTTGCATCACCACGACTCGACCCGACCCTGGGCCGCGAAGATCAGGACCCGTTCCCCGACCTCGGCGCCGGTCAGCTCTTCCCAGCAGCGGGCGTACAGCTCCACCTGGGCCCGGTACTGCTCGACCCTGGAGGCGAAGTCGGGATCGTCGCCCCGGTCCGCCTTGTAGTCGACCACACTCCAGCGGTCGCCCTCGCGAAAGACCAGGTCGATCACCCCCTCGACGACTTCACGACGCTCGCCGCTTGCCGTCGTGGAAAGCGCGAAGGGCAACTCGACGAGGCGCTCGTCGCTGGCCATCGCGCGCTTCCAGATCGGCGAAGCGCGCACTGCGGCCACAAGCGAGAGGAGCGCAGCTAGATCCGGCGGATCGCCGCCGTCGCGCGCACTGCGCCCACGGCCACCGAGGAGATGGCGGGCTAGCCGGTCGAGTGACTCGCCGCGCACTCCCTCGGCTGCGGTCGCCAGCGCCTGGTGCACCATGCTGCCCCATTCGCGCCCACCGCCCGCGGGCCGTTCGGCTGGCGGCGCGAAGGTATGCACGCGGATCCGCCGCACCCGCTCCCGGTCGCCGCCGACACCGTCGCCCTTGGTACTGTCCGTCACCGAGTATCGTCGGTACGTCGCCGTGCGGCTGCGTTCGGCCGCCCCCCGCATGGCGCCCAGCCGAGGGGCCAGATCGATATCGGGACTCAGCTCGGGAGGAGGGGGGGCCTCCTCCCCGCTCAGCTCCACGAGCCTGACTCTTCCGGCCTTGCCGGGCTCCCCCTTCGCGGCGTTCACCACCCACTCCTCGAGCGCCTGCCAAGGCGAGCCGCCCCTCGGTCCCGACCGTGCGACCCAGAGCTCGTCCTTTGCGCGGGTAGCGGCAACGTAGAGCAGGCGCACGCTCTCGGCGGTTTCGAAGTCACCTTCCTCCTTCAGCTCCCGCTCCCAATCCAGGGGTTGCGCGATCACCCTCCGCTGCCTTGCAAACCCCTTGGTCGGATCCGCCCGGTCGAGGATCGCGGTGCTGCCCTTGGCTTGCCCGCTATCGTCGCGCGCGACGCGCATCCGCGCGGGTCGGCTAGTCTCGCCGAAAGGTGCCGCCAGAAAGACGACCGGTGCCTCCAGCCCCTTGGCGCGGTGCAAGTTCATGACCCTCACGCAGTTGCCGCGCCCCGGCACGAGCGGTGCCTCGGCGTCCTGCCACTTCAGCGCGTCCTCGATCGCATTGGCTGCGCCGGCAAGAGAGCCGTCGCCCTCCAGAACGCACACCCTTACGGCGTCGAGGAGGTAGGCGACCGCACCTGCGCGGAGCTGGCCGAGTTCCTCGGCTGCGGCGAGCGGAAAGAGAGCCGTCTCGGCGACCAGACGCTCCACGGTCACGTCGGCAGGCTCCTTCATCGCCCTTTTCCACCACCTGTGCAGGGTGTCGACCGCTCCGGCCGCCTCACAGTCGCCGCGAGCCCGGTGGTTTATCTCGAAGCGGCCGCCCGCGTCCCGGTAGGCGGCCAGCTCTTCCAGCGTGACCCCAAAGAGCGGTCCCGTTAGCACGCCGACAACGCGTGTCCGGTGGGTGGGGTCCTCGAGGCACCTCAGCAAGAGCAGAAAGGCCGCCAGCTCTTCGTCGAAACCGACTCCCGCACCCGAGACGTCGGTGGGCAGGCCCCGCCGCTCGAGTGCGCGTACGTAGCTCTGCAGGTGGTGCTTCGTGCGGGTGAGGACCATGAAGTCGCCCGCCTTCCGCTCGCCCACCTTCACCCGCGCCGATATCTCCGTCGCGATCCGCTTCGCCTCGTCGCGCGCCATTGCCTGGTGGTTGCCGCCAGCGATCCGGTACGCCGCCACCAGCCCAGGCCCCTCGTCGGCGCGCGCTGACAGGAGCGGCGCGAAGGCCGCCTGCCGGTCTGTGTCGCTAGCGCCGAAACGGTCGTGGCGATCGAACGCGCCCTGCACTATCTCTCCGACTACGGGGAGCGAGCGGAAGTTCGTCTCGAGGCCGAGCACCTTGCCGAAGTGCTCGAAACGGCGCTTGACGACCTGGTAGAGGGCGATGTCGGCGCGTCGAAAGCGGTAGATGCTTTGCTTCGGGTCGCCGACGACGAATAGCGCGCCCGGTCGCGGCTCCACCCTGCGCCAGTCGTCGCCCGTCTCGGGGTCGCTCGCCAGGAGCAGCAGAATCTCGGCCTGTAGGGGGTCGGTGTCCTGGAACTCGTCGACGAGTATGCGCGGGAATTTTGCCGCCAGCTCGCGGCGACCCTCCGGCCCGCTGGCGAGCAGATCCCTCGTTAGCACCAGCAGGTCCTGGTAGCTGACGAGCCCGAGGCGCCGGCGCTCTTCGGCGAAGGCGTGCGCCGCGTCCCTTGCGATTCCCATCGCAACCGGATAGCGGTGTGCCCACGCCCGGGCCAGCAGGAGGTCAGCGGCGCCTCCCGGAGCTGCGAACGCCTCGACCTCCAGGCAGAGGGCCTTGGCTCGCAGCTTGCCGCTCGCCGTGTCGCTCCACCGGTATTGCACTAGGGCGCACTTCTTGCGGTGAATCTGCGCCAGCGCGTCGACGAGGACGCGATCATCGCTCCAATCGAAGGCGCGGCGCCGGTAGAGCAGAGTCCGCATCCTCGTGGCGAATCGGTCCCAGCCCTTCTCGGGAGTTCGGTCGGGCAGGAGAGCCGCAGCCCGATCGAGAAGCTCGTCCAGGCGGGTACGTACGAGGTCGATCTCCTCTGGAGGCGGGGCGGGGACCGCCGCGAAGCCGAAGTCAACATCCGGGTTGTCGTCCACCGTCGCGAATGCCGCCTCGAGCCGTTCGAGCGGAACCCCGAGCCTTGCGAGGTCGCTCAGGCGCTCATCCCCGTCGGTCGCCATTCGCTCCTGGAAGTCGACCCAGAAGCGCCGCCGCATCGCTTCCGCCTCGGCCTCCTCGATCTCGCGGAATCCGGGGTCGAGCCCTGCCTCTAGCGGCTGTTCCCGGAGTAGCCGGGCGCAGAAGGAGTGGATGGTGCCCAGAAACGCCGTGTCCACGCCCCGGATTGCCGTTTCCAGGCGCTTTCGCGCTGCCGTCTCGGCCGGCCGGTTGCGGAGATCCCTGAGGGATTTCTCGAGGGCGATCTGAAAGCCCTCGCGGAGCTCGGCCGCCGCCTTGCGCGTAAAGGTGACCGCAGCGATCTCCTCGACCTGGGTCGCTCCGTTCCGCACGAGTGCGACCATGCGGTTGACGAGCGCGGTCGTCTTTCCGGAGCCCGCTCCCGCCTCGACCAGGAGGTTATGGTCCAGGTCCTCGCTGGTGCTCCGGCGCGCCGCTTCGTCGGCCAGGCCGCTCACGGTACGTTGCGCACGCGGCGGAGCGAATCCAGCTCGGGTAGCGACCCGAGGTTGCGCTTCGTCCAGTCGGCATGGCGGCAGGACACGTTGCCCCACCGATCGGTCCGAACGGCGCAGACGACTCCGAAGTCGCAGTAGCGGCAGTCCGCTGGGGTGTCCGTGGCGGGAAAGCGCCCCCTCCGGGCCCCCTCGAGGAGCGTCGCCACCAGCGTCGCGCCGCGGTGCAGTCGGTACGCGGCGATCGATTCCACGTGGTTCTCGCCCCGGCGCGTCGGAAAGTGATACTCCATCGCGTCGGGGCGCCGACCGAGCTCCCCGCGGACCGCCTCGACGTAGACGTAGCCCTGGAGCCGCCGCCCCCCGTCGAACGGTCCGCCCGCTGTGTCGTATCCAGAGCTCCGCCCCGTCTTGTAGTCGACCACCCGCACTTCGCCGTCTTCGCCCTCGTCGATCCGGTCGACAACTCCCCGCACCCTCGCCGGAGTCCCCGCTACGTCGATCGTCAGGGGATCGTCGGGTCCGCCGAACGACATCTCGAGGCGAGTCCACGACGGGGGCCTGCTCCGCACCATGTCGACGAAGGAGCGCACATCGTCGCGAAGCGCCTCGATCTCCAGCTCGCGCACCAGAGCGCTCGGAGTCGGCACGCGGCGAATCGCACTCGCGACGGCGCGGTCGACCTGGGCGAGCGCCAGCGCCGGGAAGGCGTTGTCGCCGATCTCAACGCCGCGCTCTCGGGCGACGGCGAGGGTGCGCTCGTAGACTTCGTGCAGGAGCGTCCCTCGCTGGAGCGCGTTCAGCCAGCGGTCGGGATCGAACACCGGGTCGTCGGGAGGAGACGCGCCCAGCACGCTGCCGAGCAGGAAGCGCCTCGGGCAGGTGCCCAGGTTGCCGAGAGATGTCGCCGAGAAGGTCCACTCGCTGAAATCGCGGAAGGGCTCGCCGGGTGTGGGCGGTGCCAGGAAGCCAGTGTGAACGCTCGCCGTGTCGCGGCGTCGCGCGTCGTGCGCCGCACGGCCCCGAGCGAGCCGGGGTTGGGCGCGAGCGACCGCCGAGCCACCGTCGAGCATCGTTCCATCCGGAGCGGCGAGGAGGCGCAGCCAGAGGTCCGCCTCGTCCAGGTCGGCTGCGGTCTCGGCACGGGGCAGCCTCGACTCGCTCGCCCCCAGGCTCCGTTGCAGCTCCTCGAAGCTGAGCGACGGGTCCCCCTCGCGCAGCCGCAGCGCCTGGAGCATCTCGGGGGCGGGCGCGAGATGCCGGGCCTGGGACGGATCCCAGCGCGTATAGCTCATCGATAGCTCGCCCCGCAGCCGGGCCACGAGCTGGGCGAATCGGAACCGACGCTCGGCGGCGTCCTGAGTGGCAAGCGGGAGCGCTTCGGCGCCGAGTCGGCACCGGTCGCCGTCCGGCAGTAGGGGATCCTCCCGGGACGAGCCGGGAAGCCGCCCCGCGTCCATCCCGACGATCGCGGTGTAGGGCCGCCCCGTGGCCCCGCCGTGATCCACATCCGTCAGGTAGAGGTGTCCCGGCGCGGATCCCCAAGGTGCCATGCCCTCGTCGCGAGGCGTCGGGATGGAGAGCCTGAGGAAGCCCTGAACGGTCGCAGCCGCCGCCGCGTAGTCGGTGACTCTGTGCAGCGTCGCCTCGATGCGTTCGAGATGGCGGGCGAGCCGCCCCCTGGCGGTATCGTCGGTGTCCGTGCCGGGCGCCAGGTGCCGAAGCAGCGCCCCGACCCCGGTCGCCACCTTGGCCGCCGACGTGCGCCCCTCGACGGCCGGGGTGGCGGCCAGAACGGGGGCGATCAGAGACCTGAGCGCGCATAGCTCCTCGCGGCGGCGCTCCCGTCGCCCCGCGAGCTCTTCCTCGCTCTCGTCGCTCCGGGGCCGCATCGCGGAGATCCGCGCGAGGGCATGCTCGATGCGACCCAGGTATCTGTCCCTGCCCCACCCGATGCGGAGCCGTCGTAGCGAGCGCGCCAGCCGTGCTCCGGGGATGTCGTCGCCGGGCGGCGGCGGGCGAATGTCGTTCGCCTCGATCAGCGCGCGTATGCGCGCCTCGTGAAAGTCGCTCTCGACCCAGCGGAAGTAGGCCGCCGCCACGCGACCGGGGCGAGTGCGCTCCACCGCGAGGCCCGTTGCGTACGTGACGGGAATACCCATGGCTTCGGCGACGGCGTGAAGCGCCGACCCGTAGACGATCGGATCGGTAGCGACGATCTCCACTTCGTCCCAGCGCCTTCCCTTCGCCATCGCCCGGCGCAGCACGCCGCGGAGCTCGTCGGTCACGGAGCTGGCCGCGAAGAGCTCGATCGGCCCGGTGGTGCCGCGGTATGCATCCGGTCGGTGCAGCCAGCTGCCCGCAACCTTCGCTCCAGCGCTACGCCAGTGGATGCCCGCCGGTGCCGGCAGCCCCTCTACCGGGTCGGCAGCGAGCAGCGTCGCACCGCGGTCGATCAGGCTCCGTGCGAAGCTTCCCGGCAGGCCCCGGTTGCAGATACAGGGGAGGAGGAGAACTCGCCGCGCGCGCGACAGCGACGCCGAGTCCCGTCGCACGGCCGCCGCAGCCGCCTTCAGCACCGAGGCGCCGTCCGCCATTCCCTCCCACGCCAGCAGCTCCTCGTAGCGACCGAGCACCGCGCCCGCAATCTTCGGCGATGCCGCCCGCCCGGCGAGCGCGGCGGCCCGAACCCCCCCCATCCTCAGAGCCGCCACCGAGCGCCGAACGGCCTCGCGCAGCCCAACCCTCTCGACCAGCTCCGGGTAGGGCAGAAGATGGCCATCGGCGAGCGCCTCGTCGATGGCCTGCTCGACTAGGGCCTGTACTTCGAAGGCGTCGGCTACCGTGCGCCCGCCAAGGTGGCCGCCGAGCCGGACGATCTCGGCCGCCAACGTCCCGAGGGTGCGCAGCTCGAAGCCCGCCCAAGAGGTGCCCCGGAGCGCCACCTGCGCCAACAGCTCGCGGCCCTCGCCCGGATTGCGCGCCACGAGCACCTTGCGCGAGTAGCCCTCGCCGCGCGCGATCCGATCGAGCTCGGCGACCAGCGCGCATGCTCCGTAGCCGGCACCGTTGGCCGCCACAGCCCCGCTAGCGGCGTGCTGCGGGGCTGCTGCTAGCCCGTGGACAAAGCTCCCACGGCATTCGAGCGGCGCTGCATCCCCGCTGGACCGCTTCGTCGCGCCCTACCAGCGGAGCGCTTCGCCGCTCTCGGTGCTCGCGCGAGGTCATCCACGGACCGCTAGACATCCAAATTGCGCACGTACTTGGCGTTCTTCTCGATGAACTCGCGCCGGGGCTCCACCTCGTCTCCCATCAGCCGCGAGAAGATCCTGTCGGCCTCGGTGGCGCTCTCGACCGTGACGCGCAGGATGGTGCGCACATCCGGGTCCATCGTCGTTTTCCAGAGCTGGTCGGGGTTCATCTCGCCGAGACCCTTGTAGCGCTGAATCGATATCCCCTTGCCGTCCTTGCCATTCGAGAGCCGTCGGACCTCCTCGTCGCGCTCGGCGTCGCTGTAGGCGTACCGCTCGGTCCGTCCCCTGTGAACGCGGTAGAGGGGCGGCTGCGCGATGTAGATGTACCCTTGCTCGATCAGCTCCCGCATCTGGCGGAAGAAAAACGTCAGCAACAAGGTGCGGATGTGCGCCCCGTCGACGTCCGCGTCGGTCATGATGATGATCTTGTGGTAGCGGGCCTTGTCGATGTCGAAGTCGTCGCGGATGCCCGCGCCTATCGCTGTCACCATGGCGCGGATCTCCTCGTTCGAGAGGATCTTGTCTATGCGGGCCTTCTCGACGTTCAGGATCTTGCCCTTGAGTGGCAGGATCGCCTGGAAGGAGCGGTCGCGCCCCTGTTTAGCGGAACCGCCGGCGGAGTCCCCCTCGACGAGGTATATCTCCGAGAGGGCCGGGTCGGCGATCGAGCAGTCGGCTAGCTTGCCCGGCAGAACCCCGCCCTCGAGACCGCTCTTCTTGCGGGCCAGGTCGCGAGCCTTCCGCGCCGCCTCGCGCGCCCGCGCCGCTTGCAGCGACTTCTCGATCACCAGCTTTGCCGACCGTGGGTTTTCCTCGAGAAAGGCCGACAGGTGTTCGTTGACAGCGCCCTCGACGGCACCGCGGACCTCGGAGTTGCCCAGCTTCGTCTTCGTCTGACCCTCGAACTGCGGCTCCATCACCTTGACGCTGAGCACGCAGGTGAGCCCCTCGCGCACGTCGTCGCCCGAGAGGCTCTCGTCCTTCTTGAAGATGTTGTTGCGGCGCGCGTAGTCGTTCACGGAGCGCGTCAGCGCGGAGCGCAGCCCGGTGAGGTGCGTGCCGCCCTCGTGGGTGCTGATGTTGTTGACGAAGGTGTGGATGTTCTCCGAGAAGCCTTCGTCGTACTGCATTGCGAGTTCGATCTCGGCCTCCTCGCGGCTTGCCTCGAAGTGAACCACCTGGGGGTGGATCGGCGTGCGGGCTCCGCGCAGGTACTCGACGAACTCCGCCAGCCCCCCGTCGTACCTGTACTCCTCTTCGGCTTCCCGCCCTTCGCGGCGATCGCCGAGCACGATCTGGAGGCCGCGGTTCAGGAAGGCCAGCTCGCGGAGCCTCGCCGATAGCGTCTCGAAGCTGAAGGAGAGCTCGGTGAAGATGGTCGCGTCGGGCTTGAAGGTGACTAGGGTGCCGGTGCCGCGGGTGCTCCCGACGACCGTGAGCTCCGAAACCGTGTTGCCCCGCTCGTAGCGCTGATGGTAGCGCTTCCCGCCCCGGCTCACCTCGACCTCGAGCCACTCCGAGAGTGCGTTCACGACGCTGACGCCGACTCCGTGCAGTCCTCCGGAGACCTTGTAGGAGCTCTTGTCGAACTTTCCGCCAGCGTGAAGCGTCGTCATCGCCAGCTCGACGCCGGGCATCTTCTCGATAGGGTGGATGTCGACCGGAATGCCGCGCCCGTCGTCGCGGACGCTCATGGCGTTGTCGTCCCGTATCGTCACCTCCACCGACGAGCAGTGTCCCGCCATCGCCTCGTCGACGCTGTTGTCGACCACCTCGTAGACGAGGTGATGCAGCCCCCGGGCCGAGGTGGAGCCAATGTACATGCCGGGCCGCTTGCGCACGGCCTCGAGACCCTTCAGGACCTGGATGCGCCGCGACGTGTAGTCGCCGCCCCTGTTATCGGTCGCCATGCGCCCGCCCCCTGACTGGTCGTGGTTCGTCAAGTGTCGCTTCCGCTAGGCGAAAGCGAAGCCGCCCGATCTGCGGAGTGCCCATCCGTTCGTTCACTCGCCTCAGAATGAGCGAGCTCATCATCGCCAGCTCGTTGATCCATGCGCTCGACGACACCTCGACCACCAGCGTATCGCCCCGCACCTCGACCGGGCGCGTCACCTCGCTCACGCGCGCCCCAACCGCGCCGGCCCATTCGTCGATCGCGGCAAGGCGGGCCAGGGCGTCCGCGAGGCCCGCATCGTGCAGGTACGTGTCGAGTGCCTCGGCGAGCAGGGAAAGGCCACCCTCGGCCCGGTTGGCTGCGACCCCGACGCTCACGCCTCGATCACCCCGTCGCGGATGTGCCAACGCTCCAGCGTCGGTCCCCTGAGCCGCGCGTCCGACGCCTTGGGCGCGGTCAGAATCACCTGACCGCCACGTTCCTCGGCGAGGAGCTCCATGACCCTCCGCGAGCGCTCCTCGTCGAGCTCGGCGAAGGCGTCGTCAAGGAGCAGGAGGGGATCGCAGCGTCGCTTCCGAATCGCCGCCGCCTCGGTAAGGCGCAGCGCGAGAGCGGCCGTGCGGCGCTGGCCGCCGGAGCCATAGCTGCGGGCCGGAAGCGGTCGGCCGTGCCGGGTCGGGATCGTGAAGAGCAGCTCGTCGCGATGCGGGCCGACCGTGGTGGACCCCCTGCGGCGGTCCTCGTCGCGGCAGGCGCGGAGGCGGTCGGCGAAGAGCACCCTGATCGCGTCCTCGCCGTCGGCTAGGTCGCGACCGCGGGCTTTCGGCCCCCGTCCAACGTCGGGACGGTACGCCAGATGCACCGAGTCGCGCCCCGAGATCGCCGTCGCGTAATCGGAGAAGGCGTCCGACCAGTCGGCGACCCAGGCCCGGCGCATCTGCGTGACGCGAGCTCCCTCGAAGACCAGGCCGTCGTCCCACGCCTCGACGGCTCGGGGCCGGGCGGCCGCGCGCAGGGCGGCGTTGCGGTTCGCGAGCGCTCTCCGGTACCGCGAGAGGGTGCCGACGTATTCGTTGCCGTCGAGCGAGAGCGCCATGTCGAGGAAGCGTCTGCGGAGCCGGGGGCCTCCGTTGACCAGGTTGACGTCGGATGGCGAAAAGACGACGGCACCCAGAAGGCCCAGGCCGTCCACGGTGCGCTCCGTCTCCTTCCCGTCCACCGACACCTTCTTTCTCCGCCTCGCGCGGTCGAAGCCGGTCCGCACCGTCGTGGTCCTCTCCCCATCCACCTCCACGAGGCCCCGCAGGTGAAAGGTGCTCTCCTCGAAGGCAACCAGCTCGGAGTCGCCCGCACCCCTGAAGGAGCGGAGGCTCTCCAGGTAGTAGACCGCCTCGAGGAGGTTCGTCTTGCCCTGTGCATTTTCGCCGACCACCGCGACCCCCTCCGGTGGGAAGCGCAGCTTCTGGGTGCCCAGATTGCGGAAGTGGCGCAGCCCAAGCTCCCTCAGCGCCACGGAGCACGATGCGACGGTGGAAGGGAGGCTCCGAACATGCCCAATTATAACAGGTTGCGACCGACTCTTCCGGGGTCTTGGGAAGCGGCGCGGGTCACCCCGGGCACTAGCTGGTCGGGGCACCCACTATCGTCCTGGCCGCATCGCGGGTGATCGCGGAGAGGCGAGCCGGAGTGCGTCCGGCGCCACGCCCGGTCCGATCGGTCAGAAGCGCACTCTCGCTCCAAGCAGGACGCGGGCGTCGCCGTTGGCCATGGCGTGCGTTCTGGATAGGAGGCCGGGTGTCATCGGCCTGCTCCGCCAATCCCGAACGGTCTCCCAGCCCTCCCGCTTGATCAGCCCGCCGACAGCCGCTCCGACGCCACCGAATGGGATCCCAAAGGAGAGGCCCCAGAACGCCCTAAACGCGATTTCCCCGACACTGGGCCGCCGTGAGACAAGAAGGCCCGGCCCCCCAGCGACGGCCCCCAAGACCCCCCCCTGCGGCCCACCCGATAATGAGCCCCTGCTTCCACTGCCGTCGCGCCGTGCGCGTCTCGATCCGGGAAAGGTCACTTGGAGCCACCACGTGGGAACCTCCCCCCGGGAGGGACAGCGCGATCGCCTCGGGCGTGATCCGCTCCACCATGCCAACGACCATCTCCGAGTCGCGGAGCGTCACGCGCACGCGCTCCTGCGCGCGGCCGGTGCCGGGAATCGTCACGCCGCACAGAACCGCTACGAGCAAAGCTCCGACCGAGCGCTCCATCGTCTGCCCCCTTCCAGTCTCGTTCCAGACTGCTGCGGACCGTCCGTACCCAATCTTGCGATATACCCGGGCCAGTCCAGTCCGAACTCGAGCGCGGACGCGATGCCCTCGGAATGCCGGTGGGGCACTTGTCCACAGGGCGGGGGCTTGCTGAACTTCACCGGAGAGCTTCCCGACGCGGCCGTGTTGTCCGGATCCAGGATCTCTCCGATCACCCGGCTGTCATGCACCGACGCGTCGGTCACGGCGTAGGAGCCCACTGTCACCCCTTCCCCAACCCTGTCCGTTTTGCCCCGATGCGTTCGGGCATTTATCGAGGTGCACTCTACCGGTCCAGTCCCCTTTGGATTCGCTTTGAACTCGAACCAAGCAGGACGGCCAGATGAGGGACTGGGAGTGCATCTGATTCCCTTGGCACAAGCGGGGGCTGGACCAACGGCAGCAACGTTGGAGGTCTCCACCGCAAATATGCCTCAGAGGTAGCTGTGGCCTCTTCGCCATTGACAACAGGAGTCAGCATGAATTCTTGACAGCGCTTGACCCGCCTAAACCCTTCCACGCTGGAACCGGCAAGGAAGACGGGGACGGAGTATGCCAGAAGGTAAGTTTCCACTTGGGGGTTCGATCCCTCGTGGAGCGCTCGTGTAAACCCGATGCCGGCTGCTGCTGCTATCAAGGCGTCGGCGAGCGGAACCAGAGGGGTCGTGGTACAGGTTGTGGTGGTAGGTACTGTGCCCCCGGGGCGCACCTGGGGCGGTCCATCAACGAAGATGAGGGAGCAGCCGGATGTGGTGAGCAGGAGTGTGAGGAGGAAGGCGGCGACGGGCTTCACTTGGGGGTTCCCTTGCTTGGATTGGTCAAGGTGATGTGATGAGCAGTACCGAAGGGTGGACACGATATACGGCGGGGGAAGATCATGCAAGTAGGCAAGCGAGCGTACAGGCGGTTGCCAGCCGGATGCGGCTGAGCTGGAAAAGGATGTGCTCCTGGCGTTCTAGGAGGGCTTGGGCGAGAAGTACCTGGCGACCGGCGAGTGGGTCGGCATGGACATGCGGGTGCCCTACATCTCGGCGACTCTGGTGGGTGTGGTACGGGACGGCACCTCGCTGGCACCCATTAGTCATGGGACGGTGGCGGTATCGGCGGGGGCCGAGGGTGCTCGTGCGGTTGCGGCGGTGACGGACCGCTTCGGAGCCTTCACGGTTCCGCGAACGCCTCGCGGCCCTTTGCGCGTGCGGGTGAGCGCATTCGGCTACCGCCCTTGGGAGGGCGCGTACGAGGAGCCGCTGGCCAGCTTGGTCGAGGTCCTCCTCGCACCGCAGCCCATCGCGCTGGATTCTCTCGGCGTCACGGCGTCGATCAGGACCCGTGACCCGCTGTCGTTGTCGCCGTATGCCTTCGCGGTCGACCCGGCGATTGTCCGGGCGATGCCCGCGTTGGTGGAGTCGGACGTGCTCAGGGTCCTCTCCCTCTCTCCGTCGGCGTCTGCGGTGTCGGACTACATGGCGGTGCCGTACGTGCGCGGCGGGACGGGCGAGGGGACCCCGATAATGCTCGACGGCGTTCGTCTATTCAACCCCTTTCACCTGGGGGGGTTCTTCTCGGCGGTGAACGCGGACGCGGTCCAGCACGCGGCGCTCTTCCCGAGTTCGGGGGCCGGCGCGCAGCACATCGGTTCGCTTTCGGGGGTTATCGAGAAATCGACGCGCGACGGCGCCCGGGACCGCCGCCGGGCGGCCGGATCCGTTGGGCTGGCGTCTTCGCACCTGACGGTGGAGGGGCCGCTCGGCGAGGGAATGTCCTACCTGGCGAGCGGGCGCCGCACCCACCTGGACCTGATGACCAAGCTATTCGGAGTCAACTTTCCCTACCACTTCTCGGACATGCACGTCAGGGTTGTGAAGGACCTCTCCGGGGTGAGGCGAATGTCGCTGACCGCCTATCTGAACTCGGAGTCCTACTGGGCCACGGACGCGGCCGAGAGTTGGCGGGACGACTTCGACTGGGGGAGCGCGGCGGTCGTGGCCACTACCGCGACCGGGCGGCGGGCGGGGGAGTGCTGGACATCACGGCGGGTCACAGCCGCTTCGACTACGGAATGCTCGAACTCCAGCGGCTGGACCAGCCGGTGCCTGACACGCAGTCCGTGGTCGCTGGCATCATGGCCGAGGATCGTCTCGACGCGCGCGGCATCTGGAACCTAACTCGCGGCACGCTCGTTGCCGGGTTCCAGGCGATCCGGTTCACGGCGACCACGATCACACTCGTGCCGACTTCGAGAATGTGGTTCCGCATGCGATTTGGCGGCGCGGGTGGCGAGTCGGAGCATTTGCGAACACCGAACGGTCGTTGGGTGACGCGTGGGCGGTGAGGGCCGGCCTTCGCAGCGACTGGTTCTCCGGACTGGGGGGTGCTCTGTCGCCCTTGGCGGAACTGGCGCGGACGGGCGGGTGGTGGAAGGCCAGGCTCGCGGTGGCGCGCTCGCACCAGATGCTGGCGTCTCTGCGCGACGAGGAGGCGATTGGCGCGAGCGCGGTGGCGTACGACCTGATGGTGCCGGTCGAGCGGGGGCCGCTGCCGAGCAACACGGAGGTGACGGCCGGCTGGGAGGGCGGGGGGGCCGGCTGGCGCCTCCGGCTCGACGCCTACGCTCGGAGGATGCGTCAACTGCGGCTCCCGGAGGTTCCGGACGACCTGTTCGAGACACCCTTATTCGGCGATCCGGAGCAGCGCGCTCCGGCTAGCGGGACGGCGGCGTGGATCGAGGCGTCATGGAGCTGGAGCGCCGGGCCGCTCGCCTCGTTCGGGAGCTATCGCTGGGGCCGGGCCACGCGCACGGTGGACACGGTGACCTACGTTCCCCGCTTTCATCACGACCACGAACCGGAGTTCGGCGCGGCGCTGCAGACCGGCAGGTCCACCTGGTCGGCAAGGCTGTCGCTGCGCTCCGGGCAACCCTCGGCCCGTGGTACTGGCCGTCGGCGATCCGCGAGGACATCCCGATGGCCTGCATGGTCGCGGATCTCCCCGAGCCGGTTCAGGAGGGCGTGGGCTACAGGCTCGAGGGTGTGGGCCCGACCGGGGCGTTCTTTGGAGAGGTCGTGGTGCCCGCCGCCCCGGCAATCCTGGACCCGGCGGACACGATCCTGCTGGAGCGACCGCCGGGCCCCGCAGGTTCGTTCGAGATCCCGATCCGGTACCGGGCGCCGGCGGAGCTGGGAGGTCTGCGACCGGAGATGTTGGCTATCTATCACGACGGCGGCTCTTTCCGGTGGCTCCCGATGTCGCCCTACGCGGAAATGGATGTGAACGGAGGGTACGACACCCTGCGCGTGGAGATGGACAGCTTCATCGTTGCCAACATCGAGGCTGGCTACATTCACCTCCTCGGACTTGGCTCGCGGTACGTCGAGTTTCTGCAGATGGACGGGAGGATGCGCGCTCCCTGGGACTTGGGAGTTACCGGCGATCGGGTCTTCGGGTACTTCGACGGTGCCGCCGCGTCGAGTCCTCCGCTCGGGTTCGTGGTCCAGGATGGGGAGCCGGGCAATGGCGCGGTAACGCGGTAAGGAGTCGCTCCCCGAGAGGTCCTCGGCATCCGTTGCCGTGACCGCAATCGTAACGGGGCCGCCAGCCGATTCGGCCGTGACAACCAGCGTGCCCCCACACTCACGCGCGCGAAAGCGATTGGAGGGATCGGTGCTCTCGGCCGAAAAGTCCGGCTCTTCGCCCCACGTCGGGGGTTGCAGAATTTCAGTCTGAGATTTCAACTGTCACTTTGAAATATTGCTGGCCGATTTCTCCCTTGGAATCGGTGGCCGTGACCGTAACCTCGGATTCTCCCACCGCCACTGCGGCGACGGTGAGCCGGGATTCGTCCATCGACACCATGGCCACCGACTCGGTCGCGGAGCTGGCCGTGTAGGTGAGTACGTCGTCGTCGTAGTGGCTGAAGTAGGAAACCACGCCGAGGCTCTCCTCTTCGCCCGGCTCGAGGGTCATGTCCAATATGGTCCCCTCCCTCTTGGGTGCAGCCACCCCAGACCACGACGACGAGGGCCACGAGCCCCACCCACGCTCCCGACAACATGTCACCATATTTGTCTGCCTTAACGACCTCCTGGATCCAGACACGAGCAACCTCCGGGTTGCCCCCGCAGGCTGCGGGGGCAACCCGTACCCAATATTACAGTATGCCCGATGGAGCGGGGCCAGTCCAGACCAAACTCGAGCGCGGACTTGGTGCCCTCGGAATGCCGGTGGCCCCGCTACGTCGGTCGGCTGTGCGCAGGCAGTAGTCCATGAGCTCGGCGAAGATCCGTTCCCAGCTCCTTGCCTCGGCGGCTAGGCGAGCTTGCCTCCCCATTCGCAGCCGTAGCCTGGAATTGGTGGCCAGTTCGCGGACCCGTGCCACAAAGGAACGATCGTCGGCGACAAAGCCGGTCACGCCGTCCTCGACCAGCTCCTGGGGGCCGCCCTGGTCGGTAACGACCGCCGGAAGCCCGGTGGCCATCGCCTCCATCACGACCTGGCCGAATGTGTCGTGTTTGCTCGGGAAGACGAAGAAGTCGGCACGGCGGTAGGCGGCGGCCAGCGCCCTGCCGGAGAGTGCTCCCGTGAACTCGGCCCGAGCTCCCAGGTCGCGCTGGAGCGAGTCACGGTGCGGACCGTCCCCGACGACCAGCAGCCCGGCCTTGGGCACCTCTCGCAGCACCTCGATGAAGCGGTCCAGGTTCTTTTCTCCCCGGTGAATTCGACCCGCATAGAGGATCAGGGCACGCCCGGTCGGGGGCGTGCCGCCCTTCCATCGCAGCGGTGGCGTGAAGAGTTCCGTGTCGACACCGCGCCCCAGGACCTGCACCGGAGCGGCCAGCTTGGCCCTCACCTCGCCAGCAACGCGGCTAGTTGGCGCGAGAACCGCCGTCACGCCGTTGCGACCAGAGTAGAAGCGGCGCATCAAACCCCATGCCAGCCGCTCCGTCGCCTCTACGACTGGCCTGGATCCGGCACCCAGCCACCCGAGCGCCCTCTTCGTCCGCTCGCCGCTGTACGCGGCCAGGCTCGTCGTGTACATCGCCACGACCGGCAGAGAGTGTCTACGGGCGGCGATCATCCCCTGCAGCCCCATCGTCCCTGGCGCGATCACATTGACCGAGCTGTATCGCCGGTCCCGCACGACACGCGCGATCCGTCTGCTCGGCAGCATGTGGGCGAGGTCCTGGACAATCGTGGGGTAGACTCGCACCGGCAGGTGCGGCCGCCAGCCGTACATGCGGACAGGGCCGTCCTGATCGACGCGGTTCCGCCTGGCGTATGCGTGCAGGTCGATCTCGATTCCGCGACCGCGACAGTAGCGCATCCAGTAGGCGAGGAAGTTGCTGACGCCGCAGAAGTGGCCGAACTCTGCGTTGGGGTGGCCGACCTCCGAGAAGACTCCGATCCGACGCCTCATGCCAACCACCTGCTTGGGAGCGCGACCCACGTCAGAGCCGCCAGAGTCCAGCCGGCGAGCACGTCGCCCGGGTAGTGGACACCTAGATACCAGCGCGATACGCCGACTAGGAGGCCGAGCACCAGTACCGGGTAGCCGACGACCGAGGGAAGCGCGTGGGCCAGGGGGAGGGCGACGGAGAGGGCTGCGGTGGCGTGCCCCGACGGGAAGGAGAAGCACTTCGGGTTTCTCGTCATGGAGGCCACACCGAGAGCGTCGCTCGGGCGCGGACGCGAGGCGAGCCGCTTCACCACCTGGACGACCAAGTGCGACGCAGCCAGCACGATAGCCGCCACTCGCCCTGCGGTGGCGACTTCCGGCACCAGGCCGCTGGCCAGCACGAGCGTCAGCGGGATGACTAGCACGGGCCCGGCAAGCGCCGAGAGGCCGATCATGAGCCAGGTGAGCGCAGGGGCGCGGTGCGCCGCCAGCGCCAGGAACATCCTCTGGTCGACGCTCTCGAGCCGTACTGTCCAGCTTGCCACGGCAGGACCTCCAGTGAGTATCTCGTTCCATCGCCGCCGATATGCTCCAAGGTGCTGGCCGATGGCAACGTCGCTGCCTAGACCGGGTAACACCTCCGATACGAAGCGAAGTCGCGTGGCGTTACGGATCGGCAGGCGGGGCGGCGGACCTTCCCATTTTCGCATCGCCAGGGTAACGTTGCTCCACTTGGGATCGTGCACGGCGATGGCCCTTCTCGCCGAGGCGGGGTGTCTCCGTCCGCCCGAGTCTGTGTGACTCCGCCCTGAAGCCAGGAGAATCCGAGATCGGGAGCGACGAAGCCGCGGCAGGCGGCGTCAGTGCAGGAGGTGGCGGAGTTCCGCTTCGCATGCTGGCCGAGGTCCCTCTCGAGGAGGAGGTCGTCCTGGTGCGGATGGATGTGGCCGGCGAGGACGTGGAGCCGCTCCTGGAGCGGGGGATCGTCCCTGGGTGCAGGCTCTGTCCGGTCCGCCACGCTCCGGTCGGAGGGCCTACCGTCTACTCGGTCGATGGCTGCCTGGTGGCGCTCAGGAGGGAGATCGCTTCGTGTCTGTGCGTGCGGAGCGCGCTGGAGGCCGCTGGGGTCCTCGACTCCAATTGACCCCCGACGCCGACTGACCCTAACGGCTCGGCCCCTCTCTGGCCGCCCCTGCCTCGCCAGCAACCTTGGCTGACTCGCGCCCCCTGGTGCTGCTGGCCGGCCCCCCCAACTCCGGCAAGTCCACCCTCTTCAACTCGCTGACCGGTCTGCGCCAGCGGGTAGCCAACTACCCCGGCGTCACCGTCGAGCGTAGATCCGGGGTGGTGCGGCTCGCGTCTGGGCGCGTGGAGCTCGTCGACCTGCCGGGCGTGCACGGTCTGTCGTCCCGGAGCCTCGACCAGCTGGTCGCCCGGCGAGCCCTGCTCGGTGAGATGGAGGGTGGGCGGCGTCCGGACGGTTTGGTGATCCTGCTCGACTCGACTCGGCTGAGCTCACACCTGATGGTTGCGGAGTCGTTTCTGGGGCTGGGGATTCCCACTCTGGTCGTGCTCGCCATGGCGGACGAGCTCGACCGGCGCGACGGGGCCGTCGAGGCCGCCGAGCTGTCGCGCGAGCTCGGGGTCGAGGTGGCGCTGGTCGACGCTCGCGACCCGGGGACGCTGGGGTCCGTCCACAGCTTTTTCGAGGCCCTGCTGACCGGGGGAGAGGAGGCGCGCGCCTGCCCGGCGGTGGCGGTTGCGGATAGCCATGTCGCGCAATCGCCTGCCCGTGCGCCGACGCGGCCGCTGCCGGTCGTCGATCTCTTCTCGGCCAGACGCGACCGGGCTCGGCAGCTTGGACGCGCGGCGGGCTACCGTGCGCCTCGGGAGTCGGTCGTCACCAATCGGCTCGACGCCCTTGCGCTACACCGCATCTGGGGTCCGGTGGTCTTCCTGGGCGTCGTGGCGCTCGTATTCCAGACGATATTCGCGTGGGCGATGCCGCTAATGGACGCCACGGAGGCGACGATCCGCATCTCCGGCAGGTACCTGCACGGGATAATGCCGGACGGGTGGCTGCGCTCGCTTCTTATCGAAGGGGTGTGGGCGGGTGTGGGGTCTGTCATCGTATTTCTGCCCCAGATCCTGATTCTCTTCTTCTTCATCGCACTGATGGAGGATTCGGGGTACATGGCACGTGCGGCCGTGGTCGCCGACCGACTAATGCACCGGGTGGGGCTGCAGGGTCGGTCGTTTCTTCCGCTCCTCTCTGCGTACGCATGCGCGATCCCGGCGATCATGTCGGCGCGCGCGGTCGAGGACGAGCGCGACCGCCTCGCCACCATCTTCATCGCGCCCTTCATGACGTGCTCGGCGCGGCTCCCGGTCTACGCCCTCCTCATCGCGGCCTTCGTTCCGGCGGGCCCGGTGCTCGGCCCCATCCTGGGCCGGCAGGCGGCGGTGCTGATCGGGCTCTACGCGCTGGGCCTAGTGGCGGCCATCGGCACGGCGGCTCTGCTCAAGCGGACTCTTCTGAGAGGGCGCCCGCTCCCCTTCGTGATGGAGCTGCCGCCGTATCGGATGCCGAGCGCGCGCTCGGTGGCAACGCGCCTGCTTGACCGCGCCAAGGTCTTCCTCAGGCGGGCCGGCAGGATCATCCTGGCGGTCACGGTGGTGCTATGGGTGCTGACGCAACTTCCGCGCACACCCGACGGCGGGTCACCCCCGATCGACGAGAGCGCCCTGGGTCGGATGGGCCAGTTGATCGAACCCGCGATCGAGCCCCTCGGCCTCGACTGGCGCATCGGCATCGGGCTGGTGACTTCGCTCGCCGCTCGCGAGGTCATCGTGGGCACCCTCGGGACGATCTACGGAGTGGAGGCCGAGGACGACACCACCCTGGAGCTCCGCGCCGCGCTTCAGCGGGATATGGATCTTGGCTCGGCGGTGGCGCTCCTCGTCTTCTTCGCCTTCGCCCTGCAGTGCATGTCCACCGTGGCGGTGATGCGGCGCGAGACGGGCGGATGGCGATGGCCGTCGCTTCAGTTCGCCTACATGCTGGTGCTCGCCTACCTGGGGGCGTGGGCCGCGAAATCGATCCTGTGATCCGGGGTGCCGGCTCGGTCCTGACGGTGGCGCTGGCTCTGGCTGCCTGCTCCCCCGACGCCGATCGCGGCGGCCAGAACGGCCAGATAATTGACGATGCCGGGCGAGTGCACGCGCCGACCCCGCCGCGCACCCGTGTGGTGTCGCTCATCCCGGCCGTCACCGAGACGCTGATCGCCATGGGTGCCGCGGACCGCCTAGTCGCCCGCACCCGCTACGACGAAGCGCCCGATCTCGCGCACCTCCCCTCGGTGGGCGGTGGCCTGGACCCGAGCCTCGAATACCTGGCGGAGCTCTCCCCGGAGCTGGTCGTAGCGTGGGCGTCTGGTGCCGGGAGGGCGACTCTGGGCGACGCTCTCGACGAGTTCGGAGTGGCGTGGTACGGTGCCGCAGTCCAGACGATCGCCGACTTCGAGAGACACGCGGCGCAACTGGGACTCCTCGTTGGTCTCGACCAGGCGGCTGACTCGATCGTGGGCGCAGTCAGGGACGGGCTCCGGGCTGTGCGCGAGAGCTGGGCGGGCCGGACTCCCATCCGCGTCGCCTACGTCGTGCAGGCCGAGCCCTTCATGACGGTGGGTCCGGGCACCTTTCTCGATTCGGTGATGGCGGTGGCCGGTGCCGAGAACGTCTTCCGGGACCTGCCGGATGGCTGGCCGCTCGTGACTATGGAGGAGGTCGTGCTGCGGGACCCGGAGTACGTGGTGCTTCCGAGCGTCGTCTCTGGCACGCCTGATGTGCCGCCGGGAGGTGTGGACCCCGGGGTTGCAAGGCTCTCGGATCGGCCAGCGTGGAGGGCGGTCCGTGCCGTCAGGGAGGGCCGGGTCCTCTCGGTCGACGGATCCCTCTTCGGGCGGCCGGGGCCGCGCATGGGCGAGGCCGCCCGGTACCTTTCCGAGCGGCTGCACGGGGGGCGGTAGCGGGTTGTTAGCAGTCCACCGGGAGTGCTAACGGGCGAAGCGCTCCGCAGGCGAGGCGCTACGAAGTGGAAATAGCAGCGCTGCCTGCCCGCGCGGCACGCAGAGCGGGGCCACGGGTACGGGCACTGTAAATCATGAATTACACATTGTAAAGTGTACGTTACACCGTGGGCAGGCGAGCGAAGCGGTCCGGCCGGGATGCAGCGCCACTCGAACGCCGTGGGAGGCTTGTCCACGGGCTGCTCGGTCAGTCATCGGGGCAGTCTATCCACGGGGTGCTGCTGGGGGTATATTGGGGACGAGGTAGTGGGTCGACCAACTTCACTTTATTTCACAGAGGCTTGGATCGTACGATGAGAAATTCAGGTGTGGTGGTTTCGGTTGCCCTCGCAGTCGCCCTGTCGGTGCAGGCGGCAGCGGCGCAGCAGGGCCGGATTGAAGGGCGCGTGCACGACGCCTCCGACGTAGCGGCGATCGTCGAGGCCGAGGTTCAGATCGTGGGCCAGGGAGACCCCATCCTGACCGACGTCGAGGGGCGCTTCAGCGTCGAGGTGGCACCGGGTACCCACACCGTGGTCGTCTCCCGCGCAGGGTACGGGACTGTGCGGCGCGACGGAGTGCAGGTGGCGGCGAACGGCACCGTGGAGTTGACCATCGAGCTGAGCACGCGCGCCCACGTCCTCAACCCGGTCGTCGTCACCGCCTCGCGCCGTCAGGAAAAGGCCCTCGAGGCGCCGGCCTCCATCTCGATCGTCTCGTCCGCTGCGGTCGACAGGACGGCTGCGGTCACCATCGCCGACCATGTCGTGGCGCTGCCAGGCGTCGACCGGGCGCAGACGGGTCTGACGAGCGGCACCGTCGTGACCCGAGGCTTCAACAACGTCTTCTCCGGGGCGCTCCTGACGATCATCGACAACAGGTACGCGCGGGTCCCGTCGCTCCGATTCAACGCCTACTCCATGTTCCCGACCACCGACCTCGACATCGACCGCGTGGAGGTCTCGCTCGGCCCGGGTGCGGCCCTCTACGGGCCCAACGCCGCCTCGGGCGTGATGCACCTGATCACCACCTCTCCGCTCGACCGGCAGGGGTCGTCGGCATCGGTGGCGGGCGGCGAGCGGTCGCTCATGCACGCGCAGTTTCGCACCGCGCACCTGCTCTCCGAGGGGGTCGGCTTCAAGTTGTCGGGCCAGTACCAGAGCGGCAACGACTGGCCCGCCGGCGCTGACGAGCAGAAAAAGGAAAAAGGAGGGCCACGGGACTCGGTGACCGCGCGCTACTCGGTGGACGCGCGCGTCGACGTGCGCGTGGGCGACGACGGGGCACTTGTCCTGAGCGGGGGAAGATCGTTCATCGACTCCGGTGTGGAGATGACGGGCATCGGTGCCTATCAGTTGAACAACTGGACGTTCAACTACCTCCAGGCGCGCTTCTCGGCCGGTCGCTTCTTCGCGCAGTTCTTCAACAACATGTCCAACTCCGGGGCCCGCACGGACGAGTCGAAAACGGGGACCTTCAACCTGCGCACGGGGGATCCCGTCTTTGATCGGTCGTACACATGGGCGGCTCAGTTCCAGTACGGCATCGATCTGGGCTCGTGGCAGAGCTTCACCTATGGAGTGGATTGGCAGCGGGACGTGCCGCGCTCCGAGGGCACAATCTATGGGGACGACGATACCAATTCCCTCAAGATCGAGGAGGTTGGAGCCTACCTGCACTCCGAGACGGCTCTCGGCGACATGGTAGATCTCGTTGCGGCTGTGCGCGTCGACGACCACAATCGCCTCGAGGATCTTAACGTCTCGCCGCGCGCCGCGCTGGTCCTTACGCCAAGTGAGAACCAGAACCTCCGCGTCACATACAATCGCGCCTTCGGCACCCCCGCCACCAACAACCTCTTCCTCGACATCAACTATGGCAACTTGCCGCCGCCGGTCGACTTCTTCTCGGTCCGCGCACTCGGCGTGCCCGCCACGGGGTTCACCTTCGAGGAGGAGTGTGCCGGTGGATTCATGTCGCGTTGCATGTACACTCCCCTAGAGCGCCTGAAGGGCCAGAGGCTTCCCGCCGACGCGCCTTCGCTCTGGGAGGACGTCATGGACCTGCTCGAACAGCTCGACCCGGGTCTGGCCAGCATCGTTCCGCTTCTTCGGAACCCCGGCGCCCGGGGAGACGATCCCGGCTTGAAGACCGTATTTGGGCGGCTCAACAGGCGCACAGAGGCGTTCGACCCGGACGAAGCTGGACCGGAGGCGGTCGATCCGCTCAGGGCGACGGGCCACAGCACCTTCGAAGTGGGGTACAAGGGCCTGCTGAGCAACCGTCTGCTGGTGGCGGCCGACGTTTACCGGGCAAACGTCAAGAATATGGTGGGACCGATCAGGATCGAGACGCCCAACGTCTTTCTGGAGTCGGAGTCAACGGCGGCCTACGTGTTGCATCGGCTTCAACCGGTAATTCAGGCGGGTCTTATTTCCGAGGCGTTGGCCTTGGAGATAGCGGGGCAAATCGCGCAGGCGCCGCTCGGCACGGTCGCGCCTGATCAGCTCGAAGGGGCGGAGATCATCGCCACCTACCGCAACTACGCCGACGTGGACTACTGGGGCATCGACCTAGCCGCCCAGTTCCTCGTCTCGGATCGCCTCAGCTTGCGCGCCGCATACTCCACCGTGAGCGACGACTGCTTCAGTCAGGGCGAGGCCGCTGAGGGAGACGAGTGCGACGCCCCCCTGGACATCGCTCTGAACGCGCCGAAGCGGAAGGGCAACTTGGGCTTCGTCTACGACGACCGCGCCGAGGGCTTTACGTTCGAGGGGCGCATCCGCTTTACGGACGAATTCCCAATGAACTCCGGGGCCTACATCGGCACGGTAAAAGCCTACCAGGTCGTCGACGCGTCGCTCAGCTACGACCTGCCCTTCCAGCCCGGCACCAGGCTGACGCTGACGGCCAACAACATCGGCAACTACGAGCATCAGGAGTTCGTGGGCGCGCCGCAGGTCGGACGTCTCCTGATCGTGCGGGTGCGGCACGAATTCTAGCAGTGCGGACGGAGGTCGTTCCCAGGACCGGGGTCGGGTCCACAGGGGCGGGCCCCACGGGGTCCGGACGCGACCCGGGCCGAGGAGCGCTCGGCGATATGAAGCGCCTGGCGGGGCGCGAGGCCGCGCTCAGGGTGGAGCCGGGGATGCGGCTGGGCCTTGGGACCGGGACGACCGTCGCCCACTTTCTCGACCACCTGGCGGCGCGCATCCGCCGGCGCGAGCTGCCGGGGGTGGTCGGCGTCGCGACCTCGGCGCGCACGGAGATGGCGGCGCGTGGGTTGGGAATACCCCTGGCCACGCTCGCGGAGGCGGGCAGCCTGGACCTGACCGTCGACGGGGCGGACGAGGTGGCGCCGGGACTCGACCTGATCAAGGGGCTCGGGGGCGCGCTGCTGCGCGAGAAGATCGTCGCGCAGGCGTCGAGGCGCATGGTGGTGATCGCAGACGACACCAAGGTGGTGCCGAGGCTCGGCGCTCGTGCGCCCCTGCCCGTCGAGGTGACGCCCTTTGCTCACGCAAGCCACCTGGAGTGGCTCGGGGAGCTGGGGTCGGAGCCCCGCCTGCGAATCGGCGCGGACGAGCGGCCGTACCGCACGGCGAACGGCAACTACATCGTCGACTGCCGCTTCGAGGGCGGGATACCCGACCTGCCCGCGCTCGAGCGCGGGCTGGCTGGCAGGGCGGGGGTGGTCGAGTCGGGCCTCTTCCTAGGGATGGCGGAGTGCGCGATCGTGGCCGGGGCCGACGGAGTCTGGATCCTGTCGCGCGCGTGATGGGCGTCAAGATCGCGCCCTCGCTGCTCAGCTGCGCCTTCGCCGAGCTTGGTCGCGAGGTGCGGGCGGTCGACGAGGCGGGCGCCGAGTGGATTCACGTCGACGTCATGGACGGGCGCTTCGTGCCGAATATCACGGTGGGTCCGCTCATCGTCGAGGCGGTGCGTGCGAGCACCGAGCGGGTGGTGGACGTCCACCTGATGATCGACCGTCCCGAGCGCTACCTCGAGGACTTCGCCAGCGCCGGGGCGGATGTGATCACGGTTCACGCCGAGGCGACGGCGCACCTGCACCGCGCCCTGGCGCGGATTCGGGCCCTGGGCAAGCGGGCTGGCCTGGCGCTCAACCCGGCCACTCCGGTCGCCGCGGCCGGCGAGGTACTGGACCAGATCGATCTGCTCCTCGTCATGTCGGTCGATCCGGGCTTCGGCGGCCAGGACCTCATCGCCAGGTCGCCCGAGAAGGTCGCCCACGCCCGCGCCATGGTCGAGCGCCGCCGGCCGGGCGGGGTGGAGGTCGAGGTGGACGGCGGCGTCGGTGTTCAAAACGCCGCCAGCCTGGCTCGGGCCGGCGCCACGGTGCTGGTCGCGGGATCGTCGCTCTTCGGGCACCCGGAAGGGGCTGCGGCAGGTGTGCGCGCCATTCGCGCGGCTGCATCCGGGCCGGATCCCGAATGAAGGCGTTCATCCACGAAGCGGAGCTTCCCTTTCCGGTGCGCCGGGTGTGGGAGTGGCACATGCGTCCGGGCGCTCTCGAGCGCCTGCTCCCCCCCTGGGAGGATGCGCGCATCGTCTCGCGAAGGGGCGGCATCGACGACGGGGGACGCATTCACCTACGGGTCAGACGTGGGCCGATCAGGGTGGATATCAGGGTGCGCCACACCGACTTCGAGCCTGAACGGCACTTTGCCGACGAGCAGAGCTCCGGGCCGCTTGGGCCGTGCGTGCACCGCCACGAGTTCGAGCCGCGCGGCACCGACGCCTGCCTTGTCAGGGACCGGATCGAGTACGGGCGTCCCGAGCGCGGGATAAGGGCGCTCGCCTCCTCCACCATCGAGGGCGAGATGAAGCGCTACTTTCGCTTCCGCGCCCGGCGCATCGGACACGATCTGGCCCGCCACTCGGCCTACGACGGGCCGCCGCTCAGGGTGGCGGTGACGGGCTCGGGTGGCTTCATCGGCTCGGCGCTCTCGCACTTCCTGACCACCGGTGGCCACGAGGTCGTCCCGATCGTGCGCACGCCCCCGGATCGTGAGCGCGGGGAGGTGCACTGGGACCCCAGCGGCGGCCGAATCGAGGGTGAGCGGCTCGATGGGCTGGACGCTGTGGTGCACCTGGCTGGCGAGAGCATATCGGGGGGCAGGTGGACTCCAGCTCGCAAGAGGGAGATCTGGAGGAGCAGGGTCGAGGGAACACGCCTCCTGGTGGGTGCGCTGAACCAGTTGCGGGATCCGCCGCGCACGCTCGTCTCGGCCTCGGCCATTGGCTACTACGGCGACCGTGGAAGCGAGCGGCTCGCCGAGGGGAGCGGACCCGGGGTCGGCTTCCTCCCCGACCTCTGCCGCGAGTGGGAGGCCGAGGCGCTGAAGGCCCGCAGCTCCGGTACGCGCGTCGTGGCGCTCAGGACCGGTCTCGTGCTGAGCCCTGCCGGGGGCGCTCTCGGGACGATGCTCCTGCCCTTCAAGCTAGGGGTGGGAGGGCGTCTGGGGTCGGGTCGGCAGTTCGTCAGTTGGATCGACCACGACGACATGGTGGCGCTGGTGCACCACGCTCTGGTCACGCCGTCGCTAGGGGGTCCGGTGAACGCGACTTCGCCCTACCCGGTGGCCAACGCGACCTTCACCACGCGCCTGGGACGGGCGCTCCGACGACCGACCCTGCTGCCGGTGCCTTCGCTCGGTGTGCGCGGCGTATTAGGCGAGATGGGGAGGGCGCTTCTCCTGGAGAGCGCACGGGTGCTCCCGGACGCCGCTCTGGAGAGCGGCTTCCGCTTCGAGTTCGGGGGCGTGGACGAGTCGCTGGCCCACCAGCTCGGCCGGGCCACGCCGCCGGACCGCTGAAGTCCGGCTAGATGGCCGCTCGGCCGTCCCTCCGCCGCAGCGACCTGCTGGACGACCCGATCCGGCAGTTCGCCGCGTGGTTTGAACGGGCCGAGGTGCACCCGCTGATCGCGCATCCGGAGGCGGCGTGCCTCTCCACCCTCGGACCGGGAGGGACCCCCGAGGGCCGCATGGTGCTCCTCAAACGCATTGATGCGCGTGGCTTCGTCTTCTACACCAACTTGGGATCGGCGAAGGCCCGCGCCCTCGCCGCACACCCCCGCGCGGGACTCACGCTCCACTGGCAGCCGCTCGGCCGCCAGGTGCGCCTGCGGGGTCCAGTGGCGCCCACTTCGGAGGCGGACGCTGACGCCTACTTCGCCACCCGCTCGCGGGCGAGCCGCATCGGCGCGTGGGCATCGGAGCAGAGTCGAGAGGTGGATGGCCGGGTGGCGCTCGAGCGCCGCGCGAGCGACTTCGAGCGACAATTCGAGGGCGTTTCGGTCCCGAGGCCGCCGCACTGGTCCGGCTTTCGTCTCGAGCCCGAGGCGGTGGAGTTCTGGCAGGAGGGACCAGCAAGGCTGCACGACCGCTTCCTGTACCTTAGGGTCAGGGGAGGTGGGTGGGCGCTCCGCCGACTCTACCCCTGAGGGACCTTTTCCGCACTCCACGCCATGGCCAATGTCAGCTACATCGTCCGCATAGCCGCCGAGGTGGCGAGCAAGTCGAACCGCACCCGGCGCAGGTTCCACCGGCAGTTGGTGGCCAACCTCGAGGGTGCGCTCCGCTCGGCCGGCGCCGAGGCAAGGGTGAGCGACCGCTGGAGCCGCCTCTTCGTGACCATCACGACCGATGGAGAGGGACACGAGGCCGCCGACCAGGCGATGCGCGTGGCCACACGGGTCTTCGGGGTCCACTCCTACTCGCGTATAGATGCCCTCCTGGACGCCGACCTGGACCAGATCGAGCGGGTGGGGCACGAGCTCTACCGAGACGCAGTCCGGGGGCGACGCTACGCCGTGGATACACGCCGCGCAGGAAGGCACGAGTTCACATCGCGCGACATCGCGGTGCGGCTGGGTGGCGCCCTCAATCCCTACGGCACCGTGGACCTTACCTCGCCCGAAGTCACCGTCTCGGTCGAGGTCCGCGACCACCGTGCCTACCTGTATTATGGACGCACCGAGGGCCCCGGTGGGCTGCCCGTCGGCACGCAGGGCAGGGCAGTGTGCCTCATCTCCGGTGGCTACGACTCGGCGGTAGCGGCCTGGTTGCTCCTCAAGCGGGGTGTGGCGCTCGAATACGTCTTCTGCAACTTGGCTGGCCCCGCCTACGAGCGTGCGGTCACGCAGGTCGCAAGGGTGCTCGCTACCCGCTGGAGCCACGGATACGAACCGCAGATCCACGCCATCGACTTCGGCGAGGCGGTCGAGCAGCTCCAGGCGCGCGTCACGCCGCGCTACTGGCAGGTGGTCCTCAAGCGCCTCATGTACCGGGCGGCCGAGGCGGTCGCCACGGAGACCGGTGCCGAGGCGCTGGTCACAGGCGAGGCGATGGGGCAGGTGTCGTCGCAGACGCTCCGCAACCTTAGGGCGATCGACGCCTCCGCGACGCTTCCGGTCCTCAGGCCGCTGATCGGATTCGACAAGGAGGAGATAGTCAGGATCGCCGGGCGCGTCGGGACGGCGGCGCTCTCGGCGCGCATCAGAGAGTACTGCGCGATCCTCGAGGGGAAGCCGGTGACCGGGGCGCGGGTGGGGGCGGTGGACCGCGAGGAGGCGCCGTTGGAGGCGCAGCTCTTGGTGCGTGCGGTCGCGGGGCGGAGCGTCAGGGGCTTGCTCGAAACGGAGGAGAGTGGGCGGGGGCGGGACTACCTCTGGGTCGATGAAGTGCCCACGGGGGCGCTGGTAATCGACTGTGCGCCAGCGGGATTGGCGACGACACGGCGCTTGCCCGACGCGCTCCGAATCAGGCCGCGGGAGCTGCCGGGTGTGCTACCGACTCTGGACAAGGCTAGTCGATACGTACTATACTGCCCCAATGGCGTTGTTTCCGCACAGTACGCAAATCTAATGCAGACAATGGGTTACGAGGCATACGCGTTGCGACGGTAGTGTAAGCATATAGTCATCGTTCATAACCCATCGCAACTCGCTGCAGCCCGCGCTAGGTGGCCGCTCGGAGTGGCGTGGAGCCCTAGGACAGGTCGCTCCGATGGCCCCATCGACCATCGAGACTTGCGCAACGGGGACTACATCCCCATACTTGCCATCAGCGGTGGTATCCGGGTCGCGCCTGTCGGCAGGTGCTCCGATCGATGGCTCCGCCCTTGCTGGCGGGGAGTCGGTGTGGTTGCCGGGGTTGCGGGCCAGGACGGAGGGCTATATGATGGACGGGAACAACTGGGTCGCCCGGCCGGTGCGCCGACGGCGGCCCGTGGTGGGTGCTCCGGGGTCAGGGCAGGCCCCGCGGGGCACTCCGATACACTCCAAGAGAGGGAGACACACGATGAACACACTTCTGTCTACCACATCGCCCACAGCGGGGTTCCGTGCCCTGCTCCGATGGTCGTCGCTCGTGGTGGTCGGCTCGCTCCTCGCGGCTTGCAGCGGCGGGGATCCACCGACAGTTTGCACGGGCGAGGATGCCAGAGAAATCAAGAGCCCCGTCATACTGCTGACAGGCAACGAGGAGCTTGTGGACTACTGCTTCGTGGATCCTGAGGGCGCACAATTGGTCGTCACGACATCAACGTCGGACGATAAGGTCGGCATCGGGCTCGTCTACGGCAAGGCGGTCCTCGTCAAGGCGCAGGGCCCCGGCACCTCCACGATCACCATCACGGCGGAGGATCCGGGCGGCAATACGGCGTCGGTTGACTTCGAGCTCCAGGTCCCCAACCAGGCACCCTTCGTAGCAGGCGAGTGGCCTAAGATCAAGCTCCTGACGGAGCAGGTCATGGAGTTGTACGTTGACGACTTCTTCAGAGACGCCGACAGGGACCCCCTGTTCTTCTCGGCAAGTTCAGAAGACGGCGCAGTTGCCAGTGTAGTGCTGGAGGACTCTCTGAGGCTGATTATAACGGCCCTCTCGGTTGGCGAGACCAATGCGGTATTGACGGCCACAGATCCGCACGGCGGAGTGGCCGAGCTCCAGGGGTACATTCGGGTGGTCGAGCCAGTGCTCTTCTGGCGTGATGATTTCGACGAGAACACCTTCGACTTCGCCTGGAACTTCGCCACATGGTACTCCTATTTCGAAAAGGAAGGACACGTCGCTGTATACAACCGCTATTCGTCCTATTTCATCTCGGGCTTCCGGAATCCCAACGACAATGCCGCCGAGTGGATGGTATCGATGTCGATGGCCGCAGGAGACGCTTCCAGCAATCAGACGCTCGGCTTTTGGTCGACCGTGGCCGATCCCGTCGGCCCCTTGCGATGGTTTATTGGGACCATAGGCCATATCACTCAGTACCAGTACATATTTGAAGCCGAAGTGCCGGCTAACTGGCAGATCTGGGGTTGTTGTCCCCGCGGCTACGCATGGATCACGGGTGGAATGAGTGACGCCGTTAATGCAGTCGGCGAGTTTAGCGAGTTCCATTGGGGAGTGCAACGTGGGAAGATGTCGATGACCGTTGGAGAGACCGTGGTGCACAGCGAGGATGCCGCAGGCCTATATCCTCACATCAATCAGCAATCGCGGTTGTTCGGCTACGCCGGGGGCGGCGAGAATGGCGTAAACCAGATGTCATACTTCGATTGGGCCGAGCTGTGGGCTATCGATGCATACGACGATGCTGGGGACATGTCTGGCGATTGGCAGTTCGAGGATGATGGTGCATCGCCCCTCACGCCCTTGCCTCCTGAAGCAATGCAGCAGATGACTCTCACCGCGCAGTGATGTAGAACCCACCAGTTTGCCAGCCTTGCCACCGCGTTGAGTGGCAAAGGAAGCAGGAGGTCCTGGCGCCCGAGACCGTGTGCGCCAGGGCCTCCGGTGGCGTTCCGGGATTCTGTGTTGCATCCTGTCCTTTGTACGGGTGGCATTTTCCGGGCGACCTTGTAGGGAAGGTTAGCTGTGGCCGTTTGGCCGGGCGGTTGCCCCTTGCTTCACAACTGACCCCTGAGGACTTGCTGGCTTGCCCACAGTCGGCGCAGCGTCCAGGGGGGGGAGCGGAGATTCGATGAAATCGCCCTCGCGTTCGTTGGGCGCATCTCGGGGTTGCACGTTACACCGCGCGTTCTGCCACCCGCGTTATCGATCGCATATCGCGGTCCTGATCGGCCTGCTCGCAGCAGCCTGTACCGGCCAGCCTCCGGCAGCTTGCCCTGGCTGGTTACCTGCACCGCTTGAGGTTGAAACCGGTGACGTCGTGGAGCGCGGTGTCTGCTTCAGGGACCCCGAGGGCGAGACGCTGACGATCACGGGCGTGTCGTCGGACGAGGAGATCGTGGGGGTCCAGGTCTTCGGGACGATCTATCGGGTTCGGGGGTTATCGCCGGGGGTCGCCACGATCACGCTGAGGGCGGAAGATCCGGACGGTGGTGCGGTATCGGTAGACGTCCCTGTGCGGGTGCCGAATCGGCCGCCGCTAGCGTTGGGGAGCATACCTGGGGCCAGGATGCTGATTGGCGGAAGTGCTCGGGCGGCGATTGGCGGATACTTCGTCGATCCGGATCGTCAGCCGCTTACTTTTTCTGCCGCCTCGGATGATCTTGCCGTTGTGTCGGCCGCGATCGAGGATTCCACTACGCTGATCGTCAGAGGCCTTGCTCTGGGCGAGGCCACGGTGACGGTGATTGCCACCGATCCCGGTGAGCTGACGGCATCGCTGGATTTGCACGCCGAAGTGTTGGAGCCGGAATTGGTTTTTCGCGACAACATGGACGCGGACGTAGGGGACTGGTCCTTCAACGAGCACACCATGTACCGCTTTGGCGACGGCTATCTGCAGATGGGCAATCACGACCCATATTACCTGGGTTCCGCCGAACGCACGGTTGACGTAACCGAATGGGAGTACTCGGCGTCCATGGGGATCGAGGAGGGGGACGAGCAGTATACGACTGGGCTGTGGTCGTACGCTCCTATCGGTTCGACTGTGATACGTCTGTGGGCCTCCATCGGATACGCCGACACGTTCTATCATCAGGCACCAGAGGCAAACTGGAGGATCTTCTACTACTGCTGCAACACGACGGAGCCCGGGCTATTCGGCAACTCGGAAGCTGTTGGAACGGTCGGCGAGTTGACCGAGTTGGTCTGGACGTCACGCAACGGCGTGATGACGCTTGCAGCCGGCGGGACTATTCTTGCAACAGTCGATCTAGTCGCAAGAGACTGGCCAAACATAATGGAGGTCGCACGGCTCGTCACCTACGGACCGGATGGGACCACCGACGCGTTCGGTGTCTTCGACTGGGTGGAGTTGTGGGCAATACCGGCCTACTAGGTAGGAGGCCGATCAGGAACGACTCCAAGCCACCTCCATGGCGCTTGGTGGACGAGGCAGGACTCACTCACTCGACTCAGCAAGGGAAGGATCCATTGTGATGATCTGGACGACTCCGTGCAGACCGACTCGCATTCCCCGCTCCCCTCGAACTCTGGGCCAACTCATCGCTCAGACCGTTATGCTGGCTGTTTGCATTTCGCCAGGTGCAGGGTGTTTCGACGGCAACCCCACCGAATTCGCCGGACACAATCGGACGGCGGCATACATCAATCAGAAGGCAGCGGAGGAGCTGGCCAGGGATCTCGGCGAGACTCCGACCATGCTTGCCCTGGCCCAGTTGATCCCCGGGTTCGCAGGAATCTACTACGATGCCCCCGGCAGCAGTCGGCTGGTGGTCGCCATCTCCGACGCGAACGATGATGAGCTCACGGCGGCTTCCGCCCTGGACCTCATCCGGAGCGAAGGCATCTTCCGGGCGGGATCGGAACCGGAGGTGGTCGTGCGTCGCGCCGAGCATTCGTTCGTTGACTTGGCTCGCCACCGCGCCCGCCTTCGTCCGCATGTGTTCGCCATTCCGCGAGTGGTCAGCCTGTCGGTAGACGAAGAGGCCAACAGAATCGCAATTGGAATTGGGGTTGCGGACTCGGTGACGCTGGCAGCGGTAATTGGCTTGGCCACCGATTTGGCCGTCCCCGTCCCGATGTTGTCATTCCGAGAGGAGGCTGCGGGGGCGTGGGTTTCTACTGTGCGGGATGCTTCCCCGCGGGCGGTAGCATCGAAATTGTCGCCGAGCCAAGAGTCATGGCTTACAGGCGCTGTACCGGAAGGCAAGCTTGTGGGCGGATATCAGATCGGTAGGGTCGGGGGCGGCCCATGCACGTTGGGATTCAACGCACTAATGAGGGACTGGGGCAGGGATAGACTCAAATTCTGGAGGTTCTTCCCCATTTCTGGTGGGTAGCAGGTCATGCGGGCAGGCCATCGGGGTAGAGGTCGAGGCCGCCGAGGTGGAT
>JAGWBP010000014.1:753-36416 GCA_021295835.1 Gemmatimonadota bacterium | reverse complement strand
AAGCGGTGCCGGTCGGGTCCGCGCACACGGCCACCACCGCACACAGTAGCGCCACAGCCGCCAGGGCCGCAAACGGCCATCCTCTCGAAGTCCTCATGTCGCCTTCCTCTCCCGCTACGGGCTCCGCTCCCCCGGACGCTCCGCACACACGGGCGCCGGGCCAGTTAGCGACAAAAGCGTTTCCGCGCAGGTAAAGGCACAGCGGAGAAAGCCCCGCCTATTCACCCGGACCGTCGGGAGCTACCCGCCAAGCCGCTTCATGGGCTGTTGTATTCGGCAGGTGACCCGACATGGGGGCCTGCCCGGATACACTTCCGTCGCGCCTCCAAGTACGCGGCCCGGCGGGTTCCCGCTAGAGTCGGGGGGGGGCGGGGGGGGGCGTCGCCCGCTTCCGCCAGGGTCAGCAGGCCACCCCGAAAGTCCGGAGTTTCGGGGGTGCGCCGGGGCGTCGAAGCCGCCCCGTCACGGGCCTCGACGGTGGCCTCGACCTCCGCCCGCGCCCGCTCCAGGGCCTCCGCCGAGCGCTCCGCCACGCCCGCCAGGTGCTCGGCCGTCGGCGGCCCGCTTCTCGGCGCGCTCGGCCTCCAGGCGCCGAAGCTCAGAGCGACCCGAAGCTTTGGCTTCGGCGTTATCTTCCGTGTCTGCCGCTATGGCGTGTGCCCTCGTACCGGAGAGAGCGGCGGTCCCCCTTCCGACCCGTCCGTGTACCCACCCCGAATTGACGCGACAGCGCCGACGGCCCTGCACCCGCGGCGGCGGTCGACTATCGCGCCGGCTGCAACCTGGATCGCCGCCGTGCCGCTTGCCTTCGTCGCCCTTGGGATAGACTCCGCGGCCGCCCAGGAGCCCTACCCCTTCCTCGTGCCCAGGGGGAGCGCGAGGCTCGAAATCCCTGGCATCTACTCCTCCCACTCATCGCGCTACCGGACGCTCGGCGACGCCGACGGCGACGCACTCGAGGATCTGGGCGATCCGTACACCGGTGCCGTCGGCCCCACCGTATTTCCGGCGCTGGCCGGATTCGAGGAGGCGGTGCGCCGAGCCGGTCAGGACGAGTACGCGGCGACGCTCGGGAGCATGGGGTCCTTCATGGAGCGCAGCCAGGTGCGCGTCCCCTTCTCCATCGATGTGGGCGTATTCGACTGGCTCACGGCCGGGATAGTGGTTCCGGCGGTGCACAGCGAGGTCGAGTTCGCGCTGCACTTCGACGCCGACTCCGCCGGGGCGAATGCCGGCTTTAGCCCCGGCCTTGCGGATCCGGCCTCGGTGGACGGCTTCCTCGATGGCCTAGGGAGCTCGATAGGCGAATTCGACGGCTACCGGGAGGGCGTCTGCACAGCCGACCCCAACTCTTCCGAGTGCGCTGGCGCCACTGCCGCGCTGGAGGGTGCGGTCACCTTTCAGAGTGCGCTGACGGCGATGTACGGCACCTTCTTCGCGCCCCTGGAATGGTCGGAGGCGGGGGAGGCGCTGAAAAGCCGACTAGCCGAGCTCGCTACGATCTTCGGGGCGGCGGGCGTCGGCGGGCTCCCGGGCTCGGTTCCTCTCGCCGACGAGCTCCTCGTGCGGGCGGACTTCCTGGAGCTGATCTCGAACCCTGTCCACGGCATCGGAGCGACGACTCCGGAGGGGCGCTGGCGCCCTGGGTGGCGGCTGGGGGATGTCGAGCTGCGGGTGAACTCCAGGTTGTACGACTCGGGAGGCGACGCGGACGAACGAGGCATCGAGGTCGGACTCGGCACGCTGGTCAGGCTCCCCACCGGGGTGCAGGCCGACCCCGCCAGCCTGGTGGACGTGGGCACCGGGGACGACCAGATGGACATCGAGGTGCGAGGGTGGCTCAACGCGCGGCTCGGCGGGGGCTCGGGCATCTGGGCAGGTTACCGCCACGGTGTCCAGTTGGGCGGGACCACCATCCGGCGCGCCTTCGATCCCTCCTTCACCTTTGCGCCCCTCTCCACCCAGGCAGCGCTCGAGTGGGATCCAGGCGACTACCGAGTGGTTGATCTGGCGCCCTGGTACCGCGTCTCCGGATCGCTGACGCTCCTGGCCGGCTACCGCCACCGGGGAAAGGGCCCGGACTCCTTCGCGCTCGCAGCCGACGCTGGCGAGGAGCCGTCGCCGGATGCACCGCAGGGCCCTCCGCCGGACCCGGAGATCCTCGTGGCGAACAGCGAGAGCTCGTCTGGCCGCCTGCTACTTGGAATCGTCTACAACCGGGCCACGACCAACCCCGAGGACGGAAGCCGGGGAGGGCCGCTGGAGATTCGCTTCAACTACCGGCAGGTAGTCGCCGGGAGCGGACTCGATGTGCCCAAGTCGCGCTCGCTCGAGGCGGGATTCCGCTTCTACGCCGATCTCTGGAGGGATATGTAAACCGTAGTGTACATTATGTAAACTACGGATTACACACAATGTGAGAGCAGCTCTCGGGCGTGGCGGAGCGACGACTCGGAGCGGGGGTCGCCACCCAGCATGCGGGCGATCTCGCGAACCCGCTCCTCCCCCTCGATCCTGGTCAGCACACTGACCGCAGCCCCGTCCTCTCCGGGCGCTGGCAGCTTCTCGACCGAAAGGTGATTCGACGCCCGCGCCGCGACGCGCGCGAGGTGGGTGACCGCGAGCACCTGGCGACCGCGGGCCACCTCCTCGAGGCGTTGTCCCACCTTGTCGGCCACCATCCCTCCGATCCCGGCGTCGATCTCGTCGAATACCAGCGTGGGCAGCTCGTCGATCCCCCCGAGCACCGACCTCAGGGCGAGCATCGCGCGCGACAGCTCCCCCCCCGAGGCCACGGCTGCGAGCGGAGCGAGCGGAAAGCCCGGGTTCATCGTCGCCAGAAAGCGGACCCGCTCGCCCCCCCCCGCCCGGGGACCCTCCACTGCCTCTAGCGACACCTCGAAGCGGGCACCCTTCATCCCCAGCCCGGGCAACGCCGCCGAAGTCGCCCTCGCCAGACCCTCGGCGGCTCTCCGACGGCACCCTGACAGATCCTCGGAGACCATCTCCCACTCGGCCTTCGCGCTCTTCAGCTCGCGCTCGACCCGGCGGGAGTTCAGGTCGGCAGCGTCGAGCTCGTCCAGCTCGCCCTGGAGTTTCTCGCCGTGCGCTACCACATCGTCCAGCGTCGGCCCGTACCTGCGCATCAGCCGTTCCAGGAGGGCCTGCCGCGCCATCACCGAGTGCAGCCGTTCGGGGTCGTGCTCGATTCCGTCGAAGTAGCGGGCCAGCTCGGCGGCGACATCCGCGACCTCATGGTAGGCATCCCTCAGACTGGCCAGCTGCGACTCCAGCGAGCGATCGGTAGACGCCAGACGTTCGAGACGCGCCACCGCGTCGGCGAGGCGGTCGGTCGTGGCATCGTCCCCGCCATCTAGCGCCGCGTGCGCATGACTAGCCTCGCGGGCCAGAAGGTCCGAGTTCGCGAGCCGATTGGCCTCGCGCCGCAGCTCCTCGTCCTCGCCCGCCCGGATCCTCGCCTTTGCGATCTCGTCCAGTTGGAAGCGCAGCGACTGCGCACGCGACTCCACCTCGATCCGCCGCTCCCTAAGTGCCCCCCTTCTGGCGCGCAGCTCCGATATCCTCCCGAAGACGTCCGCCACCCTCCCCGCCAGCTCCCGGCAGCCCCCGAACGACTCGAGGGCTTGTTGCTGAAAGTCCGCCCGCAGAAGACGCTGATGCTCGTGCTGGCCGTGAATGTCGACCAGGAGCGAGCCTAGGCGCCGGAGCGTCTCCGCCGTGACCGGGCTTCCATTCACCCACCCCCTGCTCCTTCCCTCCACCGGAATCTCCCTGCGCAGGATCAGAGTGCCGTCCTCCGACTCGAGTCCCAGCCCCGAGAGGAGGGTGGCAACTGCGTCCAGCCCCTCGATTTCGGCGAGCGCCTCCACAGTGGCCCGGGAAGCGCCGCTCCTGACCACCGACGAGGAGGCCCGTCCGCCGAGAAGCACCTTGAGGGCGTCTACCACGATCGACTTGCCTGCTCCGGTCTCCCCGGTCACGACGTTCAGCCCGGGCTCCAGCGGCAGCGTCAGTTGCGAGAGCACCGCCAGGTTGCGAATCCGCAACTCGATGAACATGAATGCCGTCCGTCGCTCGTGCGCAGCGCCGTCAGCGGCCGTCGGGAGGCTGCACCGCCCAGCTGAGCTTCTGCCGCAGGGTCCTGAAGAAGGAGTGTTCGGGAAGCCGAACCAGCGGCACCCTGAAGGTGCCCATCCGAACGACCACACGCTCCCGGGGCTCGATCGGCCCACCCTCATGTCCGTCGGTCGTAAGGTAGAGCGCATCGCGGCTGCCAAGCGACGAAATGGCGATCTCCTCCCCTCCCGGCAACACCAGAGGGCGAACCGCCAGGGTGTGCGGCAGGATCGGCGTGACGAGGAAGCAGTCCATCTCGGGCACCACAATCGGACCCCCCGCCGAGAGGGAGTAGGCGGTGGACCCGGTGGGCGTGGCCACGATGACGCCATCGCCGTAGAAGCTGCCCACCTCCTCCAGCTCCTTCACGGCTCCGACCTGCAAGTTCAGCCGGAGGATGTGGGCGGCACCGGCGCTGTGGACCACGACATCGTTGAGCGATCTGTAGCTTCTGCGCACCGACCCGTCTGGGGCCAGCACCGACGCCTCGAGCGTCAGCCGCTTCTCGACCCCGAACTCGCCGGCGAGAACCCGCCTCAGTGCGACTCCCACACCACTCCCTGAAACCGAGGTGAGGAAGCCCAGGCTCCCAAGATTGACCCCCAGCAGAGGGGTGTCGCGCCCGAATACGGCGCGGGCGGCGCGTAGCAGAGTACCGTCGCCTCCGAGCGACAATAGAAGATCGATGTCGCTACAATCGGCCTCCATTGTAGCTACGTCCGGGCTCAGGCCGACGAGCTTCTCCTCGACCACCACCGAGGCCCCGTAGTCCAGAGCGGCCAGAACGATCTCGCCGAGCACAGCGCGCGTCTCGTCGCCCGTGCCGCTGCCCCGTCCCATCACTCCGATGCGCTCCATTCCCATCGGCCTCAGCTCTGCCGCGATACGACGAAGTGCGCGAGTCGGCGCAACCTAGGCGCTCCAATGCCTGCCTCCTCGAGGTAGGCCGACGCGCTATCCACGAGCGACTGGGCGCGGGCGCGCGCACCTTCCACCCCCAGGAGAGCCACGTAGGTCGACTTGTTGCGCTGCATGTCGGAGGGGCGCTTCCCGAGCGTCGCCGTGTTGGAGGTCGCGTCGAGCACATCGTCCGCAATCTGGAAGGCCAAGCCGAGGTCTGCCCCGAAGTGACCGAGTGCCGCCAGCTGCCGGGCCTCGGCCCTCGCCGCCATGGCCCCCATCTCGAGTGAAACCGTCAGCAGCGCCCCCGACTTGAGTGTGTGGAGCTGCGCGAGCTCCGGCTCCGAGAGGGCCGCGTTCTCGCTGAGCAAGTCCAGCGCCTGCCCGCCGACCATCCCCCGCCCGCCCGCAGCGTCGAGGAGAATTGCCGCGATCCGCCGAGCCTCCGCCTCCGACCCGCCAAGCGCAAGCGAGGCCTCGCGCGCGCAGATGGCCGCCCAGGGAATGAGAGCCGCCCCCGCCCGGGCGGTGGTCACCGTGCCGTGCACGACGTGGGCGGTTGGCCTACCCCGTCTGAGCGGCGCGTCGTCCATGCAGGGCAGGTCGTCGTGCATCAGGGAGTAGGCGTGGATCAGCTCGACGGCCGCCGCTAGGTCGAAGATCGGGGTGACGGGCACCCCACCCAGATCCTCGTAGGCTGCCAGGAGCAGGAGCGGGCGCAGGCGCTTGCCGCCCCCCAGGACGCCGTCCCGCGCAGCTGCCACGATCGCCGAAGGGACTCGCGTGGCCAGTCCATCCATCGAGCGGCGGAGCGCCGACTCGACCTCGCGGTGCGGTTCGATCAGCACAGCGGAGGCCACTTCACTCGTCGAGCAGGTCGTCGGCGTCTTCACCCTCGGTTCGCACGACATCCGCCGGGGCAGGGCCGTTGGCGCTCCGAGTGAGCTCCTCAATGCGCAGCTCGGCGCGTTCCAGGAGCTCCCGGGCCCGTCCGAGCTCCTCGGCACCCTCTTCGAAGAGGGCGAGGGCAGTCTCCAGGTCGAGTCGATTCGACTCCAGCGCGCGCACGATCTCCTCGATCCGCTGCATGCGCGCGTCGAGCCCTCGTTCACGCCGCACCCTGAGCGTCCTCTGGCGGAGAGGGGGCGCTGGCGACAGCGGGCACCGATCCGTCGGCGAGCCGAAGCGTGAAGGCCTGCCCAGCGGGGAAGTCGTCTGCCGAGCGCAGGAGGCGACCATCGGGGGCAAGCGGCAGCGCGTAGCCACGGGCCAGCGTGGCCAGAGGGGAGAGTGCGTCCAGGGCGCTCGCCGCCGTGCGCAGCCGGTTAGCCTCTTCCTTGGCGCGGGCTCGCGCCGAGTGCGCCATGCGCTGACGAGCCGCATCCAGTCGCGTACTCCAGGAGCGCACCGACACCTCGAGGCCGCCGCCCAGCCGTCGCCCGAGCTCGCCCAGGCGCCCCTCCAGCCATTTGCGGTCGGGCGTCACTGCTTCGGCTGCGGCGGTTGGGGTGGCGGCCCTCACGTCTGCCACGAGGTCGCAGATCGTCACGTCGGTCTCGTGTCCCACCCCCGAGACGACGGGCACCGGCGAGGAGGCGACGGCACGCGCCACCTCCTCTTCGTTGAAGCCCCACAGGTCCTCGATCGACCCGCCACCGCGAGCCACTACGACTACATCCACGCCGCGCTCGCCGAGCGCCATGATGGCTGCGGCGATCTCGGCGGCCGCACGGCGTCCCTGCACCGAGGTCGGGCTCACCACCAGTCGCAGCCAGGGTGCCCGTCGCGCCGCCACCGACACGATGTCCCTAAGCGCGGCACCGGTGGGCGATGTGACGACGCCGACCGTAGAGGGGAAGGCGAGGAGCGGTCGTTTGCGCACCGGATCGGTGAGACCCTCGGCCTCCAGCCGCGCAAGGAGCCGGTCGAAGGCGAGCTTCCACGTCCCGTCCCGCTCCTCGCCCTCCACTCTGGATGCGACGAGCTGGTAGGCACCCCGCGCCTCGTAGAGAGTCAGCCCCCCGAAGGCGCGGACCCTCATCCCCTCCTCGGGGTCGGCCGGGAGCCGTTCGGCGTCGCGTCGAAAGATCACGCAGGGGAGCTGCGCACTGCCGTCCCTGAGGGTGAAGTAGCAGTGGCCCGAGCGCTGCCGCCGGAAGTTGGCGATCTCGCCGACTACCCAGAGCTGGGGAAGCGTCTCCTCCAGGAGGTGCCGCGCCGACCGGTTCACCTCGCGCACCTCCCACACCCTGGGCGCCGGAGAAGAGAGCGGGCCCAATTCGCGCTCCCGCGCCTCGTCCACCGCCTGGAGATCGGCAAAGAGCCCGAAGCGAGGCGTGCTCACCACCTCTTCCTCGCCCTCCGCAGCGCCGACTCGACCGTGTTGGCGAGGAGCATCGCGATCGTCATCGGCCCCACGCCCCCGGGAACCGGCGTGATCGCCGATGCCACCTCGCTGACCGCCTCGAAGTCGACGTCGCCCACCACCCGGTAGCCTCGCTCCCGGCTGGGGTCGTCCACCCGATTCGTGCCCACGTCCACGACCGTCGCGCCCGGCTTCACCATATCCGCCACAATTGTCTTCGGACGCCCCACCGCCACCACGAGGATCTCGGCCGTGCGGGTCAGCGCACCCAGGTCGACGGTACGGCGGTGAGCGACGCTGATCGTGGCGTTGGCGTTCAGCAGCAGGAGCGCCATCGGCTTGCCGACTATGTTCGAGCGACCTACGACCACCGCGCGCTTCCCCGCCGGATCGACACCGCTCCGCGCCAGCATCTCCATCACCCCCTTGGGCGTGCAGGGGGCTAGCACATCTACGTCCCCCGTGGCGAGGCGCCCTAGGTTCGTCGGGTGGAAGCCGTCGACATCCTTGCTCGGGTCGATAGCCAGGAGCACCCGCGATGCGTCCATCTGCCGGGGGAGCGGGAGCTGCACCAGGATGCCGTGGATGGCGTCGTCGGCGTTGAGAGCGGCGATCGTCTCGAGCAGGTCGTCCTGGTCGGCGGTCGCGGGCAGCGTAAGCTGGCGCGAGTGAATACCCGCCTCGGCGGCCGCCCGGTTCTTCATCCCCACGTAGAGCCGACTCGCCGGGTCGTCGCCCACCATGACCGTGGCGAGTCCGGGGAGCACGGCGCTCCTGGCGAGGATGGCGACCCGCTCGTTGAGCTCTTCCCGGACGACGCGGGCAATCTCGGTGCCAGAGATGATCTTCGCGGACATGGCTAGAAGCTACGCCGGTGCGGGCTAGTGCGCGAAATCGACCGCTCGGGTCTCCCGAATCACCACGACCTTGATCTGGCCCGGGTACTGCAGCTCGCCCTCGATCCGTCGGGCGACGGTGTCCGAAATCTTGGACATCTCCTCGTCCGCCACAGCCTCCGGCTCGACCATCACGCGTAGCTCGCGGCCCGCCTGGATCGCGAAGCAGCGCTCGACCCCGGGCTGCTCCATTGCCAGCTCCTCCAGCTTCTCAAGGCGCTTCACGTACCCTTCGAACATCTCGCGCCGCGCTCCCGGGCGAGCCCCGCTGATCGCGTCGGCGGCCGTCACGAGCCATGCCTCGGCGAACCGGTGCGGCTCCTCGTCGTGGTGGGCCCGAATCGCGTTCAGCACCACCTCCGACTCGCCGTGCCGCTTGCAGAGCCGGTAGCCGATCTCCACATGGCTCAGCTCCTGCTCGTGGGTCAGCCCCTTGCCGACATCGTGCAGCAGCCCCGCACGACGGGCCATCTTCACGTCCATACCCATCTCGGCGGCCATGCTACCGGCCAGCAGAGCCACCTCGCGGGCGTGCGCCAGCTGGTTTTGTCCGTACGAGGTCCGGAACTTGAGGTTTCCGAGCACCTTCAGGATCTCCGGGTGGAGGCCGTGGACGCCTAGCTCGTAGAGCACCTCCTCGGCCGCCTCTCGCATCTCCTGGTCCACGTCCTCGACGCTCCTCGCCACCGTCTCCTCGATACGGCCGGGGTGGATCCGGCCGTCCTCGATGAGCTTGGTCAGCGCGACCCGCGCCACCTCGCGCCGCACGGGGTTGTAGCCCGAGAGGACGACGGCTTCCGGCGTATCGTCGATGATCACGTCGATTCCCGTCGCCTGTTCGAAGGCGCGGATGTTGCGCCCCTCGCGCCCGATGATTCGTCCCTTCATCTCGTCCGAGGGCAGCTGCACCACCGAGACCGTGAGCTGCGCAGCCTCGTCGGCCGCCATCCGCTGAATGGCGATCGCCACGATCCTTCCGGCCTCGCGGTCGGCGGTGCGCTGGGTCTCGTCGCGGATCTCGCGGAGCAGGCTCGCCGCCTCCGCCCTCGCCTGGTCCTCCAGCTCCTCGACGAGGCTCGCCTTGGCCTCGTCGGCGGTCATCCCCGCCATCGCCTCCAGGCGGGCGCGGGCCTCTGCGTGGGTGGCCTCCGTCTCGCGGGCCTGCAGCGCCACCTGCTCCTCGCGCCCCTTCACCTCCTGCAGGCGCGCCTCGACCGCTCGGGCCTGCTCGTCGAGCGACTCGCGTCGCCGGTCCAGCTGGTCCGACTTGCGGTCTGCCGCCTCAGTCCGCTTCAGCAGCCTCCGCTCGCCCCGCTCGACCTCCTCGCGGCGTCGGCTCTCCTCCTCCTCCCAGCTCTCGCGCATCCGGAACTTCGTCTCCTTCGCCTGCAGCTCGGCGCTCCGCCGCAGCTCCTCGGCCCGCCTGCGGATCAGCGACGCCTCGTCCTGGGCGGCCTCCTTCTCTCTCAGCTGGCGGGCCCTCTCGCGGCCTCGGCCGAGCAGGTAGCCGACTACACCCGCCACGACCAAGGCAGCGAGGAGGGCGGCGGTGGTCAGCGCCTCCATCAGTCGGACTTGCCCCCCAGAGCGCTACGCAGGCGGGCGGCAAGCCGCTCCGCATCGGTGCTCACGCGCTCCCTCTGCTCCAGCAGGTCGGAGGCGAGCGAGAGCGCGGCGATGACAGCGGCCGCCCTGGTGCCCGCGTCCGCCTGCTCGTCCGCCTCGCGCATCCGTTCGTCCACGAGCTCGGCGCACCGGATCGTGTACTCGCGGTCGGCCTCGGTGCGAAGCTTGTACTCCTCGCCCGCGATCCGGACGCGGACGACCCTCCGTCCCCCGGCGCGCGACTGGCTCACCGGAGGCGATCCCCCAGAAAGCACACCGAGGCCATGATCCGGTCGGTGCTGGCGCGGCCCTTCAGGATTCGGCGGCGGAGCTCCTTGTTCTCGTCCTCGAGCTCTTCGACCCGCCTGGCCAGCTCCCCCGGCGACACCCCGCCCTCCACTAGGCGGGACACCATGCTGGCCTTCCGCGAGGCGTCGCGCTCAGCCAGTTCGGCGCGCTCCCTGGCCTCTCCAAGCGCCGATATGGCATCCTCGATCGCCTCCTCGAGCAGTTGAAGCTCGGTGCCTACGCCGCCCCCCGCCTCCTCAGCCTCTTGGTTCGACACCGGTCTCCTCCTTCACCCTGACGAGGACCCGCCGACAGGCGTCCCTCACCTCGCGCTCCGTCAGGGTGCGGTCGAGCGAGCGGAAGCGCAGGCGTATCGCGAGCGACCGGGTCCCCTCGGGCAGGTCGCTCCCCTCGTAAAGATCGAAGACTTCGAGCGCCTCCAGCAACTCCCCGGCCGCTTGGCGGGCGGCATCGATCACCGCGCCGGCGGGCACATCGGCGGGGAACACAAAGGCGAAGTCGCGTTCGGAGGCGGGGTGGGCGGGCACTTCGCGCACAGCGACTGCGGGCCGCACGGACGGCGACTCGGGCAGCTCGACCTCCGCTCCCACTACCACCCCGGCCCACCTAGGCAGTTCCAGCGCCACCGGGTCGATCTCGCCGCCCCACCCCACCGGGTCGCCCTCCCCAGCGACAAGGGCTAGGCACCGATCCGGCAGGTAGGCCGGTGGAGCGCTCCCGATCGGTGCCGGCAGCAGCCGAGCCCCGTCGTAGGCCTCGCGCCCTATCAGCTCGAGCACCCGGGCGGCGTCGAATAGATCGAAGGCCTCTGCCATGCCCGACCAGTGCAGCGGGGCGGTCCGGCCGGTCATCGCGACCGCAACGCGAGCGCTCTCGCGCGGCGCGGCACCTTCTCGGGCGGCCGCTCGGAAGGCAGCACCGAGCTCGAAGAGGCGGACATCGCGCACTCCCCGCGCCAAGTTGCGCTCCAGGTGGCCCAGCAACCCGGAGAGCCGGTCGCGGCGCAGGAAGCTCTCCTCGCGCGTCATCGGGTTTCGTAGCGGCACATCGCCGTGCTCGGGCGAGGCCAGAGCGGGCGTCTGTGCCTCGCTCAGGCCCTCGGCGACGAGCGCCGCCCGGATTGCGTCCTCGAGGAGAAAGAGCGGGTGGTCGGGCACGGTGCCGGGCAGGAAGCGCGAGAGCTCGTCGGGGAAGGTGTCGTAGCCGCGAATTCGCGCAACCTCCTCGATCAGATCCACCTCGCGCAGCGTGTCGTAGCTCCGGTGACCCGGAACCGAGACGTCAAGCTGGTCGGCGTCGCTCGGCTCGACCTTGTAGCCGAGTGGCGCCAGCAGCTCCGAGATCTCCGCTGGCACGAAGCCGACCCCCAGCACCCGGCCAACGCGCGAGGGGCGCAGAGCCACGGTCGGCGCGAGCCACGGAGACGGATTCACGTCCACGACTGCGCCGTCGATCTCGCCCCCCGCCACCACCACCACCAGCGCCGCCGCGCGCCGGATGGCGGTCTCGGTGATCGTCGGATCGACCCCGCGCTCGAAGCGGTGGCTAGCGTCGGTGGAGATCCCGAGCCCCTTTCTCGTCGCCCGCACACCGGCGGGGCCGAAGAGAGCGCACTCCAGCAGGATGTCCACAGTGGAGGCCGAGACCTGCGTGTCAATTCCGCCAATCACGCCCCCTACGGCCACGGGCCGCTCGGAGTCGCGAATGACGAGCATGCCCTCGCGGAGCGAACGCGCCTCGCCGTCCAGGGTGGCTATCGACTCGCCGTGCCGGGCTGGTCCCGCCGCGATCGATCCGCCTCCGAGGGCCGACAGGTCGAAAGCGTGCAGCGGCTGTCCGATCTCGAGCATCACGTAGTTGGTCGCGTCGACCACATTGCAGATTGGCCGCGCCCCCGCCGCCCGGAGTCGGTCGGCAAGCCACCTGGGCGACGGTCCAACCGCGACGCCCCGGACGACGGCCGCCATGTAGCGCGGGCAGAGCTCCGGGTCCTCGATGGTGACCCGCACGCCGGCTGACTCGCAGCTATCTGCAGCGCGGGCGGTCGAGATCCCGTCGAGACCGGCGTCCCCCGGGAAGGGCGGGAGCCGCAGGGAGCTCTCTCCCGATGGGTGCAGCTCCCGGGCTATGCCGATGTGCGAGAGCAGGTCGCCCCGGTTGGGCGTCACCTCGATGTCGAGGCGCGTGTCGTCCAGGCCGAGTGCGGTTGCCAGCGGCTCCCCCGGTGTGAATTCTCCACTCAGTGCCATGACCCCGTCGTGGTCCTCGCCGAGCCCCAGCTCGCGCTCAGAGCAGAGCATCCCCTCGCTGTAGACTCCCCGTATCTTCCTCCTCTCGATTCGGAAGCCCCCGGGGATCGCCGCGCCGACCGCGGCGAAGGGGTAGTGCATGCCCACCTGCACGTTGGGGGCACCGCAGACGACCGGCACCGGGCCCTCGGGACCCAGCACCTGGCAGAGCAGCAACCGATCGGCACCCGGGTGCGGCCCCACCTCGAGCACCTGCCCGACCACCAGGTCGCCGAGGCCGGCGCCCAGATCGATCGCCTCCTCCACCGGAGCGCCCCGCGCCGCCAGGAGCTCGGCCGCCTCGACCGGTGCCAGCTCGAGCCCGGGGGCCAGGTCGCGCACCCACCTGTACGAGACCTTCATGCGAACTGTGCGAGGAAGCGCATGTCGTTCTCGTAGAAGGCCCGGATGTCGGCCACGCCATGCCTGAGCATCGCCACCCTCGCCGGCCCCATCCCGAAGGCCCACCCGGTGTAGCGCTCCGGGTCGTATCCAACATTCTCGAGCACGGCCGGGTCCACCATCCCGGCTCCCATGATCTCGATCCAGCCCTTCTCCTCCCGCCTGCCGTCGGAGCGCTCTATCACCCGCTTCACATCGACCTCCGCCGAGGGCTCGGTGAAGGGGAAGAAGGAGGGCCGGAAGCGCACCTGCGCCGCCGGACCCCAGAATCGGCGGACGAATTCGGCCAGCGTCGCCTTCAGGTCGACGAATGTGGCCAACTCGTCCACGACCAGTCCCTCGATCTGCGCGAAGGCGGGGGTGTGGGTGGCGTCGTAGGTGTCGCGGCGGTAGACCATGCCGGGTGCGATGATGCGGATCGGGGGGGCGTACTCCTCCATCGTGCGGATCTGCACCGGCGAGGTGTGGCTACGAAGCAGCATGCCCGAGGCGAGGTAGAGGGTGTCCTGCTCGTCGGTGGCGGGGTGGTCCAGGGGCGTGTTGAGCGCCACGAAGTTGTACCACTCGGTGTCGACCTCGGGGCCGCGCGCACGGGTGAAGCCAAGACTGCGGAAGATCGCCCAGATGTCGGCGATCGCACGGCTCACCGGGTGGACCGAGCCCCGCCACCTGCGGCGCGGGGGGAGCGTCAGATCCACGGCCGGACGAGCCAGGGCGGTCGTCGCCTCGAGCTCGGCGCGGCGCCCCTCCAGCGCCTCTGCCACCGCGACCTTCAGCGCATTCGCGGCCGCTCCCGCAGCTGGACGATCCTCGGGGCTCATGCGCCCCAGGCCGCGAAGCAGCCCCGAGACCAGCCCGTCCCGGCGGCCGAGGTAGAGGGTCCGAATGCGCTCCAGCTCCGCGTGGTCCCCCGCCTGGGCGATCACGGCCAGGGCGTCTGCCTCGAGCCTGCTCGCTTCGTCGATCAAGGGGCGCTAGCGGGCACCTGGAGAGCGGCGACCCAAAGGTGAGGGCACCTTCTCTCCGCAGCTACCCCTTGAGAGCGGACTTGGCCTGGTCGACCAGTGTCGAGAAGGCACCAGGGCTCCGCACCGCGAGGTCCGCGAGCGCCTTCCGGTCCAGCTCGACACCCGCGAGCCGCAGCCCGTTCATTAGGCGCGAGTACGAGAGGCCGTTCTGACGCGCAGCGGCGTTGATGCGCGCGATCCAGAGTCGGCGAAAGTTGCGCTTCTTCTTCCTCCGGTCGCGGTAGGCGTGCTCCCAGCCCCTCTCGACGGCGTCCTTGGCGACGCGGTAGAGGTTCTTGCGGCCCCCAAAGTACCCCTTGGCGGCCCTGAAGACCTTCTTCTTGCGCTTGTTGCGCGCAACGGCCCGTGTCGAGCGCGGCATTTTCTTGCTCCTCTCCCCTGCAACTCAGCTCTACCTGTCCTGCCTAGCAGTCCGTGGATAATCTCGCGCGAGCACCGAGAGCGGCGAAGCGCCGGGCTGGCAAGGCGCGACGAAGGGCTGGTAGCAGCGCTACCGGCCCAAGGAGGGACGCAGAGCGAAGCCACCGGACAGACATTGTAAACCATGGATTACATACTGTAAAGTATACATTACACTGTGGATCGACCGAGCGAAGCGGTCCAGCGGGGATGCAGCGCCGCTCCTGCCGTGGGAGGTTTGTCCACGGGTTGTCTAGGTACCCGGCAGCATCCGCCGCACCCTAGGCGCGTCCGCCTTCGACGCGGTCGTCGACGAGCGCAGGCGACGTTTCCGCTTCCGCTTCTTCTTGGTCAGGATGTGCGACTTGTAGGCCCGCATCCGCACCAGCTTCCCACCGCCGGTTGTGCGGAAGCGCTTGGCGGCGCCGCGATTCGATTTCATTTTCGGCATGGATGCCCCCGGAGTTGCTTTCGCGAGTGAAGGAGGGTCGGCGAGGGGTCAGTCGGTGGCAACCGCTCTTCGAAGCGGCGATAGGGCCATCGACATCTGGCGGCCCTCGAAGTTGGGATACTGCTCGACCTTCCCGCAGTCGGCGAGGTCCCCGGTAACGCGCAGGAGCACCTGACGACCCAGCTCCGGGTGCGCTATCTGGCGTCCTCGGAACATCATCGTGAGCTTCACCTTGTTGCCCTCCTCGAGGAAGCGCCGCGCGTGCCGCAACTTGAAGTCGTAGTCGTGGTCTTCAATGCCGGGGCGGAACTTCACCTCCTTGATCTGCGTCGTGTGATGCTTGCGCCTGGCCTCGCGGGCGGCGCGCGCCGCCTTGTACTTGTACTTGCCGTAGTCCATCATGCGGACGACGGGCGGTCTCGATTCGGGGGCTACCTCGACCAGATCGAGCCCAGCGGCTGCCGCCCGCGCACGCCCCTCGTCCAGCGAGATAATCCCTATCTGGCCTCCGCCCTCTCCGATCAGCCGAATCGGGCTGATGCGGATCTGCTCGTTCACGCGGACGCGTCGTTCTGCGATCTTCCAACTCCCCTTTATGTTCGCCCGACGGGGCCGACCCGGCCCAGCCACCATACCCCGGCCCATCGCGCCCCAGAATAGCCGAAAGGCTCGGACGCACCGAGCCCCTGCGACCGGCGTCCGAAGGGCGGATGCAAGCTGCCCACCGACGCGCGACCCGGGTGCCTAGGGCTGGGGGTGAGGGGCGGTCAGTCCCCTCCTTCGCCATGCTGCGTTCGCACCGCCGTGCCACCGACCCGCGTCCCCGGGTGCCTACACACGGTCCGGGGGCCACCGGCAACGGTACAGGCTCTAATAATGTCTGATTTGGATTCACGGTGTCAACAGTCGTGGCGCAAGTCGTCCCATCCCCGTATCTTCGCGCCCGCCGACCCCGCATGCCGCGCCGTCGGCGCCACCGTCACCCCCACACCGTCGATCGGGAATACTCTAGCATGCCCGTAAAGAGCGACCGCTGGATTCGCGAGATGGCGACCAGCCACCGGATGATCGAGCCCTTCGAGGATAGCCAGGTCCGGCGCGGGAGCATCTCCTACGGCCTCTCCTCCTACGGCTACGACATTCGCGTCGCCCAGGAGTTCAAGGTCTTCACCAACGTCCACAACCTGGTCGTGGACCCCAAGGCCTTCGACGAACGCTCCTTCGTTGACGTGAAGGGGGAGAGCTGCATCATCCCGCCCAACTCCTTCGCCCTGGCGCGCACTGTGGAGCGCTTCCGCATCCCTCGCCAAGTCCTGGTGCTCTGCGTCGGGAAGAGCACCTACGCGCGCTGCGGCATCATCGTCAACGTGACCCCGCTCGAGCCGACATGGGAGGGCTATCTGACGCTGGAAATCTCGAACACGACCCCGCTCCCGGCCAGGATCTACGGGGGCGAGGGGATCGCGCAGCTGGTCTTTCTGGAGGGTGACGAGCCGCCGCTGGTGGCGTACGCCGACCGCCAGGGCAAGTACCAGGGCCAGGTAGGGGTCACCCTCCCCAAACCCTGAGGCTCGCCAGCTACCCGGTCCAGCGGTATGCAGCGCTGGCAAGGCGCGACGAAGGGCTGGTAGCTACAGACGTCCGATCGTGGAGCGCACATGCTCGGCGCTCCTGGCCAGCGCGGCCGCCTCGTCCTCATTCAGCTCCAGCTCCAGGACTTCGTGCAGTCCGCCCGCGCCGAGCTTGCAGGGGACGCCCAGGTAGATCCCCTCCTGCCCGTACTCCCCCTCGAGGCAGGCTGCGGCGGGGAGAATCCGGCGCTTGTTCCTGACGATCGCCTCGGCCATCTGGACTGCTGCCGCCGAAGGAGCGTAGTAGGCGCTCCCCGTCTTCAGGTACGCGACGATCTCGGCACCTCCGTTTCGGGTGCGCTCGACGATGGCGTCGAGCCTCCCGGGCGGAATCAGCCGCGAAACCGGGATGCCGCTCACCGAGGTGTATGAGATTAGCGGTACCATGGTGTCGCCGTGGCCGCCCAGCACCATCGCCTGGATGTCCTCGACGCTCACGTCGAGCTCCATCGCAATGAAGGCACGGAAACGCGCGGTGTCCAGGATGCCAGCCATCCCCACGACCCGCTCGCGGGGGAACCCGGTCGTCTCCTTCATCACGTACGCCATCACGTCGAGCGGATTCGAGACAACGATCATGATCGATTCGGGTGCCACTCGTGCGATCTCCTCGCCGACCGAACTCACGATGGAGGCATTGGTGCGGAGCAGGTCGTCGCGGCTCATTCCCGGCTTGCGGGCAATCCCGGCGGTCACGATGAAGAGGTCGGAGCCCTCGGCCGGGCCGTAGTCGTTGGTGCCGACGACGCGCGTGTCGAACCCCTCGACCGGAGCGCTCTGCCACTGGTCGAGCCCCTTGCCCTGCGGGATGCCCTCGATGATGTCGATCAGCACCACCTCCCCGGCGAGCTCCTTTTCGGCCAGGCGCTGTGCGCAGACTTCCCCGACATGTCCGGCCCCGACTACGGTGATCTTCTTGGCTGACATCTTGCTCGTGATTACTCCGGATGGTTTAGGTGGCTGACCGACTGCGGTCGAATAATCTCGCATGCGCCACGGGGGTGGGGCTAAGCGGGGCGCTTCGCCCGGGACCGGCGGCACTCAGCCACCGGTCTGCGAAAGGGCCACCAGTCCCCCCGATCCGACCGTCGACCCGTGGACGAGGTGGTGCCTCTCCGGCTTTATCCGAAGCGTCTCCTCGATGAGCGGCACGAGTGGCCTCCCGCTCCTCAACGCGTCCCGCAGAGGCGTCTGGATGGCACCGAAGAGGCAGGGACGCAGCTGCCCGTCGGCGGTGAGGCGCATGCGGTTGCAGCTCCCGCAGTAGTTGTGGCTCATCGGGGTGATCGCCCCGACGGTGCCCAGGGCGCCGGGAAGGCGGTAGTACGTCGCCGGCCCGTTGCCGGGGGGTCCCACGACCGGCTTCAGCTCATCGAGATCGGAGAGACGCGCTAGCGCCTCGTCGCAGGAGACAAAGCCGTCGGCACTCAGTCGCACATTCGACTCGGTCGGCATTACCTCGATGAAGCGCACGTGCAGGGGGCGGTCCCGCGACAGCTCGGCGAAGTCGGCTAGCTCGTCGTCGTTCCAGCCGCGCATGAGGACCACGTTGACCTTGATCGGAGCGAAGCCAACGGCGAGCGCCGCGTCCAGCCCCTCCATGACGCGCCGCAGCGTCCCCGGACGGCGAGCGATCACATCCGCCCGCTCGGGGCGGAGCGAATCCAGCGAGATGTTCATCCGGTCGACACCCGCTCGGCGCAGGCGCTCGGCGATGGGAGCGAGCAGGACGGCGTTGGTCGAGAGCGAGATGTCGTCGATTCCACCGACGGCCGCGATCATCGCGGCCAGGCGGTCGAGGTCCTTGCGCACCAGAGGCTCGCCACCGGTCAGGCGTACCCGTCGAAGCCCCATCCTGGCCATGACCCGCACGACTGTCGCAATCTCTTCGTAGCTGAGGATTTCGTCGCGGCGGAGCCACGCAGTCCCCTCTTCCGGCATGCAGTAGACGCAGCGCAGATTGCACTTGTCGGTGACGGAGACGCGGAGGTACTCGACGCGCCGCCCGAAGCCGTCGATCATAACGGGGCCTCGGGGGCGCGGGCAGCGGCCGTGGTCGGCTCGGTCCCTGACAGCCACTCCGAGCGGCCGTCCACGTAGTGCTCCCGCTTCCAGATCGGGAGCCGTCGCTTGATCTCCTCGATGACGTGGCGAGCACCCGCGAAGGCGTCCGCCCGGTGTGGCGAGGAGACCGCGATCGCCACGCTCGCCTCCCCCACTCCGAGCCTGCCGACCCGATGCACCGCAGCCACCCGGTCGGTTCCGGCGAGCGCGGCCGCCTCGGCGACGATCCGACCCAGCTCCTCGCTTGCCATTTCGCCGTACGCCTCATACTCCACCGCGCGAACCCCCCGCCCCTCGTTCACATTGCGCACCGTGCCCAGGAAGAGGGATACGGCCCCGTTTCCGGGCATCGCCACGCGCCGCTGAAGGACCGCAGGATCGATCGGATCGGTGGTCACCTCCCACCAGGGCACTTCGGCTCGCCCCCCCCTTCGCTCACCCACCGCCGCCGGATGCTGCACAGTCGATGCCACGGGTATGGTTGTCCACGGGCTGCCTAGCCGCCGGCAACGGGCGGGATCAGCGCCACCTCGTCCCCATCTGCAAGCTCGGTAGTATCGCGCGAGTAGCTGCGATTCACCGCTACCGCCGGGGCAGTCGGCAGCCTTGCCCACCCGCCGCCTCGGCGACGCAGCTCGGCGAGCAGGGTGCCGACGGTGGTCGACTGGGGGAGCGACACCGCGAGGCTCTCGACACCGACTAGCTCGCGGTAGGAGGCGAAGAGGAGGACCGTGACCTTCAAGCGACCCGGGGGACCGCGACGGAGCGACATCGTCCACCTGGCGCACTACTCATCCTGCGCACTCAGCCGCGCCACCTCCGCCCGCATGAGCTTTGACGGCTTGAAGACCGGCGCGACCCGGGCTGGCACCTCCACCGGCTCGCCCGTGCGTGGATTGCGGGCCATGCGAGCACTTCTGCGACGCACCTTGAAGGAGCCGAAACCCCGGATCTCGATACCGTCGCCCTGGGAGAGGGCCCGCGTGACGGCGTTCAGGAAGCCGTCGACTACCAGTGCACACTCCCTCTTGGTCACCCCAGGCCCGATCGCCCGCGCCACCTGCTCAACGATATCCGCTTTCGTCATGATCCCTCGCTCATGCTGGCGCGCTGCCCGACCCAACCGCTCGCAACAGGTCAGGAAAGAAACGGCCACCGGTCGCACCCGTCAAGGTGACGACCGCCCGAGAAAGCCGCGACCGCCCCGTGTGCCGGAGTCTGGTCCGCGCGCACGCAGACGGTTTGCGTTCGCCACCACCGTGACCGAGCTGAAGGCCATGGCGGCGCCGGCGATCATCGGCGACAGGAGCACTCCCAGAGACGGGTAGAGGACCCCGGCGGCGATCGGTATTCCGAGCACATTGTAGGCGAATGCACCCACGAGATTCTGTGCGATGTTGCGCCCGGTGGCCCGGGAGACCCCGATCAGCGTCTCGATCCCGTGCAGCGAATCGCCCAGGAGCGCGACATCGCCGGTCTGGAGCGCCACGTCGGTGCCGCTTCCCATCGCGACCCCCACATCCGCCATGGCCAGGGCGGGAGCATCGTTGATTCCATCGCCCACCATTGCTACCACCCGCCCATCGCCCTGAAGCCGTTCTATCGCACGGGCCTTGACGGTGGGAGACACCCGCGACGAGACCCTCTGGATCCCGACCTGCTCCGCGACCCGGCGGGCGGGGGCGGGGGCGTCGCCCGTCAGCATGACCACATCCACGCCGCTTCCCCGGAGCCTCGCCACAGCGTCACGCGCATCGGGACGCAGGGTGTCGGCCAGTCCGAGCAGTCCCCTCGCTCGGCCATCGAGGACTACCATCACCGGGGTCGCGCCCTGCGCCGCGACCTCGGCCAGCTGGGCACTCAGCGGCACCGTGTCCACCCCGGCCTCGGCCGCAAAGGACGGCGATCCCACCAGCACGCGGCGACCCTCGACGAAACCTGAGGCACCCTTCCCCGGGTGTGCCGCAAAGTGCTCGACCTCTGGCAACTCGAACCCTCGCTCCTCGGCGTAGGCGACGATGGCGCGAGCTGCGGCGTGCTCCGCCCGGGCCTCGACGCTCGCTGCGGCAGCCAGGTAGTCGGCCTCCCGAGCGTCACCCACCGTCTCCGCGAACACCACCTCGGGCCGGCCCACGGTCAGCGTGCCGGTCTTGTCGAGAACGACTGTGTCGACCCTCCGAGCCCGCTGAAGAGCCTGGCCGTCGCGCACAAGCACGCCCCGTCGGGCCGCGTTGCCGATCGCGATCATCACCGAGATCGGCGTGGCGAGCCCGAGTGCGCAGGGACACGCGATCACCAGCACCGCCACCGCAGTCGTCATGGCGTAGCTCAGCCGCGGATCGGGTCCCACGGCCATCCAGACACCGAAGGTGGCGATAGCGACGACCACAACCGAAGGAACGAAGAAGCGCGCGACCTCGTCAACCGTTCGCTGGATCGGCGGCTTGGTCGCCTGGGCCCGCCGCACCATCGTACCGATGCGAGCGAGCAACGTGTCGGCCCCCACCCGGGTGACCTCGACTGTGAGCGCTCCCGTGCCGTTGATCGTGCCGCCAACAACCTCGTCTCCCGGCACCCTGAGGGCGGGCGCACTCTCGCCCGTCAGCATGGATTCGTTCAGATCGCTCTCGCCGCTCGTCACGCGCCCGTCGAGGGGGACTCGCGCGCCTGGCCGCACCAGGACCAGGTCGCCGGGCGAGATCGTGGCCACCGGCACCGTCTCGACCTTCCCGCCATCCAGGCGCTCGGCGGTCTCGGGGGCGAGGTCGAAGAGCGCACGGAGCGCCTCGGCGGTCCGCCTACGGGCGCGAGCCTCGATCCCCTGGCCGAGGAGGACGAGCGTGATCACCACGGCTACCGTCTCGTAGAAGGGACGGGCGCTCCCCTCGGGGAAGAGGGCGGGTGCGGCCAGCGCTACCGTGGAGTAGAGCCAAGCCGCTCCGGTCCCGAGCGCAATCAGGGTGTTCATCTCCGCCGCGCCGCGCCTGGCGGCCAGCCAGGCGCCGTGGAAGAACCCCCAACCGGAGTACAGCAGGATCGGCAGTGCGAGCACTCCCGATGTCCACTCGAGCCCGGTGCGAAGACCTTCGCCCATCGCAGGCAGCCCCGGGATCATCCCCCAATGCCCGATCAGGACGATCGGCGCGCCCAGTCCCAGTCCGGTCCAGAGGCGCCGCCTGAGCGCGCGCTCCTCTGCCTCGCGGCGCTCTCCCTGCCTGATCTCCGCCTCGGTCGCCGCGTCGGCGCCAGCGAGCACCTCCGCGCCGTACCCCGCCGCCTCCACCGCCCCGACCAGGGCGTCGGGGCCTAGGCCGGAGGGATCGAAGCGCACCCGCACGACCTCCTCCACGAGACTGGCGCTCGCCTCCGACACTCCCTCCACCCCCTCGAGCGCCCTCTCGATGCTGCGCACGCACGACGCGCAGTGCATTCCGGTGACGGCGAGACCCAGCTCAGCGTGGGCGTCCGGATGCCCCACCGGCGAAGAGCCGATCGCCGTCACGCCACGGCCCCTCGCCTCGGCCTTGAGCGAGCCGCAAGGCCGAGCAGCCACTCCTCGATCAGGAGGTCGCCGGGGAGCGAGCTGGCCTTGAGGAGGCGGTCCAGCCTGCGGAGGCCGAGAAGGGCGGCCGCCAGCTCCTCGCGCCTCCACCTGCGCGCCTGGCCCGCGATCCGCCCGGAGAGGAAGCGCTGGTACGGCGGCAGCGCACGCTCGAGTGCCTGCTTGCCACCCTCGACCGCAATTCCGACGCGGAGCATCTGGACCGAGAGCCCGATGACGAGGCCGACAGCCGTCTCCCCCTGGTCGATCAGCGTCGGGAGCGCCCGCACGGCCTTGCCGATCTCGCGGCCACCCACTAGGTCGAACCACGCCCACCGGTCCTGGCGAGCGAGGCGCATGCCGCCTCGGCGTACGACCTCGAGGTCGACTGCGGTGCCCACGCCCGCCATCTCGGCAAGCTTCCGGAGCTCCTGCGTGAGGACTCCCAGCTCCGTCCCGACCGAGGCTGCCAGCGCCCGCGCTGCATCGAGGCGAAGCTCGGCCCCCAGCTCCTCGCTGGCCCAGGAGACGAGCCAGTCCGGCACCTCGTACTCCGGCACCGGCCTGAATTCGGACGATGTGGCTATCCTTGCCAGATCGGTGTAGAACCGGGCTCGGGATCGGCGCGGGACGGTAGCCTGCACGATCAACGCCAGACCCGGCGGCGGCTTGCGGGCCGTCTCCAGCAGGAGCTTCCGGGCCTTCGGGCTAGATGCCACCTCCTCGGCGTCCCTAAGGTGCACGACTCGCCATTCGGCGAGCATCGGGGGGGTGGCGATCACCGACGCCAGCCTCTCGACAGTGGCGTCCGCGCCGTCGATCCGATCCACGTTGAAGTCGGCCGTGGCGGGGTCCGCGTAGCGTTCCACAAGCTCCTTCGCCGCCGCCGCCTTGCGGTGCTCGTCGGCGCCGTGGAGGAAGAAGACGCCGCCGCCGTGGGCGTCGAGCAGGGGTTTGGGAAGAGACATCGCGGATCTTCTCCGGCACTACCCGGCCGCCAGGGCGACGGGTGCTCGACCGAGGTTCCCACCGTCGCCTGAGAATGCACGATCGACGGAAGGCGAGCAAGGGAGAGGCCCTTCTTGGGGGTTGGCAGGATCGGGGCCGCCCGCCGCCGAGGATCAGCCGGGTCGCCATCGCCTGATGTAGGAGGGCTCCCAGGCGGCCGCATCCACTGACTCCCACGGACAGCACAGGTAGACCGCATCGGCAAGCGGCACGCCAGCCGGAGCCGGGCGCACCTCGAAGCCAGCCGCGCCCAGGAGCGACTCGTGGGTCAGCGCTCCGTCGCCGACGAAGACCGTGCCCACCGCGGGCCGTGCGTTGACCACATCCAGGATCGTCCCGCCGTGCGGTGCCCGCACCTCCACTGGCCCTCCCGCACTGCCCACGTCGTAGCCGGCGCCGTACACGCGCCCGCTCCGCGCGTCGAGGAGGACGTACCTGTGTTCCGGTCGGGTCCCCCCCACGACCGGGGGACCCCCGCTTCCACTCCACACTTCGGGCGGCAGGTCGGCTGCGCCTGCGAGGGTCTCCTCGGCGCACGCCGCCGCCCGCAGGGTGGAGGTGGGGTAGAGCGGAATCTCCAGAGTGGCCGCAAACCCCTTTGCGGCCGCCGCCCCGATACGGACACCGGTGAAGGAGCCCGGCCCAGACCCTATGGCGATCCCAACCAGGTCGGCGGGGTACAGCGCCTTCTCGCCCAGCACCTCGCGGATCGCGGCGATCAGCGTCGCCGAGTGCGCCCGCGGGGTCGTCAGGAAGCGGCGAGCGGCCACTGCGCCGTCGACGCCAAGCGCCACCGACCCGATCCGCCAGGAAGTCTCGATGGCGAGAACCGGGCCGCGAGGCGCACAGGCGGGGGCCGAAGGCTTCACGAGAGCGCTGGAAGCGCCGTGGGGTTCCCGAAGCGAACGACCTCCATATCGCGCACTCCCGGGACTCCCGGCACGTGTTCGAGCGCAACCTCCCACCGGTCCGGGGGCAGCTCGTCGCCAGCCCGCTCGCACCACTCCACCAGCGCCACCGCGTCGGGGTCGCCCAGGAGCTCGCGCCAGCCGAGCTCCCACAGCTCCGCCGTCGACTCCACCCGGAAGAGATCGGCGTGAACCACGCCCCGACCGTCGGGAAGATCGTACCGAAAAAGCAGGTTGAAGGTCGGAGAGGGGAGCGCGCCACCGACCCCCATCGCCCGCGCCACCGCGCGCGCCAGGATCGACTTTCCGGCGCCCAGCGGCCCCCGCAGGCCGATGAAGACCGGCGGCCGCGCGAGCCTGCCGACCTGGGTGCCCCACTCCTCGAGCTCCCCCTGGGCCAGGCGCGCCCGTGAGCTCGCTGTTATCACTCGTCGTTGAGTGCTGCCAACGATCGACTCGGCGGGTGCGCCGACGCTCGACCGCGGTTCAGCGGATGAGTTTGCGCGCGCGCCGGGCTCGCTCCGCGATCCGCTCGCCCCGCCGCCTCCCTGAGGTCGAGGATCTGGTCCCTGAGGGCGGCTGCCCGTTCGAAATCGAGGGCCTCCGCCGCCTTGGCCATCTCCGCCTGCAGGATCTTCAGGAAGGCTTCGGGGGGAATCTCCTCGCCGTACTCCGAGACGGGCTCCGCCACCTTGGCTGCGGGTCGCTCGCGGGCGTCGGCCACCCGGGTGGCGCGCTCGATCTCCTCGATGCTCTTCCGGATAGTCTGCGGCACGATGCCGTGGCGCTCGTTGTGGGCGACCTGCACCCGGCGGCGGCGCTCCGTCTCCTCGATGCACGCCCGCATCGACCCGGTGACCCGTTCCGCGTAGAGGATCGCCCGTCCATTCGCATTGCGGGCCGCCCTCCCCACCGTCTGGATGAGGGAGCGGGCGTTGCGCAGAAACCCCTCCTTGTCGGCATCCAGGATCGCCACCAGCGAGACCTCCGGCAGGTCCAGCCCCTCCCGAAGCAGATTGATTCCGACCAGGACATCGATCCGCCCCAGGCGCAGCGTCCTGAGGATCTCCATCCTCTCGATCGTGTCGATGTCCGCGTGCATGTACCGTACCCGCACCCCCACCGACTGGAGGTACTCCGAGAGCTCCTCGGCCATCCGCTTGGTGAGAGTGGTCACCAGCACCCTCTCGTCGCGCTCGGCGCAAGTCTGGATCTCGGCGAGCAGATCGTCCACCTGCCCCTCCACGGGTCGCACCTCGACCTCGGGATCGACCAGCCCCGTCGGCCGGATGATCTGCTCCGTGACGACGCCCTCGGAGAGCTTCAGCTCGTAGTCGCCGGGCGTCGCCGAGACGAAGACGACCTGATTCAGGAGCGAACGCCACTCGTCGAAGGTGAGGGGGCGGTTGTCGACCGCGGAAGGAAGCCGGAAGCCGTGCTCGACGAGGGTACGCTTGCGCGACCGGTCGCCCCGGTACATCCCGTGGATCTGGGGGATCGTCACATGCGACTCGTCCACGATTAGGAGGTAGTCCTCGGGGAAGAAGTCCAGGAGGCACGCCGGGCGCTCGCCGGGCTCGCGGGCGCTCGTATAGCGGCTGTAGTTCTCGATCCCCGGGCATGTCCCCATCTCGAGCATCATCTCGAGGTCGAAGTTGGTGCGGCTCTCGATCCGCTGCGCCTCCAGGAGCTTCCCCGAAGCGGTGAAGTCGGCCACCTGCGCCTCCATCTCGGCCCGCACCAGCGGCGCCATCTCCTCGATCGTGCGGCGTCGAGTCACATAGTGCGAGGCTGGGTAGATGGAGGTGCGCTCCAGCGCTGCGATCGTGCCCCCGGTCAGCGGGTCGAAGCGGGTTATCCTCTCGATCTCATCTCCCCACAGCTCGACCCGAATCGCCTGCTCCTCGTAGGCGGGAAAGACCTCGACCGTGTCGCCGCGAACGCGGAAGACGCCCCGCTCGAAGGCGATGTCGTTGCGCTTGTAGAGGATGTCCACGAGCGAACGCAGCATCTCCTGCCGAGGCACCTTGTCGCCCACCTCGAGGTGCACCATGAGGCTGCGGTAGTCGACGGGATTGCCGAGGCCGTAGATGCACGAGACCGACGCAACCACGACTACGTCGCGCCGCTCGATGAGCGACGAGGTGGCGCGCAGCCGCAGCCGCTCAATGTCCTCGTTGATCGACGCGTCCTTTTCGATGTAGGTGTCGGTAGCCGGTATGTACGCCTCGGGCTGGTAGTAGTCGTAGTACGAGACGAAGTACTCGACCGCGTTGGCCGGCATCAGCGACCCGAGTTCGCCGTAGAGCTGCGCCGCGAGGGTCTTGTTGTGCGACATCACCAGCGCCGGGCGACCGGAGCGCGCGATCACATGGGCCATCGTCAGCGTCTTGCCGGTCCCGGTCGCACCCAGCAGCGTCTGGAAGCGGACGCCCGCCCCCAGGCCGGCGGTCAGCTCGGCGATGGCGGAGGGCTGGTCGCCACGCGGTTCGAAGGGGGCGCGGATCTCGAAGTCAGGCATGAGAAGGAACGTACCTCCTCAGTCCGCCACGACGTCGGCGAGGTCGCTCTCCTGGAAGCTCTCTCGCCGCACCACCGAGACGACCCCCTTCACCCGCTTCACCGCCTGCACGATGCGGTTGAGGTGAGTCAGATTCTGGACCTCGACGACGAAGGCGGCCGTCATGCCGCCGTCGCGGCTCCGCATGTCGGCGTGCTGAATGTCGGTGGCGGTCTCGCTGATGGTGCGGGCGACGTCGCTTAGGAGGCCCCGTCGGTCGGTGCCCTCCATCTGCAGGTGCACGAAGAAGCGGTCCCCGCGCTCCGCCCGCCACTCGATCTCGACCCTTCGCTCCGGGTCCTTGTCGAGATGCAGGACGTTGGGGCAGTCGGTGCGGTGGATCGATATCCCCCTTCCGCGCGTGGTGTAGCCGACGACCGTGTCCCCGGGAACGGGCTGGCAGCACTTCGAGTAGCGGACCATCATGCTGTCCATGCCCTGGATCGTCACCCCGCGGTTCGACTTGCGGATCCTGTCGGCGATGCGCTCCAGCGCCGAGGGAGACCGCTTGGGCGCAGCGGAGGGATCGGCCTCCGGGTAGAATGCCCTGACCACCTTGGTGGTGCCGATGTCGCCGCGGCCGAGCGCGGCCAGCATCTCGCTGCGCCCCTTGTGTCCGAGGGCGTGGGCCACCCGCTCCGACGCGCTGTCGCCCGGTCTGGGGTGACGTCCCTTGCGGAGCGCCCGCGCGAAGATCTCCTGCCCTAGCCTTAGCGCCGTGTCGAACTCGCGACGACGCACCCACTGCCGGATCTTCTGGCGAGCGCGCGACGTCTTGACGAAGCCGAGCCAGTCCCGGCTTGGCCACTGGCGGGGACTGGTGAGGATCTCCACCGAGTCTCCGCCGACGAGCTTGTGCGACAGCGGTACGATGCGCCCGTTCACCTTCGCGCCTGCACAGTGCAGGCCGATCTCGGTGTGCACCGAGAAGGCGAAGTCGATTGGCGAGGAGTCGACCGGCAGCTGCCTGACATCGCCCTTCGGCGTGAAGACGAATATCTCGCCGTGGAAGAGGTCCATTCGCAGGAACGCCATGAAATCCTCGGGATCGCTTGCGTCCTTCTGCCACTCGAGCACCTGCCTGAACCAGGTCAGAGCGTCGTCGACCCCGCTCTCCCTGCCGTCGGACTTGTAGCGCCAGTGGGCCGCGATCCCGAACTCGGCGGTCTTGTGCATCTCCCTGGTGCGGATCTGCACCTCGTAGCGGCGCCCGGCAGGACCGTACACGGTCGTGTGGATCGACTGGTACATGTTCGACTTCGGCGTCGCCACGTAGTCATGGAAGCGCTCCTGAATCGGCGTCCAGCGGCTGTGAATCACCCCGAGGGCGGCGTAGCAGTCCTGCACGCTGTCGGTGATCACTCGCAGCGCCATCAGATCGTATATCTCGTCGTAGCTGCGCCCCTGGGTCACCATCTTGCGGTGGATCGACCAGAGGTGCTTCGGCCGTCCCGTGACCTCGGCTCCGACTCCTGCCTCCTCCAGAGCCTCGGCCAGCGGGCGCTGCAGCTCGAGGACATGGCGCTCGCGTGCCCGCCGCCTCTGGCGGACGAGTTTGCGCAGCTTGTCGTACGACTCGCGGTCGAGGTACTTGAAGGCCAGGTCCTCCAGCTCCCACTTGACGGCCGCCATCCCGAGGCGGTGCGCTAGCGGGGCGTATATCTCGCGTGTCTCGCGGGCGATCGCCTCCTGCTTGGTGGCCGAGAGGTGGCGCAGTGTGCGCATGTTGTGCAGGCGGTCGGCCAGCTTGATGAGGATGACCCGGGCGTCGTTGGCCATCGATAGCAGGAGCTTGCGGTAGTTCTCGACCTGACGCTCGGTGCTCGACCGGTAGCGCACGCGCCCGATCTTGGTTACGCCGTTGACGATGGCCGCGACCTCGTCGCCGAAGAGCTCGCGGATCCCCTGGAGCGAGATGACGGTGTCCTCGGGCACATCGTGCAGCAGGGCCGCTATCACCGAGACGTTGTCGAGCTGGAGCCGCGCCACGATCGTCGCGACCTCCACGGCGTGGTTGATGAACGGCTCTCCCGAGGCGCGGCGCTGGTCGGAGTGTGCCTCGGCGGCGAGCTCGTGCGCCAACGCGATCGCGTCGATGTCCAGGCGGGGCGCGTACCCCTCCAGCGCCTCCTTCAGGGGCCTGGGCAGCCCGCTGATCTTCTCGCTACGTTCCGTCGTCGCCGCGTTCGCCATCGTAACAATGTATGACGACGAGCCACACGACGATTCCAGTCAGTTGTAACCTCCGGTTGTCATTATGAAATCCGCAATTTACATAGGCACGACGCCTACCACCGAAATTCCGCCTTCAGGAAGGGAAGCACGGCGAAGCCATCCTCGCGGGCCGTTCGGTCTGGGCTCCCGTAGTACCAGTACCCTAGCGTATTCACGTTGAGGAGCAGGTTGGCCACCGATGCGCGAATCGCCCACGATCCGACATCGCGGCCCCACCCCACGTCCACCCGGTGGTACATCGGCAGGCGGCTTCCGGGCTCCACAAGGGGATGGCCCTCCGGGTAGCGTATGCCAGATCGGAGTGAAACCCGGACCGACCAGGTATGGGAGCCACGCCGGAAGGAAGGAGCCAGCTCCAGCTCGTGGTCCCGGTGGAAGCGTGGGGTGTACCTCTCGGGCAGCGGCAGCGGCCGTGGTGTGTACCCCCCTCGCCGCTGCACGTCGTACTCGACCCACGCCCACCGGTAGCCTCCAAGGACCGAGAGTCCCTGACTCCGCACTAGGCTCCACGCCACCTCCAGGCCGCGCATGCTGCCGCTCGCCGCCTCCCACTCCGCAGTATCCGCGAAGGCTGAGAAGAGATACGGATCCGCCGCGAGTCGGAGATGATCGAGCTCGCGCAGGTAGCCGTCAATGCGCACATGCACTCCTCGCAACGAGCCACCCAGGCCCGCCACGAGCTCGGTACTGCTCGGCACCGGCGACTCCGGCACCGGAAAGAGGATGTCGAACGCAACGGTGACGGCGTCGCGCGTCTCCTCGTTCCTGAGAGACCCGAGCGCCTGTCGGGATCTCGAGGCCGCCACGCGCGCCGACCAGTCACCCAGGCCGTACGAGAGCTCCGCGTACCCTGACGTGGTACTCTCCAGCCCCACGAAGTTGTCGGCCCTCACGCCGCCTCGGGCAACCAGACGAGCTCCCACTGGCGCATCGACTGAAAGGTACGCCGCGAGCCGCCCGAGCGTGTCGTCCACCTCTATTGTTCCGTACCGGCTGGCACCGTACGTCTCGTAGTCGACCGCAAAGCCGGATGCCTGCACGGCCACGACCGTCGTGGCGCGTGGGCCGCCCCAGATAGCCCGTACCTCGGCGCGCGTCTCTCGCATGCGCCCGTCGACCAGCTCCACGGTGTCGGGGTAGGGTGGTCGGGGGTTTCTATCGAGATAGTGGCAGGAGCCGAGGTCCAGGGACGCGTCCTGGAACCAGCTGTGCCCAAGCGTAGCGTCAACTACACCGCCCGCCCACAGACGACGCCGGTACTGCGCCGACACCGCGCCGTTGGACCACTTCCAATCCCGTTCGTCCTGCCGCCACTCCTCTACTTCGGGCTCTGTCCCGCCTGCCGATCCCTCCTGGGCTCGATCTGGACAGTCGGTCTCCAAGCCGCGAGCCTCCGTGCTCAGGTAGGCATTGACCGAGAAACGCTCGAGCCCCCCCAGGTCGGTGGTCAGCCGGGCGTGCAGGTCCTGGAAGTAGTAGGGCGTGTCTTCGCTGACCCACCCGAGCTGCTCGAGGCCGCGCGTGAACAGATCTACGTACGCACGCCTGCCTGTAACCAGAAAGGACTTGTCGTCTCCGAGCGGTCCCTCGACCGTCGCGCCCGCCGAGGCCACCCCGATCGCCGCGACTGTGCGCACACGGTCACGGGAGCCGTCCCGGCTCGAGACTCTCATCGTGCCCGCGAGCGACCCCGCGCCGATCCCCTCGCCTGCCGACCCCGGCACAACCTCGAGCCTCTCGATCGCTTCGGGCGCCAGCGACGAGAACAGCCCGAGGAAGTTGATCGGATTGAAGAGGCGAACCCCGTCGAGCAGCACCGGCGTTCCGTACGAGGGAACCCCCCGGATGTACGGCACCGGGGCAAAATCCGACGGAGAGGACGCAGCGGGGGAGAGCTCGGCCACCCGCATCACGTCGGCCTCGATGAGCGCTGGCACGGCTTCTGCCAAATTCCTGTCGACAACGTATCCCTCGCGCATCGCGGAGAGCGGATTTCGCGGCCGGACTCCGCCACCCGACACATCGAACCCCTGGAGCTCAACGGGACGAGCGGCGAGAAGAACGAGGATCGAGCCCTCCGGCAGCGGGTCGAAGGCGCGCTCCCAGGGCGCGTACCCTGGGAGCTCCACCCTCAGGTGAATGTCGCCCGGACCCTCGTTCACCGCCGGAATCACGAACGCGCCGTACCCGTCGGTGACCCCGGTCGCCGACTGAGTGTCGTCCGCCCACTCCATGGTGACCTGGGCGTCCTCCAACGGAATAAGGCTGACGCTATCGCGCACGACGCCGGCAACCACGGTCTGCTGCAGGAGGAGTGCGGCCGCGGTGGTTGTGGACAGCATTACCCTGGCCCGCCGCTGTCGCCGCCCCCGGCTTGCAAATCCACCCTATTGCCGCTCGCCATCGTAACAATGTACGGACTGGCGCCAGGTGTGGGGTGTGTCACCTAATATGGGCGAGCCAGCACGGCTCGTATGGCTCACCCGTATTCAGGCGAGAAAGGGGCCTGCTACCACCGAAATTCCGCCTCCAGGAAGGGAAGCGGCACGGTGATGCCGTCCTGTCGCAGTTCGGCTCCGCCGGGATCGCGTGGAGGCCAGATGCCGAGCGCATTCCGACTGAAGAAGAGATTGGCCACCGATGCGCGAATCGCCCACGATCCGACATCTCGGCCCCACCCGACGTCCACCCGGCGGTATATCGGCAAGCCCCTCGCGATCGGGGAGCGGAGCGAAACCCGGGCCGACCAGGTGTGCGCACCGTAGCTGAGCGACGGCGCCAGCTCGAGCTCGTGGTCCCGGTGAAAGCGTGGTGTGTACCTACCCCGCCGCTCCGTCTCGTACACGACGCGTGCCCACCGGTAGCCCCCCAGCAGAGACAGCCCCCGTGTGTGCACCAGGCTCCAGGACACCTCCACGCCGCCCATATCGGCGCTGCCACGGTGCCACTCGTCAGGAGTCTGAATCGGAGACTGGTAGTCCTGCTCATGAGGCTCGATCAGCCGAAGGTGGTCGAGATCGCGCAGGTACCCGTCCACGCGCAGCCGAAGCCCCCCGAGAGTACCGCCCACTCCGGCTGTAAACTCGGTGTTGCTCGAGACCGGCGAATTCCCAACTGGGAAGAGCAGGTCAAAGGACCACTCGAGGGCGTCGGGCCTCTCTTCGGCCCGGAGCGATCCGAGCGCCTGGCGCGACCTGGACGCCGCCGCCCTCGCCGACCAACTTCCCAGCTCGTACTGGAGCTCTGCAAAGCCACCGGCAGTGCTCTCCGTTCCCCCGAAGTGGTCGGCCCTGAGGCCACCGCCCAGAACGATGCCCGCTCCCAGCGGCGCAGCGACGGTGCCGTAGGCAGCGAACCGACCAAGACTCCCCTCGATGTCCATAAGCGGGTAGAAGTTCAGCGTAGTCAATCCGAACGACTCCTGATCCACCGCGAAGCCGGAAGCCTGCACCGCCGCGACCATCGTTGCGCGGCGGCTCCGCCATGTAGCCCTTACCTCGGCGCTCGTCTGGCGCATGCCTCCGTCGTCGATGGCCACTGTGTCGGTGGGCGGCCACGCCTCCGAGCAGTGGTCGAGCTCGTAGGCCCAGTTCCGGAACCAGCTGTGCCCAACTGTCGCGTCGACCATTCCGCCTGATCCAATCCGGCGGCGGTACCGCACCGACACAGCCCCGCCGCCCAGGTCCGTGTCGCGCAGCATACCCTCCCACTCCCCCTCCTCGAAGTGCGACCCGTTGCCGGAGACCCCGTGCATTAGACCCGGGCATCCGAACTCTTCTAGGTCGTTGAATGACTCGGTGCTCAGGTAGCCAGTGACCGAGAGGCGCTCCATGTCGCCCCGATCAGTGGCGATCTTGGCGAGCAAATCCTGAAAGAAGTAGGGAATCCCCCGGTCGCGCAGCCCCAGCATCTCCATCCCACGGGCGAAAGCGTCGATGTAGGAACGCCTACCCACAACCAAATAGGACTTGCCTTCCCCCATGGGACCCTCGACCACCACCCCAGCCGAAGCAGCTCCGATCGACGCAACCACCCGTCGCCGGTCGCGCGAGCCGTCCCTCGTCGAGACCCGCATCGCTCCCGAAAGCGAGCCTGTGCCGATCCCTTCCCCGGCCGACCCCGGCACAACCTCGACCCTGGCAATCGCGCTCGGGGGCAGCGAAGAGAAGAAGCCAGTCAGGTTCAGCGGGTTGAAAAGGCGGATGCCGTCCAGGGTAAGGGGTGTTCCGTATGCGGCCACGCCCCGAATGTACGGCACCGACGCCATGTCCGACGTCGACGAGGCTGCGGGCGAGAGCTCGGTCACGCGCATGACATCGGCCACAACCACCGTCGGCACCGTGCGCACCATTTCCGCGTCCACCACGTAGCGGTCAGGCAGACTCGACAGCGGCCCCCTGAACCGAATGCCCGCCCCCGCTACCTCCAGTCCTTCAAGGACGGCTGGCAGCGCGGCTAGCACCACGTTGACTGCGTCCTCCGGCAGCGGGTCGAAGGCGCGCTCCCAGGGCGCGTACCCTGGGAGCTCCACCCTCAGATGCATGCCGCCATCCCCTCCATTCGGCACCGAAATCACAAACGCGCCGTAGCTGTCGGTGACCCCGGTCGCCGACCGAGCGTCGTCCGCCCACTCAATGGTGACCTGGGCGCCCTCCAGCGGGGCGATACCGACGCTGTCGCGCACAACGCCGGCAACCACGGTCTGATGCAGGAGGAGTGCGGCCGCGGCGGTGGCCGTCACTGCGGGGTAAGAACTGTGTCAATGCCAGTGTCTACCGGGGGCGGGGGCGGGGGACGTCCGCCGCATAGGCTCCCAGACCCGTCGATCGAGACCTCAAGGGAGTCCACAAATTCTCTACCAATTGCGTCCTTGAAGGTGACGGCGAGGTATCCCGACTCCTCGACCTTGCCCGTGGTCGTCTTCGACCTGCCCAAGAAGAGCCCGGACCAAGTGTAGTTGAAGGGCGTCATTCCCCCGTCGGCATCGGCCCGCCAGGTGCACGGCTTCGCGTCCGGGTGCACCCTCCTCGGTCCGCTGATCCACGTCGACCGCGGATTACCGGGGTCGTAGAACCAGAGGGCGTGCCAGTCGGAACCCATGCCGCGGTCGCTGCCAAGATCCTTGTCAAGCTGAACAAAGGGCGACATCCATGCACGTATCGCCCCATAGTGCCCAAAGTGAATACCTCGGAGCTGTGCACGGCCAGTGGACGAATAGTACCTGAAGACCGGTGCGCCACTGTCCCCAGTTCGGTTTATGTAGTCCAGTTTGACGCTGCACAGGATGTTCACCGTCGCCGAATCACTATCGTGATCCTGTATATCTGGATGGACACCCCCATACCTAAATTTTTCATCATCACACGTCTCCAGAACCTCTCCGCGAGTCCATCCAGTCCGAAAACCAACCTTGTCCAGCATTTCGTGCTTGACGGCACTACCCCAGACACTTACGATCTCGATCGTCGGATTCTCGGGATCGACCCCGATACGACTGGGCAAAGTCACCTGCCGTTCTCTTACTCCGTTCGTACGAGCAATCTTGCCAAGAGCGACATTGCGATCCGTGAGAAGCGTGTCCACCTTGACCACCGCCGCATCCGAATAGCGACAATAGTACTTGAATATCTTGCCGCACTTGTCGTGCAACACCTCTGGATCCGCTACTTCCTTCCCAACCGGGTCCCGTAGATTTGGCTGACTCACGGTCATCGTGTCTCGCTTGAACCCAATCCCAGAACAATGGGAGTTGATCAGAAAGTACTGAATTGGCGGAAACCACGTGGTCGGATGCCCGCGTCCCTTCACGGCCGAAGGACCCGCAGTGCACTTGATGTGGTCATCTGGATGGTAAGTCATAATGTGGTACCCAGCTTGCAAGCTGCTGTCTGGCGAGAATCCGCGCAACTCGGCCGCCGGCTCCGCGTAACTCACCCCTACCTCGAAGGCGAGCATCCCGTGCGGCACCCCCAGAGCGTCCGCCACCTCCATGACCTCGAGCTCGGCCGACTCGTCGGTCACCCCGATCGCGATCCGGTTCGCCTCCTCGTCGACCGCCAGCGACACCACCCCCGGCAGCGCGAATATCCTTCCCCGGAGCAGGGCCCGCTCGAGGGCCAGCTCCAAGAAGGAGTACCTGACCTCGCGCTGAACGAACGCCGGATATCCAGCCGTATGTCCAAGGGATGCAGTCATCAGCCCCGTCACCGCAGACCGCGCCGAGGGGAATCCGTCGCGGTTCTTCCTCCGCATCGCCACCACCATCCGGTCCTCGCTTCCTCCCGGTTCGTAGTGGAACCCGGCGAATCCCGGCACCTGTCGGGCCAGCTCCATCATGTGGGCGTCCTAGCCCAGATCGTAGTCGTCCCCCACCGCGGCCCGGGCATACTCCGCATCGATTGCGCCCCGGGGACCGGACGTGACGTCGGGCTCGATGCAGCCCTGAGCAAACGCCGCCGATGCCACGAGCAGGCAGGGCATCAGAGGCCTACGGCCGACTTCTAAGGTGGGTGGGCCATCTGGATGGCTAGCCATTTTTCCATCCTTTCGGAAGGGGTAGTCGACTCTTCACCCGTCGTAGTGGGTGAGGAGCACCCGAAACTGGGACCATAGCGCGACTGGAAGGCTTTCGCAAGCGAGACGGTCCGACAGTGGTGTGAGAATAGCGTGATGCCGTGGATAATCTCGCGCGAGCACCGAGAGGGGCGAAGCGCCGGGCTGGCAAGGCGCTTCGCGGGGCGCATGGCGGAGCCATTCGCCCAAGAAGCAACGCAGAGCGAAGCCACGGGTATGGGAATTGTAAACCATCGATTACACAATGTATATCATCAATAGCAGTGTGGGTAGACGAGCGAAGCGGTCCAGCGGGGATGCAGCGCCGCTCGAATGCCGTGGGAGGTTTGTCCACGGGCTTGTCTGTTACGCTGGATACCCGGG
>JAGWBP010000014.1:0-716 GCA_021295835.1 Gemmatimonadota bacterium | reverse complement strand
CGTCACGGGCTTGGCCGTTTGGGGCCGCCTAGCAGTGTGGCCGCCACCGTCCTTCCCAACGTCCTGAATGGATACACGAACATCATGGCTCGCACGACAAGCACAGGAGAAGGGAAGATGACCCACAATACCATCGGGATCGACACCTCGAAAGCCCACCTCGACGCCCACGCCGCGCCCATGGGCAGAACCGCCCGGTTCCCGAACGATGCGGCCGGGTTTCGGAAGCTGATCGCCTGGATCGGCCCAAACGCCGGGCGCATCGCCTACGAGCCCACCGGACCCTGGCACCACGACTTTGAAGACACCCTGCTGAAGGCCGGACTTCCCCTCTTCGCGATCAATCCCTACCAGGTCAGGTGCTTCGCTCGCTCGCGGGGACGCCGCGCCAAGACCGACGCAGTCGATGCCCGGACGCTGGCGACCATGGCGGACGCGATCGCCGACCTGCGCCCGACCGCGGCGAAGTCCCGCAGCGACCGCGACCTCTCCGAACTGCAGTTGGTGCGCGACGCGCTGGTCGGCGACCGGAAGTCCATCGGCAACCGGGGCAAGCACTTGCGCCACCCCGTCGCCAAGCGACTCAACGAGCGGCGGCTGACCCAGATCGAGCGACAGCTGAAGCGCGTCGACGCCGAGATCCAGAAGCTCATCGAAGTCCGCGAAGACCTGAAGCGCCGGTTCGAGATCCTCACCTCGATCCCCGGCATCGCGAA
>JAGWBP010000040.1:2697-13511 GCA_021295835.1 Gemmatimonadota bacterium | reverse complement strand
CGGCGGCGGAGACGGGCGACATCCTGGACCTGCGGCTGCGCGAGGGGCAGGTGCACACGGCGGACGGCGGGCTGGAGTTTGTCCTCGAGGTGCTGGAGCGGGCGGAGCGGCATCTGTGCGGCAAGGCCGCCGTGCGCTTCGACGCGGGGTATCCCGGCGAGGGGCTGATGGCGGCGCTGGAGGAGCGGGGCACGCACTATGTGGCCCGGGTGCGCAACAACGCCGTGCTGAAGCGCATGGCGCTTCCGGCCATGGACGCCGTGGTCTGGGATGCGCTGAGCAACGGGGTGCCCGCTGGCGGCGAGCCCCGCACCTGGGTCTGCGAGTCGTCCTACCGGGCCTGGTCGTGGTCCCGCTCCCGCAGGGTCGTGCAGGTTGTCGTCGAGCGGCCGGGCGAACTCATTCCGCGCTGCTTCTGGCTGCTGACCTCGATGTCCTCGGAGGAGATGTCCGGCGAGGACCTCCTGGCGCTGTACCGCAGGCGAGGCAAGGCGGAGGGCCACCTGGGGGAGCGATGAGCGTCGTTGCCCCGGCGCTGTCGTCCACGTCGCGCCGCAAGAGCCACTACCGGGGCGAGGAGATCAGGAAGCGCGAGAAGGGGGTCTGCAACCAGGTGCGCCTGCTGCTCGCCGGCTTCGGCTACCAGATCATGCACGTCCAGCGCGCCTTGCTGGAGCGTGTGACCGGCACCGGCTGGAGCCTGCGGCGCCTCGCCGAGCGCGTGCTCCGCACCCCGGTGCGCTTCACCGTCTCAGGCCGGCGGATCACGATGACCACCGGAGGCGCGTCGGCGCACTGGCGCATGCTCGCCCGCGGGCTCGCGACCCTGCACGGGCCCTCTGGTTAGCGGGGCCGCACCGCCGCGCCCACCCCTTCCCCGGCCCCGGCGGCCGCAGGGACGCCGAGGTGTCTCCAGGCACGGGAAACGGGCTCCGCCAAGCCGACCAACTACTCCCTTCGGACCCGAAACGCCGCTGTTCCGCCCCCAGAACCACCCCGAATTCCCCTCGCGCCTGCCTTGCAGGTGGCGCGAGGTGCTTCAGCCCCCCACCTCACGCTCAGCCCGGAGGTTCATGAATAAGCCGGGATGACATGATTCCGTTGCAGATCATGATGCGCAAGCCCGCTCCCCGCGCCCGAGCTCGCCGAGCTAATCTGCCGGGGTGGCTGGCCCGCACTGCAGAATCGTGCAATCGAACACGCCATGATCGCGAACCAGGGATACATCGAAGAACTGCGCCGAACCGACATCAGAAGGGTGGACGGGGTGGGTCGGCGGCCGGTGCTTGTGGAGAGGCTGATGCGTTCGCTCGCCCGCAACGTCGCCACATGCGCATCCGTCGCCACCCTGAGCCGGGACGCCCGGGGGCCTGACAACGGGCTTGCCGAGCGCACGGTCGTGGACTACCTGGAGGCGCTGGAGCGACTGATGGTCCGGGAGGACCAGCCTCCGTGGGCCTCCCATATTCGCTCCCGCTCGCGGCTCCGCTCCCGGCCCAAGCGCCATTTCGTCGACCTTCGCTGGCGGCCGCCTCGCTACGCGCTCGACCTGAGGCGATCAGAAGAAACCCGGACCCGGCGAGCGCGGGAGACCTGTCGCTGACGCTGCTGCGGCACCACGCTTCCTCCGTCAAGCACCATCAGTACCACAACGCCGACGTCCTGACCGTGCATGTGGATCGGAGCTGAGCCGCACGTCGGCGCGGCGTGGGTGCCGTTGACAACTTCGCCGCGATTGTTATTCCGTTCCCCGTGATCAAGCAGGCTCCAGCAATCCATTCGAACGAGGATGAGCAGATGAGCGATCCACGGCCGGCACCCGCCATGAGGAACGCAGTCGACTTCGGGGTCGTTGGCGACAACATCCTGGATATCGCCGACTTCGCGATCGAGAAGTACGAGGTCACGAGCGGCAAGCCGCTGTCCGAGGAGGCGCGGGACGAAGCGGTGGAGCGGGTCCGCGACGCGCTTTGGGAGATGGTGAAGGCGTTCCGGAATCGGCGGAGGGAATGGCGCAAGAAGCTGTTCGACACCGCTGACGATGTGGTGCGGAGTTCCGTCGAAGGCTCCTGATTCGAGTCGGCTTGGGGAACGCTCGCGGGTTCCGGAGACCTGACTCGCGGCGTCCCTCTCGCCAACGCGATGCCCCCCGGGGTGGTGTTGCCGCCGCTGATCGGGCAACCGGAAGGCGTCACCATGGCTAATGCGCTGCTCCCCTACCCGAGGCAACCGCCGACATGCTGGGGCAACAACTACGCCCCGGAGATTCTAGGCATCAAGGCGGTCCATCCTCCCCTCGGCCTGCTCACCGTCGCAGCGATGTTTCCACCGCGGTACAACCTGCGCGTGGTCGATCTCAACGTGACTTCCCTGGAAGAAGCCGACCTGGAGTGGGCGGAGCTGGTCTTCACATCGAGCATGATCCCGCAACGCCCCTCGCTGGAGCAGGTCGTGGAGCGTTGCAACCGCGCACAGGTTCCCGTCATCGCCGGCGGGCCGCATCCCACCACACGAAGCTGTACAGCCGTGTGTCCCGGACCAAGTCGCCCGAACAGATGGTGGCCGAGTTCGACCATTTGCATGAACTGGGATGGCGCGGTCCTCCCTTTCTCGTCGACGACAACTTCATCGGCAACAAGCGCGAAGTATCGCGGCTCCTCCCCGCGATCCCCAGTTCCACGGTTTCGCCCCGTGGCAGAGCCGCCGGTAGCGGTCGGGGTCGAGACCCGGCCACGGCCTTGCTACCTGCGGACGAGACGGGTCCCCGGGTACTGCGCGTACCATCCGAACCAGAAGGCACGATGAGCGGGCAGCCGTTCCAGCCGCTCGCCACCGGGCGCCACGAGCGCGTCCTCCCTGACGGTCCAGCGGGCCCCGCCGTCGTCCCGGACCGTCCTGTCGTCGTCCCAGCGGGTGAAGCGGCGGCCGGTGCTCTCGTAGACGCGGCTCGCTCCGCTGCGATCGGTCAGGACGACGAACTCCGTGTCGCCGAGGACGTCGTGATACACGCTGTTCATCCACAGGAAGTCCACCGCGATCGCGAGTTGCTCGTCCGGAGTCTCCCGGAACCGGAGCGCCAACACCTCGTCCTTGTTTCTCAGGCGGTCGTCCAGCTCGGGGACGCCGAACATCAATTCGTCGGTGGCGAAGTAGCCCCGGTAGGCCACGCCTTCGCGGTAGTCGCGCCGGTGCCCGGTGTCGAGGGACAACACCAGCGTCTCGGGGTGCCGCCTGCGCCATTCGCCCCAGGTCGTGGTGACGACGAAGCGCGGTTCGAGTTCAATTCCCCGGCCAACGAGCGGACCGACGACCGGTTCGCCCGCGAGGGTCGACCATAGCGACCTGGTGGCGTGATCGTACATGAGCTTGTTGGAGCGGTAGAGGAACCCGCTGGTGCCCAGCTCGTGGTGCGCGCCCGCGACGGCCGACCGGTAGAGGATCATGGTCCCGCACAGGGTACAGTACACACCGGTGTAGTGCTCGCCCGCGATGGAGTCCTTGAACATCTCGTGCCAGGCGAGAATCCGCCTGGGATAGGCGCGCGTGTCGCCATCGAGCGAGATGCCGAAGACGACGTTGTCGTCATCCAGATAGCCGGCCTCGGCGGCGGCGATCATCTTCGGATGGTCGAGCGGTGGAATGCCGTCGCGAACGACACCGCCCCACAGGATCTCGTCGAGCCGGATTGTCCCGGCCGGAGTGTCGTCGAAGTAGTCCTCGAAGTCGGGGTCGACAAGCGCATATAGAGAGGCCTTGAAGGCGGCGTACTCCGGGTGCGTGCCGGGGTCGGTCCGCCAGATCCACGTCCACCACCCTTCCAGATCGCGCCCCAGCCTCTGGCCCGTCACGCGGTCAAGGATCGAGAGGATGCGGCGGCGCGTCTCAATGCCCTCAGCGAGCCGAACCAGCTCGACGAGGATCGACGCGTGCGCGTCCTCCCAGCCCTCCACGACCAACTCCTCGCCGGCGGCCACCCTCAGGCTGTCCGGCGAGACGAGGGCCCAGAAGGCGTCAAGGGGCGTCGGGGGAACCTAGCTGGAGGCACCGGGCGCGAGGAGTGCGGTACCGGAGAGTAGGAGCGGGATCAGTGCGCGCATGGTTCCTGCAAATTGACCGGCGTCCGGGTGGACGTGTCAACATCCGCGCGGCCATCTCGGTCCCGAAGGCGGCGCGCGCGCAAGACGTCCTACCGGTACAGCAGGTACGGCTCGCGACGCGCCAAGTACTCATCCACCCCCGCGCTCCACCCTTCCGCCAGCTCCTCGTACGACGCGCCGGCCTCGACCTGTAGCCTCAGGCGGTCTCCTCCCGCCAGGCGGTCGAAGTGGGAGCTCCGCCACCTCCAGAGATCGCCCGAGGCGGCCCTGATCTCTGTCAGCAGCGCAAGGGCTGCGAGCGTCGGGTCGTAGTCTTCACCCACCGCCTCGAGCATTATGCCATGCACCTCTTCGCCGGCAAATTTGCCGTCGCCTGGATTCACGGGGGTGAAGCCGGTCGGCCGGAACGCCGCGCCCGGTACGCCGATCGCGTTCAACCGCCTCGCCAGCGCGTCGCCGTCGAGCCAGGGCGCCCCAAGGTGCTGGAAGGCCATCGGAGTTCCGCGCCCCACCGAGATCGGAGTCCCCTCGAAGAGGCAGCTTCCGGGGTAGTGCAGCGCGCTCGTCACCGACGGCATGTTGGGCGACGGGGCCACCCACGGAATGCCCGTCTCGGCGTACGGCATGTCGCGCGTCCATCCATCGGCCACCGCCACGCTCAGCTTCACCCTGACCCCGAACTCGCCAGCCGCCATCCGCGCGAACTCGCCGGCGGTCAGACCGTGCCGCATCGGAACCGGGTAGAGGCCGACGAAGCTGGCGAAGTTGGGATCGAGCAAATTGCCCTGGACGGCCTCGCCGCCTATCGGGTTGGGGCGGTCCAGCACGACGAACTCGATCTCTGCCTCGCCCGCCGCCTCCATGGCGAGCGCCATGGTGGAGAGGTAGGTGTAGTAGCGGGCGCCAACATCCTGGATGTCGAAGAGGAGCACATCGACCCCGGCCAGCATCTCCGGGGTCGGCTTGGTAGTCGCCCCGTAGAGCGAGTGGATCGGAACGCCGGTCCGCCCATCGCGCCCCCCCGTCACCCTGACGCCCGCCTCCTCCTTGCCCCTGATGCCGTGCTCGGGCGAGTAGAGCGCGACGAGCTCCACTTCCGGGTGATCCGCCAGGAGGTCGATCGAAGGCGTGCCCGCGCGGTCCCTTCCGGTGTGGTTGGTGACCAGTCCGACCTGCTTGTGGCGGACGAGGTGGAGCGAATCGTCCAGGAGCACCTCGATTCCTGGCCTGACCGGATCCCTGGGGAGCCGGTCGTCCCCCGGCGCGCCGACCTGGGCCGACGCCGACGGAGCTCCTCTCGCGAAACCCACCTTCGCCAGTTGATCGGAGGAAGGCGGTGCCGAGCAGCCGGACACCGCCAGCAGGATGGCGGCGAGCGGGAGACACCAAGCGGCTAGTGGACAGACCCTCCACCGCGTACGAGCCCGCAGCGATGGCGGCTCGGTTGACCGGCCCGGCCACTTGGCGCTATCTCTCGGAATGGGGAACTCCTTGGAGTGTCTCGTGGATCGGGGGCGCGTCCGCCATGCCCGACCAGCGCTCGGGGAGGCCCGACCTGCCCAGACACTCCTCGTCGGCGCCCTGACGCTCGCACTCGGCGCGGCATGCTCCGCGCCGGCCCGCGTCGCGACACCGGGTGGGGACGTCCGGCCTGCGCCGAACTCCGCGCAAACGCCCCAGGCCGCGCCGCAAGTCCCCGAAGGTAACTCTGCGGTCCTCCCCTGGACACGCCCGTCCTACCCCGAACACTCCGGCGCACTGGGGTGCCGGGGGCGCTGCTGGTCCGACGAGACGCTCGAGTCCCTGACGCTCGAGGAAAAGGTCGGTCAACTGACGATGCCGTTCCTCCTCGGCGACTTCGCTCCGGAGGGGTCCTCTTCGCGCAAGCGGGCGCGGGCCCTGGTCGAGGAACACGGGGTGGGCGGGATCATCGTCTCGGTCGGCTCGCCAACCGAGGTCGCGGCCAAGCTGAACTGGCTGCAGTCCCTCTCGAAGCTCCCGATCCTCGTAGCCGCCGACCTGGAGGCGGGAGCCGGCTTCCGCTTCGACGGCGTGGTGCACGCGCCGACCAACATCTGGCTGGGCGGCGCGACCCGGTTTCCGGCGCTCATGGCGCTCGGCGCGGCCGGCGATCCCGAGCTGGCGTACGAGATGGGCAGGGTGACCGCGCTGGAGGCTCGCGCCATCGGCGTGCACGTGCCCTTCGCCCCGGTGCTTGACGTCAACAACAACCCGGCCAATCCCGTCATCAACGTCCGCTCCTTCGGCGAGGACCCCCAAGAGGTGGCTCTCCTGGGCGAGGCGGTGACGCGGGGCATTCAGGAGCACGGCGCGATCGCCACCGGCAAGCACTTCCCCGGACACGGCGACACGGGGGTGGATTCGCACATCGCGCTGCCGGTGATTACGGCCGACCGCGCCCGCATGGACTCCGTCGAGCTGCTGCCCTTTCGCCGTGCCGTGAGGGCCGGCCTGGGCGCGGTCATGACCGCGCACATTACGGTGCCCGCGCTCTTCGACCAGAGCTTGCCGGCCACCTTGGCGTCGCCGGTTCTGACCGGCCTGCTCAGGGAGGAGTTCGGCTTTCGCGGCCTGATCTTCACCGACGCGATGGACATGGCCGCGGTAGACCGCCTGGTCGGGCGCGGCGAGGCCGCCGTCAGCGCCGTGGAGGCGGGCGCCGATGTGATCCTCATGCCCCCCGACCTGGGTGCGGCGCGGCGCGCGATCGTGGCGGCAGTGCGCTCCGGCCGCCTGACCGAGGAGCGTATCGACGAGTCGGTGCTGAGGGTGCTTCGCGCAAAGGAGTGGCTAGGGCTCCACCTGGAGCGCACCGTCGACCTTGGGGGGGTGGCTCGGAACGTGGGCGTGACTCCCCATCTCGATGTCGCGCGGGCGGTGGCCGACCGCTCGATCACGGCGCTCAAGGACGAGCGCGGCCTGCTGCCGCTTAGGGGCACTCCTGGCGCGGCCGTCTACTCGGTCACCTACCGGCGGCGGGGCGACCTTCGAGGCGGACGCGCCTTCAACGCCGCCCTTCGCCGGACCTACCGCGAGCTGAGAACCACCTACGTCGACCAGTGGTCCGAGGAGGAGGACTACGCCGAGGCGCTCGCGCGGGCTCGCGGGATGGAGCTGGTAGTCGTCTCTTTGCATGTGGGCGTCAGGACGGCGTCGGGGTCTGTGGCGCTTCCCGAAGAGGCGGTCGCCTTCGTCCGCGAGCTGGCCACCTCGCCGGTGCCGCACATCGTCATCGCCTTCGGGAATCCCTACCTGCTGTCGGAGTTCCCCGAGGTGGGGACCTACCTGACGGCCTGGTCGGGGGTCCCCGTGGCCGAACGCGCGGCCGCGGCCGCCATCGTGGGAGAGGTCGCGATCACGGGCAAGGTCCCTACCAGGGTTGCCGGTTTCGGGATCGGTGCCGGTCTCTACATTCCGAAGCGAGGGGACGCGGGGAGGTGATGGGAAGGTGGAAAGGACTCCACGGCGGTCGTCGCGATGGATTCGCCCGCGGACTCCTGGCTTGCGCGAGCCTCCTCCTGGCGGCTTGCGCCGGGGGCCAGATGGGTGCGAGAACCGGTTCGTCGGGCGACGACGCGAGCCGCTGGGTCGAGGAGACCCTTAGTTCCCTGACGCTGCGCGAGGCCGTCGCCCAGCTTGTCTTCCCCTGGATATCGGGGGGCTACGCGGCGGAGAGCGATCCCGAGCTACAGGAGCTCCTCGCGTGGGTGGACGAGGGACTTGGCGGGGTCCTCATCTCGATCGGCGTGCCGGATGCGTACGCGGCCAAGCTCAACCGGTTGCAGGCGCGCGCCAGCATCCCCCTTCTCGTTGCCTCCGACTTCGAGAATGGCGGTCCCGGGATGAGGATCAACCACAGCTACGCCATCCCGTCGCTCCTGCCGCAGGGCGGGGGGACCAGCTTTCCTCCCACCATGGCCTTCGGCGCCGCAGGCGACCAGGAGCTCGCCTTCGAGTACGGACGGATCACGGCGACCGAAGCGCGCGCGGTCGGGGTGCACTGGCTCCTGGCGCCGGTGCTCGACGTAAACAGCAACCCCGACAACCCCGTCATCAACACTCGCTCCTTCGGCGAGCACCCCGAGACGGTTGGCCGACTTGGCGCGGCCTTCATCCGAGGCGCGCGGGCGGGCGGCGCGCTCGTCACGGCGAAGCACTTTCCCGGCCACGGCGACACCCGCACCGACTCGCATATCGAGCTGCCGGTGGTGGCCGCCGACCGGGAGCGTCTCGACCGGGTGGAGCTGGTTCCGTTCCGCATGGCTGTCGAGGCGGGAGTCGACGCCGTGATGACCGCGCATGTGGCTGTGCCCGAAGTCCTGGGCGACGAGCGTCCCGCCACGATGTCGCCTCTCTTCATGGACGAGCTGCTGCGCGGCGAGATGGGCTTCGGCGGGATCCTCTTCACCGATGCGCTCCGCATGGGTGCGATCACCGACGGGTACGGCGCGGGCGAGGCTGCGGTGCTCGCGCTCGAGGCGGGCTCCGACGTTCTCCTTGCGCCCGACGGCGTGCACACCGCGATCGACGCCGTGGTGGCGGCGGTCGGGTCGGGACGCCTCTCGCGCTCGCGGATCGACCGGTCGGTGCGGCGCCTTCTCGGGGCGAAGGCCCGCCTCGGGCTCCACCGGGGTGCGCTCGTCGATCCGGCCCAGGTCGCGGCCGTCGTGGGCGCGGCGGCCCACCGCGACGCCGCCGCGCGGGCCGCCGAAGCCTCGGTCACCCTCGTGCGCGATTCCGTCCGCGCGCTCCCTCTTGGCGCCGGTGCCAGCGTTCTGAGCGTGACGTACGCGCGCCGCCGCGATCTCCTGGCCGGCCGTGCCTTCGATGCGGGGCTGCGGTCGCACCTGCCGTCGCGGACGGCCTCGGAAGGGAGCCGCGCGGCGTCGTTCGCGAGCGCCCGCATAGGCCCCGAGACCGCCTGGCCCGTCTACGACTCGCTGCTTCGCCTCGCGCGCGGCTTTGACGCGGTGATCGTAGGCGCCTACGTGCCCCCGTTATCCGGTTCGGGGACGATAGGGCTCCCCCCGGCCCCGCGCGCCTTCGTCGAGAGGCTGCGGCGGCTCGGCCGGGTGGCGGAGGCCGCCGTCGGAACCGCGCCAGCGAAGACCGGACCCTCGGTGGTGCTCGTCTCCTTCGGGAGTCCGTACCTGATCTCGGCGCTTCCAGGCGTGGACACATACCTGGTGGCATGGGGAAGCCGCGAAGTATCGCAGCTTGCGGCGGCGCGGGCGGTGGCGGGCACCGCAGAGGTGCGGGGGCGGCTGCCGATCGGCATCCCGCCGCTATACGAGAGGGGCGCGGGGCTTGACCGCGAGGCTGTGGCCCGGGCTCGGGCCGGAGACGAACCCGCCGATCGGCCCGATCCGCTGGGCGAGGCCGGGGTCCTGCCCGGCGGGGAGGGCAGCGCTGGGGCGGACACGCTGGATCGCGCCACCGGCGGGCCCGGCAGGTGGCGGGGTACGGCCGAGATTCCCCCCTGCGCCGAGGGGCCTCCAAGGGGTGCGGACGGGCTAGCCGACCACTTCTGCCGCATGGGCCGCGCGGTCGTCTCTCTGCGCGAGGCGGACGCCCGGCAGGTCGGGATGAGCGCCGACTCGCTGGAGGCGCTCGACGAGCACATCATCGGCGCGCTCGCCGACTCGGCCTCCTCCGGGGCGGCGCTGGCGATCATCCGCCGCGGGCGCCTCGCACGGCTGCGCGGGTACGGGCGTCTGGACTGGGACCCGGCCGCGCCGCCCGCCACCCCGGCGTCGCTCTTCGACCTAGCCTCGCTCACCAAGGTGGTGGGCACGACCTCGGCGGTTGTCATCCTCGCCCAGCGCGGCCTCCTCGAGCTGGACGACCCGGTGGCCGAGCACCTCCCCTGGTGGGACGGCGGCGACCCGGCCAAGGCGCGTGTCACCATCGGGGACCTCCTGTACCACCGTTCGGGGCTGCCCTCCTACCGTCCCTTCTTCCTCGAAGCCCAGGGGCGCGAGGAGTACACCGATGCAATCGGCGCGCTCCCCCTCGCCCACCCACCCGGCGAGCGCACCCGCTACTCCGACATCGGCCCGATGGTCGCCGCCTTCGTCGTGGAGGCCGTGAGCGGCATGGCCTTCGACGACTTCCTCGAAGCGGAGATCTGGAGGCCCCTCGGGATGGGCGACACCGACTTCCTCCCCGACTCCTCGCTCTGGGACCGGGTGGCGACCACCGAGCTGGACGAGGGGTTTCGCGGCCTGCATCTCCACGGAGTCCCCCACGACGAGAACGCCTACGCGATCGGGGGCGTCGCCGGGCACGCCGGGCTCTTCGGCTCGGCTCGCGACCTGGCCGTCTTCGCCCAGACGATGCAGGACCGGGGGGTAGCCGCTCCGTGCACCCCCGCCCGCGACTCCGGGGCCCCGTGTCAGCTACCCCGTTTCCGGCCCGTCGCTCTCTTCGCCCAGCGCTGGGTCGACCGCATCTCGCGTCGGCACGATCCGGGCTCGAGCCGCACCCTCGGGTGGGACACGCCATCTGGTCGCTCCTCCGCCGGGGACTACCTATCCGCCCTGTCGATCGGGCACACCGGCTTCACCGGGACCTCTCTCTGGATCGACCCGGAGCAGGATCTGGCGGTCGTGCTCCTGACCAATCGCGTCAACCCGTCGCGCGACAACCACCGCCACATCGAGCTCCGCCGCGAGGTGCACGACCGGGTCGCCCGCG
>JAGWBP010000040.1:674-2584 GCA_021295835.1 Gemmatimonadota bacterium | reverse complement strand
GGGGCGCGGCGGACTACTTCCTGGGCGGCCGCAACCTCCCGTGGTGGGCCGTCATGCTCTCGGTGGTGGCGACCGAGACGAGCACGCTGACGCTCCTCTCGGTCCCAGGGGTCGCCTATCTGGGGACGCTCGCCTTCCTGCAACTGGCGCTCGGCTACCTCCTGGGCCGGGCGGTAGTCGGGTGGGTCCTCCTGCCAGCCTACTACAGGGGCGGGCTCTCCACCGCGTACGAGCTCCTGGGGGACCGCTTCGGAGCGGGGGCGAGGCGGTCGGCTTCGGGCGTCTTCATGGTCACGCGACTACTCGCCGACTCCGTCCGGCTCTTCGCGACTGCGATTCCACTGGCGCTCGTCACCGGCTGGTCGTACCCGGTCTCGATCCTCATCATTGGCGCGGCCACCCTCCTCTACACCTACTACGGGGGCATCCGTGCGGTGGTATGGGTAGATGTGCTTCAGATGGCGCTCTACGTCGCAGGCGGCCTGGTCGCGCTGCTCCTCCTCCAGCTCGCGGTCGACGGGGGCTGGCCCGCCATCCTGGGGTCGGCCGGGGCCGCGGGCAAGCTGCAGATCCTGGACTTCCGACCCTCGGCCTCGGTCGCATACACCTTCTGGGCCGGGCTCATAGGGGGCGGCTTCCTCTCGATGGCGTCGCACGGGACCGACCAGCTAATTGTGCAGCGGCTGCTGGCGTGCCGTGATCTGCGCGGCGCTCGCCGTGCGCTGATCGGGAGCGGGGTGGCGGTGACCATCCAGTTCGCGCTCTTCCTCCTGGTGGGGATCGGACTCTGGGTCTTCTACGAGGGACGTGCCTTCGATGCCTCGGACGAGATCTTCGCGCGCTTCATCGTCGACGAAATGCCGACCGGAGTGCGCGGCCTCCTGATCGCGGCGGTCTTCGCGGCGGCGATGTCGTCGCTGTCGTCGTCCATCAACTCGCTCGCCTCGGCCACCACCTACGACTTCTGGGGGCCGCTGAGACGCCGTGTCGGTGGGGGCGGGGACGAGGAGCTGATGGTGGCTGGCAAGCTCTTCACCCTGCTCTGGGCTGGGCTGCTGATAGTCGGGGCGATCGTCTTCATTCCGCTCTCGCGCGGCTCGACGGCGGTCGAGGTGGCGCTCTCGGCGGCGTCGATGGCGTACGGCGGCCTCCTCGGCGCATTCGCGCTCGGGGTGCTGACGAGGCGAACGAGCCAGAGCGGCGCGGTAGTCGGCATGCTGGCAGGGGTGGGCGCGGTGGCGGCCATCTGGGCGACGAGTCGCGATCTCGTTGCCTGGCCCTGGTTCGTGGCGATCGGCCTCGGCGTGACGGTGGTGGTCGGGCTGGCCTTCCCGGCTAGCGGCGGCGACCGCGGTCGTACAGTGGACCGAAGCCGCGGGGGCTGAGGTGGAGGGCGAGCGGCACTGCGTCGGGGTCGACGGAGGGGGGACCCGCTCCCGGGCGCTGGTGGGAGACGCCGAGGGGCGGGAGCTGGGCTGGGCGGAGGGCGGGCCGGGGCTGATTCTCGCCTCGGACCCCGGGGTAGCTGCTGGGAGCGTCGCGGAGGTCGTCCGGGAGGCGGCAGCGGCGGCGCAGGTGTCGCTACCCCTCGAGGCGCTCTGGGCGGGCTTGGCGGGCGCGGGGAACGAGCGGGCGCGCGCTCGGGCCGAGGCGGGGCTGGCGGAGTCCGGGGTCGCCCGGCGGGTGACGGTGGGATCCGATGTGACGGCTGCGCATGCGGCGGCCTTCGGCGACGGTCCGGGTGTAGTGCTGGTGGCGGGGACCGGGTGTGCGCTTCGCGCCGTCGAGCCCGGTGGGCGGACGATCCGCGTCGGGGGATGGGGGGCGCTCCTGGGCGACGAATTCGGCGGCTACGGGATCGCGCTGGCGGCTCTGCGCGCGGTGCTCGGAGCTGCGGACGGCCGCGAGGC
>JAGWBP010000040.1:0-575 GCA_021295835.1 Gemmatimonadota bacterium | reverse complement strand
TCGTCAGGTTGGGTCTGGGGGGCGACCCGGTCGCCGCCAAGGTTGCCGCAGCGGCGCTGGGGGAGGTGCGCTCGTATCTTGCAGCCGCGATGGCGAGGACATCCGGATGGACGCTACCCCCGCCGGTCGCCCTGGTCGGGGGCCTGATCCGACCCGGGGGCCCCCTTCGCGAGGCGGTGGCGCAGGTGGTCGAGGAGATGGGGTGCGCGGTGCGCCCGAGAGAGGTGGCCTCCGAGCGGGGGGCGCTCCTGCTAGCGCGTAGCACCTTGGAGTGCCAAAGGCACGAATCGCCGCAGGAAGCCACATCCGCCCGCACCGACCGCCCGCGCTCGCGGAATCCGGGGGGTGGCGCCTAGCGTAATCATAGTATCACTCGATGACATCCGGTGATACTATTCGAGGACGGCGCGGCCGCCGATGTGGACTACGTGGACTACCATTGAAGGAGAAGAGAGGATCATGGCCATGCACGACCCGCCGCATCCGGGCGGCATCGCGAGGCGGCAGTGCCTCGAACCGCTGGGGCTGACGGTGACCCGTGCCGCCGAGGGGCTGGGCGTCACGCGGCAGGCGCT
>JAGWBP010000013.1:47176-71715 GCA_021295835.1 Gemmatimonadota bacterium | reverse complement strand
GCCTCCTGCACCGCTGCCACATCGTCAACATCCGGGGCAACAGCTACCGCATGCGGCACCACGCCGAGCTCTCGAAAGCAATCCACCCTCTGACCGGAAGCCCAACAACACCCGACCATCCGACCCAGGAGTCAGGGTCATGAGCCCCGCTCGGCTCCCGGCCGACTGCCCCGCTCCGGTCGCCATGCTCCCTCTGCGGGGCAGCCTCTCGAGTGTGACATCTTCAATGCCCAGAAGTGTGACATTTTCGATGCCCATTGACACAACGCCCCCACCCGCTCCCCGTCCCCGAAAGCACCCCACCAAGGCTTCCAATCCAGCGCCGCCCCCACCCGGGTACGTAGGGACAGCGCTGCTCGTCCTAGCGTGCTGGACCGATGCGCGTCGCCGCTCGAGCGAGACTATCCAGGACTGCTAGCCATCCCCTCTTCCAACCCCCAATAGCAAGTCAGCCGACGGAGAGGAGTGCACACCTCAAGCGTCAGTGAGGCTCGTCGGGCGGCAGCCTCAACTCGCCCATGCGGGTCTCGACATCGCTCCAGAGCTCCTTCATGTAGACCACGTCGCCGCCCTTGATCTCGGCGAAGCGAAAGAGTTCCTCTTCGGTCACACCCTGCTCGGCCAGCGTGCGCTCCCGGGCCTCCGGCGAGATCGGCGAACTGTCCGATCCGCCGGACTCCTCGAGCGCGGCCAGCCTTAGCGCAACGTACGCCTCGACGAACTCCTCCCGGCTTATCGCGGCCGCGCAGCCGACGAATCCCACTGCACCGACGAGGCCCAGCAGGGTCGGCATGCCGACCCCGCCGACCCGCATCCCAACTGCGCGCAGTACGCGATCGGCGCTGCACAGATGCCAAGCAAGCCGCATCACCCGTTCCAATTGTAAATCAGGCATTACATAACGTAGTCTGTAGTTTACACAGCGACGGCAAAGTTGCCGTCGGCGTCAAGCGGCCATCTTCCGCGTGGCTGCGCGCCAGAGCATCCAGCAGAGCGCCGCGAAGGCGAGCGTTCCCACCGCCGACGCCAAACCTGGCACCGCGTCCATCCACGCGTGTCCCACCTGCCAGAGCGAGGCAGCGCCAGCGTCTCCCGTAACCTGCGCCACGAGGTAGATCGTGCCGCCGATCAGCACCCCCACGAGGGCCGCTCCGGCGATCATCCCGGAGGCGTATAGCACGCCCTGTTCACGCTTCTCCGCCAGCTCGCTCCCACCCCCGCTGGAGTCGTCCGACTTCCCGAACTTCCGCGTCAGCGCCCTGCGCATCAGGCCGCCGACCAGGATCGGCGTCATCAGAGACACGGGCAGGTACACCCCCACCGCAAAGGCCAACGAGGGCAGCTTGAAGACGAACTCGGTCACCAGCGCGAGGAGCACCCCTATCAGCACGAATCCCCAGGGGAGCGACGCGTTCAGGACGCCGTCGATTACCAGACTCATGAGCGTCGCCTGCGGGGCGGCCAGCCCGTCCACCGTGCCGATCCCGTAGGACTCGTTAAGCACGACCAGCACGAAGCCGATCGTGACCGCGCACGCGAGCACGCCCAGCATCTCGCCAATCTGCATGCGCGAAGGAGTGGCCCCGACAAGGAAGCCGGTCTTGAGGTCCTGCGACGTGTCGCCCGCCGCCGCCGCCGAGATGCAGACTACGGCACCGACCGCCAGCACCGCGACCTTGGTGGCCGCGCCACCGTCGTTGAGCCCAAGCGCCACCCAGATCAGCGAGGTGAGCAGGAGCGCGGCTATCGTCATCCCCGAAACGGGGTTCGAAGAAGAACCGATCAGCCCCACGATGCGGCTCGACACTGTGACGAAGAAGAAGCTGAAGACCACGATGAGCACCCCGCCCAGCAGATTGACCGGGACGCCCGGCCAAAGCCACAGCGCCGCCGCCATGAGCGCCGCGAGCCCCAGCACCAGCTTCATCGGGAGGTCCTGCTGCGTCCGCGCAAGCGAGCCCGCGCCACCGCTCCCGCCCCGCACCTGACCCATGCCGAGCCTCACCGACTCGACGATCGTCGGCAACGACTTGATGAGCGTCACGATCCCGGCGCACCCCACCGCGCCGGCGCCCACGTAGCGGAGGTAGTAGCTCCAGATCTCGCCCGAAGAGAGGGACGACATCGGCGCCGAGGCCGGGTACACTGTAGCGTCGCCGGCCCACAGGCTGATCGCCGGAATCATGACCAGCCACGCCAGGGCGCTCCCACCGAACATGATCGCCGCGATCCGAGGTCCGATGATGAAACCCACCCCGAGGAGCTCGGGCGTGAAGTCGCCTCCTATTTGCGCCTTGGCGGGAAGCTGCACGTGCGGCCCCTCGTTCCAGAGGCCGAGGCCGTTGCGGTTCGCCAGCACCTGGTAGAGTGCCCCGAGCCCGAGGCCCGCGAAGAGGAGTCGCGCCTTGCTGCCGCCAGCGTCGCCCGCGACTTGCACCTCGGCGCAGGCGGTGCCCTCGGGGTAGGGGAGCTTCCCATGCTCGCGCGAGATGAGGTAGCGCCGCAGCGGGATCATGAAGAGCACGCCGAGCAGCCCCCCGAGTCCGGCGATGACCGAAATCTGCAGCAGATCGACGACGATCGACGGGTCGGAGCGCTGCCAGATGAAGAGGGCGGGCAGCGTGAAGATGACGCCCGCAGCGACCGATTCGCCCGCCGAGCCGATCGTCTGCACCATGTTGGTCTCGAGGATCGTGCCGCGCCTGAGCACCCTGAAGATCGCCACGGCCATCACTGCAGCGGGAATCGACGCGCTCACGGTGAGACCCACCCGGAGACCCAGGTAGGCGTTGGCGGCCCCGAAGACCACCGCCATCAGCACCCCGATGACGACCGCCTTGAGGGTGAACTCCGCCAGCGACTGCGACGCGGGGACGTAGGGACGGTACTCGCTCCCGGGAATTGTCTCGTAGGCTTCCGGGGGCAGGCCTCTCTGGGCCGGAGGGTCGACCGGTGGCATCTGTGCGCTCCGTTGATGGTGGGGACGGGCCCGGCTACCGAGGCGGGTCGGGGGGCCGCCGCTAGTGGTCGCGCGGGCCGCAGGCCGCCGCTAAAGTGACGTTGCCGGTGCGCCGCGCGCAATGAGGGGATGTCTGATGCGTTGGCATCATGATGCGGCGATGTCATCGGGAGTATCGTCGTAGACGCAGTCTGGACCGCCCCATGGTCTCGAACGACAACCCGTACTCGGAGCGCACTTCAAGACCATCAGGTACCACCCAGGCTTCCCGGATCGCTTCGGCAGCATCGCCGACGCGAAGGACTTCTGCCGTGGCTACGGTGACGGACCAATACGGCGATGCCATGGACACCGTTGCCGTGAGTTGGTCCAGCACGGACACGATGGTGGCTACGGTCGATGACGGGGGGGTGTTCGTATGGATGACCGGCACGGCCGACATCGTTGCGACCGTGGCAGGCCCGCTAGCGGACACCGCCACCATATCCGCCGAGCTGGTCCAGAGGGACGCTCTCGTCGCGATCTACGATTCGCTCGACGGGCCCAACTGGAAGGAAAGCGACAACTGGGGAACCCGGACCGAGCTGAACACCTGGTTCGGGGTGACGACCGGCCGTGCGGGGAACCCCACCAAGCTGATCCTGCTGTATAACGACCTTCGGGCCGGATCCCGATCAATGAGCTGCTCAAGCTGGAGCACCTCCATTTGCTGGACGTTGGATTCAACTTTAACATTTCCGGCACGATCCCCCCCGAGCTTGGCGACATGAAGAGCCCGCGGCGGATTAGCCTGCACCACAATGCACTAACGGGAACCATTCCGGAGGAGCTGTCGAAGCTCGACCTCGATACACTGGACCTCCATATGAACGAATTGACGGGTGAGATACCGGACGGACTGGCTGGGGCAGGAGGATCTCGGACGCCTCGACCTGTGGGGTAACAACTTCACGGGTGAGCTGCCCGAGTCTTTGGGAAACCTCGAGCGCCTGTGGGTCTTCTCCGTATTCATGAATCCACTGAGCGGTCCGCTTCCCCGGTCGTTCATGAACCTGAGGAGGCTCCAGTACTATTGCTGGGGGGACGACACGGAATTGTGCTCGCCGGCGGACGAGGAGTTTCAGGCCTGGCTTGCCCAGGTCCCGACCCAGTATAGGGGTCCTGTTTGCGATGAGGACTGAATCGGCCCGAGCGGCGGGCCCGTGTCCGACCGGACGATCCAGTACGACCTGAAGTTCCTGATCGCGGATTTCAACTGGGCCACCAGGTCCTAAGGACGAGCAGGGCCGCCCGCTTCTCGGTTCCAACCCCCCTCAGGGGCCTCAACGGGCTCAATGGCGGTCTCCGGGCGATCCCGGAGCTTTTCAGGTGACCTACGGGTCCCGGGATCGCCTGAGAACGACGAGCACCGCTCTTCTAGTAGGGTATGGGTCGGGCGGACGCAAGGCCGAGCGGCTCGCAGGACTGGAGCCGAAGGCGCGGCGGGGTTGGCACTCGCTGCGGCGGAAGTTCGCGTCCGACCTCATGGCCCTTCTGTGAATCTGAAATCTCCTGTCGCGTAGGCGGTCAGCGCGGTCTTCGGGTCGGCGACGGACACCACGATTGGGACAGAACCGTGCCGCAAGCTCGCGTCCAGGTCGAAGGCGTCCGCCAATTCGCCGTGCATGGAGAGCAACGCGGCCCGGCCTCCGAGCAGGTTGACCCCGCCGCGTACGGATCCCCCGGGCGCTGGAGCCGGTGAGCGCGAAAACGGTGGTCCCTCCCGGACCACACGAGGGAGTGACCGACATTCAGGAACTCGGGAACGCGCCGGCCCGCGTCTTGCCGACGTTATAGGGGTAGGGGTGCCCGTCCGAGCGGAACGGGGCCGGGATCCCCCTAAGTCTGCCATTTTGGCCGTAACTACTCTGGAGGACGCCGATGAAGATCGACAGAATGACCGTGAAGGCCGCCGATGCTCTCGCCGCGGCGGGCCGCCACGCCCGTTCCAGCGCACACCCCGAGGTAGACGGCACCCACCTGCTCGGAGCACTCCTCCAACAGGACGAAGGCGTGGTGAGACCCGTGCTGGAGAAGATTGAGGCGCGGCCCGACGCGATCGCCGGTGCGGTGGACCGCGAGCTGGCCGGGAGACCCAGTGTGCGCGGGGGCGCGGAACCCGGCCCGTCGCGGGAGCTCCGCCGGACCCTCGATCTGGCCGAGGACGCCGCCGCCGGGGCCGGAGACGCCTATATCGCAACCGAGCACCTCCTGATCGGGCTCGTGGGTGCCAAGGGCGACGCCGGGCGAATCCTCGCCGACAGCGGCGTGGTGGAGGGGGCGCTGACCGACGCCCTGACGGAGATTCGCGGTTCGCACCGCGCTTCCGACGAGCGTGCCGAGGAGAAGTTCCGCGCTCTGGAGCGCTACTCGCACAACCTCACCGAGCGCGCCCGCCGCGGCAAGCTGGATCCGGTCATCGGGCGCGACGACGAAATCCGGCGCGTCATGAGGGTCCTGGCTCGCCGCACCAAGAACAACCCCGTCCTGATCGGCGAGCCGGGCGTCGGCAAGACTGCGATCGCCGAGGGGCTAGCCCAGCGCATCGTGGCGGGCGATGTGCCGGGATCGCTCGCCGGAAAGCAGCTCCTCTCGCTCGACATCTCGGCGATGCTCGCCGGTGCGAAGTACCGAGGCGACTTCGAGGAGCGGATGAAGGCCGTTCTGAAGGAGGTCACCGAGGCGCGGCGGCACTACGTCCTCTTCATCGACGAGCTCCACACCATCGTGGGCGCGGGCGGCGCGGAGGGCGCGGTCGACGCCGGCAACATGCTCAAGCCGGCGCTCGCGCGCGGCGACCTGCGCATGATCGGCGCCACGACGCTCGGAGAGTACCGCCGACACATCGAGAAGGACCCGGCGCTCGAGCGGCGCTTCCAGCAGGTCTACGTGGCCCCCACCTCGGTGGAGGACACAATCGCCATCCTGCGCGGCCTGCGCGAGCGCTATGAGGTGCACCACGGGGTGCGAATCACTGACGATTCGCTGATAGCGGCGGCGAGATTGTCGGATAGGTACATCGGCGGGCGCTTTCTGCCCGACAAGGCGATCGACCTGATGGACGAGGCGGCGAGTCGACTTCGCATCGAGATCGACTCGCTCCCGCAGGAGATTGACGAGGTGGAGCGCAGGATCGTGCAGCTTGAGATCGAGAGGCAGGCACTTGAGCGCGAGGAGGACCAGGGCGCTCGCAAGAGACTCGCGGGAGTCGAGGCGGAGCTCGCCGAGCTGCGTGAGTCGAGTCAGGCGATGAAGGCGCGCTGGCAGGCCGAGAAGCTCCAGATAGCGCGTATCCAGGATCTCAAGGAGCGCCTCGACGGACTGCGCACCGAGGCCGAACAGGCGACTAGGCGCGGGGAGCTCGGCCGCGCGGCCGAGATTCAGTACTCGGAGGTGCCGGCAGTCGAGCGCCAGATCGCCGAAGCGGAGGAGCGGCTGGCGTCGCTCCGGGAGGACGGCGAATTCCTGCGCGAGGAGGTCTCCGCCGACGACATCGGCGGGGTGGTGGCGGAGTGGACGGGGATTCCCGTGTCGCGCCTGCTCGCGTCGGAGCGCCAGCGCCTCGTGCGCCTGGAGGAGCTTCTTGGCCGCCGCGTGGTCGGTCAGCGGCAGGCGCTGAGCGCGGTCTCGCGGGCCGTGCGCCGGGCTCGCGCCGGGGTCCAGGACCCCAGTCGCCCGATCGGGTCGTTCCTCTTTCTGGGACCCACCGGGGTCGGCAAGACCGAGACGGCAAGGGCGCTGGCGGAGTTCCTCTTCAACGACGAACGCGCGATGGTCCGCCTCGACATGTCCGAGTATATGGAGCCGCACTCTGTGTCGCGCCTGATCGGGGCGCCGCCCGGGTATGTCGGCTTCGACGACGGTGGGCAGCTCACCGAGGCCGTGCGCCGCAGGCCCCACGCGGTCGTGCTCCTGGACGAGATCGAGAAGGCGCACTCCAAGGTCTTCGGCGTCTTCCTGCAGATTCTGGACGACGGTCGCCTCACCGACGGGCAGGGGCGCACAGTGGACTTCCGCAGCACGGTCGTGATAATGACCTCGAACATCGCCGGGCCGGAGATCCTGGAGCGCTCCGCCGACAGCGAGTGGGACGCGGTGGAGGAGATCGTCCGGGGGCGACTGCGCGACTTCTTTCGCCCCGAGTTCATCAACCGGGTGGACGATGTGGTGGTCTTCAGACCCCTGGATCGAAGCGATCTGGAGCGAATCGTCGACTTGCAGCTGGGCCGGGTCGCCGAGCTGGCTGCCGGGCAGGGGATCATCCTCGATGTGAGGCCCGATGCGCGCAGGACGATCGCAAGTGAGGGCTACGATCCGGCCTTCGGCGCCCGGCCCCTCAAGCGGGCCGTGCAGCGCCTCGTGCAGGATCCGCTGGCGGCGGCCCTCCTCGAGGGCACCGTGTCGCCAGAGAGCACCGTGGTGGTCGACGCGGCCGGCGACGGCGCGGAATTGACTCTGATGCAGGCCGAGTCGGCGTGAAACGGCTCCTGAAGGCTCCGTCGTGGCTGCTGCTGGCGACCATCCTGGGGTGTGGCGGAGGAGCAGCCGTCGGACCCGCTGGGTCGCTGCCCGGCGCGGAGTGGCAGTCTGAGCCGCGCACAGTGGTCGCGGAGTTCCTGGATGCGGCGAACCGCCGCGACCACTGGGCGATGGCCTCGCGCTTCGGCACTGCAGAAGGACCAGTTGGCGAGCGCCCCGGGGCGCTCGGTTGCGCACTGCGCAGAGTCGGCTCCTGGCTGAGGGTCGGCCACCGGTGCGCGAGCGACGCCGAGGTCGAGGTCCGCATGGACCTGATCGCGGCGGCTCTGGCCCACGAATCGTACTCGGTTGTGCGCGAGGCGCGGGTAGTGGGGAAGGATCGGCCAGCTTGGCTCGTTGAAGTAGAGCTCGCAGCGGCGGGGCGGCTCGTCGCCGTGCCATTTCTGGCGGTCCTCTCCTTCGGCGACCGCTGGTTGGTCGAGAAGGTGGAGCTGAAGGGGTTAATGTGATAGACTGATGGAGTGACTCTGGTTTTTTGCGCGCGGCCTAGATGCCCGTGAACAGGTGCCGCCTGGGTTCGTGCGCCTGATCGGGGTGCATCTGGGCGCTGGCCCGTCGTGGACGAACCTCTGCAGACCGGACCGCACCGCGACCTCAAGGAGGAGAAGATGAAGTCTAGAAGATCGATCGCCCAAGTGGCGGCGCTGGGAACTTTCGGCCTTTGGGTGGTGGGGTGCACGACGGACCCGCCGCGCGAGCTGGCGGAGAGCGAGGCCATGATGAGCGCGGAGCTGGTGGGACGCACCGTCGTCGACGCCGTGGAGGAGACCATCCAGGCCATTGCACTTGCCGGGGACCCCCGGGGCCTTACCTACGAGCACGAGGTCGATTGTCCCGAGGGGGGCACGGCCGCGCTCTCCGGGACCGTGACCGTCGACGAGCAGATCGACGACTCGTCGTATTCGGCGAGCGCGGAAGGCTCCGTTGACTTCGACTCCTGCGCGGGTCGCACTGACGAGGACGTCGTCGTTGCGCTCACCGGGGTGATCGACTTTGCTGCCGCGATCGTGGCGACGGTGAGCCTCGCCGATCGGGTGGCGTACATAAGTGTGGCAGGAAGCGCCGCGGGAAGCTTGGAGTGGGAGATCGTCGAGGAGGGCGAGAGCGGCGTCTGCGAAGTGGACGTAGCGTTCGACGTTGACTTGGAATTCGAATTCGGGAGCGGCGTGCGCACGGTCGAAGGCGATATGACCGGCACCGTCTGCGGCCACATCGTCGACGTCGAACTGGAGTTCTGATTCTGACGTGCGGGGTGATCGGAGTGGTCCCGACGCGATGGCCCAAGGCCGCCGCCGTCCTCCACGAGTGAATATGCGGGGGTGGCTTTCGGTCCTCTGGTGAGAGGGCGTACGTAAGCGAAGCGCTACCTTTCGACCAGCTCCAGGAGCACTCCGCCGGTCGAACGTGGGTGCAGGAATGCGATCCGGTGCCCGCCGACGCCGAGCATCGGCGCTTCGGAGGTGAAGTCGCGGCCGTCCGAGCGAAGTCCTTCCATGGCCCGCCTCACATCGGGGACGCTGAATGCGAGGTGGTGCAGTCCGGGGCCACGTTGGTCGAGGAATCGCGCCACCGATCCTTCGCCGTCCTCGAGGGGGCTGACGAGCTCCAACGGCCCGATGAAGCAGACCGCCACGCCCTGCTCCGGGACCTCGACGGGGCGGGTTGCTCGCCGACCTACGACCGTTTCGAAGAGGGGTGCCGAGTCGGCGATGGAGGACACGGCGATCGCCACGTGGTCGAACGCCGCCCCTTCCAGCGCGGCCACTTCGGGCAGGCGGTCGGCCTCTGGTCCAGACAGACGCCCCGAGTCCCCAGCGCGCTCTTCGTTCACATTCACCTCGCGGCCGCCAAGTGCGGTAAGATTGTTGGGATCGACCCGGACTACCCGGTGGACTGCCACCTCCGAATCAAGGACACCCACATTATGGCGGACAGCTCGAATGTCGTCACCATCACCGACGACAACTTCAGGGAGGAGATCGAGGAGCACAACGGCCTAGCCGTGGTGGACTTCTGGGCCGAATGGTGTGGGCCGTGCAGGGTGATCGCGCCCTCGGTGAGCCAGTTGGCGGACGAGTTCGCCGGTCGGGTGCGAGTCGGCAAGCTGGACGTGGACGCGAATGCTTCGACCTCGATGCGCTTCGGCGTGCGTTCGATCCCGAGCATCCTCTTCTTCAAGGGTGGCGAGCATGTCGACACAGTCATCGGAGCGGTGCCCAAGGCACACATCCAGCAGAAGATCGAGCAGCATCTATAGCACCGGGTCCAGAGTGAACCGGGGCCGACGCACTCGGTAGGTGGCCTCGCACCCTCTGCGCCTAGCCCCGGAGGCCGCGCGCCTGATTCGCGAGGAGGTGGCGCTGGCGGGGGGGCGCGAAGTCTCGTTTCTGGCCAGAGTTACGCGTCGGCGAGTCATCGAGGAGCCGCGGGCGGTGGCACGCGGCAGCCACTCTGCCGTGCTCGCGGTCGCCCGCGACGCCCCCGAGGGCGGGGTGATGATCCACAACCACCCTTCCGGCGAGATGAGCCCCTCGGACGCCGACCTGCGAGTCGCCGCGCGCATTCACGAGGATGGCCTGGGCACCGCGATCGTCGACAATCGGGCCACGCGTCTGTACGTGGTTGTCGAACCTCCCGAGCCCCGCCAGATCGAGCCTCTCGACATCGCCGAACTAGTCGGGAAGCTCTCGCCCGATGGTCCGCTCGCGGCCCTGCCGCACTACGAGGACCGCCCCGGCCAGCGCGACATGCTCTCCTTCGTGGCGACTCGCTTCAACGAGGGGGGCGTGGGCCTGGTCGAGGCCGGTACGGGAACGGGCAAGTCGCTGGCCTACCTGCTCCCGGCCGTCCGGTGGGCGGTCCGCAACGGTGAAAGGGTGGTGGTCTCGACCAATACGATCAACTTGCAGGAGCAGCTTGTCGGCAAAGACCTGGTGATCGCCGGCAGGGTGCTCGGCGAGGACTTCAGGTGGGCGCTGGCGAAGGGCAGGGCCAACTACGTCTCGATCCGGCGCGCGCACCTGGCCGCCGAGTCCGCGCCCGCCCTCTTCCCCGACAATCGTTCGGACGAGCTCACGGCGCTCCTGGAGTGGCTGGAGGGTACCGAGGACGGCTCGAGGAGCGACCTGCCGTATGTCCCCAGCCCCGACGTGTGGGAGGAGGTGCGAAGCGACACCGACGCCTGCCTTCGCGCCAAGTGCCCCCACTTCCAGGAGTGTCACTATCAGCGCTCACGCCGGGCTGCGGCCGCCGCCGACCTCCTGATGGTAAACCACGCGCTCTTCTTCTCCGATCTCGGCGTGCGCATAGCGACGGACAACTTCTCCGACGCGGCCGTCCTGCCACCCTACAGGCGCGTGATCTTCGACGAAGCCCACCACCTTGAGGAGGCCGCGACAGCGCGCCTAGGGAGCGAGACAAGCCGAGCCGGGATACTGCGTACGCTCGGTCGTCTCGATCGTCGTGGCAGAGGGGTCCTGGCGTCCGTCGAGACGGCCCTGGCAGCGGTGCCCGGCCACGCGGCGGCCAAGCGTACGCGTCGGCGAATTGGGTCGCGGTCTCGTCTGCTGGTCGACCGTGCGCACGACGCCCTAGTAGCCCTATTCGAGCGGGTCGAGGAGTGGGCAGCCGCTCGGGCCGATGGCGGGAGCCTCCGCCTGGGACGCCCGGGCCCACTTGGGCGGGGCGGGCCCGAGCCGACATCCGATCCCGAGATAGCCGAGCTCCTCGACGGGGCGCTCGCCCAGCTCGGCGACCTCCGCGTCGAGCTGGCGCAGGTGGCCGACGGCCTGGAGGAGGAGGAGCTGTCCTCCACCCTGGAGGGACGGCTCCTGGACCTGAAGGGGCTGAGAGGACGCCTCGAGCTGATCGACAGGGCACTCCGCCTGGCGCTCGTCCCCGACGATGACGCTCACGCGAGGGTCCGCTGGCTCGACGTCCGTCGTGGCGGCGCTCGCCGCCGCACCAATCTGGTCTTCGCCACGGCTCCCACCGAAGTCGGCCAGATCCTGGCCGAGCACCTCTTCGAGCGAAGCGAGTCCATGGTGCTCACCTCGGCGACTCTCGCCGTAAATGGCAGTTTCGCCTATATCAGGGACCGGCTTGGACTCGGCGAAGCCACCGAAGCGCAGGGCGCGACGCTAGCGCTGTCCGACTCGAAATCGAGTGGGCCGGGCTGGTCAGGTGGTCTGGTCGATTCAGAGGTAGCGGAGGCGCTCGTCGAGTCTCCCTTCGACTACGGTGCGCAGAGCCTGTTGGCGGTGCCGGGCGGCCTACCTCCCCCGGGGGGCGTTGCGGGCGGTCCCCTGCGCCACCGGTCCGTAGCCGAGCTGGTCGATTCGCTGGCGGAGGTCACCGGTGGCGGGGTGCTGGCTCTCTTCACCTCGCACAGAGCGCTCCGGGACGTAGCTTCCGAGCTGCGCACCCTCGGCACAGAGGGCCGCTGGCCGCTCCTCGTGCAGGGAAGGGACGACCGCTCGAGGCTGCTGGACGCCTTCGCCCGCTCGGGCACCGCCGTCCTCCTCGGCACCGCCTCCTTCTGGGAGGGCGTCGACGTCCCGGGATGGCCGCTTCGGGCGCTAGTGATCGACAAGCTGCCCTTCCGCGTCCCCACCGAGCCGATGACCGAGGCCCGCTCCGAGCTGATGCGGAGCCGAGGCGGGGACCCCTTCCCCAACCTGATGGTCCCCGAAGCGGCCATGCGTCTCAAGCAGGGGATCGGGCGCCTGATACGCTCCCGAAACGACAGGGGTGTCGCGCTTATCCTGGACGACCGCATTCTGGCGAAGCGGTACGGTCGCGACATCCTGGAAGCGCTGCCCCCCATGCCCCTCGTCACCGGAGACTGGTCCGAAGTGCGGGGGAGGGTAGCCGACTTCCTCCGATCGGCAGGAGGATTCAGCACGGACTCGAAGGGCCGGTAGCAGCCTTCCACGGCGGCAGGGCCGCAGCCGATGCGCGATTGGTTGCCGACGGGTCGCTCCGCTAGCTTTGGCGAGGGTGCGGGCGTCCTGACGGAGAGGCTCGCGCAACCCATTGTCCACTAGCCCCGGTCAATACCGTTTATGAGAAGAGCATTTGGGTTCATGGCCTCGCTGGTTCTCCTGGCGCTCTCGGCGGGTGCGGCGCGCACCGCTCACCTGGGTTGGGGCGGCGGCCACTCCGACGTCGGCTTCTGGTGGACCGTAATCGCAAGTTTCCTCGCCATAGCGGCCGTCGGCGCGGCTGTTGGCACCGCAATTCACTCCCGCAGCCGGTAGCGTTCCGTGGCGCGCGGGCCCACCCACTCGCCCGAGCACCTGGGACATCGAGGCTCGCGTCGGCGTCCCGCCCGAGCCGGTCTCTCGATCGGACTCGCCGTATCGGCGGTTGCCCACGTCGCACTCCTGCTCCTCTATCCGTCCCTCGCGCCCGAGATCTCCTCCTGGCATCTCCCGGTAGCTCTGGGTCCCACATCCGAGCCTGCGGGAACCCGAGTACTGCGGATAGTAGAGGTGGAGGGCCCCGAGGTCGTCTCCCCGGACGGTCCGGTCGATCTGGAGGTGGAGGATCTCCATGTCGACCGCCCCGAGAGTCCGCGCCTGGAGGAAGATGGCGGTGCCGCCCTACCGAGATGGACGCCGGCCCAGAGCGCCCTGGAGCGACTGCGCATCTCCGAGGGCGGGGACCCCCGCCTATGGCAACCCTTGGATCCCGACCTGATCGGTCCGTCCCCCGAACAGATCATGGCGCTGCGGGTCGCGATCGCGATCGAGGCGGCCGCGGACTCGGCCGTGGCTCGGGCCGAGGAGGCGAGGCGAAGCCTGGACTGGAGCTACACCGACGAGGAGGGCGGGAGGTGGGGCGTGTCGCCGGGGAAGCTGCACCTGGGCGATCTGACGATTCCGCTCCCCTTCGGTTTCGGTCCGCCCCCGGACGTCAACGGCGACCGGGCCGAGATGGCCTTTCGCACCGCCGACGTCGACCGGGCGGCCTCCACCCTTGCGGTCCGAAGGAGCTGGGAGGAGCGCAGAGAGGCGATGATGAAGCGCCGGGAGGAGCTGCGAGCCCTCAAGGGCGAAGAGAAAGACGCGGGGGAGCAGGGCGACGGCGGTGCGCGCGCCATCGAGGCGGAGCGCTCCGACACGATCTCGATCCCCGAACCGGGCTGTTAGTTGTCGGCTTCGTCGCTCCCCAAGACCTTCCAACCGAGCGCGGTCGAGGATCGCGTACGGCGCATGTGGGAGAAGGGGGGATACTTCGGCGCATCCGCCGCCGCCGTGAAGAGGGGCGGAGCGCCCTACGTCATTGTGATTCCGCCACCCAACGTGACCTCCGTCCTGCACATGGGGCACGGACTCAACAACACGATCCAGGATGTGCTGATCCGGTGGCAGCGAATGCGCGGCAAGGTGGCTCTCTGGGTTCCGGGGACCGACCATGCGGGCATCGCCACGCAGAACATCGTCGAGCGCCAACTGGCGCGCACCGGCAGGACCCGCCACGACCTGGAGCGGCGGGACTTCGAGCGGCTTGTCTGGGAGCACGTGGAGGCCACCGGCGACCGGATTATCGGCCAGCTCAAGGCGATTGGCTGCAGCTGCGACTGGGACCGAACCCGCTTCACGCTCGACCCGGGGCTCTCGCGCGCCGTGCGCGAGATGTTCGTCAGGCTCTACGAGGACGGCCTCGTCTACCGGGGCGAATACATCATCAACTGGTGCCCCCGCTGCCTGACCGCGCTCTCGAACGAGGAGGCCGAGGGCGCCGAGGTGGAGGGGTCGCTCTGGCGGCTCCGCTACCCGCTCGCTGCCGGCCACGACCGGGCCGCGCGGCGGTCGCGCGCTGCCGGCGCCCAGGCGGTCGATACCCTGGCGGACGGCCGCTGGTGCATAACCGTGTCCACCACCCGGCCCGAGACGATGCTGGGAGACACCGGCGTGGCGGTTCACCCCGATGACCCCCGCTACGCTTCGCTCGTCGGCGCGGAGGTCGAGCTCCCCCTCGCTGGGCGCGCGATTCCGATCGTCGCCGACGGCCACGTCAGCCCGGACTTCGGAACCGGCATGGTGAAGGTCACGCCGGCCCACGACCCCAACGACTTCGAGATCGCGAGGCGCGCCGGACTGGACATCGTGGACGTGTTGACCGAGACCGGCGCGATGAACGCCAACGTGCCCGAGGCGTTTCGCGGAGTGGACCGCTTCACGGCACGCCGCCGCGTGCTCGACGCCCTAGGCGCCGAGGGCCTCCTGGCGGGAGCCGATCCCCACATGCATGTGGTCCCGCAGTGCTATCGATGCGACACCGTCGTCGAGCCGCGCCTGAGCGAGCAGTGGTTCGTGCGGATGCAGCCGCTGGCCGAGGCGGCCCTCGAAGGGGCTCGCGAGGGCGCGGTCGCCTTCTCGCCCGATCACTGGACCAAGGTCTACGAGCGGTGGATGGAGGGAATTCGGGACTGGTGCATCTCGCGCCAGCTCTGGTGGGGCCACCGAATTCCGGTCTGGTACTGCCGCGACTGTGAGAGCGCGATGGCGTGCCGCGAGGACCCGGAGGCGTGCGAGCTCTGCGGCGGCGCAGCGCTGGAGCAGGACCCGGATGTGCTCGACACCTGGTTCTCGTCTTGGCTCTGGCCCTTCTCGGTCTTCGGCTGGCCCGATGATACCCCGGATCTCAGGGCCTTCTACCCGGGGCACGTCCTCTCCACGGCCCCCGAGATACTCTTCTTCTGGGTGGCCCGCATGATCATGGCCGGATACCGGGCCATGGGCGAGGCACCCTTCGCGCGGGTCTACCTGCACGGCACCGTCCGGGATGCGCGGGGGCGCAAGATGTCCAAGTCGTTGGGCAACGGCGTGGACCCCCTCGAGGTCGTCGCGCTCTACGGTGCGGACGCGCTGCGCTTCACGATCCTGGCGGGTGCCGGGGTCGGGGCCGACATTCGTCTCGACCACGAGGACCTGGAGGCCACCTTCGCGCCCGGTCGGAACTTCATCAACAAGCTCTGGAACACGGGCCGCTTTGCCGTGATGAGCGTCGGGGAGGATCCGATTCCGCCGCTGGCCGATGTGCGGTCCGACCTTGCGCTTGAGGACCGCTGGATCCTATCGCGCCTGCAGCGAGCGATCACGCGGGTGGACCGCGAACTCGGCGCCTTCCGCATGCAGGGGGCCGCGGAGGCGCTGCGGGACTTCGTTCGGGGCGACTTCGCCGACTGGTACCTGGAGAGCGTCAAGGATCGCCTGCGGCCGGACGGCTACCGGCGCGCGGCGGCCCGATCGGTGCTCGCCCATGTGCTGGAAAGCAGCTGCCGCCTCCTGCATCCGCTGGTCCCCTTCGTGACCGAGGAGCTCTGGACGGTCCTTCCCAGGGCGGAAACGGAGGTGGCAGGGGAGGGCAGGCCGCTGGTGGCGGCGACGTGGCCAACTCCCGACCGGGATTCTGTGGATGCGGAGGCCGAGGCCGAATTCGATCGCTTCCAGGAGCTGATCGGCGTGGTGCGGGGGCTCCGCAAGGAGTACGGTGTAGCGGAGGGTGGAAGGGTCGTGATCCACCTGGTCGGGGAGGCGAGCGGGTTCGCGAATCTGCGCGGCGAGCTACTCGAACGCCTGGCCCGCATCTCGTCGCTCGAAACGACGGCTGCACGCCCCGGGGAGGCCGGAGCGAGCGCCGTCCTTAGCGACGGGATCGAGCTCTTCATGCCGCTCACGGGTGTCGTCGACCTGGCTCGCGAGGCGGACCGGGCCCGAAGGGAGATCGAACGTATTGAGAATATGCTTGAAATAATAGAAGCTAAATTGTCCAATAGCAAGTTCTTGACTCGTGCTCCAGCAACGATTGTGGAGCGAGAGCGGGAGAAGCTGGCGAGTTGTAAACTCCAGTTGACAAAATGGAAACGCAAGTTGACATCGTTCGGAGGAGGCGAGTGAGGCGGGGCTGGGCGCTGGTCGCAACCTGCGCACTGATCGCCGTCGCCTGTGGTCGGCGCGACATCCCGAGCGGAGGACCAGAGGACCGCTTCCCGCCATTCGTCGTCGAGACGATGCCCGATACCTTCGCCACCATCGAGCCGGGCGACCTGAGCATTCGCTTTCGCTTCAGCGAGCGGATCAGCGAGCGGCCCTCGGGGGGCGGGCTGCGCGACGCTGTGGTGGTTTCGCCCGAGGTTGGCGACCTACGGGTGAAGCACCGCCGCCAAGGTCTCGAAGTCAGCGCCGGAGAGGGGTTCCTGCCCGACCGGGTCTACCGCGTGACGCTGCTGCCCGTGATCCGCGACATGTTCGGCAATACGCTCGTCGATCCATTCGACCTGGTGTTCTCGACCGGCGGCGAGATAATCCCGAACGTTGTGGCCGGGATGGTCGAGGATCGGGTGACGGGCGACGCCGTGCCAGAGGTGCGGGTTGCGGCGCGCTTCTCGCTAGAGGACGACACCCTCGTTCACCTGAACTTCAGCGACACGGCAGGGGTCTTCTCGCTCCGCTACGTCCCGGTCGGCCCCTTCGAGCTCTGGGCGTGGCAGGACCGGAACCGAGACGGCGAGTTGGGCGAGAGCGAGCCCCAGAGCCAAGTGCATCCTGGCGAGATCCGGGAGGCGCTCGACACCACCATGGCGGTGCTCACCCTAGTCGAGCCGGATACCACCCCGGCGCGGCTCGCGAAGGTGGAGATCACCGACTCGGTTACCCTCGCCATCGAGATCGACGACCACATCGAGCCCGAGCTCGTGCAGGGGACGATCGTCGGTGCGCTCGTAGTGGTCGGGTTCGACACGACGGGAGTCGCGAGCGCGGCGGACTCGGTGCCGGAGGACGAAGCACCAGCGATCTCGGCTGAGGAGGAGGCGGACACGACCGACGAGGCAATCTCCCCGGACGATCTGGGCGAACCCGCCCCCGGAGGCACCGATTCGCTGGCTTTGGCGATGGAGGCCGACACGGCACCGGTCCGCGCTCCGCCGGAGCTGGGTGACACACTCGCTGTGCACATCTTCCAGGAGAACGAACACGAGGTGTGGAGCGAACACCGAAAGGACTCGATAGCCAGGGCGAGGGAGCTGGAGGAGCTCGCGGAGGTGGACTCGGCTGGCGCGGCGGCCGGACAGGACGCCACCGAAGGGCGCGGAGCCGAGACCCGCCAGCGGGAACGCGGCCGTGATTCCGAGGAACCGACCGACTCGGCGCCGGACTTCGCCCGCACCCTCTCGGGGCTTCTCATTCCGTACAATACGCTCGTCGGCGTGCTCGAGGAGCCTCTCGCCCACGGGGTGCTGTACGAGCTGACGCTCGTCGGGATCGTCAACATCGCTGGACTGGGGGGCGGAGGCGGAGTCGACACCCTGCTCTGGGAGTGGCCCGAGGTGGAGGAGGAGGACGATGAGGCGGAGGAAGGGGCCGAGGAAGCTGACTCGGTGCCGCTGGATACGCTGGAGAGCTCCGATTCCGTCGGACCCGCCGATGGCGAGCGCCAGGACACTACTGCGCAGGACTCGGTGCCGCCGGGTACACTTCCGCCCGACACCGCGCAGGCCGTCGACACCGTTGCCTCCCAGGACACCCTGACCCTTCCTGAGGGAGCGCGGCCCCCGTACACGACGGACCAGCGGGGCGGCCAGGATGGCGCGATCCGACCCTCCGGCGCGGCGAGGGCGGTCCGCGGCGCCAACCGACGCTCGGGCCTTGGCCTCTGACACGGATCGCCGTCGGGCGATCCCCGGAGTCGACCGCCTACTCGCCCGCCCGTGGTGCGGGGAGCTCGCGGTGAGGCACGGGCGCGGCTGGGTGACGGATCGGCTCCGCTCGGTGCTCGCGGAGGTGAGGACTGGTGCGGTGCCGCGACCTCTAGACGACGACGGCTACGCCGATCTGGTGGCAGCCGAGATCGCGGACGCCGAGTCCTCCACTCTGACGCGGGTGATCAACGCGACCGGGGTGGTCCTGCACACCAACCTGGGGCGAGCGCCCCTCGCGCCGGAGGCCGTGAGAGCCATGGCGGCCGCAGCAGGGTACGGGAACATCGAGTTCGACCTGGAGACGGGCAGGCGCGGGTCGCGCTACCTGCACTGCGCCGATCTGGTCCGGGAGCTCTGCGGATCCGAGGACTCGCTCGTCGTGAACAACGGCGCGGGTGCCCTGGCGCTTGCGCTCGCCGCTCTGGCGCCGCGCAGGGGAGTGGTCGTCTCGCACGGGGAGCTGGTCGAGATCGGGGGGGGGTTTCGGATCCCGGAGGTGATCGGGGCGGCCGGGTCGCGCCTGGCGACGGTGGGGACGACGAACCGCACCAGAGTCGAGGACTACGAGGCCGCAGTCGAGGAGGGCGACGTGGGGGCGATCCTCAAGGTGCACCGCTCCAACTTCTCGATGAGCGGCTACACGGGCGACGCATCCTTGGCGGAGCTCGTCGCTCTGGGGGATCGGATCGGGGTGCCGGTGATCCACGATCTGGGATCGGGACTGCTGATCCCGAGCGCCGATCTGGGGCTTCCCTTCGAGCCCACTCCCGCCGAGAGCGTCGCCGCAGGGGCCGATTTGGTCGTCTTCTCGGGGGACAAGCTCCTGGGTGGACCGCAGGCGGGAGTCATGGCGGGGACGGCCCGTGCGGTGGGGCTCGCGAGGTCGCATCCGCTTTGCCGTGCGCTCCGCTGCGACAAGGTGACTCTCGCGGGGCTGGCAGCCACGCTTCGGCTGCACCGAGACCCGGAGCTGGCGAAACAACGCATCCCCGCGCTGCGCATGGTCTCCATTCCGGTCGAGGAGCTGAGGCGCCGGGCGGAGCAAATAGTGGCGACGGCCTCGCGGCAGGGCGAAGAGGCGGGTCTGCCACCGCTTGCGGCCAGGGTGGATCGTGGCCACGCCCTGGTGGGGGGCGGGACCTTCCCGGACGCGCGAATCCCGAGCGTGGCGATCGTCGCGGAGGCTGGCGAGGAGGTGAATGGGGTTCTGGCGCGGCTGCGGTCGCACGATCCCCCTATCGTCGCACGCGGACGGCGGGGGCGGGTCTTCCTCGATCTGCGAGCCGTCGATCCAGCCGACGATATGGTCCTTGCGTCGGCGCTCGCCAAATTGCCGGAGTCCGAGTAGCGTGCTCGGCTCACCCCAGATCCGGGCATCCCGAGCAGGGCAGCGGCCGCGTCGGGGTCAACGGACGGTTGCCCCTGGCCGGCCCCCCTACCTAGCAGTCCGTGGATAATCTCGCCCGAGCACCGAGAGGGGCGCTGCGCCGGGCTGGCAAGGCGCTTCGCGGGGCGCATGGCGGAGCCATTCGCCCAAGAAGCAACGCAGAAGCAACGCGATCCAGCATGGATGCAGCGCTGCGGCCCTTCTCGCGCGACATTGTAACGTCAGCTTTACATATTGTAAACTGTAGATTACATGAGTAGGTAGTAGCTGCTAAGCGCACCGCGGCTCATGCGCCTGAGCAGGTGGCTGACCCAGATCGTGCGTTGACCTCTTCGTCCCGCGCCGGTAGCTTCCGCTATCCGCATTGGGGATGGGTCGGATTTTCGCGGGCGACCCGGAGCGATTTCAACGCGAGTGGGAGCGATTGCCAGGCGGTTTCCAGGAGGTGGCGCGATGGAGATGACCCTGACGCCGACTGCGGTGCAGATGGTGCAGGGGTTCCTCGACCAGCACGGCGGCACACCCGAGGCGGGGCTTAGGGTCTCGGTGATGCCCGGAGGCTGTTCGGGCTTCCAGTACGAGGTCGACATCGACAAGGCCCCGGAGGGCGACGACGAGATCCTTCTGCGGCACGGACTGCGCATCTTCGTGGACCCCTTCAGCGCACAGTATCTCGATGGCCTCGAGATCGACTACGTGACCTCGCTTATGGGCTCCGGCTTCGCCTTCAGGAACCCCCAGGCGGCCGGAGGGTGCGGCTGCGGCAGCTCCTTCACGGTGTAGCCCCTGGTGGTTCCGATTGGCAGGTCAGCAGCCGGCAGCGGCCGCTAGCGTGGAGATTCTGACCTTTGCGGGCGGGCCCTTCGTTCAGAATACGGCGCTCTTCGTCTGCGCGGACGGCGAGACCGCAGTGCTCTTCGACCCCGGTGCCGCGACCCCGTCCGCTCTCGCCGAGGCCAGGTCGCGGAGGCTGCGGGTGGCGGCGATCCTCCTCACGCACGCGCACCTGGACCACATCGAGGGAGTGGCGCTCGCGCATCGCGAGACTGGCGCTCCGGTTCACCTCCACCCCCTCGACAGACCCACCTACGAGAGCGCCGACGCGCACGCGGTCGCCTTCGGCGTGCCCTTCGACAGACCTCCGCCGCCGGATGCGGCGCTGGTTCCTGGGCGCGATCTCGTCTTCGGGGGCTCCAGCTTCGGTGTGGTCTTCGTTCCCGGGCACGCGCCCGGCCACGTCATGTTCCTCTCCCGGTGCGCACCGGTCGCAATCTCGGGCGATCTCGTCTTCCAGGGTTCGATAGGCCGCACGGACCTTCCCGGAGGCGACTTCGACACGCTAATGGAGTCCATCCGCCGCGAGGTGATGACGCTTCCGCCCGAGACGCGGCTCTACCCCGGCCACGGCCCCGAGACGACGGTTGGGCGCGAGCGGCTCACCAACCCCTTCCTCGTCGAAGCGCGCGGGAGCATGCGCCCGTGAGCGTGGCCTTCGCCGCCTTCGCCTCCGGGTCGGGAACCAACCTGGAGGCGCTGCTCGAGCGCGAGGAGCGGGGTGCGGCCTACCGGATCGCGCTGCTGGTCGTGGATCGCGCTTGCCCAGCCGAGGGCCGCATGCAGCGGAGGGGACGGATGGCTGCACGGCTCGACTTCGGGGCTGCGGGGGCGGGCCGGGAGCTCGCCCGGCTGCTCTCCGAACACGGGGTACGCGGCGTCCTCCTCGCCGGATTCCTGAGGCTCGTCCCCTCCGAAGTGTGCCGGGCGTTCGACGGGAGGATCCTGAACATCCACCCGGCGCTGCTCCCCGCCTTTGGGGGAAAGGGGATGTACGGCCGCCGTGTGCATGTTGCCGCCCTGGCCTCGGGCGCGAAGATCAGCGGGGTCACTGTGCATCTGGTCAACGAGCGCTACGACGAGGGGCGAATCGTCGCCCAATGGCCGGTTCCGGTATTGGCTTCGGACACGCCGGATAGCTTGGCGGCGCGTGTCCTGGAGGTCGAGCACCTGCTCTATCCGGCCGCCGCCGACGCGCTGGCGCGAAGTCTCGAGTGCGGCGACATGCGCCCACCGGCCTTCCGGTGGCCGGTTGGGATCTCCGAGACGGACGGTGCGCTCGGCCAGGCTATTGAAGGTGCGTTCGACGGCGCGGGGGTGTGAGTATGGGCCGCAGACGGGCGCTGATCAGCGTCTGGGATAAGTCGTCCGTCGTCGACTTTGCACGCGGCCTGGCCGAGATGGGCTGGGAGGTTCTCTCCACCGGAGGGACGGCTCGAGCACTCCGGGACGGCGGGGTCGATGCGACCGACATCTCGATTGTGACGGGCCATCCAGAGATGATGGAGGGGCGCGTCAAGACGCTGCATCCGGCCGTCCATGCCGGCCTTCTCGCCCGTCGCCACCATCGAGGCGACATGGAGGCGCTGGCGGGGCAGGGGTACCGGCCGATCGATCTGGTGGCCGTCAATCTCTACCCCTTTCGGGAGACGGTCGCCGCGCCCGACGTCACGATGGCGACCGCGATGGAGCACCTCGACATCGGCGGACCGGCGCTGATTCGGGCGGCCGCGAAGAACCACTGCGACGTGTGGGCGGTTGTCGACCCCGAAGACTACGGTCGGGTGCTCGAAGCGCTTTGGGGCGAGCGGAGCTCCGCCGACACCGAGGAAGTACCGGCGCATGGTGACTTGCGGAGCGAGCTCGCCTCCAAGGTCTTTCGCGAGATCTCCCGCTACGACGCGGCCGTATCACGCTATCTGGCCGGAGCGCCCGACGGACTCGCCGACGAGGTGGCGCTCTTCCTGGATCGTCACCGCGAGGAGCTGCGCTACGGCGAGAATCCCGGCCAGCGCGGCGGATTCTACCTCGTGGATGAGCGCACAGAGGGGATCGCAGCACTTGAACAACTGCACGGCAAACAGTTGTCCTACAACAATATACTTGACCTGGACGGCGTGTTGTCCTCGCTGGCGCCATTCGCCTCGACGCCCGATCCGGCAGTGTGCATCGTGAAGCACACCACCCCTTGCGGGCTTGCCGTCAGGGGTAGCTTGGCGGCGGCTTTCGAACGCGCCCGCCTGACCGATCCCGTCTCGGCCTTCGGCGGGGTGGTTGCCGCGAATCGCCCGATCGACCAGGAGTGCGCGTCGGCGATCGCCTCGATCTTCCTGGAATGCGTCGTTGCGCCAGGCTATGCCTCGGGCGCGATGGAGCTCCTGACCGCCAGGAAGGGACTCCGCCTTCTCGCATTCCCCGGGGGAGGGGTCGACAGGCAGGGGGAGCTGGACTTCCTGGCGCGGGCCGCTGGGGAGGACGGGGCGCTCGGGCTGAGGTCCGTGTACGGCGGCTTTCTTGCGCAGTCGCTCCCGGAGCCGCCACGGCACCCAGGCGACGATGTTCAGTGGAAGGTGGTCACCGAACGGAAGCCCTCGTCCACCGAGGCCCGTGACCTCTCCTTTGCCTGGGCCGCAGTGGCGGGCGTCAAGTCGAATGCGATCCTGATAGCGCGGGAGCTCGCTACGATTGGAATCGGCACTGGTCAGACCAGTCGAGTGGCTTCCTCCAAGCTAGCCGTCCGCAAGGCGGTCGCGGCCGGGCTGGCGGTGGAGGGCTCGGTGCTGGCATCGGACGCCTTCTTCCCATTCCGGGACGGGGTGGACGCAGCCGCAGAGGCGGGAGTCGTCGCGATCGTGCAGCCCGGTGGCTCGATTAGGGACCAGGAGGTGATAGCCGCCGCCGACGAACATGCGATCGCCATGGTGATGACGGGGCGGAGGCTCTTCCGGCACTAGCAAGCCCGTGGACAAACCTCCCACGGCAGGAACAGCGCTCCATCCCCTCTGGACCGCTTCGCTCACCTGCCCACAGAAGCGCCTTGCCAGCCCGGCGCTTCGCCCCTCTCTGTGCTCGCCCGGGCGCATCCACGGGCCGCTTCGTCGCGCCCTGCCAGCGGAGCGCTTCGCCGCTCCCGGTGCTCGCGAGAGACTGTCCACGGACTGCGGCAGCCAGTCACTTGCTGGCAGGGGGGGGGAACCGGTTAGCTTCCCGAGACGGAGAGCAGGTCATGCGCCCGTAGCTCAGCTGGATAGAGCATCGGCCTTCTAAGCCGAGGGTCCCAGGTTCGAGTCCTGGCGGGCGTACTCCAAGCGGCATTTGGCCGCGTCGCCACTGCGGTTTACCTTCTTGGCTTCCCTTCGCCATTCGTAGCGGAAGGGGTCGCTGGGCAAGCGCTGTCCACGGTGGGCGTAGCTCAGTCGGTTAGAGCGCCGGATTGTGGTTCCGGAGGTCGCCGGTTCGAATCCGGTCGCCCACCCTGCTACGGGGCCTTCTGCGGCCCGCCGCCCGAAGGCGGTGGGCCGGTGGACGGGGTGGGACCTTCTCCATCTGGCCAGTTGCCGCCGGTGGGTTGACGGATGCGCGCGGAGTGGGTACCGTTAGGGCTTCCGACAATTCGGACCGCAGCTCGGTGCAGAGGGGTGGGGGGTGTTTTGGAGTTCACCCCCGCCTGCGGCACCAGGGGCGGTCCTGTGGGAGTAGCGGCCTGCGGGCCGCCACGGTGTTTGACAATCGAGGTATGAAAAGCGGGCGGGCCCTTGCACCGACAAGCACTGCGTCTTGTCGGTTGTCGTTCGGCGCGGCATCCTAGCCGCGCTCTGGACGACGGGGTTCACAAACGCAGATTTCGAGCGCTGGATCCGAGTGGATCCAGAGTTCTAACAGAGCTGAGAATTCGAGCTTATCTATAATCATGGAGAGTTTGATCCTGGCTCAGAACGAACGCTGGCGGCGTGCTTAACACATGCAAGTCGAACGAGGACCGGGTGCTTGCACTCGGAGCCGAGTGGCGAACGGGTGAGTAACACGTGACCAATCTGCCCTTGGGAGAGGGACAACCTGGGGAAACCCGGGCT
>JAGWBP010000013.1:46619-47069 GCA_021295835.1 Gemmatimonadota bacterium | reverse complement strand
CGACGCGTAGCGGGTCTGAGAGGACGATCCGTCACATTGGGACTGAGATACGGCCCAGACTCCTACGGGAGGCAGCAGTGGGGAATATTGCGCAATGGTCGAAAGACTGACGCAGCGACGCCGCGTGTGGGAGGAAGCCTTTCGGGGTGTAAACCACTGTCAGGCGGGAAGAACCGCGCGTGTCCAAATACGGCACGCGCCTGACGGTACCGCCAGAGGAAGCGCCGGCTAACTCCGTGCCAGCAGCCGCGGTAAGACGGGGGGCGCAAGCGTTGTTCGGAATTACTGGGCGTAAAGCGCGGGCAGGTGGTTTGTCTAGTCTTTTGTGAAATTCCGGAGCTCAACTCCGGACATGCAGGAGATACTGGCGAACTAGAGACCGGTAGAGGCTAGTGGAATTCCTGGTGTAGCGGTGGAATGTGTAGATATCAGGAAGAACACCAGTGGCGA
>JAGWBP010000013.1:38121-45904 GCA_021295835.1 Gemmatimonadota bacterium | reverse complement strand
TGGGGCGAAGTCGTAACAAGGTAGCCGTAGGGGAACCTGCGGCTGGATCACCTCCTTTCTGGAGTTTCGAGTAGGGGCGCTCCTTGACGGAGTTGCTTCGAAAGAACGCTTCAAGTCTACCCGCCCGCTTTTCATGCTTCCTCGATTGTCTCGCTCGACTGGTCGGCCTGGCCTTGCATGCCCTGCCGATCGGTCGCCTGCGTCGGTGACGCGAGAATTTTCTACGGACGGGCAGCCGATGCGTAGCAGCCAGGTGCGGCGGGCGCGTCGATCCATACCCCCCCATGCGGACGAGGCGGCCCCGGACGGAGGGTCTGCCCGAGCGCACCGAGGTACGCGGGCTGGTCATGTGGTGCTCGTGGGACTTCCGAACACCGGAAAGTCGACGCTGCTGAACTCGCTCGTGGGCGAGCGGCTGAGCATCGTCGGGGCAAGACCCCAGACGACGTGGCAGCGGGTGGCGGGCATCCGCACGGAGCCCGGCGTCCAGATGATCCTCGTGGACACGCCCGGGATCCTGGCGAGCGGGAAGCTCCTCCACCGCTCGATGATGTGCGAGGCCCACGCGGCGGCGCGGGACGCGGATGTGGCGATCGTCGTGCTAGACGGCACGAGGACTCTGGCGAACGACGAGCTGCTTTGGCTGACCGAGTTCGCCGACGGCCTCCGGTCCCCGATGGCGCTGGCAGTCAACAAGGCTGACGATCGCCGCTTCGACGCTAGTCGCCGCCGGGCGCTTCCCAGCGCGATCGCCTCGGATCACCATATCGTGTCCGCGCATCTGGGGACGGGAATCGACTCCCTCCTCGACTTCGTGCGCGGCCATCTCCCTGAGGGGCCGTTTCTCTACCCCGAGGATCATATCGCCACGGCGCCTACGCGCTTCTTCGTCCAGGAGCTGGTCCGAGAGAGCGTCTTCGAGATCTACCGACAGGAGATCCCCTACGCCGTCTCGGTGGCGGTCGAGGAATTTCGGGAGGATCGGGAGCCTCTCTACATCTCGGCGGCGCTCTATGTGGAGCGGCGCAGCCAGAAGGGGATGGTGATCGGGAAGGCGGGAAGGGGCATCCGCGCGCTCGGAAGCGCAGCGCGCACCCGGATCGAGGAGTTTCTAGGGAGGAGGGTTTATCTTGATCTGTGGGTCAGGGTCTGGGAGGGATGGAGACGCAATGAGAAAGGACTCGCGAAGTTTGGATACGCCGTGCCCGACGATGCCTCGAAAAGCCGGTAGCAACTTGCGTACGAGCTCGTGGCTGGCTCTCCCGCCAAGCGCTGTCGCGATGGTCGCTGTGGTCGCCCTTCTGGGAGCGCTCGGCCCACCCATCGCATCCGGCCAGGAGGGCAGCGAGCCTGACGAGGTGACAGAGGCTGAGGGCGCTCCCTTCCTGCTCCTGCCGGTTGGGGCACAGGGAATAGGGTCGGGTCGCGCGATGACCGCCATGGCGAGCGAGGAGGCTGCATTCTGGAACCCTGCCGGACTCGCCGCGCAGCAGGAGCGTCGGTTGTCGATCTACAGGGGCGAACAAATCGACCCATCCATTGCGCTGAACGTACTCTGGCCGTTGTCTCGTCTGGGCACGGTGGGTTTCTCGTACTATCTCCTCGATCAGGGGGAACAGACACTCACCGACGACTTCAATAATGTCCTCGGGGAGTTGAGTATTCGCAGTCACCTGGCGATTGCCAGCTTCGGCACCGCGCTTCCGTGGGGAATCCACGCTGGCGTGAATGCCAAGCTGGTGCAGCGCCGGGAAGGATGCCGCGGCGATTGCCAGGAACGCGAGACGACTAGCTCTGCCTATGCATGGGATGTCGGGGTGCAGGCTCAGCCCCTTCCCGGCGTGCCTCTGCGGGTCGGGTGGATGCTTGCGCACCTGGGCACGCGCTTCCGGAGCCGCGATGCCAAGGAGGCGCAGCCCCTTCCGGCGCGCATGCGTGTCGGCGTGGCGTACGAGGCGCTTGGCCGCCTGGTTGAGGACGGAATGATGAACCTCTGGCTCTCGGTCGAGGCCGAGAATCGCGTCCGTGCCCTGGGATCGCCAAGCGTACACGTGGGGATGAACTTACATGCTGCGGATCTCGTCAGCATCGCGATTGGGTATGCGCACCTGCACAATGGGGACGCGCAGGAGCGTCAGGATCTCGGCCGCGCCTCCGGCGCCACCGTAGGTGTGGGGTTCAGCGTCGATCCCTTCGACCTGGGCCTCTCCAAGTACCTGGCGCGCTCGACCCTGACGGAGCTGAGCGAGCCGATCCACGTTTCGCTCGGCGTTTCCTTCTGACTGCCCTCGGGCAGGAGCGGCCGCTAACATGACCACCATCCAGGACGCCCCCAAGCGCCTCGCCGCCACCCAGCGGAGGATCGAAGAGCTAAGGGGGTACCTTTGACATTGACGCCAAGGGCGAGCGCGTCGCCGCTCTCGACCGGCGGCAGGCGGCCGAGGGCTTCTGGACCGACCCCGAGGCCGCCCGCCGTCTGATCGCCGAAGCCAACCGCCTCAAGGGGTGGGTGGAGCCCTGGAGTGATCTGAGCGCCAGGGCCGCGACGCTCGAAGAACTGGGCGAGCTCCTGGCCGAAGATCCCGACGCCGAGCTCGCCGCCGAGTGGGAGAGCGAGATATCGGCTCTCCATGCCGGCGTCTCCCGGCTCGAATTCCGGACGATGCTAGGGGGCGAGGACGACCACCGGGAAGCTATGCTGACGGTGCACCCCGGAGCGGGCGGGCGCGAGTCGCAGGACTGGGCCGAGATGCTGCAGCGCATGTACATGAGGTGGGCCGAGCGGCGCAGCTACGAGATCCGCATCCTCGACATCCAGCACGCCGACGAGGCGGGTATCAAGAGTGCGACGCTCGAGATCAGGGGCGACTACGCCTACGGGTACCTGAGAGCCGAGACGGGTGTTCACAGGCTCGTGCGCATATCACCCTTCGATTCGCAGTCCAGACGCCACACGTCCTTCGCCTCGGTCTTCGTCTACCCGGTCCTGGACGACCAGGTCGAGATCGAGATAGACGAGTCGGAGCTTCGCGTCGACACCTTTCGGGCCTCGGGGGCCGGGGGACAGCACGTCAACAAGACGGACTCGGCGATTCGCATCACACACCTGCCCACCGGGGTGGTCGTGTCGTGTCAGCAGGAGCGCTCGCAGCATAAGAACCGCTCGACCGCGATGAAGATGCTGCGCGCGGCGCTCTACCAGCGAGCCAAGGAGGAGAAGGAGCGAGAGAGGCAGGAGCTCGAGTCCTCGAAGGCCGACATCGCCTGGGGAAATCAGATCCGCTCCTACGTCTTCGCTCCGTACACGATGGTCAACGACCACCGCACGGGGGTTAAGAAGGGGGACGCGAGCGCGGTCGTCGATGGGGCGCTGGATCCCTTCATCGAAGCGTACCTGAAGAAGTTCGGGGCGGCCCGGAGTGCCTGACGGCATCTCTGAGGGCGAGATGCTCTCGCGCATCAGGCAGGCACGTCTGGAGAAGCTCGAGGAGCTTAGGGCGCGTGGGGTCGAGCCCTTCGCCTACTCGTACGGCGTCACCCGCCATGCGACGCCGTCGGCGGCCGAGTTCGAGGCGCTCGGCGAGGGCCGTGGTGGCGAGGTCGAGGGCCGGTGGGCTGGCAGAATGGTGGCGCTGCGCTCGCACGGTGGCAGCTCGTTCGCCGACCTGGAGGATCACACTGGGCGCCTGCAGGCGCACTTCAGGCGCAATGTCCTCGGGGAGGAGCTCTACTCGCTCCTCCCGCTCCTCGACCTTGGGGACTGGATCGGCGTAGAGGGGGCTCTCTTCCGCACCCGCGCCGGAGAGGTGACGATAGGAGCTACGGACCTTGCACTGCTCTGCAAGTCGCTACGCCCGCTCCCCTTCGGCAAGGTCGCGCAGGACGCCGAGAGCGGCGCGGCGGTTACCCACTCGGGGCTCTCCGCTCGCGAGGCGCGCTACCGGAAGCGCTACGCCGACCTCGCGGTGCACCCCGAGAGGCGCGAGGTCTTCAGGGCCCGCGCCCGCGTCGTCTCCGCGATCCGCGCCCACCTCGACGGCCTGGGGTACCTCGAGGTCGAGACGCCGGTACTGCAGCCTCTCTACGGGGGGGCGACCGCGCGCCCCTTCCGGACCCATCACCATGCGCTCGATCGTACGCTGTACCTGCGCATCGCCGACGAGCTCTACCTGAAGCGGCTCATCGTAGGAGGCATGCACCGAGTCTACGAGATAGCGAAGGATTTTAGGAACGAGGGCATCGACCGCTACCACAACCCCGAATTCACGATGCTCGAATGCTACCAGGCGTTCGCGGACTACGAGACGATGATGGGCCTCGTGGAGCAGCTGGTCTCGGAGTCGGCGACGGCCGCCGGATGCGGGGAGGAGCTCTCCTACCAGGGCTCTCGCGTCCACCTAGAAACGCCCTTTCAGCAGATCTCCTTCGTGGGGAGCCTAGCCGAAGCGATCGGCGCGGACCCGATGACCGCGCCGCTCCCGGATCTCAGAGCCAGCGCCGAGGCGCTCGGCGCGAGAGACCTTGCGGCCGCCGACCGGGGCAAGCTCCTCGACAAGCTCTTCGGCCTGGCTGTGCAGCCCGCTCTTGTTCAACCCACCTTTGTGGTGAGCTACCCCGCCTTGCTGAGCCCACTGGCCAAGGAGAAGAGGGGTGCTCCTGGGATTACCGAGCGATTCGAGCTCTTCGCCGCAGGCCAGGAGATCGCTAACGCCTTCAGCGAGCAAAACGATCCCGTTGCTCAGCGTACCGCTCTGGAGGAGCAGGCGGCGCTCCGTGCCGCTGGGGACTTGGAGGCGCACGCCGTGGACGAAGACTACCTGATGGCGCTCGAGCACGGCCTGCCGCCGACCGGGGGCGTAGGCATCGGCATCGACCGGTTGGTCATGCTGCTCACCGACCAGCCTTCGATCCGGGACGTGATCACCTTCCCTACGCTCCGGTCACCGTGAGCGAGGGCGCAGCGGTGGAAGGGACTCCGCTGAGACACCGTCTGCGTCTCTCGTGGTTCCTGGCGCGCCGCCACCTGCGGGGCGGGCGGGACCACTCCGAGCGACGGTCGCGGTTCCTGACCTTCATCACCTGGATCGCCCTCGGGGGAGTGACGGTAGGGGTGACCGCTCTGATTGTGGTGATCGGGGTGATGACCGGGATGCAGACCGAGCTGCGCTCAAGGATCCTGGGATCGACGCCGCACATCATGGTGCGTCAGTCGGGTCTCTCGCTCCGGCTGCAGGACTGGAGCGATGTGGCAGAACGGGTGGGCGCGGTCGATGGAGTGGTTGCGACGGCACCCGTGGCCTACACCAAGGTGGCCATCGTGCTACGCGAGGACTATGCGGAGGTCCTGAATCTCTTCGGCTATTCTCTGGACTCGGATGCGCCGCCCGTAACCGCTACCGAGGACAGTCTCCGCTCGGGTAGGCTCCCTCTGGAGAGCGCACCGGGCGAGCTGCCGCCAATTGTACTTGGCAGCGGCCTCGCGACTCGCATGGGCGCCTTCGTCGGCGACACGGTGAGGGTCGTCGCCCTCGAGAACCTCAGGGTCAGCCCCAACGGGGACATTGTGCCAGTTGCCGAGGACTGGGTGGTGGCGGGCGTCTTCGCGACGGGGATGCACCTGTACGACGCCCAGAACGGCTACACCGCTATCGCCAATGTGCAGAGGCTGCTGGGGATGGAGGAGGGCACGGCGTCGTGGCTGGGAGGTCGCGTGGCCGATCCATGGGAGTCAGCGGATGTGGCCGACTCGGTGCGCTCGGCGCTCGGAGGTTGGCCCTACTTCGTGGACCCCTGGACCGAGACCAATCGCCAGCTCTTCGCCGCCCTAAAGCTGGAGAAGCTCGCGATGGGCGTGATCGTGTCGCTGATCGTGCTGGTGGCCTCCTTCAACATCGTGATCACGCTGGTGATGGTGGTGGCCACCCGGAGGCGGGAGATCGGCATTCTCAAGGCGATGGGACTCACACGCCGAGACACGCTCGTCGTCTTCGTGCTGCAGGGCCTCTGGATCGGGGTGGTCGGCACCGCCGCCGGTCTAGCGCTGGGGCAAATCCTGGCGGTGCTCATCGAGCGCTACCGACTCATTCCGATTCCGCCGGAAATCTACGGGCTGGACCGCCTGCCGGTCCTGATCTCGGGGCGGGACATCCTCTGGATTACGTCGGTGAGCCTGCTCATTTCGCTCCTGGCCACGATCTACCCGGCTCGCCAGGCGTCTCGCCTCGAGCCGATCGCGGCGATTCGCCGGTAGCGGCCATGAGTGGAGCGGAAGGCACCGGGACCGGGATGCCAGGCAAGGAGCGCGCAGCTGGCGACCGGGCGGGCGACTCACCGATCACAGCCCGCGCCCTGGTCCGGAGCTACCCGAATGCGGCGGGACCTCCGCTCCAAGTGCTCCGGGGTCTCGACCTCGAGGTGCGGAGCGGAGAAGCGGTTGCTATCGTAGGGGCCAGCGGGTCGGGCAAGTCGACGTTCCTACACCTACTTGGGGCGCTCGACCGGCCGACTTCGGGCACGGTGCTGATCAGCGGCAGCGACGTATCCGGCCTCTCCGACGAAGAGGCGGCCGCGTTGCGCACGCGCAGCATCGGCTTCGTCTTCCAATTTCATCACCTGCTCGGCGACTTCACGGCCCTTGAGAACGCGATGATTCCAGCGATGATCAACTCCAGCGACCGCAGGACCGCGAGGAAGCGTGCCTCGACGCTGCTCGAGGCGGTGGGTCTCGGAGGCCGCTTCGACCACAAGCCCAACCAGCTCTCGGGGGGCGAGCAGCAGCGAGTCGCAGTGGCACGCGCCCTGGTGAACGAGCCGCCCGTTGTCCTCGCCGACGAGCCGACCGGAGATCTTGACACAGCTACCAGCAGAGAGGTACAGGACCTGCTCTTCCGCATGCGCGAGAGGAGCGGAGCCGCGCTCGTCGTCGCCACGCACAACCGCGAGCTGGCCGATCGCGCCGACAGGGTCCTCCGGCTCCGGGAGGGAGTTCTGGAAGATGTCCGAGGCTGATCGAAGCTGCGACAGCGCCGACTGCGGGAACAGGGCCACTGTACACCTCACCCAGGTAGTGGACAATCAGGCATCGACGCAGTACCTGTGCAAGGCGTGCGCCGAAGCCAAGGGTGTGGGTCCGCTCCTCGCGCCTGAAAAGGCGGTAATGGACCTGGTCTCCCACGTCGTCGACGGGGCTGGTGGGCGAGAGGGGGGGGCGTGCGACTTCTGTGGCCAGACGACCGCGGACTTCAAGGAGAGCGGGCGCATGGGGTGCCCCGAGTGCTATACCTCCTTCGAGACGCTCTCCAGGCGGCTGCTGAGACGGATCCACGGATCATCCGAGCACGTTGGGAAGGTGTACGTGCCACCCGATCCCGAGGGTTTCGTCTCCGGACGGCAGCTGGCCGACCTGGGGCGTCGGCTCGAGCGGGCGATCAAGACCGAGGACTTCGAGCGGGCTGCGGTGCTGCGCGACCAGATCCGCGGCCTTGACGCTGCGAGGTCGAGGTGACGCACACGGAGCAGGTCGGCGGCCTGGGGCTCAGGTGGCTGGAAGCCGACGGCCCCGACGCCGACATCGTGCTTTCGACCCGGGTGCGGCTTGCGCGCAACCTTCAGGGGCACCGCTTCGCCTCGCGCACCGACATGGACGAGCGCAGGAGAATCTGCGACCGAGTGGCCCGGATGGTAGATAGCTCGTCGCTCCCCGGGGGTGCGAGATTCCTGACCATGGAGGGGCTCGGAGCACATTCGCGGCGCATCCTGCTGGAGCGGCGGGTTGTCTCGCACG
>JAGWBP010000013.1:0-38106 GCA_021295835.1 Gemmatimonadota bacterium | reverse complement strand
GGGCGGGGCCCGCGCTGCTGGCGTGGCCTGACGCGCCGGTGAGCGCGATGGTGAACGAGGAGGACCATCTCCGCCTGCAGTGCCTCGTCTCCGGACTCAGTGTGGTCGATGCGTGGAGTCTCGTCGACCGCCTTGACGTCGGCCTCGGAAGCGAGCTCCCGCTGGCCTTCCACCACGACTTCGGGTACCTGACATCCTGCCCCACCAACGCTGGGACAGGCCTCCGGGCCTCTGCGCTGGTGCATCTGCCCGCGCTAGTGCTCACCAAGGAGATCGGCCGCGTGCTGGAGGGCATGGACCGGTTGGGGCTGACCCACAGAGGCGTGGAGGGAGAGGGATCGCGGTTCACCGGGAACTTCTTCCAGCTCTCCAACCAGACGACGCTGGGCAGGAACGAGGAGGATCTGATCGAACACTTCGGCCGCACCGTGGACAGGGTGGTCGAGAAGGAGCGCGACGCGCGGCAGGTCCTGCTGAACGCTGGACCGAGGATGGAGGATCTGATCTGGCGGGCCTGCGGACTACTGCGCCACGCGCGGCTGCTGGGCTACAGGGACTTCTCGGAGCTCCTCTCCGGCGTGCGCCTAGGGGTGTCGCTGGGGGTTTTGAAGGCTCCCGCGATTGGCTCGCTCAACCGTATGATGGTCTTCGCCCAGGCCTCGCACCTGGACGAGGCGGCTGGACGTGCTCTCTCGGCCGAGGAGCGGCGGTGCCATCGGGCCGGGTACGTGCGCACTGTGCTGCGAGACGCGGGGGAGGCGTCCACTTCCGGTGCCGCCCCGTGAAGGCGACCTTGTTAGTGGGCGGGAGCTTGCAACCGCCACGATCTGGCCGCGGAGGAGTGCGACGAGGATGAACTACAACACCGAGCGGGTCCGCAAGGTGCTCTCGATGGCCCGTCAGGAGGCGATTCGCCTTCAGCACGACTACGTCGGGCCGGAGCACATCCTGCTTGGCCTGATCGCCGAGGGTGGGGGCGTGGCGGCGAGGGTCCTCGCGAAGCTGGACGTGGAGCTGGAGGGCGTCCATCGGCGCGTCGAGGAATCGGTCAGGCAGGGGAAGGCGGCCGTGGCGGAGCTGGGCGAACTGCCCTATACCTCGTCGGCCAAGAAGGTCCTCGAATTCGCACTGGCCGAAGCCCGAGAGCTCGAGCATACCTACATGGGCACCGAACACCTCCTGCTGGGGTTGCTGCGGGAGACCCAGGGCATCGCGGCCAAGGTGCTGAACTCGCTCGGGGTCACGATCGACGAGGCTCGCTCCGAGACCCGGAAGGTGCTGGATGCGCACGGGGAATCGGCTGCGTCCGCAAGTGTAGGCAGCCCCGGTGGCGAGATCTCCGCCTCGGCGTCGGCGCCTGCGTCGCCGATGGGGAAGCGCAAGTCCAAGACCCCGGCTCTCGACCACTTCTGCCGCGACCTCACCGCGCTGGCGCGCGAGGGCGAGCTGGACCCCACGATCGGCAGGGAGGACGAGATCGAGCGCATCGTCGAGATCCTCTGCCGCCGCCGCAAGAACAATCCGGTCCTGATTGGCGAGCCCGGGGTCGGGAAGACGGCCATAGTCGAGGGAATCGCCCAGCTGATCGCGAAAGGCGAAGCGACAGAGAGCCTCGCCGACCATCGCGTCCTCGCTCTCGACATGGCCGCCGTCATCGCTGGCACCAAGTACCGTGGGCAGTTCGAGGAGCGCCTCAAGGCGGTCATGAACGAGATCTCCCGAAACCGCAACGTCGTGCTCTTCGTAGACGAGATGCACACGCTGGTTGGTGCAGGGGCGGCCGAGGGTGCGATCGACGCGTCGAACATGCTGAAGCCCGCGCTGGCCAGCGGGGAGGTCCAGTGCATAGGCGCGTCCACACTCAACGAGTACAGGAAGTATGTGGAGAGGGACGGCGCGCTCGAGCGACGCTTTCAGCCGGTCGTCGTCGAACCTCCCACCGTGGACGAGACGGTCGAGATTCTCGCAGGCCTGCGCGGACACTACGAGGACCACCACAAGGTCACGATCCCGGACGAGGCGCTCGTGCGCGCCTCCCACCTAGCCGATCGGTACATCGCCGACCGCTTCCTGCCCGACAAGGCCATCGACGTGATCGACGAGGCCGCGGCCCGCGCGAGGATCGCGGGCAACGCCGCGCCGCTCGAGGTGGAAGAGCTCAAGGACGAGCTGTCGCGCGTGACAGGGGAGAAAAGAGGGGCCATTCGCGAGCAGGACTTCGAGCGCGCGGCAGAGCTGCGCGACGAGGAGCGGGCGCTGCGCGCGCGGATCAAGGAGCAGCGGGAGGCCTGGGCGCGCCAGAAACGGCGGCACCGCCCCGTGATTACCGTCGACAACATAGCGTTCATCGTGAGCCGGATGACCGGCGTTCCGGTAACCCGGATTCGCCAGGCCGAGAGCGAACACCTAGTCAGGATGGAGGAGGCCCTCGCCAGGCGGGTCGTGGGGCAGGACGAGGCGATTCAGGCCGTCTCGCGGGCGATCCGCCGGAGCCGCGCGGGACTCAAGGACCCCAGGCGTCCGATCGGCTCCTTCATCTTCTCGGGTCCGACAGGGGTCGGCAAGACGGAGCTCGCACTCGCCCTGGCCGACTTCCTCTTTTCGGGGCGCGACTCGCTGGTGCGCGTCGACATGAGCGAGTACATGCAGAGCTTCGCGGTCTCCAGGTTGATCGGGGCGCCTCCGGGCTACGTCGGCTACCAGGACTCGGGCGTCCTCACCAAGGCGGTGCGCAGGCGGCCGTACTCGGTGGTCCTCCTCGACGAGATCGAGAAGGCGCATCCCGACGTCTTCAACGTCCTCCTGCAGGTCCTCGACGAGGGGCGGCTCACCGACAGCCACGGGCGGGCGGTGGACTTTCGCAGCACCGTGCTCATCATGACGTCGAACCTCGGGGCGCGTAGCATCGCCAGGGGCGGGCTGGGCTTCCAGCGCTCCGACTCCGCGTCGAGCGACGAGACGGTGCGCGCCAAGGTGGGAGAGGCGATCGATCGCACCTTCACACCCGAGTTCCTGAATCGAGTCGACCACACGATCGTCTTCCGCTCCCTGGTGCCGGAAGATACCGCCCGCATAGTGCGCATCCTGATCGACGAGCTGGGGGAGCGCATGGCGGCCGACGGGAGGTCGCTGCGACTGGACGAGGCCGCAGTGAAGTTCCTAGCGGATCGGGGGTACAGCAACCAGTACGGCGCCCGACCGCTCAAGGGGGCGATCCGGCGTTTCCTCGAGGAGCCGCTCTCGGAGCTGATCCTGGCCGGAGACCTCGACGAGGAGGGGGAGATAGAGGTTGGCGTGGGAGAGGGCGGGGAGCTGCTCCGGATCAGATCGTGCTCACCCAGCGCGGCCTGATGCGCAGCACGTCGCGGAGGGCGGGAGCTTGGGCCTGGTGGGTCCTGGCGATTGCCCCGACCGTTCTGTACGGTGGCCCCGCCTTCGGCCAGACCGCCGCAGGCCTAGTGCGGCTGGACTCCATCGATGTGCGTGGCATCGAGCGCCAGACGGCCGGAGAGGTGGTGGGGGCAGCGGGGATCCAGACCGGCGTGCTGCAGGGCTGGCTCGACGTGAACCGGGCGCTCAAGAACCTATGGGCGACGGGGCTCTACCATAACGCCACCGCCAGACTGGACACGATGTCGGTGGCTGGCAGGAACATCCTCGTCGTGGAGGTGGAGGAGTTGCCGATCACGCGCCTAGTGCGCATCGCCGGGCTGCGGTCGATCTCGGACGACGATGTGCTGGCGGAGTCGGGGCTGGGAGGGGATGTCCCCCTTTCGCGCAACGCCCTGGCGAGGGCCAAGGCGTATGTGCGCGAGGAGCTCCGACGCCGCGGCGTGCCGTACGTGCGCATCGACGAACGCATACGCCCGGTCCCCGGCGACGACGGCCGCGTGGACGTGGTGCTCGATATCGAGGAGGGGCAGCGGGTGACCGTCGCGCAGCTGGCCTTCACGGGGAACGAGCACTTCTCCGACGCCGAGCTCCAGGGTGCGATGAACACCAAGCCGGAGGGGTTCTTCTGGTTCCGCTCCGGCAACTACGACGACATCGACTTTGGGCTCGACCTCGTGGAGTCGCTCCCCGACCACTACTTCCGCGCCGGATTCCTGGACTTCGAGGTCATGGGCGACACGCTCGTCATCGACCCCGAGACCGGAAAGGCGCGTATCGAGGTGGAGGTGTCGGAGGGGCCGCAGTACCGGCTCGCCGAGCTAGAGATCGAGGGGAACAACGAGTTCGACAGTGAACGCCTACGTCGGTTCTTCGACGACGACGATGGCGGAATCCTCTCGATGCTCGGTCTTCAGCAGGGTCGCGAGCGGGGCGACGGCCGCATCTTCGATGTGCTCGCCTTCGAGGCTGCCGCCGCCGAGGTGCAGCAGCTCTACCTCGACGCCGGCTACCTCTTCGCGCAGGTGCAGCCCTACTGGGAGCGGACGGGCGACGGCGACGGGGCGACCGTGCGGGCAACCTGGGCGATACGGGAGGGCGACCAGGCCTTCGTGAACCGGATCGTGGTCTCCGGCAACAGCTTCACCTACGACCGGGTGATTCGCGAGAAGATCTTCCTGCTCCCCGGCGATGTCTACAGCCAGTCCCGCGTCCTGCAGTCGTACCAGAACATCCAGTCGCTGGGCTTCTTCGAGACTCCGCTGCCGCTTCCTGACATCCGCGCGACAGAGACCGGCGACGTGGACATCGTCTTCAATGTGGAGGAGAAGCAGACCGGGTCCGTCAGCTTCGGCACGGCAGTCGGCGGGGGCGTCGGCCTCTCGGGTTTCCTCGGCTACGACCAGCCGAACCTCTTCGGCCAGGCCAAGGCCGGGAGCGTGCGCTGGGACTTCGGACAGTACATCAACAGCTTCACCCTCAACTTCACCGACCCGGCCCTCCTACAGTCCACCGTGAGCGGCTCCGTCTCGCTCTTCAACTCTACCGACCGGCTGTACCAGTTCGCCACCGGGCGCCGCCAGCGGGCGGGATTCACCACCCGCTTCGGGGTGCCTATTCCCGGTTCGCTGCAGACCCGCCTCTTCTTCGGATACTCTCTGGCGCGCACCGAGTACGAGGCCTTTAGCACCGCGACCGACCTGTCGCTCTTCGGGCTTCCCACAGGCGTGCTGAGCTCATTCTCGCTCGGTATTACCAGACAGACGCTAAACCACCCCCTGTTCCCAACTTCCGGATCCATGCAGAGCTGGAACACCGAGCTAAACGGGGGCATCCTCGGAGGTGCGGGCGACTTCGTCAAGCACACCGGCACGGCGAGCTGGGTAGTGCCGATCGGAGGGTTGGGCGAGCCTGGGGCTGGCGGCGTCCAGCTGGCGATGGGCGTAAGGGTCAGGGCGGGGATGGTCTTCGGAGATGCCTCCGGGTTCCCCTTCGAGTCCTTCTGGTTGGGGGGCGTGCAGTTCGGGGAGCCGCTCAGGGGCTACGACGAGACTACCATTACGCCGCGCGGCTACTTCCCGGAGGGGGTCGCGAGCGGCATCTCGCAGGTCGAGCGTCGTGGCGACGCCTTCCTCGCCGCCACGGCCGAGTACAAGGCGATAGTCAACTCCAACCTAGGCCTGTCGCTATTCTTCGACGCTGGCAACCTATGGCGCCACCCCGGCGATATCGACGTCTCCAGGCTGTACCGCGGCGCGGGCTTCGGGATCCAGCTCGTAACTCCGTTCGGTCCGATCGGGCTGGATTACGCGTACGGATTCGACAAGCCCGTGCCGGGGTGGCAGCTTCACTTCAAGATGGGCCCGAACTTCTAGCTGGAGGGATCAAGAGCATGAGACTATTCCGACTGGCTGCGGCGTCCGCCGCGTGCCTCTTGTGTGGTGCCGCGTCGCTGACGGCCCAGAACGAGAAGATTGGGTACGTAAACAGCGATGCGATTCTGCTCGAGTATGGGCCAGCGCAGGACGCCCAGAGGAGCCTGCAGGCGACGCTGGCCGGGTACGAAGCCGAGATCGGCCAGCTCGACGCCGACTACCAGAGGGCGGCAGGCGAGTACCAGCAGCAGCAGATGACGATGAACCCCGAGGCCAGGGCCGCGCGCGAGCAGGAGCTGGGCGAGAGACTGCAGAATCTCGAGGCCAGGAGACAGGAGCTGAACGAACAGGCACTGCAGCGCCAAGAGGAGGTCTTCCAGCCGATCATGGAGGAGGTCCGCGCCGTCCTGGAGGCGATCCGGGTGGAGGGCGGCTACGCGCTGATTCTGGACACGGTGTCGCGGGCGATCCTGGTCGCCGATCCAGCGCTTGACCTGACCGAGCAGGTTCTTGCTCGCCTCAGTTCCAGGAGTGAGCCAGTAGCGGACGGATGAGGACGGGCCAGGGGAGGGATCGCCGCCCACTCCTTACCGTGAGGGCGGCGGCCGAAGCCACCGGTGGCAGGAGCGAGGGCGATGGGAACGTGACCTTCTCGCGCGTCGCGCCGCTGCACGCGGCCGGGAACGGAGATCTCGCGTTTCTGGCACACCGTCGCTACGCGTCCCAGCTGACGGGGTGCCGCGGTTCCGCCCTCCTCGTTTCCGAGTCCCTGAGCGCGTGGAGCGGAGGGCCTGAGAGTCGGATAATCGTGGACGACCCGTACGCCGCCCTCCTCATGCTGCTGCCGCTCCTGGAACCAGCCTCCATCGATTCCGTCGCGACCGTGCACCCCAAGGCGGTCGTCGATCAGCTGGCGACGCTGGCGCCGGATGTCGCCGTCGGTCCGCACACGGCGATAGAGTCCGGTGCGGAGCTGGGGGAGGGCGTCAGCGTAGGGGCAAACTGCGTGATCGGCGAGGGCGCGGTGGTCGGCCCGCGCTCCGTGCTTCATCACAACGTGACCCTCTATGCGGGGGTCGTCCTCGGCGCGCGCGTCGTCGTGCACTCCGGTGCGCGCGTCGGGGTGGACGGCTTCGGCTACGTGGCGAGGGCGGACGGACATGTCAAGATCCCTCAGGTGGGAGAGTGCGTGGTCGAGGACGATGTGGAGATCGGCGCGAACTGCACGATCGACCGGGGGTCCATCGGGCGCACGGTGATCGGTGCGGGGTCGAAGCTGGACAACCTTGTCCACATCGCGCACAACGTCTCGGTGGGGCCGGGTTCGATGCTTGCCGCGCAGGTTGGCGTCGCCGGCTCGGTCCGGGTCGGAAACGGAGTGCTGATGGGAGGACAGGCCGGGCTCTCGGGACACATCTCGATCGGCGACGGGGCCCGGATCGCCGCGCAGGCGGGGGTCATCGGCGATGTTGCTCCCGGCCAGACCGTCTCCGGCTACCCGGCAAGGGATCACCGCAGCTTTCTCCGTGCGATGGCACACCTCCTGCGGTTCTCGACCTTCGTCAGGCGCCTGGAACGGCTTGAGCGGCAAAATGACAGGCGGGGGACGAGATGACGCAACCGCGCCTGCAGCAGACCGTGACCGGCGAGGTCAGCTTCGAGGGCGTCGGCATCCACACCGGCAAGCCAGCGACGCTGACCGTCCGGCCCGCAGCCCCCGGAGCGGGGATCGTCTTCGTCCGAAGCGACTCGCCCAACGAGAGCCGCATTCCCGCCCGCCTGGAGCACGTCGCGGGGACCGAGCTCGGAACCACGCTGACCGCCGACGGGGTGGAGGTGCTGACCGTCGAGCATATCCTCGCAGCTCTCTACGCCTGCGAGATCGACAACGCCCGAATCGAGCTGCATGGGCGGGAGGTGCCGATCCTAGACGGCAGCTTCGAGCCGTACGCGCGCGCGCTCGACGAGGTCGGCCGCGAGCGCCAGACGGAAAGGGTCGAGGTCGTCGAGGTGGCCGAGGCTTTCACCGAGAAGGGGAGTCGTGGGTCCTCCTACACGGCGCTGCCAGCCGAGACGTTCCTGGTGTCGGCCACGATCGAGTTCGGCCACCCGGCGATTGGCCGCCAGCACGGCGGTTTCGCCATCGAGGACGGTGGCTTTCGCCAGAACATTGCTTCGGCTCGGACCTTCGGCTTTCGCAACGACGTCGATGCGCTCCGAGAGCGGGGCTTCGCGAGGGGAGCGTCGCTCGAGAACTCGGTCGTGCTGGGCACCGAGGAGGTGGTTGGCGGCAACCTCCGCCACCGGGACGAATTTCTGCGCCACAAGGTCGGCGACCTGGTGGGAGACCTCTCGCTGATCGGGGCCAGGCTGCGCGGTCACATTGTCGCCGAGCGGCCCAGCCACGCGGGCAACATCGCGCTGGCCCGCGCCATTCGGGAGCGGCACGACCGGCGCCGACGCGACCGGCGCCTCGACATCGCGGAGATACTGGACGCCCTCCCGCATCGCTACCCGCTGCTCCTGGTGGACCGGATCGTCGACTTCGAGCCGAGCAGGCGGATCGTGGGGCTCAAGAACGTGACGATCAACGAGCCCTTCTTCCGAGGCCACTTTCCAGGGCACCCGATCATGCCCGGTGTTCTGGTCGTGGAGGCGATGGGGCAGGTTGGCGGGCTGCTCCTCATGGACGCGGTCGAGAATCCGAAGGACAAGGTGGTCTACTTCATGGCGCTGAGGAGCGTGAAGTGGCGCAGACCGGTCATTCCGGGAGACCAGATCCTCTTCGAGGTCGAGATGGTCAGCTTTCGGCGGGGCGTCTGCAAGATGCGGGGCAGGGGCACAGTGGAGGGCAGGGTGGTCGCCGAAGCCGAGATGATGGCCAGGGTGGTGGACCGATGAGCGCGGTCTCGACCGGCGGCGAGGCCGGGGTGCGGGTGCACGATACCGCATCGGTCGCCGCGGACGCCGAGCTGGGTCCCGGCGTCGATGTGGGCCCCTACGCGATCGTGGGCCCCGGGGTTTCGATCGGCGCGAAGACGCGCATCGGCCCCAGGGTCCTGATCGAGAGGGACACGACCATCGGTAGCGACTGCTGGATTGCCAATGGGGCGGTCCTGGGCACCGATCCGCAGGACCTGAAGTACCGCGGCGAGGAGACGCATCTGGATGTCGGGGATCGCACGGTGATTCGGGAGTTCGCGACGCTGAATCGCGGCACGGCGGCTGCCGGGCGCACCCGGGTCGGGTCGGACTGCCTGCTCATGGCGTACTCCCACGTCGCGCACGACTGCGACCTGGGCAGTCATGTCGTAGTGTCCAATGCGGTGAACATGGGGGGGCACGTCGTCATCGAGGACTGGGCGATCGTCGGCGGCCTAGTCGCCATCCACCAGTTCGTGCGGATCGGCACGCACGCCTTCGTGGGCGGTGGCTGCGCGCTCCGCCAGGACGTCCCCCCGTACTGTCGGGTCTCCGGCCACCCTGCTCCCAGGCTCTTCGGGCTCAACACGGTGGGGCTGGAGCGGCGCGGATTCTCGCCCGAGGTGCGCCGTCGCCTCAAGCGCGCCTACCGCAAGCTCTTCAACACCGGGCAGACCGTGACGCAGGCAATCGCGAGCGCCGAGGCAGACGAAGCGGTCCGGTGCCGGGAGGTCGCCTACCTGCTCCAGTTCATCCGAGATAGCGAGCGTGGCATCTCGTCCTGACGGCGTCGCTCCAGCGAACGGACCGGCGATTGGGGTGGTTGGCGTGGGCACCCTGGGGAGGCACCACGCACGGGCGGCGCGCGATCTGGAGGGTGCCACCTGCAGCGGGGTCTTCGATGCCGACCCGCTGCGTTGCCAGGAGGTGGGGAGACGGCTGGGCGTCCCCGCCCGGTCATCTCTGGAGGAGCTTCTGGCGGCCAGCGACGGCGTTGTGGTCGCCGTTCCAACGAGTGCGCACGAGAGAGTCGCCAGGGCGGCGATCGGTGCGGGAAGGCATGTCCTGGTCGAGAAGCCGATCGCTCCGGACGTGGCAGCCGCCGACCGGATCATCGCCGAGGCCGACGCTGCGGGAGTCGTCCTCCAGGTGGGGCACAGCGAGCGCTACAATCGGGCGATCCGGGCGGCCAGACCCTACCTGGAGCGCCCGCTCTTCGTCGAGTCCCACCGACTGGCCCCCTTCGCCCCCCGTTCGCTCGACGTGCCGGTCGTCCTGGACTTGATGATCCACGATGTGGACCTCCTATGCGCACTGGTGGAGGCACCGGTCAACTCGGTCGCTGCGGTAGGGGTGGCGGTCCTGACCGGGCAGGTCGACATCGCCAACGCCCGCCTGGAGATCGAAGGCGGGGCCGTGGCCAATCTGACTGCTAGCCGGGTCTCGATGTCGCGCGTCCGCAAGCTCCGCATCTGGCAGCGTTCCGGCTATCTGTCGCTGGACTTGGCGGACGGCGGAGGCGAGTTTCTGCGCCTCAGGGATGGCGTGTCGCTCCCCGCCGCTCCGCCCCAGGACGACGGGGCCGGGGTAGAGGGGCTACCTTCGGTGGTGGAGCGGATCCCGATCTCGGGCTCGGGGGAAGAGCCCCTGGCTGCGCAGCTGGAGTCCTTCCGTCGGGCAATGCTGGGGGAGGCGCTCCCCCCGGTTACGGGGCCGGACGGCCGGCGGGCGCTTCAGCTTTCCCTCGCAATTCAGAAGAGGATCGAGGAGAATGTCGCTCATTCGGGTCAGACGTAGGCGCAAGCGCGAGTGGATCGACACCAGGAAGGGGAAGTCGCCCACGGCGCTCGTCGCGATCCTTGCGGCGGTGCTGGTGATAATCTGGGTGCTCGGGCGCGCATTCTAACGACCCGTGGACAGCCCCCCACGGCATTCGGGTGGCACCGCAAAGCGCGGCCGAGGGTGCTTATGCTGGCTGGCGAGCCATCCGGGGACAGACACGGAGCGCAGGTCGTACGGGCAATCCTGCGACGATGGCCCGATGCGGAGCTCGTCGGTCTCGGCGGAGAGGCGATGGAGGCCGAGGGGGTGCGCCTGATCGCCTCGGTGGAGGATCTTGCGGTCATGGGCTTCGCGGAGGTGGTCCCGCGTCTCCGGTTCTTCCGGCGACTTGAGCGGCGGGTGGCTGGAATGCTGCTTCGGGAACCCCCGGACATTGTGCTCCCGATCGGCTTCCCGGGGCTGAACCTGAGGATCGCCCGGCGGGCCTCGCAGCTCGCGGTCCCGGTGGTCTACTACATCGGGCCCCAGGTCTGGGCGTGGCGGCCCTCCCGTGCCAGACGGCTGTCGAGGGACGCCGAGAGTATCGCGCTGATTCTGCCATTCGAGGCGGCCCACTACCCGAATCGACCGGATGGGCGGGGCGCAAGGATTGAGTTCGTGGGACACCCCCTCCTCGAAGATGACTCCCGACCCGACCCCGCAGGACTCGCCGCGCAGCTCGGGATCGCGCCTGGCACCGCCGTCCTCGCCCTGCTCCCGGGATCGCGGCACCAGGAGCTTCGGCGCCACGCCGCGCTCTTCCGCGAGAGCGCGCACGAGCTGCAGAGCCGCATTCCGGGCCTCGTCGTCGTGGTCAGTCGAGTTGCCTCGATCTCCGCATCGGCCTACGAAGGCCTCCCCTTTCCCCACGCGGACGACACCGCTTCGCTGATGGCGCTCGCCACGGCGGGGCTAGTCAAGTCCGGGACGTGCACGCTGGAGGCCGCGCTCGCAGGAATGCCCTTCGCCGTCGCGTACGTTGCGCACCCAGCGACCTTCGCGCTCGCTCGCCGGCTCGTGCGCGTCCCCCATCTGGCGCTCGCCAATCTGGTCGCCGGGCGGCGCGTCGTGCCTGAGTTCCTTCAGCGCGAGGCGACTCCGGAGGCTGTAGCCGACGCCCTCGAGCCGCTCCTCGACCCGTCGTCCGCGGTCCGCGGGCAGATGGTCGCCGACCTTGCCACCATTCGCACCGAGCTGGGCCCCCCTGGCGCAGCCGCGCGGGTGGCGGAGCTGGTCGGGGAGGCGCTGGCTGGTGGCTCGGCAACGGCTCGCAGTCCGTAGGCTACCGGTGCGCCGCCTCCACGACTTCGCGCGGGACTTCTGGCAGGGAGAGCTGCAGGGCCCCGGGGCCGCGCTTCTGGGCACAGCTCTCGGCCCGGCGGAGGCCGCCTTTCGGCTCGCGACCCGGACACGAAGCGCGTGGCACAGTCGCCGTCGGTGGGACGCCCCTCCGATTCCCGTTGTCTCGGTCGGCAACCTCGTCGTGGGCGGGACCGGCAAGACGCCCGTAGTGCGCTGGCTGGCGGAGTGGTTCTTGGAGCGAGGCCTAAGGGTGGCAATCGTGCAGCGCGGCTACGGTCGCGACGAGGCGCTGCTGCACCGCAGGTGGTTTGGGCCTGAGGCGGTGTTCGTCGACTCCGACCGCCGCCGTGCGGTCGATATGGCAGCGAGCCGCGGGCGTCGCGTGGCGATCCTCGACGACGGCTTCCAGCACCGGTGGCGAGCCCACGCTCTGAGCATCCTGCTGATGGCGGCCGAGGACCCGGAGCGAGTCCGCCTTCTGCCCAGGGGACCGTATCGGGAGCCCCTCTCGGCGGCGCGGCGGTCCACCCATGTGCTGGTTACGCGCCGGACGGCCCCCGAGCCTCGATCCGACCGTTGGCGCGAGCGGATTGCCGGCGTCGCCCCGGCCACGAGCCCCGCCGTGGTGAGACTCCGAATGCGCGGCTGGCGAGATATGGCGGGGAGGCCCGCTTCGCCACCCGGCGGCGATGTGCTTGCCCTCTGTGGGGTTGCGCGTCCACGGGCGTTTGCCGAGGGTTTGGCGGGGCTCATCCCCGGTGGCGAGATCGAGCTGGTCGCCTACACCGACCACCATGAGTACACGGTGGAAGATGTCGTCGAGCTCTTGGCGCGGTGCCGCGGCCGCATGATCGTCTGCACGGAGAAGGACGCCGTCAAGCTCTCCGCCTTCCCGGCTCTCGCACCCCGCTGCGTCGTGGTGGATCTGCGCGTGGAGGGGGGACCCCCCGAACCGCTACGCACGGCGCTCCAAGAGCTCCTGGACAGGTGCGCCGCCAACGCCGGGGCTTCCCCCCGACCCTCCGGGAACGCCGGGTGAACTCGCAGCCTGACCGGGCAGCCTGGTACCGAAAGTGGTTCGGGAGCGAGTACCTGAAGCTCTACCCCCATCGGGATGCCAGCGAGGCCGCCGAGGGTGTGGCGCTGCTGCGAAAGGAGGTCGGCCAGAGCTCCGGCACCCGTGTCCTGGACGTTGGGTGCGGCCCTGGACGGCACCTTGCCGCGCTGACCCGCGCGGGCTTCTCATCCGTCGGCATCGACCTGTCGCCGACCATGATCGCCACCGCAGGGGTCGCGGCACCGGAGGCCCACCTGATCCGTGCGGACATGCGGCATCTGCCTATCGCGGGCGCTACCTTCGACATCGTCACCTCCTACTTCACGTCTTTCGGGTACTTCGACGATGAACGCGACGACCAGCAGGTCATCCACGAGGCTAGACGCGTCCTTGCGGCCGGCGGGTGGTACCTTCTCGACTTCCTGAACGCCGCACACGTCGCGGCGACGCTGAAGTGCGAGGATCGATCCTCGCTGGCGGGCGCGGTCGTCGTGCAGAGACGCCGCCTCGCGGAGCGGGGGCGCGTGGTCGAGAAACGCATCCGCATCGAGTCGCGCGGACCAGACCCGGGAAGGGAGTTCGTGGAGCGCGTCCGCCTGTACCGCCCCCAGGAGCTGGACGAGATGCTCAGGCGCGGGGGACTGCGCCCCGTCAGGGTTTTCGGCGCGTACGACGGGTCGCCCCACTCGGACGCCTCGCCACGCTACATTGTGCTGAACAGGGCCCTCTGGTGATACAAATGGAGTACCGTTGCAGCTTCGACGTAGTTTCGATCGGCTACGATAGGGCTACGTCCGGCGCGCGTGGCGAGAGGTGAAGCTACTCCGGCGACCACTTGGAGGAGTGCGGCTGGTGCGCGACTACCTCTCCGGCGTCAGCGACGCGGTGGCATTCTACCGGGCACCTCCCCTCGCGGCCGAGAGCTTCGTCGCCAAGGCCCGGGAGATCGGGCGCCTCTCGGCAACCGAAAGGTACGCGGTCGCCGGCGACGTGGTCCGCCCTGTCGGCCCGGCGGCTCGCGAGCTACTCGCGAGGGTGATCGACCAGAGTGGGTTCTTCGTCACGACCGGCCAGCAGCCCGGCCTCTTCGGCGGTCCGCTCTACAGCTTCTACAAGGCGCTCACGGCGATTAGGCTGGCTCGCGAGCTGCGCGAGCTCCTAGCCCGCCCGGTGATGCCGCTCTTCTGGATCGCCTCCGACGATCACGACTGGGCCGAGGCGAGCCGAATCCACCTTGTGGACCGGGGCGGGAAGCTTCGCGAGGTGTCGCTGGGCGACTCCTCTACCGGAGTGCCGCGCTCACTCTCGCGAACGCTTGTTGGGGCCGCGGCGAATGACGCGGTGGCGACCGTCGCCCGGGCCTTTGGGTCGAACGACTTCCGTGACGGATACCTACGGTCCATAGCGGAGGCCTATGCGCCCGACGCGACGATGGCGGAAGCCTTCGGCACCTTCATGGCCGAGCTCCTCGGCCAGACGGAGCTGGGGCTGATCGAAGCCGACGACCGGCGCCTGAAGCGAGCGAGCGCTCCCCTGCTGAGCGCCGAGGCCGACGACCCGGAGGCCAGCGAGCGAGCACTCGAGGGGACCGCTCGGAGGCTCAAGGAGAACCGATACCGCCTCCAGGTCCCGCAGATCCCCGGTGCCTCGCTCCTGATGGTGGAGCTGGAGGAGGGTCGAGAGCGCCTTCAGGCTGTGCGGGGCGATTTCTCGCTCCGCCGGAGTGGCCGAAGGCTCTCGAGGCGGAGTCTCGGCAGCCTGATCGAGAGCAGACCGGAGGTGGTTTCGCCGAATGTACTCCTGCGCCCGATCGTCGAGAGCTACCTCTTCCCGAACCTGGCGTACGTCGGTGGGCCCGGCGAGCTGGCCTACCTCGGGCAGCTCGAGGGGCTCTTCGAGAGACATGGAACAGCCCGACCGATCGCCTTTCCCAGGGCCTCCCTGATGGTCGTCGAGGCCAAGGTGGAGAGGGTGCTCGAGATGTGCGGGATCGAGCCGGACGAGCTCCGAGACGCCTCTGCGATGATCGGCAAGCTGACCCGTGCGCGCCTGCCTGCGGAGATCGTGAACGCGCTCGCACGGTGGCGGGGCGCAGTCGAGGAGCAGGGTGCGGAGCTGGCTGACGCGGTGGAGAGCCTCGACCCGACGCTGGCCGGCGCGGTGGCGCGTGCGCGAGGCGCCGGAGTGGGTGCGGCCGACGCGCTGGAGAAGAAGATCGCGCGCGCTGCCCGGCGGCTCGACGAGACCACCGAGGCGCGCATTCGGCGCGCCCACGCGCATCTTTGGCCACTAAACAGGGCGCAGGACAGAGTGCTGGGACCCCTTCAGTACCTCATGCTCTACGGGCCGACCTTCGTAGACCGCGCCCTCGAGGCGATCTCCATCGACCTGAACGGCGAGGGTAGCAGGTGACGCCCGCAATTTGTCCACGGGCCGCTAAGGCGTAGCTTTTTGCCCATGGTGCCCACAATTGTCGTCCTCGCGCTCCTCATTCCGATCATTGCGATCGTGCTCGACTCCGATGTGGGCCGGGCGATTGCGCGGCGACTCGAGCGCGGGAGCCGTAAAGCCGACCCGGAAGCGGAGGACGACCTCCGCTTGTGCCTCGTGGAGTCGGAGGTGGAGCGGCTGAGCCGCGAGGTGGCCCGGCTGGGCGAGGAGAGCCAGTTCCTGCACGGGCTACTGGCCGAGGGTGCCGAGGAGAGAGCGCTGCGGCCCTCCGGCGATCAGGCGGAAGGACGCATCGGAACGGAGGGGTAGGTGGGCGCCTCGAGAGCGGCAGCCGGGATCGTCGTCAGCCGGGTTTTCGGCTTTGGCCGCGAGGCGGTCTTTGCGCACCACTTTGGCAACGGTGCGCTCGCCGACGCGTGGCGGGCCGCGCTCCGGATTCCCAATTTGATTCAGAACCTGCTCGGCGAGGGCACGCTCGGCGCTTCCTTCGTCCCCGTCTACGCCCGCCTCGTCGAAGAGGGCAGGGAGGAGGAGGCTGGCCGCGTCGCGGGCGCCGTGCTCGGCCTCCTGATTGTCGTCGCCGGAGCCTTGGCCGTGGCGGGGATCTGGGCCGCCCCCCACCTGGCAGCCGTGCTCGCCACCGGCTTCGTAGGGGACGACAGAGTCGACATCCTGGCGGGCCTGCTGCGCATCCTCTTTCCCGCCACGGGCGTTCTGGCCCTCTCGGCGTGGGCGCTGGCGCTCCTGAACAGCCATCGCCACCTCTTCGTCGCATATGTGGCTCCGGCGCTCTGGAACGTCGCCATGATCGCCGCCCTCGTCGCGGCAGCCACCGCTGGCCTGATGGGAGTCGACCTGCTGCGCGCACTCGCGTGGGGGGCACTGGCGGGCGGTGCACTTCAGCTCTGCTTCCAACTGGCCTTCCTGCGCGGGGTGCTCGGAGCGGTTGCGCTGTCGCTCGACTACCGGATGCGCGGCGTGCGAGAAGTTGTCGGCAAGGTCTTTCCGGTGATCGGCGCCCGGGGCGCCGTCAACATCAGCGCGCTTGTGGACACGAATCTGGCGTCCCGGCTCTCGACCGGATCGGTAGGCGTATTGGGGTATGCACAGACGCTCTACCTGCTCCCGATCTCTGTCTTTTCCCTTTCGGTGGCGGCCGCCGAGCTCCCCGAGCTCGCGCGGGACCGAGTCGCCGGGCGCGACGCCGTGCGGAAGCGCACCGAGCGGGCCGCCTCGACGGTGCTCTTCTGGCTCATTCCGGCCGCCATCGGCTACATCGTATTCCGCGAGGAGGCGATGGCCGTCTACCGGACCGGCGGCGCCTTCGGCGAGACCGACGCCGCAGTCGCTGGGCTGGTCCTGGCTGCATATGCGCTTGGGATCCCCGCGTCGGGCACCTCGCGCGTGCTGTCGTCGGCGTACTTCGCGCTCGGCGACACGAGGACCCCGGCCCGCATTGCCTACGGCCGCATCGCGCTCTCGATCGCCGCCTCCGTCAGTCTGATGTTCTCGCTGGACCGCCACACGATCGGTGATCTCGGTCTGGGGGCGACGGGGCTCGCGATCGGCGCGTCGATCGGCGCCTGGGCCGAGCTAGCGCTGCTGAAGAAGGGGCTTGCACAACACCTGGGGAACGTTGCACTGGGTGGGGCGCACACCTCCCGCTACCTCGCTAGCGCCGTGCTGGCGACGGGGGTGGGGCTGGCGATCCGGTGGGCGCTCGCCAGCGCGCCTCCGCTCGTTGCCGCCGCCGGCTCGATCGGATCGGTAGCGGTGGCCTACCTCTGGATCACGCACCTCTGGGGTGTGTCGCCTCCTGCGCTGGCAGACCGATTCCGCCGATGGAGGCGAGGATAAGCGCCGTGCTCCCCTTCGGCGCGGACACGCTGGGTCGGGTCCCCTTGGGTACCGGCGTATACATCTTTCGCGCTGCCGACGGCGAGGTCCTCTACATCGGCAAGGGCAAATCGCTCCGGCGCCGGGTCAGTACGTACCTCGCTGGCCAGGCCGCTCCCAACCTGAAGGTGGCGGAGCTGGCGAGCCGAGCCGCGACGGTCGAGACGCTGGTGGTCGGGTCGGAGGAGGAGGCGCTCATACTGGAGGCCAGTCTGATCCGGGAGCATAAGCCGCGCTTCAACATTCAACTCCGGGACGACAAGAGCTATCCCCACATTCGGGTGACCGTCCAAGAGCCGTACCCGAGGGCCTACATAACGCGCCGCATTCGGCGGGACGGCGCGCGCTACTTCGGTCCGTTCCCCTCTGTGGGCCGGGCGCGCCGTGCGCTGGAGCTCCTCAAGCGCAGCCACGGAATTCGCTCCTGCCGCTACGACCTCCCCCGGGAGCAGCCGTCGCGCCCCTGCCTCGACTACCACATCGGCAGGTGCGGAGCACCGTGCACGGAGCTCCAGTCGGAGACTTCCTATCGCAATATGACCCACCGCTTCCTAAAGGTGTTGTCAGGCGATGTGGCACAGTCTCAACGAGAAGTTGAAGATGCAATGCATAAAGCATCTTCAGAACTAGACTTCGAGCGTGCGGCCGCACTCAGGGATGCAATGAAGGGGCTTGACTCTTTCGCCCGTAGGCAGCGCATTTACGTTGCGGGTGGAGGCGACCAGGATGTGTTCGGAGTGGCCAGAGCCGGCGAGTCGGCGGCAGCGGTTGTCCTGCAGGTGCGGCGCGGCGTGGTGGTAGGAAGCCGGAGCCACGCCCTGACCGGTGTCGAGACCTACGACGACGACGGAGTGCTCCTGGGCAGGTCCGTTGCCCACGAGTACTTCGCCCGGGGCACCGAGCGGAGTGCCGATCTGCCCCGCGAGGTGCTGCTGCCCTCCGACTTTGCGGACAGGCACCTCCTGGAACGCACGCTGAGTCGGCGGGCCGGGTGGAAGGTGGCTACCCGAATCCCGCAGCTCGGGCCCAAGGCGCAGTTGGTGGAGCTTGCGCAGGAAAATGCGCGGAGCGCTCTCGGGAACGAGCGTGGAGAGGGCCTGGAGGGGCTGAAGCCCCGCGCGGACGACGTGCTCTACGAGCTTCAGGACCGGTTGTCGCTCAAGGTCGTGCCGCGCCTGATAGTTGGATTCGATGTCTCGCACACACAGGGGGCGGAGGTCGTCGCGGCGGCGGTCCTCTTCCGCAACGGACGCCCCGACCGGGCGGGGTATCGGAACCTTGGCATCAAGGGTGGCTTCGGCAACGACGACTATCGTTCGATGGCGGAGGCTGTCTCCAGGTACTTTCGCCGTGCGGCGGAGAGCGGGGGACCGCTTCCGGATCTGGCGCTCGTGGACGGTGGGCGTGCGCAACTTGGTGCGGCGCGAAGGGCCCTCTCCTCCGCTGGAGTAGAGGACGTGGCGCTAGCAGCGCTGGCCAAGCGGCACGAGAGGGTCTTCCTGGCCGACCGAAGGGAGCGCCTGACAATCCCCCGTACGAGTCCCGCGCTCCATCTGTTGCAGCGGGTGCGCGACGAGGCCCACCGCTTCGCCCTACTCTACAACCGCAAGCTGCGTTCACGGCGAACGCTGAGGTCGGAGCTGGGCGACATCCCCGGGATTGGCCCCAAGCGGCAGCAGGCCCTCCTGTCCCGCTTCGGATCGGTCCGCCGGGTGCGCGAGGCCACAGTTGGCGAAATCGGGAGGGTCCCTGGATTCAGCGATGCGATGGGGGCGAGGGTGCTGGCCTATCTGGCCGACAGGCGATAGCGGCTGCGGCCCGGCCCTCCCTTTGACCGCACGGTTGTCAGGGCGTACTATTACTCTCGATCGTGGCCCGGGCCTCCGCGAGTCACCGGAGGTGTTCGGGGTCTGAGGTCTGTCGACTCATAGGAGGGTGGCTGTGAACAGGTCAGGGTTCTTGTGTGCGCTTGTGGTCGCGGGTTCGCTCGTGCTTAGCGGCTGCGCCAGCGGCGGCGGCGGCGGCGGTGGCGAAGACCTGGTGGATGTGTACCGGGAGAGCGAGTTCACTCGAAATGCCGAGCTGGCCCTGACGAAGACTGTCGTGAACGACGACCCAGCTCTGTACCAGGAGGCTCTGGACTGGGCTCTCAGGGAGATTGCGAGCGACCCCGGCAACTCGGTTGGGTATTACCAGGCCGCCAGGGCGCATATCGGCCTCTACGACTACGTGGCCGCGGACACTCTCCTGGAGATGGCGGTGGCGCTGTTCACGGGGTACCGCAACGACGTCGAAGCACAGCGCGAGTCGGCGTGGATTGACGCCTTCAACGCCTCCGTCGGCTTATTGAACGATGAAGATGAGGGCGGCGTTGAGGCGGGGATAGAGCAACTCAAGTACGCAGAGTTGATCTACCCGCGCGGGCGTCCCGAAGCGCTGATCAACCTGGGGGTCAGCTACGAGCAGCTAGGCCGCAACGAGGAGGCGATCGAGGCCTTCGGCGCCGCGCTGGAAGTCATTCGTGGTCCGCGCCCCCAGGAGATGATGGCGCGCGATAGTTCGCTCGCCGCCGGCTGGCTGGAGAAGGAGGCCAGCGTCGCCTTCAACCGGGCCATGCTCTACACGAACAACGAGCTCCACCAGGAAGCCGCCGACGAGTACCGCCGCTACCTGACCGGGAATCCGGGCGACATCACCGCCCTCTCCAATTTGGCAGGCGCCGTCGCTGCGGCCGGAATGCCCGACTCGGCGCAGGCGATCTACCAGAATCTGATGGGCGAGGACCTGGGGATCTTGGACTACTCCAACATCGGTGTTGGCCTCTACCTGGCCGGCAACTTCGAACGCGCCGCCGAGGCCTTCCAACTGGTGCTCGACGCGTCGCCGCAGAACCGCGACGCCCTCCTCAACCTGACGACGACCCTCTACCAGGCGGAGCGCTGGCACGAGTGCGTTCCGGTGGCTCGTAGACTGATCGAGACCGACCCGTTCGCAGCCGACCATCTCTTGATCCTGGCCCGCTGCGTCGCCTCCGCAGGCGACGAGCAGGAGGCGGGGAAGATCGTCGATAACTACAGGGCCATGGCCTTCAACATGTTCGAAGCGAACCTCACCCCCACCGTCGGTGGCGGTGGGACGGTGACGGGGAATCTCACGAACTACACGCTCGACCCCGGCGGCACGGTCACTATTCTGGTCAACTTCCTGGGCGGTGACGGCGAATCGATTGGGACAAACAGTGTCCGGGTCGAGGTGCCGGCGCAGGCGTCGCGTGACGAGGCCACCGGCGAGTCGTGCGAGCCTGTGGACCCTGAGGCGGTCTGCACCACGGCCTTCCGGGTCGAGCTGGACAGCGATGCGGACGTCACGGGCTTCTACTTCCAGGTGGTGCCGCCACGAGGTTAGGAGAGGAAGGCCTGTGCCGTTGCGACTCCGGCTCCGGGCAGGAGACAACGCCGAGCGCTAGCGCGGGAGTAGCTCAGCCGGTAGAGCATCAGCTTCCCAAGCTGAGGGTCGCGGGTTCGAGTCCCGTCTCCCGCTCTTGCTCGGCCCTGGTCGCGGTCGTGGCAGCGAGCGGCAGCAAGGGAGGCTAGCGGTGGTACGGATCGGAGAGGTCGCGCCAGGGTCGGTCGGCGAAGCCCTCGAGATGCGTGTCGGCACACGCATTATCGCCGTCAATGGAGAACGGGTGCGTGACGGGCTCGACTTCCTCTTCCGCACCGCCGACGGCGAGCTCGAACTCGAGGCGGTAGATGCCGAGGGGCGCCGCACCGTCTACGAGATCGGCGGGTACGACGATCGGCCGCTGGGGATGGTTCCGGACCGGGACAAGATCAGGGAGTGCGCCAACGAGTGCGTCTTCTGCTTCATCGACGGCAATCCCCCAGATGCACGGGCACCGCTCTGGCTGCGAGACGACGACTTTCGGCTTTCCTTCACCTACGGCAGCTACGTGACTCTGACGAACTTGGGCCCGCGTGGTCTGGAGCGGCTGGTGGAGCAGCGCATCTCGCCGCTCTACGTCAGCGTGCACGCGACAGATCCAGTTGTCCGGTCGCGAATGCTGAAGAATCCTCGCGCTGGGCTGATCATGCAGCAGCTCCGGGAGCTGCTGGAGGGCGGGGTGGAGTTGCATGCACAGGTGGTGCTCTGCCCGGGGTGGAACGATGGCCCGGAACTCGACCGCACGATCGCAGACCTCTACAGGCTGGGCGACGGCGTCCTCAGTCTCTCAGTGGTGCCGGTGGGGCTGACGCGCTACAACGTGGGACGCCCGGTGCGCCTGCTCGATCCGGACGAGGCTCGGGTCGCCATCGGGCAGACGGAAACGGTACGGCGGAGGGCGAGAGCCGAGAGGGAGCGGAATTGGTGCTACGCAGCCGACGAGCTCTTCCTGATCGCCGATAGGAACGTGCCCGGCGCCGCCTACTACGACGAGGGCGGGCTGGTGGAGAACGGAGTGGGGGCGCTCCGGGAGCTCCTCGACGCATTCGAGTCGGGGAAGGGAAGACTGGCGCCGATGGCGGGGGTGGAGAGGGTGCGCGTAGTGACCGGCGCGTCGATGGAGCCGTACTTCGCCGAGATGGCAGCCGCCGTGGGAGCAGGGATGGGGTGCGAGACGGAGGTGGTATCCGTGCCCAACAGCTACTTCGGCCCCACCGTCACGATCGCCGGGCTCCTGGCGGGCACCGACATCGTGGAGGCAGTTGGCGACTGCCGACCGGGCGACCTCGTGCTACTTCCGGGCGCGGCCCTTTCGGGCGAGGACGTGTTCATTGACGGGATGCCGCTCGTGCGGGTCGAGCGGTCGCTGGCACCCGCGACGGTGCGCACCGGACACGAGCTGGTCGAGGTCTTGGTCGGCTCGTGAGTGCGCCGGTGGTCGCGCTGGTTGGCCGCCCTAATGTGGGGAAGTCCACCTTCTTCAACCGCGCGCTCGGGCGAAGGGTCGCCGTCGTTGACGACACGCCCGGCGTGACCCGAGACCGCAACTTCGGGCTGACCGACTGGACCGGGCGCAACTTCTTTCTCGTCGACACCGGCGGGGTCGTGATGGGCTCCGACCGGGAGCTGGACCGCCTGATCCGCAGACAGGCGATGGTCGCAGTCCGGGAGGCCGACGCCGTGCTCCTCCTCGTGGACGCCAAGGTCGGCATTCATCCCCTCGACGAGCGTCTGGCCGAAGAGCTCCGCAGGGTCCCGAAACCTGTCCTGCTAACCGCCAACAAGGTGGACAACCTGCCGAACGACGAGTCGCACCAGGAGTTCTGGGGGCTCGGAATGGGGGAACCGCACGCGGTCAGCTCGGTATCGGGACGCGGCTTCGGCGATCTCTTCGACGCCCTGCTCCCCCAACTGCCGGAGGAGAATAGCGCCCCCTACGAGACCGACCTCCGAGTTGCCGTAGTGGGAAAGCCGAACGCCGGGAAGTCGTCGCTCGTGAATCGTCTATTCGGCCACGAGCGCGTGGTTGTGAGCGAAGCACCCGGCACGACGCGCGACCCCGTCGACCTCGAGTTGACGTACCATGGAGAACGCCTCGTCTTCGTGGACACTGCCGGCATCCGGCGCCACGCCCGAATGAGCGATTCGGTCGAGTACTACAGCAGCCTGCGCACCGCGCGTGTCGTGCGCGAGGCCGATGTCTGCCTGGTGGTGGTGGACAGCGCGGAGGGGCTGCACGCGCAGGACATCAGGGTCGCTGAGAGGGCATGGGGGGCCGGCTGCGGTGTGATCATGGTCTGCAACAAGTGGGACCTGGTGCCTAGGGAGACGAACAGCGCGGCCCAATTCAGACGCGCGGCCGGGGAGCGGGTCCCGTTCCTGCGGCGGGTGCCATTCCTCTTTGCTTCGGCGCTGACGGGTCTGCGGGTCCGCAGGACGCTGGATCTGGTGCGTGCGGTCGCCCGGCGGAGGTTGACGCGCATCGGGACGCCCCAGGTCAACGATGCGATCGAGTCGCTGGTGCGCCGACAGCCGCCGCCGCACTACCGGGGACGCCCCGTCAGGCTGAAGTACGCCACTCAGGCGCGCACCCTTCCGCCGACCTTCGTCGTCTTCGCCAACTACCCGGACGCGATCCCGGCCCACTACCGGCGCTACCTCGAGAACTCGCTTCGGGCGATGTGGGACTTCGAGGGCGTGCCGGTCAGGGTGCGCCTGCGGCCGAGCGGCGGGCGAAGGGCCTTGGCCGGGGAAGGGAGGTAGGATGGAGAGCGTCCCCCTGCTCGCCCTGGCCGCCTACGCCGCAGGGTCGATCCCGTCCGCGTACTGGATCGGCAAGGTGTTCTACGGCAAGGATCTGAGAGAGCTCGGGAGCTCCAACCTGGGGGCCACCAACGCACTCCGGGTGCTGGGGTGGCGAGCGGCCGTGCCGGTCGCGCTGATGGATGTCCTCAAGGGGTTTGCGCCCGCCTGGTGGTTTCCGCTGCTCGACGGCCACACGGGCGCATGGCCGACGGTCCTCTACGGCGGGGCCGCGATAGCGGGCCATGTCTTCTCGCTCTGGGTACGCTTCCGAGGCGGGAAAGGGGTCGCCACGGCCGCAGGTGCGCTGGTCGCGATATCCCCGATGGCCGTCGCGGTGGGGTTGCTAGCCTGGCTCGTGGCGCTCGTCGCGCTCCGCACCGTCTCGGTCGCGTCGATGGCGGCGGCTTTCGCGGTGGGCTTGGCCGGATTGGTCATCCCGGGTACGGACACGGCCGCGCAGCTCTTCCTGGGGTCGATCGCGGTCTTCGTGGTGTGGGCCCACCGCTCCAATATTCGAAGGCTGATTGCAGGGACCGAGCCCCGGATCGGTGGCCGCCGAAGCGAGGGGGGCGGGTGAAGACACCTACCGGGGAGCGCGTCGCGGTGGTCGGCGGCGGCGCCTGGGGCACCGCCCTGGCCGACCTGCTGGCGAGGAGCGGCAGCCGGGTTCGCCTCTGGGCCCGCGAGCCCGAGGTGGTGGAGTCGATCCGCGAACGCCAGGAGAATCCGGAGTACCTGAAGGGTTGGAAGCTCTGCACCGAGCTCAGTTCCACCACCTCGCTCGAGTGCGCTCTCGCCGGAGCGGGCGTCGTCATCTGGACGTGTCCGGTCCAGTACAGCTCGGCGCTGCTCGCACGTGCGCGGGAGCACATTCTGCCGGAGGCGATCGTCGTCTCGGCCTCGAAGGGGATCGAGGTGGAGACGCTACGCCCGATGCACGAGCTCCTGGGTGCGCACCTTTCCCCTGGGCAGAGCCGCCGCGTCTGCGCCCTCTCGGGGCCTTCGTTCGCCAGCGAGGTGGTCGCGAGAGTCCCGACCGCCGTCGTCGCCGCGAGTCTAGACCAGGGGGCGCGTCGCCATGTGCAGTCCCTCTTCCAGACGGACCGCTTCCGGGTGTACACCAACCGCGACCTGATCGGTGTCGAGCTGGGTGGCGCCCTGAAGAATGTGATCGCGCTTGCGGCCGGAGTGGCCGCAGGGCTCGAGCTTGGCCACAACACGGTGGCGGCGCTAATCACCAGGGGTCTGGCCGAGATCGGCCGGCTGGGGGTCGCGATGGGGGCGAGCGCGGCCACCTTCGCCGGGCTGGCGGGGATGGGCGACCTTGTCCTCACCTGCACAGGGGGTGCGAGCCGGAATCGACAGGTCGGCGAGCGGCTGGGTAGAGGCGAGTCGATGGACAAGATCATGGCCGGGATGAACACCGTGGCCGAGGGCGTAGCCACCGCCCACGCGGTGCGCGATCTTTCGAGGCGCCACGGGGTGGAGATGCCAGTCTCCACCGAGGTCTACGCGACAGTGGTGCGGGGACGGGATCCAATGGAGGCGCTCGACCGCCTGATGACCCGTGAGCCGACGTCGGAGGCCCCCATCGCCTCCCCGAACACGGAAAGGGGCTAGTGCAGCTTGCGGCCGATCGCTCAGAAGACGTACTACTCGATCGGCGAGGTCAGTGACCTGGCTGGGCTCAAGACTCATGTGCTCAGGTACTGGGAGTCGCAGTTCGATGTGATCTCGCCCACAAAGCGCGGAGCCAAGCGCGTCTACCGAATGCGCGACATCGAGACGATCCTCCTCGTCAAGCACCTCCTCTACGAGAGGAAATTCACCCTTGAGGGTGCCAGGCGCGAGCTGCAGGAGCTGCGCAAGGGTGGCAAGGTTGCCGTCGAGGGGAGGGAACGGGCCGATCCAGCCGTGGTTGCGTCGATCAGGAAAGAGCTGGAGGAGCTGCGCGACACCCTAACCCTGCCGGACGGGTAGCAGCCCGTGGACAGACCTCCATGGCCTACGATGCCCGTACCGGTGGCTTCGCCCTAGGTGCGAATACTCTGCACGAACGACGACGGGTACCTATCGCCGGGGATCAGGGTGCTGGCAGAGGCCGCGCATGCGATCGGCTCGGTGGATGTAGTGGCCCCCGACCGCGAGAGGAGCGCCTCGAGCAACTCGCTGACCCTTCACCGTCCGCTCCGCAAGCGCCGGGTCCCCGACGGCGCCACGATCGTCGACGGCACCCCCACTGACTGTGTCATCCTGGCGGTGATGGACTCCGCCGACCGGCTGCCCGACCTGTGCGTATCGGGGATCAACCACGGTCCGAATCTCGGCGAGGACGTCCTCTATTCGGGGACGGTCGCTGCCGCGATGGAGGCGACGATCCTCGGTGTCCCCTCGGTGGCCTTCTCGTATGTGGGCCAGGGAATCGAGGAGGTCGAGGGGTGGCAGGGGGTGGTCAGCAACCTGCTCCGCCAGATCGTCGCCCAGGGGATCCCGGAACACGAGCTCCTGAATGTGAACCTGCCGGCCTGCCCGCCGTCGGAGTTGCGGGGCCTGCGCGTCACGAACCTTGGGCGCCGCCGGTACAGCGACGCCATCACGCGCTCGCAGGACCCGTCGGGGCGCGAGTACTACTGGATCGGCGGCGGCTACCCGCACTTCAACGGCGGTCCGGACGCGGACTTCCGCGCCGTCCAGGAGGGGTACGTCTCGGTCACCCCGATGCACCTGGATCTGACCAGCTACCCCCGTCTGGACGATGTCCGCAGGTGGGATCTCCAACCCTGAGGCGTAGCGCTCCCGGCGCGAGGGGGGCGCGGGAGTCCCTGTGAAGCACTGGCTCGGCAACTCGCTGCGTGGTGTGTGCATGGGGGCTGCGGACGTCATTCCGGGGGTCTCGGGGGGCACGGTTGCGCTGATTCTGGGTATCTACCCGCGGCTCATAAACGCAGTCGGTAGCTTGGGCACCAGGATGCTTCGCCGACTTCGCACGCGCTCGTTTCGTCTGTTGTTGAAGGAGGGATTCAGGGAGCCCGCGCGCCTGGGCGACGCGCCGGGAGGAACAGAGGCCGGGCAAATCCTGCTCCTCGGGTCCGTCGTGGCCGGAATCGTCCCGGCGATCCTGGCCGGTGCGCAGTTTCTTCCCCCGCTGCTGAGCAGCCACCCCGCACAGATGCGAGGTCTCTTTCTGGGCCTCGTTCTGGCTTCGGTCGCGATTCCGGCGCGCCAGATCGGGCGGCGCAGTCCGTCGCGCTGGGTGCTCGCATGCGTGGCGGCCCTGCTGACCACATGGTTTGCGGGTCTGCCGGAGCCGTCCACACGTCATGCACGCGGCACTGTGACCCTCGAGTTCGCGAACCCGCTCGCCGGCGAAGTCCGCCTCACGCCAGGCAATCTCACCCTGGAAGCCCCCCCCGAGGACGGCCGGCCCGCCATGAAGTTCGGCCTTTCCCGCCCACACATCGTTCCGGCGGGCACGACGTCGCTGGGGGTCGAGGTGGTCGCGCGGATGGCGGGTGAAGCGGGCAACCTACCGGCGTCCGCGATCCGCCAGGCGGACGGCCCGGTGGTCATTGCCTCGGTTTCCCAGCCGGCACTGCTGACCGGGGGACGCGACCCGAGTCTGGCCTACATCTTCGTGGGTGGAGCCCTGGCGGTTTCGGCCATGGTGCTGCCCGGGATCTCGGGATCGTTCGTGCTTCTGCTTCTGGGGCTGTATCAATCCGTTCTTCACTCGCCCGCGCTGGCGCTGCGGGGCGACCTCCACGCAGCCGCCGTCGTGGCCACCATGTTGGCCGCCATGGCCTTCGGATTGCTGACCTTCACACGCATTCTGAAAGCCCTATTCGCCAGGTGGCGGGAGGCGACCCTGGCCGTGCTGGTGGGGCTCATGGTCGGGTCGCTGAGGAAGCTGTGGCCCTTTGTAGAACAGCGCGAGGACGGGAGCGCAGCCATGACTCTGCCGATCGTGGGAGACCCCGAAACGGTGACCGTCCTGGTCATGTTCTTGGCGGGGGTCGGCGCGGTTGTGCTGCTGGACCGGGCGGGGGGGCGGGCGGGCATGGGCGACGGGAGTGGGGAAGGGCTACAGTAGTGTGAACTCGCGGAGCGACGGCTACCCGTTCATCCCAATGCTGGTGCCGGCGATCGTGGCAACACTCGGCGGGTGCGAGAGTCAACCCACGGCGACCGGTGCCGTCCCCGTCCAGATCGAGGACAGCGCCGGTGTGCGGATCGTCGAGTATGCCGGGAAGCCGGACATCGAAGCGCCCTTCCGGTTTCTGGCGGAACCACGCTACCGACACGGCACCAATCCGAGTGACTACGCGTTCCAGCGGATGAGCGCCGGCCGCCTCTTGCCCGACGGCAGCGCCGTAGTCGCAGACGCGTTCGCCACGGAGGTCATCGTACTGACGGCGGACGGCACGACGTACGATCTGCTTGCCGGGCCGGGAGAGGGACCCGGCGACGTCAGCTACGTCAACGCCATCTTCGCGATCGGGCGGGACAGCATATGGGTATCCGATCCCTTCGGTGATCGCCTGACTCTCTTCGCCCGCGGCTCCGTCGCGCGAACCGTGGACATCCGGCGCGCCGACGGCCTCGGAGCCGATGGAATCGGTTCATCGGGCCACTTGCTGATGAGCACCAGTTCCTTCATCTCCGGATTCGAGGTGGAGTGGCTGCCCGGGCACATGGCCAGGTTCGACATGGAAACCGGCGCCGTCGACACGGTGGCGTCCTACGACCACGTGTCGCGCGTGCCGCAGGGACTGCGGTGGGACCCCATCGGAGCGCTCGGATCGGTCGCCGTCGCCGCTGGCCAGTTCGTCTACGCGCGTTCCGACAAGCCCGAGGTCATCTGGCGCCGGCCCGACGGAACCGTCACGCAGATCGTGCGCTGGCAGGCCGAGGCGGTGCCCCTGACCGAAGCGTTGCTTGAAGGCATAGAGGCCGGAATGCGGGAGGGCAACCAGATGGCCAACCCCGGCGCTTCGGTGGCCGAAATCAACCAGATGACCGCCGACAACATGTCCACCTACCGGGCCAGGGTCGGGGGGGCGATGCCTCTCTTCAGCCGTCTTTTCGGCGACACGGAAGGCCGGGTGTGGCTGCCTTCCTGGCACCCGGGCACCGCACGCGAAGGCGCGGCCGCCTACACGGTCATTTCCGCCGACGGGGAGTGGCTGGGAACGGTGGAAGCCCCACCTAGACTCCGGATCCTCGACGTAGCCGGTGGGCTCGTCCTCGGTGCGCAGTTGGATGACATGGATGTGGAGTCGGTGGCGGTCTACGAGTTGGACGGGAGCTGACGGATAACCTGCCCATCGCTTCACGCGCTGAAAACGTAAGCCACCTCGAATCCCCCAATCGAGCCCCTGTCCGGAACCCCGTCGGCATCGTCCGGCGGCCGGGACCGGCTCCGACCACGGTGAATTCGCTCGAATGGACGCCTAACCGATTCCGACCATGCCAACGTGCAGGTCGTGCAGGTCGAACCGCAACCCCGCGACGCTCTCCCGGCGCGACTGGGACCGGTTCATCCGGGCGCGTCGGGCGGGCAGGGTAGGCCCGAGTGGGAGGCCGGTGTCCAACCGGACCATCGAATACGACCTGAAGTTCCTGCCCGCGGTCCTCAACTGGGCAGCGAGGTCGAGGGAATCGGAACCCCGACACCTAAGAAAACCCAGCGTCCCCGCCAGGACTCGAACCTGGGGCCTACTGCTTAGGAGGCAGTCGCTCTATCCATCTGAGCTACGGGGACATCCACAAAAAAGGAAGATCACCGGCCCAAGTTGTGCGGACAAGGCGCGGTGGGGCCGGACGCATCCGGATCGGCTACTGCGTCGCCGCGGCCACCTCTGCGCGGCGCATCTCGACTACGCCTCGGTCCGGGTCGTCATCCGCCATCTGGGAGAGCATGCGGTCGTACAGCTCCATGGCGCCGGAGTCGTCGCCCTGGGCGCGCCTGAGCCTGGCGGCGTTCGCAAGCGCCTCGCGCACCTGGAAGTCTAGCAGCGCTTCGTCCGCCAGCCTGCGGTAGAGCTCCTCGGCGACCCTGAGGTCGCCCAGATCCTCGGTGATCGCAGCCAGCATGGCCGCCGCCTGGGAACCCAGCGGCTCCTCGATCCGCCGTGCAAGAGGGCGGAGCGCCTCGGCCGCGGCTGCCATCTCACCTAGATCCACATTCACCTGCGCCAGCGAGATGCGGGCCTCATCGGCAACGCGGGTGCCCGCGAAGCGTTCCACGTAGAGCTCTAGGTCCGACCGTAAGTCGGCCGGATCGCCGCTGACGGCGCGTGCGTTGAGCACCTCCAGCTGCGCGGCCGCACTCGCCTCCAGACTCGCTCGATAGCGGACGTAGTACACCGAAGTGACGATCCCCAGTCCCAGCAAGACGACCGCCAATGTGACCCTGCCGCGGTTCCGCTGGGCCCAGTGGCTCACCTCCAGCGTCTTGGCTACGAATACGTCTTCCTTGTCGAGCGGGCTCTCTGGCTCGGGGGGGCGGTTGGTGGGCTTGCGATACAGTGACATGGTCCTCTGGGCGAGTCTGGTTTCCTGGCACCTGGCGGCCGTCGGTGAGTGGTGGACCCGCTCTCTCTGAAGCTACGAAAATTGCCGTGCCGATGCCTCTGGATCAAGCGAACGTGGATCGCCGGCACCGGGTGTGCTCACGCAATTTAATGTCGCATAATGTGCATTATGTTAAGTTATGATTCAACAACGACACAGAAAGGAATCCCGGGTAGACTCCCCTGCAGCACTCATGGTCCGGCTGCTATTGGACCACTTCCGGCCCGGTCGTCGTCGGGATCCGGTCCAGTCGACCGGTTCCAGGGACTTGCTGGGCAGGTCGATCATCTCCCCCCAGCTTCGTCCGGCGCGTCGATGTCACCAGAAGCACGGCGGTGTCAAACCCAACTCCTGCGCCCCACTGGCACCAGCACCCCGATCACCCATGTCACCGCGGAAGGATATTCCTCGCCAGGAAGCCGATATTGGCTGGCCGTTCGGCAAGCCTGCGGGCATACCACGCGAACCAGTGGGTGCCGTAGCTGATCAGTACTCGGACCTTCCTGCCCGTTCTCGCCAGCCGGCGCTGCTCGCCTTCGGCGATCCCGTAGAGCATCTGGTGCTCCCACGAGCCCGCCTCGACCCCCTTCTCCGCCGCCCACCTGCCTACGCGGCGGATGATCGACGTGTCGTGCGTTGCCAGACCAAGTCGCACGCCGGCCTTGCGCGCGTCTGGCTGCAGCAGACGGGTCGCCTGCTGGAAGAGTGCCGCATCCACCTCCTTCCTGGTCGGAAGCGCGATCGTGGGCGACTCGGCGTAGGCCCCCTTGACGATGCGAATGGAGGCACCGAGCGGAATCAGCGACTCAAGATCCTTGGGGGTCCGCCGCAGATACGACTGGAGGCAGATCCCCACGCTGGGGTGGTCGGCCAGTAGCGCCCGGTACAGAGTCAGCGTTGCGTTGACGTACCGGCTGTACTCCATGTCCAGCCACACGCAGCTCCCCTTCTCCTCGGCCGCCTCCGCCACCCGGCGTATGTTCCTCTCGGCGACGGCGATCCCGAAGTCCAGCCCCAGGTGCGTCGGCTTGAGCGATATCTCGGCGTCGAGACCCGACTTCACTACCCTGTGCGCCACCTCGCAGTAGTGGTCGGCGGCCCGCTTCGCCTCCTCTTCGCTCTCCACATTCTCGCCCAGCACGGTGACCAGGGCCGACATCCCGTGCCGGTCGACCAGCTTCCGTGCGGCCCGGAGCGCATCCTCCAGCTCCTCGCCGGGCATGAAGCGCCCCACAGCCCGTCTCACGAACCCGTACCGTGGCAGCGTCCTGCTGCACCACCTGTTCTCGGAGGCCCAGAGGAGCATCGACCTGATCACGGCAATGAGTCTGCACGCAAGGGGAGCTGCTGGCCAGCCGCCAAGGGTTCGGCGATGCCCCTCACAGCTTGCCGAAGAGGTCCATTATCCGCAGCTGCCAAACCTTCCATACTGCCTCGCGGATGATTCGCCCCGACATCTTCGACTCGCCGCTGTCGCGCTCGGTGAAGACGATCGGCACCTCGCCGAGCGAGAAGCCCTTGCGCCACGCCCGGTACTTGAGCTCGATCTGGAAGCTGTACCCATTCGAGCGGATGCGGTCCAACCCCACTGCCTCTGCGACCTCCCGGCGGAAGCCGTTGAAGCCGCCAGTGGCGTCAACGGCCGGAAGGCCAGTGATCGTGCGCGCATACCACGACCCGAAGAGGCTGATGATCAGCCGCCGGAGCGGCCAGTTCACCACCGTGATCCTGCCGCCCACGTAGCGGGACCCGATCGCCACGTCAACCTCGTCGAGTGCGGCGACCAGCTGCGGAAGCACTTCGGCGGGGTGGGAGAGGTCGGCGTCCATCTCAATGAGAAGATCGAAGTCGCGCTGAAGACCCCAATCGAATCCGGCCACGTATGCAGCTCCCAGGCCCTGCTTGCCCGGGCGGTGCAGGACGTGGACCCGCTTGCTCCGGCCCGCCAGTTCGTCGGCCAGATCGCCGGTTCCGTCGGGGGAGTTGTCGTCCACTATCAGAACGTGGAACTCATTGCCCTGCTGCAAGATCAATGGCACCACCCGAGGCAGATTCTCAACTTCGTTGTACGTCGGAACCACCACTAGCGCCTTCCGGTCCGGGCTCACGGCATGCCTCCTGCCACCGACGGGGGTGGCCTTCGCAGCACCAGCACCCCGACAGCCGCACCGACCAGCTCTACGCCCGTGATCCAGATGCGCTGCAGAGCCGCCAGCACGATCCCCGCCTCGGCACCGACTACCGGTGCCAGCAAACCGGCCAGCCCCGACTCGCGCACGCCGATGCCAGCGGGTGCGAAAAGAGCGATGTACCCCGCGAAGTAGCCGGCCGCAAAGGACGTGGTCGCAACAACAAGACCTGTCTCCATCCCGATCCCCCAGGCAAGGCACGCGAAGGCGAGCCCGTGCAGGGCCCAGTTGAAGAGGTAGCCAGGAAGAAGCAGCGCCAGCCCACGCCCACTGGGGCGTGGGAGGTCATCGGCGCTGCCGGTGCGCCTGAGCAACCAGCCTAGGAGTGCGCCCGCTCCCCCGAAGTACAGGAAGGCGGCGGCAGCGAGCACCGCCAGCAGCCCGACAACGACGCTTGTCGTCCCCATCCGGGTCGCCATCAGCCAGCCGCCGCAGAGAGCTGCGCCCACCATGTTGAGGATCTGGTTCGCGATGGCCGCCGATGTCGCCTTGGTTGCCGAGAGCCCCCTCCGCCGCGCCAGAATGCCGACTCCGGCGAGCTGCATGATCTTGCCCGGAAGGTAGCGGCCCAGGTTGGCGACTAGCAGGATTGCGGCCGCATCGGCCAGACGGACGCCCGGCTCGCCGAATTCGTCGAGCACCCGGCACCAGAGCGCCGCCGTGATCGGCAGTGTAGCCGCCAGAAGTGCCACGGAGAGGGCGAAAGGAAGCGGGTGCAGCTTCACGCGCGACCAGTCGATGGTGCCAATCTCGTTGGGGCCGATGCCGGCCATGCGCAGGATGAGCCACGTCGCCGCGACCGTAAGCAGCAGCTTGGCCAGGACTGACCCCCACGCCCTTGCGCGGCTCCCCCTCCCCCTCTCCTCCCTGGGGCCGCTCACAACGTCGGGGCTGCGGCCTGGATCGCCGATTCTCCCGGCTCGACCGTCGGTCGGCTTGGTGCCCATCTTCACGGTACGGGCGTCGGTCGGGATCGGGCGCGGGCCACAAGGCGGCCGAGCCACGGCCAAATGGCTAGGACGACAACCGTAAGTGCAGCCGCCAAGGTGATCCGGAACGCCCTAGCCACCGTCGGAGCCGTGAAGCGCAGCGTCACCGTGTGGGTTCCGGACTCAGGTATCTCGACCGCCTGCAAGGTCAGGTTGGCGCGGCGGACCTCGGCGGCGGTCCCGTCGATCTCGGCCACCCACCCCGGAAACCAGTTCTCGGAGACGATCAGCAACGCCGGTCCTTCGGTGGTCACGGAAAGACGCCGGTGGTCGGGTTCGTAGAGCTCCCAGGTGACGGTGCCGGGAGGGCCAGCCGGGGCGTCCGCAAGCTCGATGCTCGGGGGCGACGGCAGGATCGCCTTTCGCTCGGGGTCGAAATCGGAGGCGAGGAGCGCGGCCAGGGCGGCTTCCTCGTCCTCGACCACCTCGCTGCGGCCGACTAGCCAGGCCCGATCCAGCCCCGGAAAGGAGTAGACCGCCTCGACGCCACGGCGCCCGCTCGCCGAGACCAGCGCCTGGGCACCTCGGTAGGGCCCCCGCCCCGCGGCTTCCTCGGGCCATACGACGTACTTCACATTCATCATCCTGAGGACGTTCGGGTGCCGGGTGTTCGTGCCCGTCGCGCGGCTGCCGGAAAGCCCTAGGAACTGGCGATACCGCGCGAGGTCGTTCGGGTGGTGCCCGGCGAGCAGGTCGATTCCGTGGGCAGCAAGCTCGACGCTCTGGTCGCTGCCCCGCAGATCCGCCACCCGGAAGGGCGACCCCCCTTCGCGCTGGCGGGTGAGATAGTCGACGTTGGCGTTCGGAGCCGACCAGGCATGGTAGTCGAGGGTGCGGATGAAGGCCGCGTCTATCCGGCCAAGATCCATCGCCACGAGCGCCGCAAGCGCGGCCGTAGCCCAGATGGAGCCCATCTTGCCTTCGCGCAGCGCCCAGACGATCAGGGCGGCGAGTCCCGCGAGGAGCGCGGCGACCAGGAGCCCGCGCATGATGTGCGGGGCGGCCGCGGCGAGGGTGGCGAGGGCGCGCGGGTCGGCGTCGCCGTAAAGCAGCGTCGTCCAGAGGCGGGCGAGCGCACCGCTCGCGTGCAGAAGCAGGCCGAGGAGCACGACACCGACGAGGCCGACAAGCGCCCGGCCGCGGCCTTCGCGAAGGAACGCACCAGCGGACGGCGGCTCCGAGATCGCATCGTCCACCCCGAGAGCGAAGAGCGTGGTCACGGCGAAGCTCACCAGGAATGCGCTGATCGCCGGGACTCTGAAGAGCGATATCCCCGGCACGACCTCGTAGAAGATGCGCCAGACCGGGGTATGGGGACCAAGCGCGTATAGGAGCCAGATGCTAGACGCCGCCGCCATGAAGATGCGGAGCGGCCTCCGCCGACGCCCGAAGAGGCCGAAGAGCGCCAGGGCGACGACCGTGACGCCCAGGTACTCGTGATTTAGCTTCAGCGCGTTGCGCCCCCAGTAGGTCCCCCTCCCCCACTCGGCGTCGGCGGCCGTGTTGCCGACGAATTCGGGCACGACGAGTGCCGCCACCTCCTCGGGGTGGTAGGACCAGGATGAGGCATACGCGATTCGCTCCTCCGGGTTTGCATCCACGGTGGTTGCGACCCTGCGCGAGGACTCGGTCACGTACTGGGCGGCCGGCAGGAGCTGCACCGAGGCGATCGCGCCACCGAGAAGGGCGGCCGCAAGGAAGACACCTCCACTCCGAAGTGCCCTGCGGCCCCCCCGCCCGGACCGGCCGCGCCACTCCCGTGTGCACCTGAAGGCGGCGTAGGCGCCGACCGTCAGGAATAGGAAGTAGGCGCTCTGGAACTGAGTCGTGAGACACACGAGCGCCACCGCTCCCGCGAGTCCGGCCGCCGTGCGCGGCCCTGGAGCAGCGAGCGCCCCCTCCGCCGCCCAGAAGACCAGCGGCGCCAGCGAGGCGACCATCAGCTTGCCGTCGTTGCCGGGCAGCACAAGTGTGACGATAACCGGGGCGAGCAGCCACGCGAGCCCGCCCACCGTGGACGCGGCACGCCCGAGGCCAATGCTCCGCGCCCACCCGTACATGAAGAAGCCGCCCCCCAGGACATGCAGCACGAGCTTCCACCCGAGCGCACGGTACGCCTCGACGACGAAATAGAGGAGGCTGGTCGGGTAGATGGCATCGCCGCCGTAGATCGCCTCCACGGTGGGAACGCCGCCCAGCAGCCTGGGTGCCCAGAGCGGGAAGTCGCCCCCGGTGATGCGCTCGACGAAGAAGGCGCGCGCCATGTAGCCGAGCGCGAGGGTGTCCTCGCCGTAGAGCATCTCGTCGGAGAAGACGAACTCGCCGAAGAGGACGGCCACGGCCACGACGTAGAGGGCTGCGGTCCCCCACCAGGGGACGAGCAGTTCGTCGGCGGGCTTTCTCGTCATCGCCCGAAACTACCTTCCCAACAGTCCACGGTACACCTCGACGTGCCTGTCCACGAGCCGCTCGTTGCTCCAGGAGGCCAACACCCTGCGCCGTCCCGTCGCACCCCGCTCAGCGAGCCGACCATCTCCCAGGAGCTCGATTACCTTGGCGGCGAGAGCGTCGGGGTCGGCTGGCGGAAAGAGTCCGCCAACCTCGTCGTCGATTATCTCCGGGAGTCCGCCCACAGCCGATGCGGCGACTGGGAGCTCGCACGACATGCACTCGATCGCCGCCACCGAGGTCGCCTCGACAAGCGACGGGAAGACGGCCATGTCCCCCGAGCAGAGGAGCGCGGGCATCTCGGGGTGGGGCTTCGCGCCCAGGAAGCTGACGCGGTCGGACACTCCCAGGTCGCGGGCTAGCGCCTCGAGCCTGGCCCGCTCGGGGCCGTCGCCGATCAGGATCGCCTCGACGTCCACTGCCGCCGCGATCATCGGCATCGCCCTGACGAAGTGTTCGACCCCACACTTGGCGAATAGGCGGCGGGGCACCACTAGGCGGGTCCGCGACTCCGAGCGCGGCAGGGATCCCGGCACGGGGCGGAAGACCTCGGTGTCGACTCCGTTCACTAGGACCTCGACATCGATGGCAGGCCCAAGGCTCTCGCCTACATCAGCTATCTCCTTGCTGGCAGCAAAGTTGTAATCGCTGAGCTCAAGCAGCTTGCCGAGTGGCGGTGCAAGTACTCGATTGGCGGCGAGGCGCAGGAAGTGCGACGTGTGGAGGGTGCAGGCGAGCGGCGTGCTGGACCCCGCCAGCGCCACCCGGCACGGCAGCAGCGAGGGAAAGGCCTGTGCGTGCACGATGTCGGCGGCATGCGCCAGCCTCCTGGTGCGCGGAGTCGAGCCGAGCGCATGCGCGAGCCAGCCCAGCGGAGTGCGCGCCGGTAGCGGCGTCCTGTGGATCTCGATACCGCCGACGACCTCCCGGCGAGCGAGGCCCGGCTGGGAGACGGACGTCACCACGGCAACCTCGTGGCCGCGCGCCACAAGGCCTCGGCAGAGGTAGTGCACATGGCTCTCGAGCCCACCCACCTCGGGGGGGTAGTAGACGCAGTGGACGAGGATCCTCACGGAGCGTACCAGTCAGCGAGCTGGCGCGGCTTCCCGCCGAGCTCGGCCAGGACGATGTCGGCGATCCGCTCCCCCGCCCGACCGTCTCCGTACGGATTGGTAGCTGTCGGTGCCGGACGCCATCCCGAAAGGTGGGCGCTCGCCTCGGAGACGATCAGCTCCTGGTCCGTGCCCACCAGGGTGGCCACCCCCGCCCGCACCCCCTCCGGGCGCTCCGTCACTTCCCGTAGCACGAGCGTGTGCACTCCGAAGGTCGGTGCCTCTTCCTGGATGCCGCCTGAGTCGGTGAGGACCAGTGCGGCGCGGTCGAGCGCCGTTATCAGGTCGTCGTAGTCAAGGGGGCTGGTGAGACGAACGCCGGGCGAGCCGCCCAGGATCCGATGCGCGGGCTCCAGGACCCGGGGATTCGGATGCACGGGGTAGAGCACGACTACGTCCTCGAATCGGCTCGCCAGTGCGGCCACCGCCGCGAAGACGCGCTCGATTGGCTCGCCGAAGGACTCACGTCGATGCGCCGTGAGGAGCACGAGACGGCGGCCGGAGGCGAGTAGCTCAGCCAGCTGGGGGTCCACTGGGGGCGGTAGGCGCAAACGCATCCGCTCCAGAGCATCCACCACGGTGTTGCCGGTGACGAATATCCGATCGGCGGGGACTCCCTCTCGGGCGAGGTTGCTGGCCGCCTCGGCCGTCGGAGCGAAGCAGTAGTCCGAGACGACGTCCGTCATGCGGCGGAGCATCTCCTCCGGGAAGGGGGACCACTTGCGGTGGCTGCGAAGTCCGGCCTCGACGTGACCCAGCTTGCCCTGGCGGAAGAAGGTCACAAGAGCCGCGAAGAAGACCGTCGCCGTATCGCCCTGCACCAGGGTAAGGTCCGGCGAATACTCTTCCTCGACCTCCCGGAGGCCGTCCAGGCAGGCGCGGCCCACATCGAACAGAGTTTGCCCGGGCCTCATCAACTCAAGGTCGTAGCTCGGGGTCAGCTCGAAGGCGGCCAGGGCCTGCTCGACCATCTCGGCGTGCTGCCCCGTGAGCGCGAGCCGGTGCTCGCATCGGCCCCGGCGCTCGAGTGCGCTCACCACGGGCGCCATCTTGATGGCCTCCGGACGGGTGCCGACAACCGACAGGATCCGGGGGCACGGACGCCCTTCCGATGCGCCCGCCTGCGATCCCTCCGTGCGCGCCACGATGGCCCTAGCCCTAGCAGCCCGTGGACAGTCTCGCGCGAGCACCGAGAGCGGCGAAGCGCTCCGCTGGCAAGGCGCGACGAAGCGGTCCGTGGATGCGTCCGGGCGGGCACAGAGAGGGGCGCAGCGCCGGGCTGGCAAGGCGCGACGAAGCGGTCCGTGGATGCGCCCGGGCGAGCACAGAGAG
>JAGWBP010000039.1 GCA_021295835.1 Gemmatimonadota bacterium | reverse complement strand
CCGGACGGAACCAGAATCGCTTTCGACTCCGACCGCGAAGGCAACTACGATATCTACGTGATGGACGCGGACGGAGGCAATCAGACGCGCCTCACGGACAACAGTGGCTGGGATTTCAGCCCCGCGTGGTCGCCGGACGGAACCGAGATCGCTTTCGCGTCCGCCCGCGACCAAATGCTCGATATCTACGCGATGGACGCGGACGGAGGCAACCCGACGCGCCTCACGTACGCCGGGACCTTAGTCGACCACCCCTCGTGGTCGCCGGACGGGACCAGAATCGCTTTCGACTCCGACCACGACGGCAACTACGATATCTACTCGATTCGGATCAAATAGGTCCCTGACCCACCCCGCTACGACGGACGGTCAGCTCGAAGTTCGCCGGCCCTCTCGGGGGCCTGCCCTCTTTCTGCGGCCCGTGCACCCGCACGGGCCTTCGTGTTCGTGGGCCAGCAGTCCGTGGACAAGCCCCGCGAGCACCGCGAACGGCGAGGCGTCACGCCGGCAAGGTCCGATCGAAGATCCCCGCCGCAGACTTCGCCCACTTCCCAAATGCCCCCTGGGGCGCGCAATTAGGAGGAGCGGCGGCGCGGGGCCGCCCGGGGGTCCAACGATCAGAGGCAGCTATGGCGGGAAGGCCCGTGTCTCCCCTTTCGTCCGCTAGCATTTCCACGTGAAGCTCGCTGGAACTTGGCTACTAGCCTCATTCGTGTATGCAGACTGCAGGGGAGACACACGATGTATGCAGGCTGTAGGGGAGACAGCCAGCCTCAAGCGAGAACGGGGAACCTTGGCATGTCCAGAGGCGGCTAGGCTACGGGGGGCGGCACTTCCCCCGGCCCGACCCGAACCGCCCGCCGATCCGCGCGCGCCCGCGCCACCCCATCCTAACATTCCTCGAGCCAAGCATCTACGGTGTCGTCTCCTTCGCCCAGCGGAAGCAGCGACCAACGGCGCTTGACCGCTGCGTGCTGGCGGGCGTAGCGGCACTTCTCGGGGGCCGTGTCGATGATCCGCGCCGCGATGCCGGTAAGCTGGTGGGGAAACAGGGTGTCTTTACTGGCGTCGAACGATACGGTAGTCGGATTCAGGTTGCGCGCATACGATGTGAAGCTGTCCTTCTTGGCGTCGGACCAGTAGCACCCGCCGGACCTGTGGGCCTCATAGGTCGAGACGTGGCGGTCTTGGATGAGCCGCGCATCCGGCACGCTGTCGGACGGCAGGGTCCACGTCGGGGTGGCCGTCGCCGACACCGGGGGGGGCGAGCCCCACGTGGTCCGGTCGTACAGGGGGCCTGCTACAACGCAGGTGTACGGATCATCAGGATGGAAGTCCACAATCTCGCGGATGCACGCCGCCGCCAATGGCACCGCCACCACGGCCAAGGCGATCCAGCGCCGGGCCGTCTTCATCTTCATCGTTCCCTCCTCCAGGTTGACTATTTCAGGTTCCAACGCCAGGTCGATCGGATGCTGTCGGGGCTCCAGTCCGACGGCTCGGTAGCCTCCTCCCTCGAATCGTGCGGCACTCCGATGCCGGGGAAGGTGCTATCGTGCAACACCGTGTCCACACGGTTTTCGAGACACCACACGAAGTCGGCTACGTCGTTGCGTTTTTCCCAGTCATCCGGGAGCCAATGTGGGTACTCAACTTCGCACGTCGCAAACACCTTCATGACGTAGTGGGAGTCATAGTGGGTCTTGTCCTCCGGCTCACCGGTTTCGCCGGGGTGGTCGGGACCGGCCGTCCCGGCGTCGATCAGGTCGTAGAACAGCGCGGCGACGTGGGCCTCGACCTTGGGCTTCGGCGTTGTCGGCGAACCGTCCCGCAGTGTGTCCGGAACTGTCTCCAACGCTTTGGGTCCAAAATTTCTGGGTGACCCAACCCAGGCGCCATAGCCAGCGAGACCCTCCGAGAACGCGCACGTATACGATGACGGACGATAGTACTCGTGTGGGCTACAGTTATCCGTCCCCCACAATCCTCCCATCGACTCGTAGTGCAATGCGTGCGTGTACTCGTGGGCGGCTGTCGGGGCGTGGTGGTAGCTATCCCCCCCAAATTTGATATGCTCGGTATAACAGCAAAAAAAATGCTTGAAGACCGCCCCAGAGTAACCCAAGTCCACCTCCCACTCGAGACGGCTCCGCGAGTATCCGAAGTGGTCGTTGATGAGAGGGATGGCGTCGCTGAGGTTCCGCCACGGCAGGTAGTCGTATGCGGGGCCGCTATACCGCAACACCCTAGTTGCGATGAACTGGGTTTGACACTGGTAGCGGTAGCCGTCTATATGTGTGACGAAATTTAGCCGTCCATTGATATATAGTGTCCGCGGCAGAAAGCTCCCCCCTCGCATGTAAGGCATGTTCTCAGTCGGGCAGGGGAACTGTACGATCCCGTCCTCGGGCACGGTGCGGATTGGGAGGAGGGCGGAAGGTTCGCCATTTGCCGTAATGTACTGTCCCCAGACCTCGGCACCCACCGCAGGCCGCCACACGTTGTTGTGGTAGTAGCCAATCGAAAGGTATAGATATGATGCAGAATCGCCTATCGTGGACTGCGTGGCCGGACGGGATAGAAGCTCCGCCCCGGTGGTGAACGGTCCCGGCACGGGCCGTACCCCCTCGGGAAAGAGCGAATCCTCGAACACGTCCGTTAGCTGGCCATTGGTTGCCGAGACGAACATCCACGCCTGGGCGTGCGAATCGTCGAAGAGGTACGGGCCGAGAGCGCTTGCCGGACCATGCGTGTCGGCGGCGACCGCAGCCATGTAGTACCCGGCAACGGCTCCGGGAACCGTCACGGTCCGTTCCCACGTGTCGCCCCGCCCCATCGCCGGCAGCCGCCAGCTGGCCTCGGTCGGAAGCGTCTCGCCGAAGGGGTAGTACGGGGGCCACCCTTCCCCGGCGTGATCCATCGCCGCCTTCGTCGGAAGGGTGAAGACCACCTCGCCCCCGTCGATCGCCTCCCGCGCCTCTCCGGAGATCGTCAGCGTGACGGAAGTGTTCGGCAGAAGCTCGCCGTCGGTCGAAATCGCGCTCCAGATACCCCCTGGGCACCGGGCCGGTTCGCTCCACAGTACACGGCCCGGCGGGTTCCCGCAAGGGCGGGGGACCTTCTCCGGCCTCGCTTCGCGCGGTTCGGATTCAACCCATGGATGTGGGTCGCCACTATGTAATCTCGGCGCTACATATGTGACGCCTGGAGCCGCCTGCTAGCGCCGCCCCAGCGCAACCGAGAGCGCGGCCCTGCAGGTGATCAGGTTTGCCTCGCTCTCCTTGGGCCTGAAGCTCCAGCCGCCGCGCGGGAGTTTGTGCAGGTCGTCGGTGCCGCCGGTCAGGTACTCGGTGAGCCCATTTCGCTGATACGACGCCGAGAGGCTCAGCGACAATGGGTGGTTCTCAGGTCATGCGGGCAGGCCATCGGGGTAGAGGTCGAGGCCGCCGAGGTGGAAGAGGATGGCGTTGGCGAAGCGGTCCCGAGGTAGATCTGCGGGCCGACTCCCGCCGACAGGATCTCGTTGGTTGTCTGCACATCGAGCTCGACCTGGGGGATCGTGCGGCTGAAGGGACGCGTCTTCGTATCGAATCCATAGACTATGAAGCCGGCCTCGGTGCGCACTCCGACGCGCCGCTCGGGGTCGAGGAAGAGGACGAACCCGGTGCCCATACCGCCCCCTAGCTCGACGTGTTGGCCAAACTCGCCAACTGGAATCGCGACATTCAGCGCCCCGAAGGCCTCGCTTCGCATCTCGTCCCAGATCTGCTGCGCCGCAGCGCCCCCGGGGATCGCGCAGGCGATCGTCGAGAGGATGGCCAGGCGGTGAATTCTTCGCATCGTCATTTCTCCGGAAAAGGGGACGCCCGAACAGGCTAGGGCAATCATCCGTGTGCCGCTACCAGCTACCGGTACACCCGGTCGGGCGATGTGTTCCCCGGGGCGGCTCGGCTTCGTGCCAACGGAAGCGCCACCGGGTCCGTTCGCGCTCTGTCGGACGCTGTATACGGGGTCCCGGCTAGCCGGGCAAGCGCCCACTCGGCGTGCTCGCGCACAAGGGGCGAATGGTCCCTTGCGGCCCGCTCCAGGAGCGGACGTGCCTCGTCGGACCCCCAGTTGCCCAGCGCTACGCAGACATTGCGGAGCATGCCGTTTCGCCGCGGCCGCGAGAGCGGCGAGTCCCGGTACCGTCGCAGGAAGGCCTTGCCCGAGATATCGAGCAGCTCGGCGGCCAGCGCCAGCAGCGACCGACCGTTCGGACCGCCAGGCGTCGACATGTACTCGGTCTCGTCGGTGGGCGCGGAGAAGCGGTGGTTCCAAGGGCACACCTCCTGGCAGATGTCGCACCCGAAGACCCGGTTGCCGATCGCCGGACGGAGCGCCTCCGGGATCGGGCCCCGCAGCTCAATCGTGAGGTAGGATATGCACCTGCTGGCGTCCATCACGGGTGCGCCCCGCTCGTCGCGCCCTAGCAGCGCCCCGGTCGGGCATGCGTCCAGGCAGCTTCGGCACGAGCCGCAGTGCTCCCGCTCGAAGGGTGCGGAAGGCTCCAGCTCCAGGTCGGTGAGCAATACCCCGAGGAAGAAGTACGAGCCACCGCGCGGGTCGATCAGGAGCGTGTTCTTGCCGAACCAGCCGATCCCGGCCCTCATCGCGAGCTCCCGCTCCATGAGGGGGCCGGTGTCGGCGTAGCCAAGATGGCGGAGCGGGCGGCCCGCCAGCGTCTGAAGACGCCTCGCCAGATCCTCGAGCCCCTCGGCGACCACACCGTGGTAGTCGCGGCCGCGTGCGTAGCGGGCCACAATCGCTCTCGACGGGTCGTCGGGCGAACTCGAGGGTTCGTCGTCGGCGTAGGAGTGGGCGACGACCACCGCGCTGGCGAAGTCGGGGAAGGTGCGCCTCATGTCGGCGCGGCGCTCCACCGCGCTGAAAGTCGCCAGGTACCCCATCTCTCCGTGCAGGTCGGCTGCAAGCCAGCGCTCCAGGTGGCCGACATGTTCGCTCTCGGCCCTGGCTACCACGCCCGCCTCCTGAAACCCGACCGCGCGGGCCTCCTCGACGACGCGGTCCGGGTCGAGTACGAGTCGGCTCAACCGGCGGGCCGCGCCCCCTGCTCGGTTGCCGCGCTGGCCTCCGCCCCCTCCAGCTCCGTCCTCAGAATGAACAGCCCCTCCTGCATGCTGGTGACGATCACCGTGCCGGACTCGAAGTAGGGGTAGTTGCTCCACGCCCCGCCGAAGCCCGCCCCTTCGTCGAAGGGCGCCGTGTCGAAGTGCGCCACCTCGCGCGGATTCTCCCGGTCCGAGATGTCGAGCACATGGAGGCCGTAGAGGTAGTTGGCCTGGTACATCAGGTCGCCCTTGACGTACAGGTTGTGGGCGCTGGCGGGCTCGGACCCCATGAACTCCCTGACTAGCACGGGGTCCTCCACATCGCTCAGCTCCCAGATCAGGGTGCGCGTCGTGGCCGCGTTCCCTGCGATCACGTCGGCCTCGTCGTTCTGGTAGAAGTAGCGATGGTCGGGTGTCAGCCAACCCTGGTGGATGTAGGCGGGGCTGCTCGAAGAGCCGCTCGAGAGCGTCGCCGGATCCTTCCTGTCGGTGACGTCCACGATCTCGAAGGTGTCGCCATTCGAGTTGAGGCAGATCTCGCGCCCCCGGTAGCGCTCGTCGGGTCCCCGGTACACGACGCACTGCGAGTCGTGGATGCTCTCGTCGGAGCCGCACCCCACGAAGCTCGGGTGCGTCGGCTCCCGAATGTCGATCATGTGCAGGCCGCCGCCGCACGCCTCGCCGCCGCCTCGGCTGCCGACCGCGTATGCGAAGCCGGTCTCCTCGTCGATCACGATATTGTGCACGCTGGCGACCTCGGCGTAGTGCGCGTCCGGCTCGATGAGCGCGGGCATCTGGGAGGCCGACAGACTGCGGAGCCGCGTCAGATCGAAGACCTGCATGCCGTGCTCACCCGCGCCATCTGCCACGATGAAGGCATGATCGCGGTACGTCTTGATGTCCCGCCAGAGCTGCGAGGGAGGCGTGCCGGGGGTCTTGGGAAGATCGGCGACCAGGATAGGGTCGGCAGGGTCGGTGATGTCGACGAACGAGGTGCCGTCGTTGCGGCCGACGATGGCGTACTCGCGGCCGGTCTCGGGGTCGGTCCACCCCCAGTTGTCGTTGGTGCGCACGCCGCGACTGCGGTCGCCATCCCTGAGCTGGGCCGTCGACAGGTGCGCCAGCAGGGCGACGCCGTCGCAGGCGAAGGGTCCGATCCAGCCGTCGCTGCAGATGTGGGGGGCCTCGGCCAGCGATGTCGAGAGCGCGTCCGGTTCGCTCGTGAGTGCGGCGAGGATTCCCCAGGCGCCGCCTTCGTCGCGCCCGAAGAGGTGGACGGAACCGGCTCTGTGGTGCATGCCGGGCGCCGCGACCGCTACGACTCCCGCACCCGCCGTGATCAGGGTGCCGAAGCGGTCGCTCCCGACCGTCTCTGCCGGGGGCAGCCGGAAACGCCGGGGTGCCGACGACCGCAGGCCGTCCTCGTCGCCCTCGTAGACAAACACCGACCCCGTCTCGTAGCCACGCTCGGCAGGCGCCCCGACCCAGATGTCGTGGCCGGCAAAGGCGACCGCCGCGCCGAAGTGGTCGCCCTCCTCCGCAGCGGCCAGTGATAGCGGCTCGCCTGAGCTAGTCCACCGCGACTCCTCGCTGCTCCAGGCGTACCTGAAGACGCGACCGCGGCTGCCATCGGCCCCCGGTGCCCCGACGAGCAGATGGTCCCCCGAGACCGCCATAGCCGCGCCGAAGCCCGCACCCGCCTCGGTCGCGTCGGCGATCTCCTGGACCTCGGTCCACTCGCCGCCACCCGGGCGATAGTAATGCACACGCCCCGCTCCCTCGGCATCCAGATCCGGTGTCGTCCACCCGGGCGATCCGACGAGGAGGCCATCTTCCGAGAGGGCGAGCGTCGCGCCAAAGCGGTCGCCGCCAACGCCGTCCGCAGGCTGGATCACTCCGTGCCTCGCCCAATTTCCGGCTTCCATGCGCCGGTACGCGTAGACGATTCCAGGGGCCTTCTCGTCATCTTCGCCCCCGTTCACCGATTCGCCCCCTCTCTCGGTCACCCCGACCAGCAGCCACCCACCCGAGGCGGCGATGCTCAGCCCGAAGTCGGTGCCGCAGTACCCGTCGAACCGGCAATCGGGATCGAGCCCGGCGATCGCGTCGTCCTCGATCCTCGCGCTGTGCCGCCACTCGCCCGTCTCGCTCCGCTCGAAGACGTGCAGCGGGCCGCCCCTCTGCCCCACGAAGAGGGTCCCACCGTCGCCCGCCAGCAGAGTGCCGAATCCGTCGGCCCGCTCGGCATCCGGAGCGTGGAGCGCACCGCCGACCTCCCACGCGCCGCCCGACTCTTCGTAGAGGTAGACCGACCCCGGACGAAAGGAGGTCGTCGGCTCGGCCACCAGGAGCTGCGACGCGACGAACGCCACGGTGTGGCCAAGAGACCCCGATTGCGCTGCAAGGCAGTCCGGCAACCAGGCCAACGCTGCGCACGCCGCCGAGATGGCGACGCCCGTGCGACGGGCCGCTAGCAGATCCGCGAACGTGCGACTACGGGGTGGAACAGCGGGGGGCATGGCCTCTTCCTTGAGTACTCCCGCGGCAGGACTCGAACCTGCGACCCGACGGTTAACAGCCGTCTGCTCTACCAGCTGAGCTACGCGGGATCGGTGAACGGCCTGGAAGAATCGCCAGCGGGGCGACGGGAGTCAACGGGGCGACACGGAGTGCCGCTATCGCTCTGCCCCGCCGCGCTGGGAGCGGAGACCCACGGTTCGTGCTCGTCGCCCAACCGGAACGCGCCCGCTACGCACATGTCACGAATGTGACCGCTTCGCACCCGTTTGGTAGCACTATCGTTACATGGGGCCTGTACGGTGGAGGCTCATTCGGAGCTGGCGGCGGGACCAACGCCCCCTCGCCCGACCGCCGATCCACTGCACAGGAGGCTGCACGGCACCCCGTGGACAGGAATCCCTCCCTCTCGGCCCGGCACCTCGCCGCTCGCCGCCCTGGCGGGGCGTGCCGGCCGCCCAGATGGCCCTTGGCGCTTTGCCTTGTAGCCACCCCCACAGCGCTGGCGGGACAGGCGGATATCAGCGCCCGAGGTGGGGAGATTCGCTTCGGAGGCCGTCTCCATACGCAGTTCGCCACGAGCTCGGCCGACTACGGCAAGGCCACCGACTTCTTCACGCGCCGCGCCCGGCTCACCATCGACGTGCGCGTCACGCCGCTTCTCGACGCCCGCGTTCAACCCGACTTCGGGGGCGGGAAGCTGGAGGTGAAGGACGCGTACTTCCGACTCGGCTTCGACCGCGCCTTCAGGGTCTCGATGGGGCAGTTCAAGCGCGCCTTCGACCTCTTCGAGCTGAACAGCTCCACCGAGATCGTGGTGGTGGAGAGGACCGGTCGGATCGACGGGGTGGATGCGTGCGCAGGGGTGGGCGGGGTGTGCTCGCTCAGCCGGTTCACCGAGAAGCTAGGATACTCGGACCGCGACATCGGGGTGAAGGTGGACGGATCGCTTGGCGAACGGGTCCGCTACATGGCAACGCTCACCAACGGCACAGGCACGTCGGGGTCCGACGAGAATTCGGGCAAGTCGCTGGCCGCCCGCCTGTCGCTGGATCTGACCGACGACGTGACACTTGCGGGAAACGTGTCCAGGCACGACTACCTCGACTCCCGCGACAGCAGCCGGGTCGCCACCGCGTTCGGAGCGGACCTCGAGCTCGGCGGCTTCCGCGACGGCACGCATCTGCAGCTTGGTCTCGTTGCCGGTGCCAACTGGCTGGAACCGACGGAGGACGGGCCGCCCCGGTTCCTCGCCTGGCAGGGGATTCTCAGCCGCTATTTCCCGCTGGAGGGGTCGCGGCTGGAGGCGATAGAGCCGATGGCGCGAGTCAGCCGGGGAGATCCGGAGAGGACGACCCCCACCGACGCAGGGATGGTCGTCACCCCCGGCCTCTTCCTCTACCTAAAGGGCAGAAACCGGATCGGCGCCAACCTGGACATCTACCGACAAGGGCCCCAGTCCACGCAGTACTCGTGCAAGGTACAGACCTACCTCTACTACTGACCGCCCCCGGGGTTGCCCGGAGAACATCGGTACAGTGTCGTCACCTGGCGGTTGCGCCACCGTGACAAACGCCGGCTAGAGTCCCATCGTCCACATCGAGAAACGGAGAGACACAATGAAGCAGATCGCGCAGCGGATCATCCCGTTCATAGCGCTGACCGTCGCAGCCTGCGGGGGCGGGGGCGACGGGAGTCAGCGGGCCGTCATCCAGAACCGCGGCTCCGACACGCTCCTGAACGTCGCCCAGGCCTGGGCCGAAGCATACGCCGCAGTCAACGCGAAGGTGGCGGTCGCGGTCACGGGCGGCGGATCCGGCACTGGCATCTCCGCGATGATCAACGGCACCGTCGACATCGCGAACTCGTCCAGAAAGATGCGCGAATCGGAGATCGAGCTGGCCCGCGAGAACGGCGTCGAGCCCGTCGAATTCGTCGTCGGCTACGACGCGCTGGCCGTCTACGTGCACGAGGACAACCCCATCGAGAGCCTGACGCTGGCCCAGCTCAAGGGCATCTACGGCGAGGGCGGAACGATCACGCAGTGGGCAGAGCTGGGGGTGAGCGTGCCCGGCTGCCACTCCGACGAGATCGTGCTCGTCAGCAGGCAGAACAACTCGGGCACCTACGTCTACTTCAAGGAGACGGTCCTGGGCGACGACGCCGAGTACAAGCTCGGTTCCCGGGACATGCACGGCTCCAAGGACGTGGTCGACCTGGTGGAGAACACCCCCTGCGCGATCGGGTACAGCGGACTCGCCTACGCGACCGAACACGTGCGCATGCCCTGCGTCACGGTGGAGGAGGGCGGCAACTGCGTCGAACCGTCCGTCGCGACCGCCGTCAGCGGTAGCTACCCCATCGCGCGTCCGCTCTTCATGTACACGGCGGGCCGGCCCCAGGGCGCGGTCAAGTCCTACATGGACTGGATACTCTCCACCGACGGCCAGTGCGTGATCCTCGAGCGCGGCTACGCTCCCTATACCGAGACGGAGTGCGCGTGAGCCTCTACGACAAGCGGCTGGAGGCGGATCTGCTCGCAATTCGGGCACGGCTGCGAACGGTCGCGGGTCAGGTCCGGGAGAATCTCCGGCACAGCGTCCAGTCGGTGCTGGAGATGGACCGCCGGCTCGCCAACGAAACGGTGATCAAGGACCGCGCGGTCAACCAGGACATCCGGGACCTCGATCATATGTGCCACCTCTTCGTGGTCCGTCACTTGCCGAGCGGGAGCCACCTTCGCTTCATCTCGGCCGTGCTGCGACTCTCCGTGGCGCTGGAGCGGCTTGGGGACTATTCGGTCGCGATCTGCCGGGTGGCGGGCCAGATAGAGTCGCCGCTGCCCGATACGGTCCTCCACAACATCGGGATGATGGGAGAGCATGCGGGCAAGGCGCTGGGAACCGCGCTGACGGGATTCCTGGACGGCGACCCGGACATGGCCCGGGTGTCACGCGGGATCGCATCGCAGACGGCCGCGATCTACCCTTATGCATTCGAGGGTCTGATCACCGCCGCCGAAACCGATCGTCCACCGGCCAGGGACCTCTTCGGCGCCCTTCTCGTCTTTCGCCTGCTGCAGCGCTCGGCGGAACAGGCCGAGAACACCGTTCAGCAGACCCTGTTCGCCGTCACCGGCAAGCGGAAGAAGCCCAAGCGGTACCGCATCCTGTTCCTGGACTCGGACCACGCCCTGGCCAGCAAGCTCGCGGAGATAGCGCTGGCGGAGAGCCATCCGCACGCCGGGCGTTTCGGCTCGGCGGGAGTGGAGCCTGCGGACGCCTTCGATCCGAAACTGCTGGCCTTCTGTCGGCGGCGGGGCATCGTGCTGCCGTCCGGGGACGCTCCCCGTTCCCTCGACGACGCACTCGACGTGGCGCGGCACTACCATGTGGTTGTGGGAATCGGTCTGGACCCATCGCCGCACTTCGACGTTCCCTATCGGACGGCTGTGCTGCAGTGGGACTTGGCGGAGGACGGAGTCTCTGCCGATTCGCAGGCGGAGGAGCTGTACCGCGCCCTCATGGTCCGCCTGCGCGGCCTCATGAAGACCCTCGGAGTGCGGGACGACGAGTGACGCCTGCCGGCAGCCCCGGCGCCGGTGCGGGCATCGGCGCAATGGATCGCAGGGACATGGCGTGGCATGTGGACCGCGCCGCCCGCCTTCTCGTCTTCGTCGGGGGTATCTCGGCGATCGTCTTCATCGTCGGGATCTTCGTCTTCATCACCAAGGAGGGTCTCGCCTTCGTCCTGGGGCCGCTGAAGCTGGGAGAATTCCTGACCTCGATCGCGTGGCGGCCCACCTCCAACAATCCGACCTACGGGGCGCTGGCGCTGATCGTGGGCACCGCCAGCGTGACGGGCTTCGCGATGCTCCTGTCGGTCCCCCTGTCGCTGGGCGCGGCGCTCTTCATCGCGGAGTTCGCCAGCGGCAAGACGCGCGAGACGCTGAAGGTCCTGGTGGAGATGCTGGCGGCGATCCCGTCGGTGGTGTGGGGGTTCGTGGGCATGTCGATCATGAACCCGCTCATCATCCAGACGTTCGACATCCCGGTGGGGCTGAATGTCCTCAACGCCGGGCTGATCCTGGGGCTGATGGCGGCCCCGATCATGACCACGATCGCCGAGGACGCGCTCAAGGCGGTGCCCGACACCTACCGCGAGGCGGCGGAAGCGCTGGGGGCGACCCGCTGGGAGGTGATCGTCAAGGTGGTGATTCCGGCGTCCCGGAACGGGCTGCTGGCCGCCGTGCTGCTGGGGGTCGGGAGGGGGTTCGGGGAGACGATGGCCGTGCTGATGGCCTCGGGCCACGCCATCAACCTGCCCACCAGCGTCTTCGACTCGGTGCGGGCGCTCACCGCGACGATCGCCGCCGAGCTCGGCGACACGGTGACGGGAGGGAATCACTACGGCTCCCTCTTCACGCTGGGCATCCTCCTCTTCGTGGTCACCTTCGCAATCAACCTCACTGCGGACATCGTCGTCCGCGGAATCCGGAGGAAATAGGCAGCCAATGTTCGCCGCGACGCGCCTGAACAGACGCAGCTACCGCAACCAGAGCGTCGCGCGGGCCGTCTTCTGCCTGATGACGGTGGCGCTCGTGATTCCGGTGCTCCTCATCGTGGGCACGCTGGTGGTCAAGGGCGGGCCGGCGATCTCCTGGGAGTTCCTCTTCACCCCGCCGAGGGACAACATGACGGCGGGGGGCATACTCCCGGCGCTGGTGGGCACCGTCTGGCTGGTGGTCGTCGCGCTCCTGGCGTCGGTGCCGCTCGGCATAGCCGCGGCGCTGTACCTGAGCGAGTACGCGCCGGACAACCTGCTCACCCGGACCATCAACCTGGCCATCATCAACCTGGCGGGGGTGCCGTCCATCGTGCACGCGCTCTTCGGGGTGGGCGCGTTCGTGCTCTTCTTCAGATTCGGCGCCTCGATTCTCGCCGCCAGCCTCACCCTGGCGATCATGACGCTGCCGGTCGTGATCGTCGCCACCCGCGAGTCGCTGCAGGCGGTGCCGCAAGCCTTCAGGGAGGCGTGCCTGAACATGGGGGCCACCCGCTGGCAGACGATCCGCAAGGTGGTGCTCCCCAATTCGGTCAGCGGAATCCTCACCGGCGTGATCCTGGAGGTCTCGCGCACGGCCGGCGAGACCGCACCGATCATGTTCACGGGAGCCACCGCCTTCGTGGCCTTCCTGCCCGAGAGCGTCTTCGACCAGACGATGGCCATGTCGTACCACCTCTACTACACCGCGACCCAGGCGACCGACGTGCCCGAGGAGCTCACCTTCGGGGTGGCTCTGGTGCTGATCGGCATGGTGCTCCTGATGAACGCCGTGTCGATCGGATTCCGCGTCTACCTCAGGGGGCTGAAGAAGTGGTAGGGCTCTCCGCCGAGGCGGCCGTCGCCAACCACGGTGCCGGCCCAGCGTACGACGAGCCGCCCGTAATCGAGGTCCGCGACCTCTCCATCGCGTACGGCGGCAAGCGCGCCCTGGGCAACGTCACCCTGGACATCCACCGCCATGAGATCTTCGGGATCATCGGCCCGGCCAACAGCGGCAAGACGTCCTTTCTGCGCGCTCTCAACCGCATGGACGCCTTCAACTCGGCCATGGAGGTGGAGGGGAGCATCTGCATCAACGGGAAGAACGTCAACGACTGGCGCAACGAGTACGCTCTGCGTCGACGCATCGGGGTCGTGTTTCCGCTGCCGGCCGGACTACCGCTGACGGTCTACGAGAACGTCGCCTTCTCGCCCCGGCTGCGCGGAATCCGCAAGAAGGCCGAGCTCGACGAGGTGGTCGAGAGGTGCCTCAGGCGCGCCGCGCTCTGGGACGAGGTCAAGGGCCGGCTCGACTCTCTGGGAAGCCTGCTCTCGGGGGGACAGCAGCAGCGCCTCACGATCGCCCGCGCTCTCTCGCAGGAGCCCGAGCTGCTCCTCCTGGACGAGTTCTCCATCGCTGTCGATCCGGTCACGACGATGCGGATCGAGGACGTGCTGAAGGAGCTTCGCTCCGAGCTCACCATAGTGCTGGTCACGAATCTGGTGCAGCAGGCGCGCCGTCTGGCCGACCGCACCGCCTTCTTCCTGATGGGCGAGCTGGTCGAGATCGGCGACACCGAGGATCTCTTCGCGGGCGAGGTGAAGGATGAGCGGACCACCGGCTACATCGAGGGGCGCTTTGGATAGCCCCGGGGGATCGCGCCCGCAGCCCCCTGGCGGCGACGGCTTCGCCATCGAGACCCGGGGGCTGAACCTCTGGTACGGCGACTTCCAGGCGCTCTTCGACGTCGACCTGGGGGTCGGACGGGGAACGATAACCTCGATGATCGGCCCCTCCGGGTGCGGCAAGACCACCCTGCTCAGGACGTGCAACCGCATCATCGAGCGGCTTGGGTACGTACGCACGACCGGGAGCGTCTACGTCCTGGGCCACGACATCTTCGGGGACGACATCGAGCTCGTGCAGGTGCGCAAGAAGATCGGCATGGTCTTCCAGCGCCCCAATCCGCTCCCGATCTCGATCCGCGAGAACGTCCTCTTCGGATTCCGGCTGCACGAGGCGCGGCTGCGCAGGGTGAGCGCAGCGGAGGAAGCGGAGGTTCTGGAGTCGTCGCTGCGCCAGGTTCTGCTCTGGGACAACGTGAAGGACCGCCTGGACAGGCCCGCGACCGGACTCTCGCTCGAGGAGCAGCAGAAGCTCTGCATCGCGCGGCTCCTTCCGGTGAAGCCCCACCTGCTCCTCATGGACGAGCCGTGCTCGGCGCTGGACCCCGCCGGCACCGAGGCCGTCGAGGAGCTGATCTGGAAGCTGCGCGGCGAGTACACGATCCTGATCGTCACGCACAACATGGCGCAGGCGCGGCGCGCGTCCCAGGAGTGCGTCTTCATGCTGCTGGGCCGGATCGTCGAGCACGGGCTCACCGAGGAGCTGTTCCTGTCGCCTAGGCACTCCGAGACGGCCGACTACATCGAGGGGCGGTACGGGTAGCCGGGGGCGAGGGGCCTGTTTTGACGGACAGGCTCCGCACCACCCCTTGCGCGAGCGGCCAATGTTGGCCATCGTCACCATGGGGTGGTTCCGGTTCCCGCCACGAGCTTGAGGAGCGAAAGATATGTCGTCAGCCCTCACTTTCCTCCCTCGGAGGAGCGCGCTTCTCGCGCTGATTTCCGCGGGGCTCGCCCCGCTGGTCGTCGCCTGCGTTGACGACACCTGACGGAGGCTCCGGTGTCTCCCATCGTCGAGACGGGCCTGGCGGCCGACGGCAACCCGCTGGCCGACGGGACCGAAGAGGTTTTCGACAGCATCGTCCATCCGACGAGAGGCCGCATCGATCTGGCGATCTCGGCCAGCGGGGGGCTTCGGCCGAACACTTCCGTGACGCTGACGGTCTCCGGCGTGGCGCGGGAGCAGATCGACAGCGGCGAGGTGGTGCTGACGCTGCCGACGAAGGCGCTGATGGACCACGTTGGGGAGGGGCGTCCGGATCTGCCGGTCAAGGCCAGGTGGGTCCTGCCGTCGATGGTGGCGGGCGACACGTGGAGCGGCGCCTACGCCGTTCCCGGCGAAGGCGCGGGCTACTACCGGGCGACACGCACGGTCCGGACGGCGGGCCGTACCTCTTCGACGACGTGGTCCGCTCGGCGTGGATGTTCATTTCCGAGACGGATGGCCGGCTTACACGGTGGTTCGAGGACACGATCTTCCCGGAGGGGGTCCACCCGGTGGCCGGACCGGCGACGGCGGACGGCGCGATGTACTCCCGGCCGGGCCCGGGCGGTACGACTTGGCATCCCGACTCGGTGTACCTCTACGTGGTCTACACGGTTTCGCAGATAGTTGGCTTCAAGCCTGCGGTGGGCACGGTGATTCACGCTCACTGGGTCGAGTTCCCGGGGGTCCCGGGCGGCGGGGTAGGGACCGAGGTTGTCACCGTCCCCGAGGACGGGATCGTGGCCTTCTGGTGTCGTCCGCCCGCTGGCAGTACGTGGGGGTCTGGCCATGCTCCCGATACCTATCTTGTTCAGGGAAGGACGGACATCGCATCCTGGTACACGAACGAGCGCCACTGCGGCCAGTTGGTACAAGTCGAGGTCCTGGCCCATAGGTACCTGCCGTGGCGCCTGCTGAACCTCTCGGCAGACACCCTGCAGAAACACTTCGGGCACACGCGGGGCCGGATCAAGTGGAAGCTGCACTTCGGTTCCGGCGGTTCGTACTACAACGGCTTACCCGGTGTCGACAAGATCACCCTTGCATGGGGTAACGCTGCCGGCGCTCGTTTCCCCTGGACCGTCGCCCACGAGTACGGGCACGCGCTGCACCACAAGGCGCTCGGCGGCATGTGGGGGGCAGGCAACTGCGATCCGCATTCCTTCGACGTTATCTCCTCCTACGAGTGCGCCCTGCAGGAGGGCTTCGCCGACTACGCCGGGACCGTCGGCTCGGGCGGCTACTACGAGAACTACTTCGAGCATTTCGACGACCTACAGCGCGACCGGAGGCCGGAGATCGAGGGGTATGTCGCCGCGCTCTTCCTCGACCTGACCGACGATCGCGAGGAGGAGGGCGACTACACGGAGTACCCCGGCCTCTACGTCGCCGAGGTGTTCAAGAGCTGCGAGGTCAAGCATCCAAGGTGGTGGCGGGGGGACTGGCGAAAACGCAACAAGGTCTCCGATATCGTCTGGTGTCTCGAGAGGCTGGTCACCCCGGGGGTTCACGCATTGGCGTTCCCGGACACCAACGCTCCGGATACCGTCAGGGAGATGGCCGGGGAGCCGCCGGACTGGCACTGGTCCGACATCCGGCTTACATGGCTCAAGAATCTGACTGATGGACTTGTAACGAGGCCGCGAGAATGAGAACAACTGGACACATCGCCCTGGCCGCCGTCGTGGCGGCGTCTGTCTTCGGGTCCGTCACATGTACTGGCTCAGACCCGGTGCCTTTTCCCTCAGATGGCGGATCCGCCGACTTGCTGCACTGGCGGTGGCGAACAGGCCGGAGGAGCCCGGGACCTACACCTATCCCTGTCCCCACGGTGGTGAGGTCGAGGTCACGGTGACGGCCAGCGAGGAGCAGGAGGACAGGCTCTCCGGAGAGTGGGAGATCGAGATCGACGAATGCGGGCCCGGAGGGGATCCCATGAGCCTAACAAGTCCCGAAGCAATTTACGGGCTGCCCACGGTTTACGACGTCCACTTCGTGTTCACCTCCGAGACCGTCTTCTTCGAGTCGGGGAGGAGGCGCTTCGAGGCGGTGGTGGAACAGGTCGCGGATTTCGGCTGGAGATGGGGCCGCGAGCGCGACTCCCGCGGGCGTCTTTATTCATGTGACAGGGAGCAGACCGATGTTTCCGGGGTGTTCGAGGCTGGCTTGGACGAGCCGTACCCCGGATTGCTTGAAGGCATCGTCTGTGGGGGCCCTGTGAAGATTTTCGTTTCGGACTTCCCCGGCAGCTAGCCCGTAGCCCGTTCGGCCGGACGCACCGGACGGCGCGGCG
>JAGWBP010000038.1:2690-14704 GCA_021295835.1 Gemmatimonadota bacterium | reverse complement strand
TCGCTTGCGAAAGCCTCCCAGCCCACCCTATGATCCAGCTTCCCCCACTCACCACCCACCACGACAGGTGAAGAGCCCCTGACTACTTCGACCCGTTGGATGACCCTCGAATAGAATGGACCGTGTATTCCCATGAGGGAGAGCCGTTGGGGCGCGTGACAACTGAGGAAAGGTTGATGATCCTCGCAGTGTACGGTGACATTGCCGTTGTGGTGAATTATGACGAGTGGGGTGTTGAGACGGTGGAGTTACGTCGCATTGTGCCAACGTAGTGACCCAGCTCCTCAGCCACGCTACGGATCGCCTCTCTCGCGGGAACCCCCGGTTCTCCAGCCCTGTAAGCCCTGATCGCCTCACGCCATACGTGTCCGCGCTCAGCCGAATGGACCAGGAAGTCGTAGCGCTCCGGGCTCATGACGACCATGGCGGCCTGGCCATTCTGGGTGATTGTTTCCACCCGTCCCTCTCGAATCCGGTCGAGGTGCTCGCCCGTGCGTTGCCGAAAATCGCTTAGCGAATAGGTGTTGTCCTGGGTGCGGTGCATTTCGCCCTCCATACGTTATTCGAATTGAATTCAGTATGGCTTCCGCTGCCTGTCCTGTCTAGTCCCCCTTGCATTCAATCCAACTTCCGCAGCAGCTCTCCGACCCGCTCCAGCGCTGGCGTCAGCTCCTCCTCGGGGAGGCCGAAGCCGATCCTGAAGGTCCCCTCGAGACAGAAGTGTGCACCCGGCACCAGGAGGAGGCTGTGCTCGACGCGAAGCCGCTCGGCCAGCTCGAGCGAGGGAATCGGTGCCCGGTAGCGCATCAGGCAGATCGCGCCGGCGTCGGGCGGCGTGAAGGCGACTCGATCGCCCAGCGACTGCGCCCACTGGGTCACCACCTCGAGATTCCGGCGGATGATTCCCCGCGTGCGCGCCAGCAGGCGACGGCGGATGTGCGGCGAGAGCGCGATCCTGGCGAGCATGTCCGAGAGTGCGGTCGGGGCGATGGAGGTGTAGTCGGTGCGGGCCCAGAGGCGCTCCACCATGTCGGGAGGGCCAGCCACCCACCCGAGGCGCAGCCCCGGCAGTCCGTAGGCCTTCGAGAGCGAGCCCGTCACGAGCAGCTTGTCGTAGCGCCCCCAGAAGGTGGGCAGGGCGTCGGCGGCGACCTCCGCCCCCTGGTACACCTCGTCGGCGAGGATCCACGCCCCATGGCGGTCCGCAAGCGCCGCAATCTCGTCGATCTCGCCCGCGGTCAGCGCCACCCCGGTCGGATTGTTGGGGTGGGTTGCCACGATGCAGCCGGCACCGGCCTCGAGAGCCGACGAGAGCTCGGTCAGATCGGGACGCCACCCGTTCTCCTCCCGCAGCCTGAAGGCTATGCAGCGGCCGCCGAAGCACTCGACCAGCCCGGGGAGCTGCATGTAGTTGGGGAGCATGGTGGCCGTGGCGGTACCGGTGCGGGCCAGCTCCCAGAAGGACACGAAGTTGGCCTCGGCACCTCCGGCGGTGGCGAGGACCCCCGCGTCGGTCGCGCCGGGGTGGAGCGCGGCGATCAACGATCTCAGCTCGTCGGTGCCGTTGGACTGGGTGTAGCCCAGCCGAGACGCGAGCAGATCCTCCACCTGTCCCTCCTCCGCGAGGAGCTCGCCCAGCGCGAGCGGGTGCACCCCGCTCTCCGAGAGGTTGTAGCGGACCCGGTGCTCGTGGGTGGACTGCCACCGCTCCATCAGGAAGGGAGTGAATCGCACTATGCCGTCGATTTGGTCCAGGTGCGGGTTGGCGCGAAGATGTTCGCAGGGCTGCGGCGTCTTGCACGGCAAAGATGGCGCGAACGGGGACCGGCAGGAAAGGCAGGGGAGATGGTCGCAACCTACGAGAGCACGCTCGCCAACGGCCTGAGGGTGGTGATCGCCCCGGACCGCACCACGCCGGTTGTCGCCGTCAACGTCTGGTACCAGGTGGGATCGCGGAGCGAGCCGCCCGGGAGGACCGGCTTCGCGCACCTCTTCGAGCACATGATGTTCCAGGGGTCCGAGCACGTGGCCCGCAACGGGCACTTCCACCACATCGAGACGGTGGGCGGTTCGGCCAACGCCACGACCTGGTTCGACCGCACCAGCTACTACGAGACCGTCCCCTCGCACCATCTCGACCTGGCGCTCTGGCTGGAGGCGGACCGCATGGGGTGGCTGCTCCCGGCGATGACCAGCGAGAAGCTGGAGAATCAGCGCCAGGTCGTGATGAACGAGCGCCGCGAGCGCTACGACAACCAGCCGTACGGAGACTGGGACGAGCGCGTCCAGTCGCTTCTCTTCCCGGCCTCCCACCCGTACCACCACACCGTGATCGGCTCGATGGAGGACATCGAGTCGGCTACGCTGGAGGATGTCCACGACTTCTTCGAGACGCACTACCGGCCGGGAAACGCCATCCTCACGATTGCGGGCGACTGCGAGCCCGAGGGTGCGCTGGATCGGGTGCGGCGCTACTTCGGCGACATCCGCGCTGGTCCGCCCTCTCCCCCCGTTCCGGGCGAGGAACGGATACCGCTCGCCACCGGAGAGACGCACCGTTCGGATGTGCAGGCGGCGGTGCCGCTACCCCGGGTGTACATGGCGTGCCGTGCGCCCGCCTTCACCACGGAGGCCTTCTACGCTGGCGAGGCGGTGTCGTGCTGTCTCGGCTCCGGGCGATCGTCGCGCCTCTACGAGCGGCTCGTGCGCACGGGGGTGGCCAAGTCGGCCTCGTGCCACCTCCTGCCCCTCACGAGCGGGTCCGCTATCCTGCTGGCTGCGGCCACGGGGCTGGAGGACACGGACGCCGCCGAGCTCGAGGAGGCCCTGGCGGCCGAGATGGAGGGCGCTCGGGATCTAGGCGAGGATGAGCTCCACCGGGCCGTCGTTGGTGCCGACACCAGGAACCTGAAGGCGCTCCAGAGCGCCCAGTGGCGGGCCGAGATGCTCTCGTCGTATGCTGCGCATTTCGGCAGCGCCTCGCGCCTCAACGACGACCTGAGGCGGCTGCGGAAGGTGACGCTCGACGCGGCGCGGCTGTGGTGCGAGGAGTACCTGCACGCCGAAAACCGGGTGGTGGTGCGGTATCGGCCGGAGTTGGGGAAGTGACGGGCGCGGGGATGACCGGGGGGACGCGCGAGCGGGTGCCTTCGCCCGGTCCGATCCGGCCGTATCGCTTCCCTGAGGTGGCGAGGATCCGCCTGGACGGCGGGGTGGAGCTGCGGCTGGTGCACACACCCTCGCTGCCGGTGGCCACCGCGATGCTCGTCATGCGGTTCGGCGAGAGTGCGCTCTCGCCCGACCGGGCCGGGCTGGCGGTGCTTGCGGCCGCTGCGCTGGAGGGGGGCACCGAGCTCCGTTCGGCGGGCGAGCTGGCGCATGCGCTGGACGGCATCGGCGCAAGCTGGGGCGCTGCGACCGTGTGGGACTCCACGACCGTCGCCGTCTCGTGTCTGCCGGACCACCTGGGCGAGGCGATGCCGCTCCTCGCCGAGATGGTGAGGCGGCCGTCCTTCGACGAGCGGGAATTCGCGCGCCACCGGGCGCGGCAGCAGGCGGCGGCGAGGCAGCGCCTGATGGACCCTGGGTCGATGGCGGCCGACCGGTTCGCGCACATGCTCTACGGTGAGGATGGCCTCTACGGCCGCCCATTGAGCGGAACCCCAGAGGCTATCGGTGCGCTGACGGCCGACGACGCGGCGGAGCTCGCCGGGACCTTCTACGGCCCCGCCAACGCCGCGCTGGTCCTGGTGGGTGACCTAGAGCGGTCGGAGGCGGTCGCCCTGGCCGAGTCGGCCTGGGGCGGATGGGAGCGGGAGGCTGGCTCGGTGCCGGATGCCGCTCCGCCTCCTCGTGCACGCGAACGCTCGGTTCACGTCGTCCATCGCCCCGGAGCGGTGCAGTCCGAGATCAGGGTGGGCCATGTGGGAGTCCGGCGGGCGGTAGAGGACTACCTGCCCATGGTCGTCTTCAACCTGGTGCTAGGGGGGTCGTTCTCCTCGCGCCTCAACCTGAATCTGCGCGAGAAGAGGGGGCTGACCTACGGAGTGCGTTCCTCCTTTGCAGCCCTGCGGGCGGCCGGACCCTTCTCGGTGTCCACGGCGGTCGAGACCGCGTCCACCGACAGCGCGGTCGTCGAGATTGTGCGCGAGATCGAGGCGATGGCGACCGACGGCCCGACGCGAGACGAAGTCGATGCGGCCACCAGCTACCTGGCAGGAGTCTTCCCCCTGCGGCTCCAGAGCGCGGGGCAGATCGCATCGAGGGTGGCGGGTTCGTTTGTACACGACCTGCCGGAGGAGTACAACCGCAGCTACCGCGACCGGGTGCGCGAGGTCACCTGCGGGGAGGCCGCCCGGGCGGCCAGACGGCATCTCCACCCAGATGGCCTCTGCACGGTGGTGGTGGGAGATGCCGATGCGGTCCGATCCCAGTTGGAGGGGCTGGGCATGGGCGAGGTGGCCGTGCACGAGGCGCCTACGCCGGCGTCGGGTCCGTGAGCGAGGACCACGGGGCGCTCGTCGGATCGCGGACCGTTCACGACGGCAGGGTGGTGCATCTCAGTATCGACACCGTGCGCTTCCCCGACGGTTCGCTCGGCGAGCTGGAACTCGTGCGCCACCGCGGGGCGGCGGCCGTGCTGCCGATCTTCGGAGAGCCGGCCGACGCGGACCCCGACGTGCTGCTTCTGCGTCAGTACCGCTACGCCGCCGGTGGCGAGATCTACGAAATCCCGGCGGGGATCGTCGAGGAGGGCGAGAGCTGGGAGGAATGCGCCCGGCGGGAGCTCGCAGAGGAGGCCGGGCTGACGGCGGCGACGCTGCTTCCGCTGACGACGATTCACACCACTCCGGGCTTCACCAACGAGCGGATTCGTCTCTTCGCGGCGCTGGGCCTCGGCGAGGGTCGGGCCCGGCTGGACCGGGACGAGTTTCTGCAGCCAATTCGGATGGGGCTCGCGCGGGCGCTGGAACTCGCGAGGTCGGGCGAGTTGACGGACGCGAAGTCGCTGGTTGCCTTGCTCCACTACTCGCGCTTTCAGGGGGGCTGAAGGGGCGGCGCGTCCGCGTTCCATCCCCGCTGGACCGCGTGATTCGGTAAGGTGTGGAGGTGCTCCGCGCGGCAGAGTGTATATTCGGCGGAGTCCGTCCGCCTACATCGATCCCGCATTCGTGGAGGTTTTGGAAAATGGCTCATGGCAACCGGCACCGGTTGAACCGGGCAATCCACCCTGCCGCAATCCTGGCCGCACAGCTAGCGGTTTCACCCACCACGCTCGCTGCTCAGACGGTGGTCGAGAGCGAGACCCCTGGATCCCCCGACCTGATCTTGGCGGACGAGCCGCAACTGCGGGTCGGCATCCTGGATGGCCCGACCGAATACCTGTTCAGCAATATCGAAGGTGGGGTCCGGCTGGAGGACGGCGGCATCGTCGTGGCGGACGAGCAAAGCTACGAGATCCGGATGTTCGACGCTCGTGGTCGCCATGTATGGACGAGCGGGCGACAAGGCGAGGGGCCGGGGGAGTACGGGGGAGTCAGGTTGCTACGTGGCTGTCCGGGAACGGCGATCACGGTCTTCGACTGGCACCTGGACCGCATCACGAGGCTGGACCGCGAAACGGGGAACGTAATCCACACTCGGGCACTTGCCGGGACTGGAGTGAACCCATACGGCAGCCCCGCCTGCCCGCCAAACGGCGATCTGGTCTTTGTTGGCTGGCCGGAAAGGGAGTGGGACAGCCGACTGGCGAGGGTCGGTGAGATCTATCGTTGGGAGATGGCGGTGAGTTGGGAAGGGGACGATGGTGTGGTCACGTTGGCCGAGGGGATTCCCGGAACGGAGCGCCGCACCTATACCGAGCATGGTGCCTCCATGCCGCTAACCTGGGGTAAGAGCTTGGCCTTCGCAGCCACGGGCACCGGCGTGTGGTACGGGTCGGCCGACGACTACGAACTCGTACACGTCGACTGGACTGGCCGCATCACGCGTGTCGCGCGGTGGGCGGGGCCGAACCTTGAGGTTACTGGCGAGCACCTGGAACGGTACCTGAGCGCCTATCTGGCTCGATACGACACCCCCGCGGAGCGGCGGCGCTTCGAGCGGGAGAGCTGGCCGGAGATTCGGGACGACTTGCCGGAACGCTTCCCCGCCTACGAATCGGATGGCCTCCTGGCCCTGCCGGACGGCAGTGTGTGGGTCGCGACCCACATGTGGAGGGCGCCGAGGAAGGAACTCCACCTGCTGGACCCGGATGGCACCTGGGTTCGGCGGCTCACTATCCCGGCTCGCTCGAACCTCCTCGACGCAGGCCCGGACTGGGTGCTCCTGCTGGAGCGCGGCGAATTCGAGGAACAAAGCGTGGCTGTGTACGAGTTGGTGGAGCGCAGCGATGCCGGATAACGCGTTGCCCTGGAAGCAAAGCCAATCCTGAACTCAATCGCACCTCGGGCCGACCCAACCCTCGAGTCCTTCCAGCCAATAGTCGAACTCGTTCGTGTTCGGCAAACAAAGGCCGTCGTTGTCGTCCCAAGCGAACAACGCTAGCGACGATAGGTTGAGGAAATCGAGCGGAATCTCGCCGGTCAGCGAATTGATAGAGAGATCCAGCCGCTCGAGATTCGACAGGTCCCCCAGCTCCGGCGGAATCTCGCCGGTGAGAGAATTGTTACGGAGATACAAGAAGCGGAGGTTTGCAAGGTTGCCCAGCTCCGGCGGAATCTCGCCGGTCAGCGAATTGTGATCGAGCTCCAAGAAGCGGAGACTTGCAAGGTTGCTCAGCTCCGGCGGAATCTCGCCGGTCAGCGAATTGGAGGTGAGATGCAGCTCTTCGAGACTCGACAGGTCCCCCAGCTCCGGCGGAATCTCGCCGGTGAGCGAAAGACCCTGGAGATACAGCGTAATAACCCGGCCGTCCAAATCGGTTCTCACCCGGGTCCACTCGTCAAGGGGCTTGTCGGTTTTCCAGTTCGTGTTTTCTCTCCAGCCGTCGCCGCCCAGTTCGTCGTACAGGATCTCCAACACTCTCCGGTCGGTGAGGCGGACGGATGCGGTGAAGTCCTGCGATGCCGGGGAACTGCCGTCGGAGGCCGTCACGGTGATCTCCGCGCTCCCAATCGCCGCCCCCGTTACCGCCACGGAGTCACCCGAGATGGCGACGCTCGCCACTTCGGCGTCGGAGGAGGTTGCCGCGTAGGAGAGCTCGTCTCCGTCCGGGTCGCTGAAGTACCCCGCGAGATCGACCGACTCGGTGCTGCCGACCTGGACCGTCAGCTCCGGCATACTCCCGACTGCAACTGGCGGCCGAGGCTCGCCGCACCCGACCACCCAGGCGGCGACCGCGACTAGGACGGAGACGCCCAGGGCGAGCCGAAGAGCGCCGGGAGTTCGGTGGCGATAATCTGCAGACACGGCACACCTCCTGTTGGCGGGTCCATATGTGCCAACTCAACGTATCTGGAGGTAGACCCATGTGCAAGGATCCAGACGGGCGCGCGGCTGCTGACCAATATCCCGGACGACCCCCTGCTGCCCAAGGGCACGGCCGACTTCTTCAAACAGCACGGCACGGGCACGCGCGACCCCCGAAACGCTTCCTGGCACCCGCCGGGATCCGCAGCCGCGTCACCAGTTGAATCCGGCCTTCAGGTAGTAGAAGCCTCCGCTCGCTCCAAAGGGCGTCGCCGGACTGTAGCGGTTGCCGGAGATGGCCGCCGCGTCGGGATTTTCCTCGGGGTACTGGTTGAGCGCGTTCTGGCCGCCGATCGTGATCGAGGCCGACTCGCTCACGGTGTACGACGCCTCGAGGTCCACGATGTACTCACCCGGATAGGACCGGTCGTCGCGGGAGTCGAACCAGCCTGCGTAGTAGCTCAGCCGCGCCAGCGCCGATACACCGCCCCAGGTGCGGCGACCCGACGCCGTCCAGCGCGTCCCGGGGAGGGCGTCCTCCAACTGGTGGATGCGGACGTCGCTGAGAATCTCGGGGTCGTGACGGGTCACCTTCGTGCTCGTGTGGTTGAGGGCGAAGCTGAAGTGCGTACCGGTCATCCCCGCCGGCGAGAGGGACGCCACCACGTCAACGCCCTGGGTCCGCGTGTCGAAGCTGTTGGTGAAGAAGCGGAAGTTGGCCAGGTTCCTCGCGCTCGTGATCCCTTCCGAGATCAACCGCTCGGCCTCGGCCGCGTCGAGCGCGAAGACCTTGCTGAGCGCCAGCCGGTCGGACAGCGCGATCCTGAAGTAGTCCGCCGAAACCGTGAACACACCCGCCTCGACGACGATCCCCAGGCTGGTGTTCAGTGACTTCTCGGCGTCCAACTGCTTGCCCCCCTTGATCTCGGCCACGCGCGACGTCGACGGAATCGTCCCGTTGTTGACCAGGTCTCCCAGCGTCCGGTCGAATTGGGTGGAGACGTTGAAGGCGTTCTGCTGACCCGGTGTGGGGGCGCGGAACCCGGTGCTCGCGCTCCCACGGACCGCGAAGGAGTCGCCGAGGCCGTAACGCCCCGCCACCTTCCAGTTCGCCGTGGTTCCGAAGTCCTCGAACTGCTCCGCCCGCAGCGCCGTGCCCAGGGTCCAGCGGTCGTCCCTGTCCCGCACTTCCATGTCGCCGTAGGCGGCGAAGTTGGTCCGATGCCAATCACCCGCCGCGATGTCGCTGAAGCCGGGGAAGCCGTTCGAGCCGGCACTGAAGCCCTGGGCCGCGAGCGGGCCGATTCGCCACGATGCCGTCTCACCGATCCCGATCTCGAAGTGTTCGTCGCGGAACTCGGCGCCGCCGGCGATGTTGACCATGTCGCTGGCCGCGTAGTTCACATCGACGTTGAGGTTCAGCTCGGATTGCTGGTAGACGCCTGGGTCGAACGACGACGGAGACTCGGGCCCCAGCGACGCGTTCACCGTGTTGTCGATGAAGAAGTCGATAGCGTTCCGGCCGTAGCCCGCGCTGACGTGCCAGAGCAGCCCACCGCGCGTGTGTCCCCGAATTCCCCCCACGACCGACGCGTCCAGCACATCCCCGCCGAATTGGGGGGTAAAGCCCCCGGGAAACATCTCCTGGAAGGTGAAGCAGTTCGGGTCCTCGAACACCCGCGCCAGCGCGACCGGGTCCGGCAACGAGTTGGTGATCGTGACCGTCGGGCAGCCCGCCGAACCATCCAGTACCCCGTCCTGCGCGTCGAGCAGGTCGCCAACCAGCAGCGTCCTACCCCCGTCCAGACTGAAAACCCCCCCGCGCGTGTTCGGGTTGCGGAAGAAGAACCCCCCGGTCACAGTTTCGCTTGCATAGTTCGCGTGGCCGTAGAGCTGCAACCTGTCCCCGAGAAAGCGCCCAAAGTTCCCCCACAGCTTGAGGTCGTTGTCGACGGTGGGTGCCCCCCAGATCTGCGCCGGGTCCCTGACGTGCGTGTTGCCCGCCGCGATTACGGCCGCCGCGTCGTCGCGCTGCACGCTGCGGCTCGTGGGATTCGACTCCCCGAACTCGGCGCTCATGTTGGCGAAGCCATTCTCGCCCAGCGGCAGTCCGATGTTCCCGGCCAGCGTGTACGACTCGCCGTCGCCCTCCCAGTACGTGCCCGTCCTGAACTCGACGCTTCCGCCCGAGCGGGAGTCCTTAAGAGCGAGGTTCATCACGCCGGCGATGGCATCGGAGCCGTACTGGGCCGACGCCCCGTCGCGAAGGATTTCGACCTGCCGGATCGCGATCGCGGGTATCGACGAGATGTCCGGCCCCTGGGCGCCGTCGGCGAACCCGCCCCCGATCCATGTGATCACCGCCGCGCGGTGGCGGCGCCTGCCGTTGACCAGCACCAGGGTGTGGTCGGGGGCCAGTCCGCGCAGACTGGCGGGCCGAATGATCCTGGCTGCGTCTCCAACGGCCTGCGGGTTGACGTTGAACGACGGGATCACCGTGCGGAGCAGGTCGTTCAGGTCCGTGTCGCCCTGCTCGATGAAGTCCCGCGACGAGATCGCGTCGATCGGAACCGCCGACTGGGTGGCCGTGCGGGGTCGGGATCGCGTTCCAACGGCGACCAGTCCTTCGAGGGCGAGTGCCGTCTCTCTCAGCTCGACGTCGAGCTGCGCGCGCTCGCCAGCGGTCATGGCAACCTCGCGGGTGACGGTCGCGTAGCCGATCAGGCTGATCTGCACCGTGTGGGTCCCTGCCGGGACGTCGGTGACCTCGAAGTGCCCGCCCGCATCGGCGATCCCACCAAGGTTGAGCGCGGTGATGGCGACCTGTGCGCCAGCCAAGGGGGCACCCGTCGTGGCGTTTCGAATGGTGCCTTCGAGCACCCCCTGGCCCGCTGCAGAGCCTGGCAGCACGTGCAACAGGAGCGCTGCGGCGGTGCATGCAAGACGATGTGGTTTCCTGCACAAGCGCGATTTTCCTGACGGACGCCAGCAGCATCCGTCTCCGCCTTCGTCTGCGCAATTCAGCATTCAACTTACTCCGAGACGTTCGGGGTCGCGACGCCCTGGCTGGCTACCAGCCGGAGCAACAGGCATGTTGGCGACGAAGCGCCGGGGCACGACCGAGGGATCGTGAAGGATATCGATCATTCCCAGCAGCATGAATCTCTGGATCCATTGCCGCTCCGTCCAGTCCTCAGCCAGAGGTCCGAAGTCCCCCACCAGCGAGAGCAACAGGAAGAACGCGAAGCTCGCGAAGATGTAGAGCCTGACCGGAGACATGTAGCTGGCCCGGCGATTGCGGGAGAATTCCAGCGCCAAGCGCCAAGGACCGAAATAGCAACGGGGTGGCCGCGCGGATCGTCGACCGGACGGACGGCGAGACCCTGCGGGGGTTCGTGGACGGCCATGCCACTCTGGAGGCGACAGTCTACACCGACGGCGCGACGGCCTACGCCGGAACGGGACGGAGCACGACACGGTCAGGCACAGCGTCGGCGAGGACGTCAGTCAAGTATCTCTCCGGCGCGAAGGTGCGCTATCCTGGATAGTATGATTTCTCGCTCGCGCCCACACGCACTCACGGGAGACTCACAGATGCTGACAGAGGAAGTGCTACGCCTAGTCCTCCAGGAGGAGGTCGGGCCACGCCTCGACTCCCTAGAAGGACGGTTCGACTCCCTGGGTCAGCAGGTCAAAGAAGGATTCGAGGCGGTAGACCAGCGGTTCAAAGAGCTTCTCAAGGCACTGGAGGGGGTGGTCGACGAGAAGTTCCCGGTGATCGGTCAGCGGTCTGGTGGCTCACCAGCCACCGGCAGGATTGCGGCGAAGGGGTCATGACGACCCTGACCCGCGAAGACCCCGGCGACCCTGCGACGCACACCACCCAGGAGAAGCACCCATGACCGAGACCACCACCGACCCGAAGCGCTGGCCCAACGGCGGATGCCGCGACCCGCAGTACCCCGCCCGAGGCAACGTCTGCACCTACCGGCCGGCTGGCCTGTGGCGCGCCGTCGAAGGCGGCCGCCAGCGCAAGGTCCGGTGCGAGAAGTGCGGATGGACCAACATTGAACTGGTAACCCGCCGGATTCGCGAACCTCGGTGGCCTTGGCCGCACCTGGTAGGACACCCCGACCGGCAACGAGTCCGGGGCGCGGCCCTACATGCGTCCGGGCTGTGGCCGCCGGTACCCCATCCTGACGGCGGCGCGCCGGACCGGCGGCCTTGCGCGGCTGGCTGGCGGTCCCCACGTTGCCCGGTGCCAGAACACTTCGGCAATGGGAGGCCGATTACGGCGATTCCGCCGGGCCGCCCGCCGAATACAAGAGCCGGTATCGGTTGGGGCCGGGCGGTCAGTCTGCCGCCCGCGTCCCACCGGCGAACAAGCGGGGACGTAGTGTGGGTTTTCCTCCCATTCCGAATGTTCTGGCGAACCGGCCCGGCTTGCCGTGCGGGCCGGACACATCCACCATTGGAAGGGAGCCCTGACGATGCGACCGAACCGAACCCTTGCGCCTGGCTTCGCCCTGGCCGCTGTGCTGTGTGTGGCGGTGGCCGTGTGCGCGGACCCGACCCCGACCGGCACCGCCACGCCCGCCGACACG
>JAGWBP010000038.1:0-2677 GCA_021295835.1 Gemmatimonadota bacterium | reverse complement strand
GGCGAGTACGGCGGGCGGCGGAGACACGATCTTCGATCCGTTCACGGCGAGGCTGCCGCTATCGATCTCGGCTAGCGGGGGGCTGCGGCCGAACGCCCCGGTTACGCTGACGATCTCCGGGGAGGCCCAGGAGGCCATCGACGGCGGGGAGGTGGTCTTCATGCTGCCCACGAAGGCGGCGATGGACCATGCGGGGGCGGGGCGGACTCCGTTCTACCCGCTGGGCCGGACGATTCCGGCTACGGCGAGCTGGAGGCTGTCGAGGATGCGGAAGGGCGACACGTGGAGGCGGACGGTGACGGTTCCCGGAGAGGCGGCGGGGTACTACATGGCCGCCGTGATCGCCGACGCGCACGGCCCCGCGAGCGCTCTCGGCCCGTATCTCTCCGACGAGTCCTACGACCAGGCATGGATGCTTGTCTCGGAGACCGGCGGCAGGCTCACGGAGGTATTCGAGGACTCGGTCTTCGCCGAGGACGCTGCGCCGATGCCCGGCCCGTTCACGACGGTGGCGGAGCTTCTGGCTCTGGCCCAGGAGGCGGACGACGAGCACGAGGTCATGCGTGTCGAGGTGACCTACCTGGACGGGGCCGTGAGGCGGGCGGCGGTCGGCGTCAGGGTGTGGGCGTGGCTGAGCACCGACGGATGGGATACCACGGGAGCGGGGATGTGGCGCTACGTGCCCGAGAGCGGGATTGTGGAGTTTCCGTGTCCTACGGAGAGGTGGCCGATGTACAGGGGACGAATGGAGCTGCCCGAGACGCGCTACGTGCAGGGTAGGGACAAGTGGGTAAACCGCTGGGTGGCCCACCGGAGCCAATGCCACCCTACCGAGGTTCGGTCGAGCCTGAGAGGCCGCGCCTGGACCTATCTCGCCTGGCGGAACCTCAGCGACGCGATCCCGGTCATAAACGACCGCTTCGGGTACGAGCGGAAACGCATCAACTGGAAGATTGACCGGGGAAGGCGTCGTTCGTACTATTATAAGGGCCTGAGGGGCTGGGGGGAGAAGATCGTGTTCGGGGAGAATGGCTGGCGCAGCCTATGGGTTGCCGCGCACGAGTACGCGCACGCGCTGCACCATCGGTCGATGGGCGGGATGTGGGGGCTGTTCGGGGCGTGCTGGCGGGTCGCGCGCCCGAGCTACTATCTCCCGACGTCCTACGGCTGCGCCTTCTCGGAGGGGCTCGCCAGCTACGGCGGGTGGGTGGTGTCGCCCAACGAGAATGGCCGCAGCTACGAGGTCGAGACGGTTCGGGACACTCATAAGGGCAAGCCGACCACCCCGAAGCCCAAGGTCGAGGCGCACATCGCCGCGCTCTTCAACGACCTGGTCGACACGGTGGCGTGGGGCCCCGGTGGTGTCGAACGCCTTGAGCCTGAGGACAAGACCACCTACCCCTCCCGCTACGTCATGGATGTGTTCGCGACGTGCGAGGTGAAGTACAGGCAACGGGGCCGGCCCGACTGGGAGAAGCGCAACGACGTCGCCGACTTCGTGTGGTGTCTGGAGAACCGTGTGGACACGGCCTTGCACGACAGCACGTTCCCCGGCATCGACCCGCCCCACGATTCAAGGGAGGACGCTCGCGAGCCGTCGAACTGGCACCCCGACTCCATCCGCAGCACGTGGAAGCACAACATGAGGGTAGAACAATGAAGACAAGACGGACGTTGCAAACGTTGGCGGTCGCGGCGGCCGTGATGGCCACCGGGTGCAGAATGGGGGTTCCGCCCGAACCAGTTGCGGACTTGCGGCTGGTGGCCCTATCCGACCTGGCCGACCCGAAGGGGCTCGCCGGGATCGAGGCCGCCGTCGTGATCGAAGGCACAGTATGGCCGGATGGCCCCGAGATGCTTTTCACCGCTGCGGACCTGGCGGACACCGCAGCAGGGATGCCGGGGCTCGGGCTAGTGGACCACTACCCTACCAGGCTGGCCGTGGACGTGCGGCTGCACCAGGGCCGGGTGGCTCAGGGGAGGGTGGAGTGGGAGATCAAGCAGATGTCGCTATGGGAGCTGTGGATCGAGCGTAGCCTGTACCCCACGGACCTGGAGAGCCCGCAGTGCCCCCCGTCCGGCGGCCCCCCGTCCGGGGAGTGCCGCGGTATCTGGCGGTTCCCCGGCGCGGAGGACGTGGCCAACGTCGAGGACGAAGCGCTGTGGCTGGTGCTGTGGCGAGCCCCCCCCCCCTACGGATACGGACCCTAGCCCCGGTAGTAGCGGGCGACGGCGCCCCGGCCCGCACGTTCGGCGGCGCTGGGCACGATCGGACGCACGCGGAGATGGCAGCCAGAGAGTTCGTGGCGAGGGACGTGTTGCAGCGCTCCCCCGCGATCTCTCCGGAGCGAAGCCCCGCCCGCACCCGAGCACCGAACCCACCTAGACGCCTACCCCCTTCGCCCCGGCGCTGGCTCCGTTGGCGACGTGTGCGGATTCGGGCGATCCGGGGGGTTTCAGAACCGTAGAGCCAGCCCGATTCCGAATCGGCGTTGCGGCAACGGCGCGACGAAAAGCTGGTGGCTCTTGCCGTTCGCCGTTTCGATGACTGTGCGGTTCCGATCCTCTGCCGTGTTGTAGGCCGAAACCACACGCCACCCCGGAACCTGCCAACGATTGTGAGACACTTGTCGATTCAGTTTAGTGAGCCTTCCCTTCTCCCGTTGGCCGACTCCGA
>JAGWBP010000012.1 GCA_021295835.1 Gemmatimonadota bacterium | reverse complement strand
GCACAGGCTCAGCGGCCCGATCAGCGGCTCGCAGCTCAGGAACCGCACCGCCGCCGGAACCTCCTTCAGATGCCGAATCCTGTACGCCGTCTTCTGGTTCTCCGTCGATGTCCCGATCCAGATATGCGGCGGCAGCCCTCCCCCGCCAAACAGATCCCCATTCTCCCGCACGAAACGCGCCGCCCGGCTTGGCCGCTTGGTCAGCACCTGGTACGTGTGCCGGTCCACATCGAGCATGACCTCGAAGACCGCCCGCAGGAAATCCACGGGGATGTCACAGTGGAACAGATCCGACATCGAGTTTACGAACACAAGGTGCCGCCCCTTCCACCCAGCCGGCTGCTCCAGCCGCTCCGGCCAGACCCTTACGGCGAACGGATCGGCACGGTTGGCCGCCGTGTCCACCACGGGCAGACGCCGACGGTAGATCCGGCTCAACAGCCGCCGGGACAGCGTTTCCGCATAGCAGTTGTCGCACCCCTCCGACACCTTCGTGCACCCGGTCGTCGGGTTCCAGGTGACTTCGGTCCACTCAATCGATGTCCGCTGGCCCATGCGGCATGCTCCGTGTTGCCAGTGTTCGCGTGGGATTCGGATTACCGAAACTACGCCGAAAACTGTCGTAGGGGAAGGGAACCTCGGTACCGGACGAATCCGGCTCAGCTGCGAGGTCTTCGCGGATCAGGGTGTACAGCCGGCGGCCCCGGCACGACTTCGAAGGGCGAACGCGGCGACCGACCGCCAGGAGATGGGAGAGCGAGTCCGGCTACCATCGGGCCACTCACTTCGCGGCGACCTCACCATCCCCGACTCTCCCAGCCTCCGGAAGGCGGGCACCGCCACCTCACCTCCTCCTCCTGCGCCTCCTCTTCCGCTTGCGACGGCTCGCCCGCTCTGTCTTCCCGCCGCCCTTCGGCGATCTCCGCGGGCCCGGCTCCGAGCCCGTCATCTGCGGTCGTCCTCCCGCCGCTCCTGTCAACGCCGAAGACGAAGACCCCGTGAGACCCCGCAAGCCACCCACCCGGCGGGGGAGCTGCGTATCCCCGCATCGTCCCGTTGCTACTGCGGGGAGAATCTAACCCGGATATTGCTCCGTCTCCAACCGGTGGACGACCAGCGAGACACCCTTCGGACGCCCCCGCGCGACCGGCTACGTTGCAACCGGTCGTCATTTCGCTCGTAGGGCTCCATGTGACTTCGGTCCACTCAATCGATATCCGCTGGCCCATGGGACGACCTCCGTGGGCCGACTCTCCATCGGTTGGCGAATCTCAGTAAGTCTTGTATCTTACCAGCCATGAAGACCGTGATCTCAACCAAAGGGCAACTCGTCCTCCCGGCCGAGTTGCGCCGACGTGACGGAGTCGCCCCCGGCGAGGAATTCGAAATCGAGCGGCTCGGGCCAGGCGTGTATCGCCTCGCGCGTGCCGGTGCGCCGGTGAACCTGGGGTTGGCGGACTTGTTGCTGGCCTGCCCGGAGAGGGGCTGGTTCGTACCCGTTCCAACCGAGTCAACAGCGGACCTCGAGGGTCCTGGATTCTCGGAGCCGGACGATCAGATACCTGGTTGACACCAACGTCCTTTCGGAAGCCACGAAGCCGACTCCCAGTCCCAGGGTAGTCCGGTGGCTGCGAACCCATGAGCGGGACATGGCCGTGAATCCGGTCGTGCTGGGGGAAGTCCGGTTCGGAATACGTCTGCTTGGGCCGGGCCGGAGCCGGGATGTACTTGAACTGTGGTTCGATGAGGTCGTCCGCCGGGTCCATTGCGTTCCGCTGGATGCGGATACTGGACTGCGTTGGGCGGAGCTTCTCGCCGAGCTTCGCGCTCGCGGGAAGTCGATGCCGGTCAGGGACAGCCTGATCGCAGCCACCGCCCTTGTCCACGGACTTGTGGTGGTCACGCGTAACGCTAAGGACTTCGAGCCTTCGGGAGTCGAAATCGTGAATCCATTCACATGGCGGGGATGAGTGGGCGCACGGCGCGGCCGTCGCTCAGGCGTACGGAGACCGTGTCCCCCGACCGGAACTGGTAGTGGCGTTCCGCATCCGGCCTGAGCGGGATGCAGGTGGTGGGCCCTGCTCATCGGGGAGCCGAGCGCGCCACCACCCGCGCCCGACCCCCCGTCCGGGATACCTCTAGTACATCCCGCCCATGTCGCCGCCGCCAGCACCCGGCATCGGCGGCTTCTCCTCCTCGGGCTTCTCGACGACGACCGCCTCGGTGGTAAGCAGCAGGCTCGCGATCGACGCGGCGTTCTGCAGCGCGCTGCGCACCACCTTGGTCGGATCGATCACGCCAGCCCCGACCAGGTCCTCGTAGCTGTCGCTCTGCGCATTGTAGCCATAGCCGCCCTCGCCCTCGCGCACCTTAGCCACCACGATCGAGTCCTCAGCGCCCGCGTTCGCCGCGATCTGACGAATCGGCGCCTCGAGGGAGCGCCGCAGGATGTTCACGCCGACCTGCTCGTCCTCGTGATCGACATCCAGGCCGTCGAGCGCGCGCTGCGCCCGCAGGAGCGCCACGCCGCCACCGGGCACGATGCCCTCTTCGACCGCTGCCCGAGTCGCGTGCAGGGCGTCCTCGACCAAGGCCTTCTTCTCCTTCATCTCGGTCTCGGTCGCCGCGCCGACGTTGATCACCGCCACGCCGCCGGCCAGCTTCGCGAGACGCTCCTGGAGCTTCTCGCGATCGTAGTCGGACGAGGACTTGTCGATCGCCACCTTTATCTCCTCGATGCGGCCCTGGATCTTATCCTCGGAGCCGGCACCGTCGATTATCGTGGTGTCGTCCTTGTCGATGACGACCCGCTTCGCCGTGCCCAGATCGCTGACAACCGCGTTCTCGAGCTTGAAGCCGACTTCCTCGGAGATCACCTGGCCTCCAGTCAGGACCGCGATGTCCTGCAGCATGGCCTTTCGGCGATCGCCGAATCCAGGCGCCTTGACGGCCGCGACCTTCAGCGTGCCGCGCAGCTTGTTCACAACCAGCGTGGCCAACGCCTCGCCCTCGACGTCCTCGGCGATGATCATCAGCGGACGGCCCATCTGCGCGACCTTCTCGAGGATCGGCAGGAGGTCCTTCATCGATGAGATCTTCTTGTCGTGTACGAGGATCATCGGGTCCTCGAGGGCCCGAAGTAGGGCGAGAGGTAGCCGCGGTCGAACTGCATGCCCTCGACCGTGTCCAGCTCGGTCTCCAGGCCGCGCGCCTCCTCGACGGTGATGACGCCGTCCTTGCCGACCTTCTCCATGGCCTGGGAGATGAGGTTGCCGATCTCCATGTTGTTGTTGGCCGAGATGGCGCCGACCTGCGCTATCTCGCGCTTGCCCTTCGTCTCGGTCGACGCGGCGGCGAGCGCCTCGACGACTGCCTCGACCCCCTGGTCGATTCCGCGGCGGATGCCCATCGGGTCGGCTCCGGCGGTGACGTTCTTGAGGCCCTCGCCGTAGATCGCGTCGGCCAGCACGGTGGCCGTGGTGGTTCCGTCGCCAGCGACGTCGGAGGTCTTCGTCGCGACCTCCTTGACCATCTGTGCGCCCATGTTCTCGACGGGATCCTCGAGCTCGATCTCCTTCGCCACCGAGACGCCGTCCTTCGTGACGGTCGGGGATCCGAACTTGCGGTCGATCACGACGTTGCGGCCCTTCGGGCCCAGGGTGACCTTCACCGCACGGGTGAGCTTCTCGACGCCGGCCTTGAGCCGCCTACGCGCCTCCATGTCGAATTCAAGTTCCTTCGCTGCCATTTCTCTTGTCTCCTGGTGGTTCTCGCGTTATTGGACGATGGCGAGGATGTCGGACTCGCGGAGGATCAGGTAGTCGTCGCCGTCCACCTTGACCTCGGTCCCACTGTACTTGCCGTAGAGCACCCGATCCTCGGGCTTCAGCTCCATCGGGATCCGGTTCCCGTCTTCGTTCAGCTTGCCGGGCCCGACGGCGATCACTTCACCCTCCTGCGGCTTCTCCTTGGCGGTGTCGGGGATGTAGAGCCCACCCCGCATCTGCTCGGCCTCTTCCAAGGCCCTGACCACAACCCGATCCGCCAAAGGCTGGATCTTCTTCGCGGCAGACATACGCTTCTCCTTGAGGTGCTGTGCGTGTTGGGCGCGGATCCAAGCCGGATCGCACGCCGAGCTCCCAGAACGCGGCCCGACGCGCCCGAACCTCGGCGACGTCGGTGCCGGTAGTCGAAGCTTGTTAGCACTCCTCGAGTGCGAGTGCTAACAAGCCGACAGTGAGTATCGCAGGCGGAGGCGGGCGTGTCAACACTCCCCGTCGGTCACCCCGCAGCAGTCCGTATGTGGACGCCCCCGGATGGTCAGGCCTGACTCGGGAAGCAGCGCGCCCCATCTCCCAGCTCCCGTGGCGATCAGAGAGTCCGAGAGCGCGCATGCATCCCGTGCTGCGCCGCGATTCCCCCCTCCAGGGTGCGCACGTCCGCAAAGCCCCACCCAGCCAGCGCCTCGGCTGCCTGCAGGCTCCGCGCCCCGCTATGACAGTAGACGACAATCGGTCGCGCGGGCGGAACCTCGTCCAGCCGCCCCGGGAGCTCGCCGAGCGGCACGAGAACCGCGCCGAGGTCGGCCAGGTTGAATGCGTACCACTCGGCTGGCTCGCGCACATCGAGCAGAAGGGGACGCGGCTCGCCGGCTAGCACCGCTGCCAGCTCCTCCGGCTCTACGATCCCGATCGTCGCTTCGCCCCGAGGCCGTCCCCCGGCCGCAGATCCGCAGAAGAGCTCGTAGTCGATCAGCCCGGTCTGGGTCGGCCGGTCCCCGCAGACCGCGCAGCCGGGGTCGCGACGCACCTCGATCTCACGCCAGCGACACCGGAGCGCGTCGAAGATCTGGAGGCGTCCGACGAGTGGTCGGCCCACCCCAAGGAGCAGCTTCAGCGCCTCCATCGCCTGGGCGCCACCGATCACCCCCGGCAGCGCCCCGAACACCCCGGCTTCGGCGCAGCTCGGGACCATGCCCGGCGGCGGCGGTTCGCGAAAGAGGCACCGGTAGCAGGGTCCGCCCTCGGCCGCGAAGACCGCCAACTGCCCTTCCCAGCGGTGCACGGCCCCGTAGACGTTGGCCCTGCCCGCAAGCACGCAGGCGTCGTTGACGAGGTAGCGGGTTGGGAAGTTGTCGCTCCCGTCGACCACGATGTCGTATTCCTCCACGACTCGAAGCGCATTCGCGGAGGTCATCCGCATCCCCTCTGCCTGGACCGCGACGTGCGGATTGGCGTCCCGGAGCCGCGCCAGAGCCGCATCGACCTTGGGTGAGCCCAGGTCGCCGGTTCCGTACAGAATCTGGCGCTGGAGGTTGCTCAGCTCCACCGAGTCCGCGTCCATTACCCCGATAGTGCCGACTCCGGCAGCCGCGAGGTAGAGGGCAGCCGGAGACCCCAGCCCACCCAAGCCCACGATCAACACGCGGGCCTCCTTCAGCCGCTCCTGTCCATCCCTTCCCACCTCGGGGAGCACAAGGTGGCGAGCGTAGCGGGCCGCTTCCCGCCTCGTCAGCCCTTCTCGTCCGGCCGTCATCCTACGCTATAGCTAATGCCGATGGCCGCCCGGACAAGGGGCGACGCCTCCCGTCCAGATCGCACCGAGGAGTTTCATTGCCGGGCACCGATGGTAGCGCCCCCTGTACGTTGTACATTGCGATATACATTTTGTAAAGTATGATTTACAATACGGGTATCTTAGGCGGCTGAAGCTAATCTAGCGATCAGCGGATAACCTCGCGCGAGCGGCGAAGCGATCCAGCATGGATGCAGCGCCCCTCCTGCCGCCAGGGCGCATCTGCGGACCGCAGGGGCTGGTAGCAGCTAGAGCGGCGCGTCCAGGTACGCCTCGACCCTGAACTGACCCTCGCTTCCGGTCAGTCCGCGCGATAGGTCCAGGCGGATCAGTCCATCCAGGAAGCTGCCGCCGACGCCTGCGCCGTAGAGCAGCCCGTTCACCTCGAAGCCGTCCCCTTCGCCCGCCCATCCTGCGTCACCGAAGGCGATCAGCGAGGCCAACTCGTAGGTGCGAGCCACCTCGATCCTCCCCCGCAGGTACGAGAGCCCCTTTCGCACCGAGGGTGGATAGCCCCGGAGCGTGCGCCTCCCTCCCAGGAACCAGGACCTCTGCGCGGGAGCGTCGCCCCAGGTTGTGCCGACCGCCCCCTCGAGAGCCATTCTCCACCCCCGCCAGCCGTCGCCGGCGACGGGCAGCACCGCAGTGATCCTGGCGCTCGCCTGCTGGTAGAATGTCGGATCGCCACCGCCATCCGGAGTGCGCCAGAGCGCCGCCCGCACGAAGAGCTCGGCATCGAGCCGCGAAGCGCCGGGGTCGTGTCCCCAGAGCGGTGCCAGCCAGAGCTCCGCGCCCCACTCGTCGGCCGTGTCGGCGACTAGGTTGGCAGGGAAGTCCCAATCGCTGTCGAAGGCGTGCAGCACCGAGAAGGAGGTGGCGTTCGCCGCCGCGCTCTGGCGCTCGGCGTAGACGGAGAAGGAGTAGGACGCGCGCGCCAGCGGGGGCGGCCTCCAGGCGAGACTTGCCCCTCTTGCGCGGTAGTACTGACCGCCGTCTCGCCCCCAGAGCAGCGCGTTCAGAGAATTGCCCAGTCCGAGGTGCCCTGCGCGGCTATCCGTGGAGCGCAGCTCGTGAAACGCGCTCAGCTGAACCGACCGGAGCAGCGAGCTCCGCACCAGGTCGAGACGTGCCTTTGGTCCGAGGTCGGCGATTCCAAGGAAGCCGGACGCCCGCGCCCGGAACCCTCTGGGCAGCGCGAACTCGGCGCGCACACCCACGGCGGGACCCTCGACCCGGTTGTAGCGCAGCAGGTCGTGCCCACCCCACCCCCACGTAATGGCAGCGGTCGCCACTTCGGCACCGACGGTAATGGTATTCAGCAGACGGCGGATCCTCTCGACCTCGTCCTCCGAGAGGAAGCCTGCGGTCTCTTGCCAGATCGGCGGCGGCAGTACGGGGCTCACCGCCACCAGCTCACGCTCCACCGGCGCGATCAGCCGCTTTCCATCCAGGCGGGAGGACGTTGACTCGTAGGCGACCCCCTCCCCCTCTCCCAGGATCCGGGCGACGAAGGAAAGTGCCTCCTCGCGGCTCCCGAAGTGCACGTGCTCGAGCGGGGAGGCTTCGGTGCCGAGATCGGCCGCGACCTGGGCGGGGTTCTTCTCGTCCTTCAGCGTGACCGACTCGATCTCGTACCAAGTCTCCATCGAGACGGGGAAGTTGAGGATCCCGGCTCGCAGGTGCGCCTCGATGCGCATCCTTCTGGGCAGCCATGCGCGGTGCTCCCAGAAGGAGTAATCGACCGCCACGAGGGAGAGGTCGAAGGTCCACGGCCGCAGTAGCCCCGGAACGAACCGGAATGCGCCTCCCTCCTCCTCGCGCCTGACCTCCGGATCGTCGCGCATGGCGTCGAAGGTGCGACTGAGGCGGTAGACGGCCCGCACCAGGGCGCCCGACTCTGGCTCGATCCAGAGCGCTCCGCTAATTCGGCGCGGGTCGGCCTGACGCGCACTCACGTCGAGGCGTATCGCCCGCAAGCGTTCTCCGCCGGGGAGCGAGAGCGTCAGGGTGTCGCCGGTCCCGAAGCGGTAGAGCGAGTCGGAGCCGGGAGCAAGCGGGTGCGCGACCGGGTACGGGCTCATCATCCCGAAGAAGAGGTAGTCGCCGCCCGGCTCGAATGGCTCCTCGAAGGGAAGCTCGTCCAGCCAGTCGAATTCGTCGCTTCGAACCGCCGTCTCCCGCCCCGGATAGGCCGAGCGCATGCCCAGGACCTGCGTGACCGCCTCGTGCTCGCGCTGCCAGAAGGAGCGCACCGCGGTCTCGCTGCGGTAGATGATACGATCTCTAAGCGGCGCGCGCAGACGCACCGCCATGCGCTGCCTGATCAGCGCCGAGTAGCGGGCAATCGACTCGTCGAGCTCCCGCCAGCTCCGCTGAGCCGCCGCGTGGAGCTCCCGGGCCGTCTCTCCGGCGCAGGCGCTCGCGGAGGTCGCCACCTGAGCCTCGAGCCGAGGGGCGGCCGAGGCGCCGGCCAGCGCAACCCATGCGACCGCACCGGCCAGCCGCACCGCCTGCATCAACGGCCGAGCTCGCCACTGCGCCGGTGGCGAAGGCGCACCTCGCCGATCTCCGACCAGGCGACGTAGCGCCACCCGCTGGACTGACCCTGCCAACTCCCGCCTGCCTCCGCGACCGTCGGGAAGACGAGCACGCCCCGGTTGCCCCCGTCCACATCGCCTCCGTCCGTCAGGTGGAGCGTCCGTCCGTCGGCTAGCGACACCCGAAGTCCCCCCTTCGGGTCACGCTCCATGAGCTCGATCTCGGCGAAAGCCACCAGGAAGTCCACCCCGCGCGAGCTTCCCTCCAACAGCTCCCACGACCACTCCTTGAGGGCGTTCCAGCGAATCCTGCCCTCGATCTCCTCGCCGCCCGAGGTTGTCACCGTCCCCGCCAGCGGCCAGCTCCGGTGCCACTCGCATCTAGCGGCCCACCCGGGGGGGTCCACATACGGACTGGCAGCGGGCGAATCCTCCGAGGGGCCGCCAGGGACCAGCCGCAGCGACCGAAGCGCCCCGTAGGGGATCTCTACCACCCCGAACTCCGGAGCGGCCACTCGGACCGACCCGGGGTCTACGCTGCGTGTGATCGTGCCGGCGCGCTCGACTGCTGCCACACCCTCAAGTCGAGCAATCTCCGAGTGCGCAATACTGTGCAGGACCGAGTCGGAGACCGAGTCAGCGCGCATGATAATCTTGCCAAGCGAGTCCGACTCCAGGCGCACCGCCCCCCAGCTTACCCACCCCGTGTAGGATCTCCCAACGGTGTCCACCGCAGTCCCATAGAGCGGGCGGGGAGCCACACGCCCCGAGTCGCCCGCTGGCGCGGGAGAGAAGTCGATCCTGGTGATCTCCTTCCATCCTATCGTGACTCGCGAATCCGCGTTCTCGATCCGCACCTCGTTGTCCGGCCAAGGTGGCTCGGTCCTCAGCCCGACTCGTCCCGCGCTAGCTGCCCCACCCCCCGGCTCGCCATCAAGACCCCGGGGCAGGACGACAACGATCCCCTCTCCGTCCGGACTGAGCGAAGCGACATGCCCGAGGCGAATTGAGGCCCGCGAGGGCTGTGCGAAGTCCGGGTAGCGCTCCTCCCACGTCACCCGATAGCCTCCCACCTCTACGACGCGCAGGTGGGGCACGCCGTCCTTCGCGGCCTCGAGCCACAGCTGGTAGATACCGTCGGGGATCTCCCGCCGCCCCAGGAGCGGGTCTGCCCAGGTGGCACCTCCTCTGGAACCAAGGAAGTGAAGGAAGCCCTCGTGGGATTGGCCGTCGTTCGCGGTCACTCGCCCCCAGATGGGATCTTCGTAGCGGTTGCACGATGAATCGGGCTGGGGATCCGCCAGACCCTGCGGAAGTGCGGGCACCGCTGGCAATAGGGTCGCGAAAACCACCAGTGTCGCAGACCAGACGACTATCGGACTCCGGCGGCGTTGCGGTGACTCCCGGCACATGGGTTAACCTGACGGTTGCCTAGAATCTATGGAAGGGCCGACCCCTCCCGGTATTGCCGTGGGAGGTTTGTCCACGGGCTGCCGCCGTCAGTCCAGATACCGCCCCGCAATCGCGAGTCCCTCGAGGGTGAGGAGCGGCTCCACCCGGTCCACCCGCGCGAGCAGCGGCCCCACGGTGGAAGAGAACCCACCCGTCGCCACCACGAGGGGCTCGGCCGACTCCCACTCCCCCCGAATCCGCTCCAGGATCGCCTCCACGCCCCCGATGGCGGAGTGGAAGACGCCGCTCCTGAGGCACGCCTCGGTGCTACGCCCGATCACCTCGGAAGGCGGCACCAGATCCACGCGGGGGAGCTTCGCGATCCGGTCGGCCAGCCACTCCGCTCCAGCCCTCAGGCCAGGTGCAATTGCTCCGCCGAGGAAGACGCCCCCGGCCGTCACGCAGTCGAAGGTGATCGCCGTACCCAGGTCCACGGCTATGATGTCGCGCCGGTAGCGGTCCCATGCGGAGAGTGCGTTGGCGATTCGGTCGGCGCCGACCGCCCCCGGGGTCTCCACATCGATCCGGATCGGAAGCGTGGCCTCGCCGGTCAGCTGGAGGACCGGGCCTTCGGCGATCTCGCCCAGGGCGCGGCGAAGAGCGACGTCGCACGCCGGGACCACCGACCCGATCACGGCCCTACGGACCGGGCCATGCTCGTTGGCGCACGCGGCCAGCAGCCTCCGCAGCATGACCGCGAACTCGTCCGCAGTGCGCTCCGCAGCGGTCCTGATCCTCCAGTGGACGTGGACTTCCCTGCCATCCGGCTCCGCCAGCGCGAAGACCGTATCGGTATTTCCCACGTCGGCTACCAACTGGCAGGCCATCGGCCTCCTCCTCTCGCCTCTCTACCCTCCCGGTCGGATCGACCCGGCCACCACCCGCCAGCGCCCGCCCTGGTCGTCCACGACCTCGAGGGCGCCGTCGGACGCTATGGCCAGCGCCCTGGCCGACAGGTTGCGCACCGACCGCACGCTCCCCGAAGGCTCGCCGACCACGCCATCGACTCGCAACCTACGCCCGGCGAGCGCCGAGCGAGTGGAGAGCTCTGCGATTTCGGTGGATGTCAGCACCGATGGCGAGTCCGTCCACCCGGCCAGCAGCTCGCGGACGATCGCCGCCAGCGCATCCCCTCGGGGCGTCTCTCGACCCGTCGCGGCGAGCACCGAGGTGGCGGGTTGATCCACGGCCGCAAGGTCGCCGGGAGCGTGGTTGAGATTGACGCCAACGCCCACCAGCAGCGCCGCGCCGACCTTCTCGCAGAGGACGCCCCCAACCTTGCGTCCCTCGATCACTAGGTCGTTCGGCCACCTGACCTGAACATTGCTCAGCCCGGCAGCCTCCTCGATTCCTCTGGCTGCGGCCAGCCCCGCCCGGAGCGGGGCGGTCGGTGCCGTCGCCCCGCCGCTCCCGATGGCCACCGTGAGCCAGAGGCCTCGGGGGGAATCCGAGAGCCACCTGCGCCCGCGCCGCCCGCGCCCAGCGCTCTGCCTCTCGGCGACGATCACAAAGGGCGTCGCCTCGCCGAAGCCGACCAACTCCCGCGCGCGGTCGCTCGTCGACTCGATCCGCCGGTGCAGCTCCACCTGGAGGACCCCTAGCCGCCCTGCCCACTCGGCCTCGCCGAACCCCTCCCAGCTCTCCGTGCGACCGGCGCTCACGCCGCGTCACCTGAGAGCGACCAGAGGAAGGCGGCACCCACCACCCAGAGGTAGGGCGCAAAACGATGGAGCGACCTCCTGCCGAGCATGGCTCGAAAGACCGAGATCGCCGCCACCCCGGTGGCGCACGCAGCCACGGACGCACCCAGGAGCACGCCCGGCGCCACGCCGCCAAGCTCGCCAAGCGGCCCCGACAACTCGAGCGCCGCCGCACCCGCCACCGCCGGGACCGAGAGGAGGAAGGAGAATGCGGCCGCCTCGCCGGGTGAGATGCCCTTCCAGAGCGCCGCGACGGTGGTCATCCCAGACCGGGAAATGCCCGGCACGATCGCAGTCGCCTGCGCAAGACCCACCAGGAGCGCGGCACCGACCCCTACGCGAGCCTCCGGAGTGCGGCGGAGCGCGGCCCGCGCCGTCCAGAGTACAGCCCCCGTGCAGAGCAGCGCCGCCCCGGTCACGACCGGAAGCTCGAAGAGCGTCGAGAGGAGGTCTCTGAGCGCCACCCCGACGACAGCCGTCGGCACGGTGGCGAGCGCAAGGAGGCCCAGGTAGCCGAGTTGAGCGCGATCGCCGTGCACCGCCCCTAAGGCGAGCTCGGCGATCCGGCCCCGATACGCGATCAGGACCGAGAGGAGCGTGGCCAGGTGCAGGGCGACCTCGAGCTCCACCCCGGGCGCCTCGACGCCCAGTAGCGTCTGCCCCATCACCAGATGCCCCGACGAGGAGACCGGTAGGAATTCGGTCGCGCCCTGAACCACCCCCAGGAGGACGCCCTCGTACCAGGTCACCCCGCACTCCCCTCGCTTAGAACCTCCATGTAGTACGCCTCGTAGTGCGGCAGCACCCTTTCGACCGCGAAACTCTCCACAGCGACCGCGCGGGCCGCCTCGCTCCGGCGCTCCCAAAGGTCGGCGTCGGCCAGCAGCTCCGTAGCCGCAGCGGTCGCCTCGCCGGTGGCGCCGATCGGCACCAGCACGCCGACCTCGCCGTGCGACACGACTTCGGGCAACCCACCAGCCCGGTACCCCACGACCGGCACCCCACACGCCATCGCCTCGAGCGCGGCCAGCCCGAAGGACTCGCTCTCGCTCGTCAGGAGAAAGAGGTCGGCGCAGGAGAGCAGCTCCTCTACCGCAGCGTGCTTGCCGAGGAAGACGACGTCGTCCGCCACGCCGAGCAAGCCCGCCAGCTCGGCCGCACGGGGCCGATCGGGACCGTCGCCCGCCATCACCAGCCGCGCTGGCACGCTTCTGCGGATCCCCGCGAAGACCTCGATCACGTCGGCCACCCTCTTGACGGGTCGGAAGTTCGAGACGTGCATGACGATCCTCTCGCCGCCCGGGGCCAGGGCCTCGCGGTGGCAGGGCGTGCGGTCGCGCCGGAACACCCCGGTGTCCACGAAGTTGGGAATCACGCGGATGCTCTCGGCGGGCACGCCGAAGTCGCGGACCGTAACTTCCTTGAGGTACTCCGACACCGCAGTCACCCCCTGCGAGCGCATTATCGAGAAGCGCGTGATAGGGTGTAGCGAGCTGTAGAGCCCCACGAGTGTCACGTCGGTGCCGTGCAAGGTGGTGACGAGCGGCAGCCCGCCGTTCTCCTCGAGCATCTCGCGCGCGACCCAGGCCGAGGTGGCGTGCGGGATCGCGTAGTGGACGTGAATCAGGTCGAGCGACTCGCGCAGCGCCGTGTCGTGGATCGCGGCCGCCAGCGCGAGCGTGTAGTGAGGGTGTTCGAGGAGCGGATAGCGCTCCATCTCGACCTCGTGGAAGTAGACTCGCTCGTGGAAGCCGGAGAGGCGAAAGGGCTGCGCGTAGGAGATGAAGTGCACCTCGTGCCCCCTGGCCGCCAGCCCAATCCCGAGCTCGGTGGCGACTGCGCCCGACCCCCCGTAGGTGGGGTAGCAGGTAATCCCGATCTTCATGTCGTGATCGCCTCCGCCGCCATGTCCATACGCCAATGGCGGACCACCAACTCGGCCTGTTCCTCCAGCGGGGCGGTCCCGTCGACGACGATCGCTCCGCCGCCCAGTTGGTGGCGAAACCACGTCCGCTGCCGCTTCGCGTACTGCCTGGTGGCGCGCACGATCATCCCGACCGCCTCGTCGAGGGAGATCTCGCCCGCCAGGTGGGACGCCACCTCCCGGTACCCCACCGCGTCCATCCCAGCGTCGCCCGGGCGGTATCCGGCCTGGAGGAGCCGCTCCACCTCGCCAGGCAGACCCGCCCGCATCATCGCATCGACGCGCCGCTCGATCCTCCCGCCGAGGAGCTCGCGCGGCACCCGCACCAGGAAGACGGTACCGAGGAGGCCCCGACCGTCGCTGGGCCGGTGGGAGTGCCACCAGGAGAGAGCTCTGCCGGTCAGCAGGGCGACGGTGATCCTCCGCGTCATCCGCTGCCGCCCCCCGTCGTCGCTCCCCGGGCCGGCCCGCCCCGGGTCGAGCGCCTGGCTCCACCGCCTGACCTCGGCGACCGGCATGGCCGCCAGGGCGGCCTCGATCGCACTTCGCCCGGCCTCTTCGAGCGGCGGCTCGGCAAAGGGCGGATCGGTCAGCGCACGCAGGTAGAAACCGGTGCCGCCCACGAGGATCGCCACCCGCTCCCTGCCCCGGATTTCCGCGATCCAGCGCCTCGCGTCTCTCGCGAACTCTCCGGCGCCGTAGCGCTCGTCCGGCTCGCGGATGTCCAGGCCGTGGTGCGGGACGAGGACCCGCTCCTCCGGCGTGGCCTTGGCGGTGCCGATGTCCATGCCCAGGTAGAGCTGGCGCGAGTCCATCGCCACGATCTCGCCATCGAGCTCGCGGGCAACCCGCATCGCCAGCGCACTCTTCCCGGCGGCGGTGCACCCCACTACGGCGAGGAAGGCCGGGGTCGCATCGACCTTGAGGATCAACTGCGGCCGAACTTCCTCTGCAGCTCCGAGAGCCCCAGGCGCACCACCGTCGGGCGGCCGTGAATGTCGTGGTACGGCAACCGGGTGGCGAAGAGCTGGTCGAAGAGCTCGTGCATCTCCTCGCGGGCCAGCTTCCGGCCAGCCTTGATCGCCGCCTTGCAAGCGAAGGACATCGCGACCCGCTCGTGCTGGTTGCGGGCCGCTCTCATCAGGTCGGAACCGTGCAGGAGCTCCCGGATCATCTCGCGGATGCAGGTCTCGGCGTCGAAGTGCCGGTGCGGGCTAGGCACCGCCTGCACGAGCACGGCGTCGAGCCCGAAGGGGGAGAGGTCGAAGCCCAGCTTGGCGAGCGGTTGGGCCACCGTTGCGAGAAGCTCCCGCTCGGCCTCGGTGAGGCGGATGGTGAAGGGGAAGAGGAGGCGCTGGCCCTCCTGCCCCGCATCCTCGAAGCTCTCGACGATCCGCTCGTAGAGGATGCGCTCGTGCGCCGCGTGCTGGTCGAGGATGATCAGGCCGTCGCGCGTCTCGGCGAGTATGAAGCTGTTGTGAATCTGGAGGAGCGCGGGCCGGGGCGCTCGCGGCAGGTAGACCTCCTCGGAGGCGCCGTCGGGGGCCGGTGCCTCTCGCTCGGGGTGGAGAAGGCGGATCTGCGGGTCGCCCTCCGGCTCGTCCTCCCCCCTCGGTCCGCCGGTCGGCGCCTCCCGCACCACCTGCAGCGGCGGTGGGTCGCCCCAGGTGGCCGCCGACTCGATCCCCTCGAGAGCCTCGCGTACCGACTCCTCGACGAACTTCTCGATGTCGGCCAAGTCGCGGAAGCGCACCTCCGCCTTGCCAGGGTGAACGTTGACGTCGACGAGTTGGGGTGGGAGGGATAGGAAGAGAAAGAGCCAGGGGCGGGCGTCCTGCGGGATCGTGGTGCGGTAGCCGCGGTCCGCCGCCGCGAGGATCCGAGGATCGCGGATCGGGCGTCCTCCCACGAAGAGGTGTGTGCGCCGAAAGCCCGGTCGGGCACGGTCGGGCCGCTGCACCGCCCCCGTCAGCCCAAGCCCTCCGCGACGGGACGCAAGCGGCACCAACGACGCTGCCTGGGCGTCGGGCCAGATCGCGCCGATGCGAGCCTCCAGCCGCCGGTCGGCCGCCAGGTCGAAGACATCCCGGCCATTCGACTCGAAGACGAAGCGCACCCTCAGGTTGGCAAGCGCGAGCGCGTGCAGCACCTGGGAGACGGCCCGGGTCTCGACACCTGTCGCCCGTAGGAAGCGGGCGCGAACCGGCGTGTTCAGGAACAGGTTGCACACCTCGACGGTGGTTCCCCTGCGCCGCGCGAAGTCCTCGACCCCTTGGATTCGGCCGGCCATCACCCGCAGGCGGCTTCCTGTCGGCTCGCCCTCGGCGGCTGTCTCGATGACCATGCGCGACACGGCCGCGATGGAGGGCAGCGCCTCGCCGCGAAAGCCAAGCGTGTGCAGCTCTCGGAGGTCCTCGGCGCGACGAATCTTGCTCGTAGCGTGACGATCGACCGACGACAGCAGGTCCTGGCGGATCATCCCGCACCCGTCGTCCGCCACCCTTATCCGCCCCTTCCCTCCCTGCGCGATGGAGACCCTCACCACCCGCGCGCCGGCGTCGAGCGAGTTCTCGGTGAGCTCCTTGACCACGGACGCGGGGCACTCGACGACCTCGCCGGCAGCGATCTGGTTCGCCACATGGTCAGGCAGGATCCGGATTCGCGGGCGGGCCGCGGCGGAGTCGCTCACGAAGCCGGGGCGACCCCCACCCCACCCAGGTCGTAGAAGCGCTCGGTGTTGGTCCAGGTGGCCGCCGCCACATCTGCGGCCGACTCGCCCCTATGCGCTGCGAGCGCCGCCGCTACATGCCGAAGCAGCGAGGGCTCGTTGCGGCGCCCTCGGGCGGGAACCGGCGCGAGGTAGGGGGCGTCGGTCTCGATCATGTAGCGGTCGGCCGGCACACCCGCAGCGAGCTCCGAGTCAAAGCTCCGAAAGGTGGCGATGCCGGTGAAGGAGACGAACCACCCGGCCTCCAGAGCGGCCTCGAGGAGCCCGGCAGGGCCGGTGAAGCAGTGGAGCACCCCCACGACCCGTCCCGCGCACTCGCCCACGACGGCCTCGGTGTCGTCGACCGCGGAGCGCGAGTGCACGACCAGGGGCAGCTCCAACTGGGCGGCAAGCTCGATGTGGCGGGAGAAGCTCCGCCGCTGGGCCTCGCGAGGGGCGTTCTCGTAGCGGTAGTCGAGCCCGGTCTCGCCTATCGCGACGCACCTGGGGTGGCTCGCCAGCTCCCGGATGGCGGCGAAGTCCGCCGCGGCCCGGTCGGCCTCGTGGGGATGGATGCCCGCCGTGCACCAGACGTCGCCGTGCTCCTCGGCGAGCCTTCGGGCCGCCTCGGCGTCGTCGATGTCGGTGGAGATTGTGACGATCCGCCCAACTCCCGCCTCGCGCGCCCTTCCGAGTACCTCCGAAAGGTCGTCCTGGAAGGAGCCGTCGGTTAGGTGGCAGTGCGAGTCCGCAAGCCTCACACCGCAGCAGCTCTCCGCTCGGCCCGCTTCCGCTCCTTCGCTCGGGGGTCCGCGATCCCGTAGCGTCTTTGGATCTCGAGGAGCGCCGGCGAGGCGATGAAGATCGACGAGTAGGTCCCGATCAGGACGCCCAGGATAAGCACCATCGTGAAGGGGCGGAGCACCGCGCCGCCAAGTACCAGCAGGGAGAGCAGCACCGCCAGCGTCGTCCCCGAGGTCAGCACCGTGCGGGGGAGCGTCTCGTTGATGGAGCGGTTGACCAGCCGGTAGGGGTCCTCTCGCCTTCCGCCCCGCGCATTCAGGTTCTCGCGGATGCGGTCGAAGACGACGATCGTGTCGTTGAGCGAGTAGCCTAGGATGGTGAGGAGGGCGGCCACCGTCGGGAGCGCGATCTCGACCTGGAAGAGGGCGAGAAGCCCGATGGTGATGAGTATGTCGTGCGCGGTGGCGATGATCGCCGCCACGCCGAAGCGGAGCTCGAAGCGGATGGCGATGTAGAGTAGCGTCAGAGCGAAGGAGAAGAGCACCGCCATCGCCGCTTGCCCCCTGAGCTCCTCCCCGATCTTCGGACCCACCGCCTCGCGCCGCACGATCTCGAAGGAGTCGTCTCCGAAGGCGGCTCCCACCTGGGCGCCGATCCCGGCCGCCACCTCGTCGATGTCCACATCCTCGTCGATCGGGGCGCGCACGACGAACTCGTTCTCGCCGCCGAAGCGGGTGATCGGCGGGGCGTCCACCCCCCCCAGCGCGGCCCGCAGCTCGCTGTCGCTCGTCGCCTCGGCGAAGCGGACCTGCACCAGGACGCCCCCGGTGAAGTCGACCCCCTCGTTCAGCATCTTGCCGGTGCGGAGCAGGTTGATCGCCATCCCGCCGACCCCGAGCGCCAGGACGACCCCGGAGCAGACGTAGGCGATGCGGCGGAGCTCGATGAAACCGTACTTGGAGTCGTGGAAGAGCCACATTTGTCGGTATCGCTACACGCTCACCGGATCGGCGCCCCGCTTGCCCGACAGGTAGATCAGGAAGAGGGTGCGGGTCACGTAGAGAGCGGAGAAGAAGGAGGCCACGATCCCGATGCAGAGCGTCACCGCGAAGCCGCGTACCGGCCCGGTGCCGAACTGGAAGAGGATCATGCCGGTGATCAGCGTCGTGATGTTGGCGTCGACGATTGCGGAGAGCGCGTTGCCGAAGCCCTCCTCGACGGCCGTGCGGGGAGCGCGCTTGGCCGCCAGCTCCTCGCGCACCCGCTCGAATATCAGGACATTTGCGTCGACCGCCATCCCGATCGAGAGAATCAGCCCGGCGATCCCCGGGAGGGTGAGGGTGGCGTTCAGGGTGGCTAGACCGCCCAGCACGAGGAGGAGGTAGATCGAGAGCGCAACGATCGCCAGGACCCCCGCCATCCGGTAGTAGAGCGCCATGATCACGATGACGAAGGCCAGACCGACGATGCCCGCGATGCGCCCCTGGTCGATCGAGTCCTGCCCGAGCGACGGGCCGACGGTACGCTCCTCCATGATCGAGAGCGGAGCTGGCAGCGCACCTGCACGGAGCACCAAGGCGAGATCGTTGGCCTCGGCCATCTGGGCCCCGGCGAGGTCGATGGAGCCGCGCCCCCGGATCTCCTCCCTCACGACGGGGGCGCTCACGACCTCGCCGTCCAGGAGGATAGCGATACGCTCGTCGACGTGCGAGCCGGTCACCCGCTGGAACTCGCGCCCGCCGCGTCGGTTGAGCTCGAAGAGGACCTGAGGCTGGTTGAACTGGGGGTCGCGCGTGGCGGTGGCGTCCTCGAGCTGGTCGCCGGTCAGGAAGGCGTCGTCCTCGAGCACCCAGAGCTCCCTATAGAAGCGGCCCCCCATTGACAGGGAGTCCATCCCCCACTGGAGGCTCACATCGCGAGGAAGCGCCCGACCGAACTCCGGAAGCGACATGAAGATGTCGGCGTCCTCGACGCGGGAGTAGTCGACGAGGTAGCTGACCGTCTGCTGGCGGTCGTCGGTGGAGCCCCGATTGAGTAGTCTGGTGAAGGGCCGAAGAATCGCCTCCTCGGCCTCCGCGTCTGCGTCTCCGGCTACCCCGTCCTCGGCCTCGTCGCCGCTCGGCAACTCCTCGCCTCCGGTCGCCGCGCCGGGATCCAGCTCGTCGCCTTCCACCGGAGCGGCCGTATCGTCGGGGCTCTCCCGGAAGAGCAGGTCCTCGATCGAGGGCTCGTCCGGCTCGGCCACCTCCGCCTCGGCGCCCAATGCGCGCACCGAGTCCTCCCCAAGCGCCGCGACGATCGCCCGGTCCACCCTCGCAAGCGCCTGATCGACGTCGGTGGTCGGCAGGACCAGCTTCCACTCGAGGAATGCCTGGCGGTTGATAATCTCCTTGGCGCGGGCCTCGTCGTCGAGGCCGGCCAGCTCGACGATGATCCGGTCCCCGCCGCTCTTCTGGATCAGCGGCTCCTCGACCCCGAAGGCGTCGATGCGAGTGCGCAGGATCTTGAGGCCGCGGTCCAGGGCGTCGGCCTTGAGATCGTCGGTCATCGAGCCGTCCGGATCCTCGATCTCCAGCACTAGGTGCATACCGCCCTGCAGGTCGAGACCCAGCTTGAGGCCCCGGGTGGCGATGTGGTACGCAGAGATGCCGACCACCGCCAGGATAACGATGATCCGGCCCCTAAGTGACTTCAGCATTGCTTCCTTTCCGGGTCGTCCGCCACCGACGGCAAGCGCAGGGGAACTTCGCCGGAGCATGCCGGGGTGTCAATCTGGGGTCCTGGTCGCTCCCGAAGAACGGGCCGTCGCTCCAAGGAGCTACCTGGACAGATACAGGCCGGAATCTGTCACAGCAACCTTGGGGAGGCTGGCACGCCCCACTTGCGCTCGCCAAACGATCGGCTGCCCGTCGCTACTCGATCTCCTCGAAGGAGGTCCAGCGCTCAAAGACCGGGAAAGGGGCGGGGAGGTGGCCGATGCTGTCCCACAGGGCAAATCGCAGCTCGTCGTCCAGGTGGTACCTGTGGATCAGCACCGACATTCCTGTGACGTCGATGCAGTCGGTGCACTCCTCGGGACGGGTGCGCTCAACGACGGCGTCGCGAATGTGGAGCTTGTGAATCGCCTGTTCGACCGCCATCTCGATCCAGTAGGCGGGTCCGCTCACACTCCACTCGGCGACGACCTGCCCCTCCTCGAACTGCTTAGCCCTGACCGCGAGCCCTCTCCCCTGAAAGTCGATCTCGACAGCTTTGCGGTGCATCGCGTCCGCAGAAGGGTCGGACTGGCGAAAGACCCTGCCACTCATGGAGGACTCGAAACGCTGGATCTCGCCGAGTTCCAGGAACCACCAGCTGTACTCCTCTGGGCGCACCTCGGTGCCGCAGCCAAGCACGGCCGCAGTCAGGAGAAGCGGTACGAAGCGATAGATGTGTCTCATGGGAACCTCGAATTTCGGTGAGCCGCCGGACGGCAGGGGGCTATCTGGCGCAACGCCCAGAGTATAACTTGGGTGCCCGGTGGGCTCCCAGGCAAGGCGGCCGTGCGGCGACCCCCCCCCCGGCCGGCTCGATTCCGGGGCGCGCCTACGACCTGCCCTTGCGCTATTGCGCCCCAACCAGCCCCAGCCTATCCTTACAATTAGGAACCACTGCTCACTAGGAGACATGGAATGCGGCAGAACTTCAACTTGGTGCCCTACGACCTGGCCGGAGTCGCGAGTCGGGTCGGCGTCGCGGTCGCGGCGCTGATGATCCTGAGCCAGTCAACGGCGGCTCAGAGCTTCAGGATGCCCAGCACGCTCAGGTACGGGTCGGGCCTTATCGACGTGCCGGTCGCGTGGGTGCTGCCCCATATGGCCGTGACGGGCACGCTCTCTGCGATGGCGCTTTCGAGCGATGATCCCGTGGTCTTAAACAGGGACGGAGTTCAACTGGAGAAGACCGACGTCGAGGCCTTCAGCAAGACGGTTGCGGACGGCTCCATCGCCATCGGGATCATGAACCGCCTCGAGCTGGGAGCGAGCATACAGCACTTCGCCCCGGAGGAGGACGGCGGCAACATGCTGGGGGCCTTCGCCCGGCTGGCGCTCTTCTCGACCGATAGGCTCGGCGTCGCCGCCGGTGCCCGCTACGTTACCTCGCCGGCGTACGGGGCGCCGGGTCGCCTGGGATTCCCCGACTACCGGATCCCGGATACCCTGAATACCAACCTGACCCCCTACGGGGTCGCAACCGCCAAGGTGGTGAGCTCGGAGTCGGCGACGCTGACGCTGACCGCCGGCTACGGGGCGGGAATGTTCGCCGAGGGCGACGATCTGGATTTCTACGCCGAGGATGCGACGGGAGGAGCTTTCGGGGGTGCGGCGCTGCACATGGCGCTGCCGAACGGTCGGCTGGTGCACCTGATGGCCGAGCATAACGGCTTCGATATCAACGCCGGGGTGCAGGCGGACCTCGGTGCCTTCAGGGTAGGCGCCTTCGCGCATGGGTTGACGGGGAGCGGCAGCGTAGGCGCTGGTGACGCAACCAGCGTCTACCTTTCGCAGAAGTTCGGAGTGGTGGCGTCTATCGCCTTCCCCAACAAGAAGGAGATCGTCATCACGCGCGACACCGCCGTCACCCCCCATGCCGTCGTGACCCGGGACACGATCGTCACCGTCGACACGACCATGACTTCTCTAGGTCTGCCGGCCAAGTCCAGGGAGACCCTAGAAGAGATGGTCCTCTTCGACTTCGACCGGCACGCCCTGTCGGACTCGGCCGAGGCCGCGCTAGGGCGGAAGGCCGAGATCATGATGGCCGACCCCGGATTGACGCTGTTGGTCAAGGGGCACGCCGATGAGCGAGGAACCAGCCCGTACAACGTGGCGCTAGGGTCCCGGCGGGCGGCTTCGGTGCTAGCCTATCTGACCGGCGAGGACTTCGGGCTCGACAGCATGCGCTTCACGGCTGAGTCCAAGGGCGCCTCAGAGCCGATCGACCCGCTACCGTCGCCCATCAGGGAGCCGTCGCGAAACCGTCGTGTGGACTTCAGCGTCACCGGCTTCACCGAGATGATCGACACCACGGTCACCGTTACGCACACGATTACCGAGACCGAGGTCGTGACCCACACCACAGTCGTCACCGAGACCGAGACTATCCTCAACACGAGGATCATCGGCAGTCCGGACACGGTGAGCATGCACACGAGCGAGGTCAGCAACACCACCGAGACGGTGAGCGAGAAGACCGACACCGTGTCCGTCGAGGTGAGCGATCTGGGAGTAGGAGATCGTCGCTCTGGCTCCGTTGCTATGGTCGCGCCCGCCAGCGCGGCGGCAGCCGCAGACGTTGCCGCGTGGCGCTCGGTCATGGTGACATGGCGGGCTGGTCGGGCATCCTTCGATCTGATCGGCCCCATGGGGCGTTAGCGCAGAACGCGAGACGAGGGCCGGCTGACGCGGCTAGCCGAAGGCCGCCGGGGGGGGTGTCTCCCTCGGCGGCCTTTCTGCGTCAGGGTAGGCGGGTTACGATGGAACTACGAGCCTTGCGACCACGGCGGGCGGTCCCGGCGGCAGGTAGTACGTCTTCGTCAGCAAGGGATCACCAGCCGGCGACGCTGCCACTCCTACCCGCAGGCGCGTGCCTGCGGGGATGTCGCAGAGTAGGAAGAGCCCCCGCCAGTCGGTGGTGGTCGTGGCGGTGGCGAAGAGGCCATCGCGTACGTACGTCCACTCGCGGTCGGGGGTGCCTTCGGGGCCGAAAGGCGCCGCGACGGGTGCCGGGAAGTAAAACGACGCGTGCGGCCACCTCACCGAGACGGCCATGTCTCCCACTGCGGCGCCGTTTGGGGTGGTGATGCGGCCCATGAAGGCGACGGTACCGCCGGGACGGGGAGCCCCGCCGCATGCGGCGGCCAGCGCGTCCGTGATGCCGGGCGCTCGCAGGCGGACATGGACGATTTCGCCCGGCTGTCCCTCGATCGCCACCTCGTCCGGTTGCACGATCCCCCAACTGGAGTGAAGCGGGCTACGTACACGCAGAACGTGCCGACCCTCATCGAGGCCGGTCAGCAGGAAGGAACCGTCCGCACTGGGGACCGTCTGCCTGCCGGTCGCCGCCAGCTCCACGACGACCAAGTCGGTCGGCGGACCGGTTCCGGCCGAGTCGGTCACCACCCCCGAGATGCTCGCGGTTTCCGCGTGCAGGACCTGCCGGCCCGCCGAATCCGTGATCGCCCATACGATACCGCCATCCTCGATGTAGCCGGTGCGACGCATGAATCGGCCACTCGGTTCGAAATGAGGCATCCGGATGTGCCAGTCGCGAACGATCCAGGCACCGTCCGGTAGCCGCGTGAAGGCGACCTCCCCACCCGGCTCCGCGACCTGAAGGGACCGGGTCAGGTTCAGGTAGGCGAACTCCAGCCGCTCCAGCTCGGAAGTCCCCGCGTTCAACCACAGAACCCCGCCGATCTCGGGAACTTCGCGATCCTCCAGCGGCCGAAAGACCAGCCCGATCCTGTCTTCTTCCCCGTCTTCACCCTCGCGCAATCCGAAACAGTGGGTGTCGAGGAAGGCGTCCGATAGGAGCGCTTCCGCATCCGGGGCGTAGAACTCCGCGGAGTCCTCAATCACCTGGACAAATCCCCCGGCCACGAGGTGCTGGATCGGAAAGGACCGAAAGGCCGCCGGCAGATTCTCCAGGACTGCGGCCGTATGCTCGAACGTCTTCCGGCCGCGACGGTCCAGCTTCCGCTGATAGCGGATCAGGGTATAGCGATAGAGCGACGCCGCCCGCGTGAATGCCTCCGCCGCCAGAGCCTTGCGCACCTCTTCCCAGACGCGCGCGGTCGCCTTGCCCTCCTCGGGCCTGACCTCACATCGACGGCCCGCCGACACATCGAGTCCCTGAAGGCGAACAGCCTGCACCGGCACCCGTATGGTCAGCGGCTCGCTGCCGGGTTGTGGCTCGAAGCGATCCGTGGTCCAATCGGCGTATCCGACCCGCTCCACCGTGATGTAGTGGAGCCCGGGGCGCTGCACCCGCACCAGGAACCGGCCGGCCGCGTTGCTGAGGGTGCTTGCCACCAGGGTGCCGGTGCTGTCGAAAAGAATGACCATGGCCCCGTGGATCGGCGCGCCAGTGCCCTCCTCGACTACGATCCCGACAATGGGCTGGGCTGCGCCACGCAGGGGGGCGAGAGCCATGACGAGGAGGACGAGGCGGGCGGCTCGCATGGATGAACAGTCGAGAAGGCTGGACGTTCGCGCCAGTGCCGATGCGGCCCCGTAGCGCCTGCACGGGTTTTCGATCCGTGGCGGTCTTCCCGGAGCGAATCAGAAGAAGACCGGCTCCCGGTAGGCGCCGAAGACCTCCTCCATGGCGGCCCGGATCTCGTAGAGAGTGCAGTAGGCGTGGGCGCAGGCGAGGATGTCGGGCACGATGTTGGCCTCGCTCGCCGCAGTCTCCCGGAGCCGGTCCAGCGCCATCTGCGCCTCCCCGTCGTCGCGCGAGGCTCGCAGCCGGGCCAGTCGCTCCCGCTGCCGCTTCTCCACAGTCGGGTCGATCCGCAGGGTGTCGATCTCGATCCCTCCCTCCTCCTCGACGAAGTCGTTCACCCCGACTACCGTCCGGAGTCCCGCCTCGATCTCGGCCTGCTGCCGGGCGGCCGAGCTCGCGATCTCGCGCTGGAACCAGCCGTTCTCGATTCCGGGCACCACCCCGCCCTGCTCGGCGATCCTCGCGAAGATGTCCTCCGCCTCAGCCTCGAGCCGGTCGGTTAGCGCTTCGAGGTAGTAGGAGCCCGCCAGCGGGTCGATCGTATTCGCCACCCCCGTCTCGCAGGCGAGGATCTGCTGGGTGCGGAGCGCGATCGTGACCGCCTTCTCGGTCGGCAGCGCGAGCGTCTCGTCCATCGAGTTGGTGTGCAGCGACTGGGTGCCCCCGAGGACGGCGGCAAGCGCCTGGTAGGCGACGCGCACGATGTTGTTCTCGGGCTGCTGGGCCGTGAGGGTGACCCCCGCCGTCTGGGCGTGGGTCCGCAGACGCCACGACTGCGGGCCCCGGGCACCGAATTCGTCGCGCATGTGACGCGCCCAGATCCTGCGCGCGGCCCGGAACTTGGCCACCTCCTCGAAGAAGTCGTTGTGAACGTCGAAGAAGAAGGAGAGGCGCGGAGCGAAGGTGTCCACTGGGAGGCCGCGCTCGACGCCCCGGCGCACGTAGTCGAAGCCGTTGGCCAGGGTGAAGGCCAGCTCCTGGCCCGCCGTGGCGCCGGCCTCGCGGATGTGGTAGCCGGAGATGGAGATCGGGTTGTAGCGGGGCGCGTTTCCGGAGCACCACTCGAACATGTCCACGATGAGCCGGAGCGCCGGCTCCGGTGGGAACACCCACGCGTGCTGGGCCTGGTACTCCTTGAGGATGTCGTTCTGGACGGTGCCGCGCAGGACCTTGGGATCCACCTCCTGGCGCTGGGCGGCCGCCACGTAGAAGCAGAAGAGGATGATCGCAGGGCCGTTGATCGTCATCGACACCGAGACCTGGTCGAGCGGAATTCCGTCGAAGAGCGTCTCCATGTCGGCGAGCGAGGAGATCGCCACCCCGCAGACGCCGACCTCGCCAAGCGAGCGCGGATGGTCGCCGTCGTACCCCATCAGCGTCGGGAAGTCGAAGGCCACCGAGAGGCCTGTCTGGCCCTTGGCGAGCAGGTACCGGTAGCGCTCGTTCGTATCCTCGGCGGTGGCGAAGCCGGCGAACTGCCGCATCGTCCAGAGTCGGCCGCGGTACATGGTGGGGTAGGGGCCCCGGGTGAAGGGGAAGCTCCCCGGCACTCCGAGCTGCTCCAGGTAGTCGCCCTGGGCGTCTCGCGGCGTGTAGAGCGGATCGACCTCGTTGCCGGAGATGGAGGAGAAGAACGGCAGACGTTCCGGCGTCGCCTGGCGCGTGACCTCCCAGGCGGCGAGCTCCGCGCTCAGCCGCTCGATCTCCCCTTCGTGCCCCGCGATCTCGGCGAGGAGCTGGTCGCGCACCCGCACCCGCTCTCTTGTGGTCGTCATCTGCCTCTACCCTCCTCCAGCGTTACTCGAAGTCCCCCTCTCATGCTATCGCCTCGGCGACCTCCTGGGCTACCCTGTACGCCGTCGAGCGCCCGGCCGCCACCTCGGCGACCCATCGCTCCAGCTCGGGGTGCGCCGCAAGATGCTCCCTCGCCCGGCGGGCCAAACGCCTCTCTACGACCTCCTGTATCCGCTGCCGCGCTCGGGTCCGGCGGCGCAGCTCGAGCTCGCCCGAGGCCTCAAGGTAGCGCTGGTGCTCGAGGAGCTGCTCCAGCATCCCGTCGATCCCCTCGCCGCGGCCGGCCGAGGTCTTGAGCACCGGAATGCTCCAACCGGAGGGAGGAGGAGATGGCGGAGCAGCGGCCGCGCCGGGGCGCCGCGCTGCACTTCCCTCGTCCGATTCACCCGACATCCCCTTCAGATCGACCCCGTGGTGGGCGGGCAGATCGCGGCCACCGTGTCCGGCTCTAAGCAGCAGCGCCTGGCGGATCGCCCTGACCATCCGGTCGGCGCCGACCCGGTCCGACTTGTTGACGACGAAGAGGTCGGCGATCTCCATCAGCCCGGCCTTCATCGCCTGCACTCCATCGCCGGACTCGGGGACCAGGACGACCGCGACCGAGTCGGCGGTGGAGGCGATCTCGAGCTCGGTCTGCCCCACCCCGACCGTCTCGACCAGGATGTTGGGGAAGCCAAATGCATCCAGCAGGTCGATCGCCTCCCGGGTCGAGGCCGCCAGTCCGCCGAGGGATCCCCGCGTCGCCATCGAGCGGATGAAGACACCCGGGTCCGTGGCCATGTCGTTCATCCGGATGCGGTCCCCCAGCAGCGCCCCCCCCGAGAAGGGCGAGGTCGGATCGACGGCGATGATCGCCACCTCCTCGCCGCGGGCGCGGAGCAGCGTTGCGAGGGCGCGGATCAGGCTGGACTTTCCCGCCCCCGGTGGACCCGTGATTCCGAAGCGCCTCGCCTGGGGCTGGGCGAGGAGGAGATCGGCCAGGACCCCCATCGCGGCGGGCCCTCCCCGCTCGACGATCGAGATGGCGCGCGCAAGCGCTGGCCGCCTCCCGTCGCGAAAGTCCGCGACGAGCCGGGAGGCCCTCTCCCGGCGATCGACTGGAGGCCTCTTCACGGGCTGCCTATAGCAGCAGTCCCGCAGCCAGGCTGAGGACCAGAACGAAGCCGACCAGATCGGTAAGGGTGTGGGCGAAGACCGACGACGCGACGGCGGGATCGACTCCGACACGCTGTAGGATGGTCGGTATCAGGGCGCCGGCGAAGCCCGCCACGACGATGTTGATCCACATCGCCAGCAGCACGACCATGCCGATGCGGGGGTCGCCCTCGCGGAGGTAGGCGAAGGCGGCGAATCCCACTCCGAGAACAAGACCGTTCAGGAGTCCCACCAACACCTCCTTCCTCACCACCTGGAAGTGCCCCCGCCCCACGTCGTCGCCCACGGCGATGCGGCGAATAGTGACCGCGAGCGCCTGCGTTCCCGTGTTCCCCCCCAGCGCGGCGATCACCGGCATGAGGAATGCCAGAAAGGTGACCTCCCTGATGAGCTCTTCGAAGCTCAGGATAACCGACGCCGCCAGCCCGGCGGTCACCAGATTGAGCGCCAGCCAAGGCAGCCTCGATCGCACCGATTCGAGCCACTCTGCCTTCAGCTCCTCCTCTTCCGACACGCCGGCGAGCCGCAAGATGTCCTCGGTCGTTTCGGCTTCGATCGCGTCGATCGCGTCGTCCACGGTAATACGCCCGAGAAGTACCCCCCGGTCGTCCACCACCGGAAGGCTGACCAGGTCGTAGCGCCTCATCACGCGCCCCACCTCCTCCTGGTCGGTTTCCGGCCCCACCGTGGCCAGCGCGGGAACCACCAGCGACCCGACCTTGTCCTCGGGCTCGGCCAGGATGAGGCGATCCAGCGCCACGGTTCCCCTGAGCCTGCCGCGATCGTCGACCACGAAGACCGTGTACAACTGCTCGACCTCGCGCCCCTGCTCGCGTATCGCTGCGATCGCCTCGGCGGCGGTCGCAAGCGCCGACACGGAGACGAGCGAAGTGGTCATCAGTCCGCCTGCGGTCTCTTCGGCGTACTGGAGCAGCTCCCGGATCTCGCCAGCCTCCCGGGAGGGAAGCGCCGCCAGCATGCGGTCCCGGTCGCCGGGCCGCAGTTCGCCGAGCAGGTCGGCCGCGTCGTCGTCGGCAAGCTCGTGCAGCATGGCCGCTCCGCGCCGAGCGCTCAGCGCGGTCAGCAAGTCGGCGCGGTCCTCGTCCTCCTCCATCTCGGCCAAGGTCTCCGAACCGACGTCGGTCGGTAGCGCCTTGAGGATGAGAAGCTGTCTCTCCTCGTCCGGCACCGACGCCAGGAGGTCGGCAATGTCGGAAGGGTGCATATCGCCGACGAGGTCGGGCAGGCGTTCGAGCTGGCCGGAGTCGGCAAGCTCGAGCAGCTCCCTGAGCGCCGCAGGAGTCGCGACGGTGGACGGCACCACGCTGCTCACCGCGTGACCGCCCCTACAGAGGCAGCCGCCATCCCCTCGACCGCGGCGGCTAGCGCCCCCTCCTGCCTGGCGTACATCTCGCTCGCTGTCCTCTCCGGTCCCTCTCCCTCTGGGTGGTCGTACCCCAGGACGTGCAACGCACCGTGCACGGCTAGCCGCGCCAGCTCCGCGTCAACCTCGACTCCAGCTTCGTCGGCCTGGCGCCTAGCCTGCGCATGCCCGACGTAGACGTCGCCCAGCGGGTCCTCCCCCTCGCCGTGCAGCCGAAAGGACAGTACGTCGGTCGGCGTATGGCTGTCCAGGTACCTCGCGTGCATCTCCGAGATCTCGCCGTCGCCGACAAAGGTGACGGAGAGATCGCCCACCTCCACTCCCTCTCGGTGGAGCACCTCCAGGACGGCCCGCCTCACGAGCTCCCGGGGCACCGGGCAATCGGCGCGCGCGTTGATGTGCACCGTGATCATGGGGTACGGGCTGCTGCTAACCCCCTCCCGGCTGCGAATTCTGGCTTCCGGGGTAGGCGATGCGGCCGTGATGGCTAGCGCGCAGGAAGCTCACAAAGCGCCGCCTGAGCACCTCCAGATCCTGGAAGGTAAGAGGACAGTCGTCGAGCTGCCCCTCGCCCGCCTTGGTGGCGAAGATCTGGTCCACCAGCTCGGTCAGTCGCTCCTCGGTCGGCGAGCCGAGTGCCCGCGCCGCCGACTCGCAGGAATCGGCCAACATGACGATCGCGGTCTCGCGGGTGCGCGGCCTCGGCCCGTCGTAGCGGAATGCGGCCGGATCGGGGGCATCTCCCCCCTCGGCCTCGGCGAGCTCGCGGGCGCTGTGCAGGAAGTAGCCGATAGCCTGGTCGCCGTGGTGCTCCCTGATGAAGTCGACAAGCACCTCGGGCACGCGCTCCCGCCGGGCCAGCTTCACACCCTCGGCCACATGGTCCCTCAGAATCGCTGCCGACTGGGCGGGATCGAGCTGGTCGTGCGGATTCTCGCCATCCTGGTTCTCGATGAAGTACCGTGGTTGCGCCAGCTTGCCCACATCGTGGTAGTAGACGCCGGCGCGGCAGAGCAGTCCATTCCCGCCGATCGTCTCCGCCCCCGCCTCGGCGAGATTGGCTGCCTGTATCGTGTGGGCGAAAGTGCCCGGCGCCTCGACCGCTAGGCGGCGCATCAGCGGACGGTTTGCATCGGCCCACCCAGCGAGCGTCTGATCGGTGACAACTCCGGTCGCCAGCTCCAGGACGGGCACGAACCCGATCGCCAGAATAGCCCCTACAACGGTGCTCCCGGCAACCCAGCCGAGGGTTGGCCAGAAGTCCATGTCGGCACCCTGAAGCTGGAAGGCCAGCAGGACGGTAGCCAGCGCCAGCGCGGTGATGGCGATGAACGCCCACGTTTGGGCCAGCCTGCGGAAGGCCCGCACCGAGAGTGCCGCCGCCGACCCGCCAGTCATCAGCACGACGAAGGTCTGCACCGACTCGAACGGCTCCTGCACCACCGTGAGGGTGCAGGCCACCACCGTCGCCAGGACCGCCAGCCGACCGCCCCAGAGCACCGACAACGCCACCGAAAGGAAGGCGATCGGCATCGCCACCGGGGGGGCGTCCAGCGCCACAACCGCCGTGCCGGCCAGGTGGTAGGCCGCCAGTACCGAGACCACCGCTGCGACCGCGCGGAAAGAACCGTAGATCTTCGGGCGGAAGAAGTAGAGGAGCACCCCGAAGATCGCCAGAAGCATCGCGTTGACGACGAACGCGCCGACGTTGCCTACCGCGTTCGAGCTGTCGACACCGACCCCCATCGCCCTGAGGCGGTCGCGGTACGCCTCCACCTTGCGCAGCTCCTCGCCGCCGATCCGCTCGTTCGCGCGCACGATCGCCTCGCCTTCGAGGACCCCGTACTCGACTATCGCCACCGCGTTGCGCGCCATCGCCCGCTCGCGGGCGTTTCGCCCCACGTCCGGAACTAGGCTGGGAGTCAGGCTCCGCGCCAGGAGAAGTCGCAGCAGGCTCGCCTCGGTATCGTCGGCCAGGGTGGCGAGAGCGCTATCGTAGAAGTCCCTCGCGGTCAGGAGCGAGCTCGCCGCCACAACCGCCTCGTCCGCCCCGTCGACTACGCGCACCGAGTCTGCCGTCAGCTCGGCGGCGGCCTCCGGTGAGACGACGCCGAGAGGCGCCAGCGATCGCACTGCCGCGGTCGCGGTTTCCTGAAGCCGGGCCGCGCGAGCGCGGTCGGAGAGGATGTCGACCTGCTCGGCAGTCGCGTCGATGCCTGCGGCCGAGAGCGCCGCGGTCGTCCCCGCAGCACCCTCCAGGGAGGCCGCCGAATCGATGGCGCTGAAGACCCTCGCGAGCGATGCCAGGGTGGAGTCGACGGCGCTCGGCCGGTAGATGAAGGCGGGGGTCACCGCGTCGGCCGCCTCGTCCCGCTCGCGACGCAGGTGGGCCGAGTCCTTGAGCACCTGGAAGTCGACCTGGGCGATCACGCTCCGGTCGGCGACGGTCCCGGCCTCGTAGCGCCCCACCTTGACTCCCGGACCCGACGGGTATAGGACCACCAGCCCCACGGCCAGGAAGAGGAGGAGGCAGAGTCTGGCGCCGTGGTGCAGAACTCCCTCGGGCCAAACCCGCGCTGGAGCCCGCGAGAGCGGACTGCGGCTACTCCCCTCCATCGCTGGCCGACTCCGGCTGGCGCTCGTGGTCGGCGGCGTAGGCGCGCACTATCCGCTTGACGAGGCGATGGCGGGTGACGTCGCCCTCGTCGAGGTAGACGAAGTCGATTCCGTCGACCTGGGAGAGGATCTCCTCCACCTGGACCAGGCCCGACACCTGCGAGGGCGGGAGGTCGATCTGGGTCTTGTCACCGGTGATGACGACGCGCGAGCTCACCCCTATTCGGGTCAGGAACATCTTCATCTGAGCCGCAGTGGCGTTCTGGGCCTCGTCCAGGATCGCGAACGCATCCGAGATCGTGCGTCCCCGCATGTACGCCAGCGGCGCGATCTCGATCACTCGCTCGGCGATGCCGCGGCGCACCCGCGCCGGGGGCATCATGTCCTCCAGGGCGTCGTACAGGGGGCGCAGGTACGGATCGACCTTCTCCTGGAGATCCCCGGGGAGGAAGCCCAAGTTCTCGCCCGCTTCCACCGCTGGCCGGGCCAGGATGATCCGCCTCACTTGCTTCCGCAGCAGTGCATCGACCGCGCTCGCCACCGCGAGGTAGGTCTTGCCGGTGCCGGCCGGGCCGATCGCGATCACGATGTCCGACTCGGACAGTGCCCGAAGGTACGCTCGCTGCCCCTCGGAGCGAGCCCGTATCACGCGCCTCGCCCCCGGTACCGCGATCTGGAGCGCACGGTCGCGCTCCGGCGTTGGGGAGGTGACCGCTCTCCTACCTCCGCTCGCCCCGGCGGCGGCAAAGCGCCCCACGTCGGCGACGCCGAAGCTCCGCCCCAGACGCGCGAGTCCGATCATGTGCTCGACCACGGGGGTCGACGCCGCCACGAATTCCTCTTCGCCCGAGAGGCGGACGACGTCGCCGCGCAGCACCACCCGCACGCCAAAGAGCGACTCCACCTCGCGCAGGTTGGCGTCCCCCACTCCGGCTAGGAGAAAGTGGTCGGCACCCTCGGCGTCCAGGAGCTGGTCGACCTCCGGCGGTGCCTTCGTCGCCGTCACTTAGGAACAATCCCCAGCGCTGCCAGCTCGTCGAAGGCAACAGGTGTGGGAGCACCCTCGAAGGAGGCTCGCGCGGTGGTCGTCTTCGGAAAAGCGATCACATCGCGCAGGCTGGCCCGTCCGGCGAGTTGAGCCACCAGCCGGTCCGCGCCCAGCGCGATTCCGCCGTGCGGGGGAGCACCCGATCCCAGCGCCTCCAGCAGAAAGCCGAACTTGACGGCGATCTCGTCGGGCTCCACTCCGAGGAGTCCCAGGATCCTGGTCTGTAGCTCGGCATCGTGCGGCCTGATGCTCCCCGACCCGAGCTCGGCCCCGTTGTAGACGAGGTCGTAGGCCATCCCCCGCACCGAGAGCGGGTCCGAGTCGAGGAGGTGGATGTCGTCGGGGTGCGGCTGCACGAAGGGGTGGTGGTTTGCGGCCAGGGCACCGTCGTCGGCCTCCTCGAAGAGGGGGAAGTCTGTCACCCAGAGCCACGCGTCCTCGACGACCATGGGGGGGGGGAGCGCCGAGATGGCCGCGCTGCGGGCAGCGGCGAGCGCGGGCGAAGTCACCCTGTCGGCCCCGGCCGCAGCCAGGAGCAGGTCGCCCGCCTCCATGCCCAGACGGGCCCCGGTGTCGTCGCGGAAGAAGCGTCCCAGCGGACCCGTGGCGCCCCCCTCGGAGATCTTGGCCCAGAGGAGCCCAGGTGCCCCGGCGGCCTTGGCCGCATCCTCGATCTCGCCAATCTGCCGCCTCGTCAGGCGTGCGCCGCCACTCAGGCGCAGACCCCGAATGCGCCCCCCCTCGGCGACCGCACGGCGGAGAATTGTCGACCCGAGCCCGCCCAGCACCGGGGTCAGGTCAGCGATCGGGTAGCCGTGCCGCAGGTCCGGCCGGTCGCTCCCGTAGCTCTCGATCGCCTCGCGATAGCTCATCCTCCGAAAGGGCGTCTCGGCCCCGATCCCGGCGAGCGGCGCCAGCTCGGCCATCAGTCCCTCGCACCACCGGTAGATGTCGCCCGGTTCCACGAAGGAGGCCTCGACATCGATCTGCGTGAACTCGGGCTGCCTATCGGCGCGCAGGTCCTCGTCGCGAAAGCAGCGGGCGATCTGCAGGTAGCGGTCCAGTCCGGCGACCATCAGGAGCTGCTTGTAGAGCTGGGGGCTCTGCGGGAGAGCGAAGAACTCGCCCCGGTGGAGACGGCTCGGCACCAGAAAGTCGCGCGCGCCCTCGGGCGTCGGCTTGGTCAGAATCGGCGTCTCGATCTCGAGAAAGCCCCGACGGTCGAAGTAGCGGCGCACGGTCAGCAGGATGCGGTGGCGAAGCGCGAGGCACTCCTGCAGCTCTCCTCGGCGCAGGTCCAGCACCCGGTGGCGAAGGCGGAGCTTCTCCGAGGGCAGCTCCTCCTCCGGCGACAGGTACACCGGGATTTCGGGGGTTCGCGCTCGGTTCAGCACCTCGAGGGCGGTGGCGCGAAGCTCGACGTCGCCGGTGGCCATGTCTGGATTGCGCGCCTCCTCCGGGCGCTCCCGCACCACCCCGCGCACGCAGACCACATCCTCGGGGCCAAGGGAGCCCACCGCCTCGATCGTCTCGGGAGACGACCACTCGGGCCCGATGGAGATCTGGAGCACCCCCGACCGGTCCCGCAGATCGACGAAGGAGAGACCACCTAGCTTCCGTCTGCGGTGCACCCACCCGACCAGCCTGACGTCGCGACCCGCAAGCGAAAGGTCTACCCTGCCAACCTCGGCGGAGCGCATGCCGGTGACACCTTCTGGCCCTCTGGTCGACAGTTGCCTTGCTCCAGGAGTGATCGGGGCGGCGGCACGCGGGGGGAAGCCCATGCGGGGGCACCGCCCGCAGCAGGACCGTTAACTTAACGACCGCTTCGAGCGGCCATCAAGAATCGGCCCCCACCCTACCGGCTTGCGGCAGTGGAACGGGCCGCCGGACTCGTGGGTGCCGGGGCCGTTAGCCTGAGCGACCGCTTCAGGCGCCCATCGACAAGAGCTGACAGAGCTTTGCAGCCCGTGACCCGAGCCCGACTCAATCTGCTGGGACTTGTGCCCGACGACCTGCACAGCGTCACCGCCGAGCACTTCCGGGAGCGGGGAGAGCCGGGGTACCGGGCGCGGCAGCTCGTGGAGTGGATCCAGGGCGGCCAAGCGTGCTCCTTCGCCCAGATGCGGAACCTCCCGCTACGCGAGCGCGACGCGCTGGAGGAACGCTTCCGCCTCGAGGAACCGGGAGAGCACACGGTCTCGGAGTCGATCGACGGCACCGTCAAGCACCTCTGGAGCCTCGGGGACGGCGAGGTTGTGGAGAGCGTCCTGATCCCCTCCGGCAGACGCCTGACGCTCTGCATCTCCTCGCAGGCGGGGTGCGCCCTCGCCTGCCGCTTCTGCGCAACCGGCTGGTCGGGCTTCGGTCGCCAGCTCTCCATCGCCGAAATTGTCGGCCAGTACCGCGCTTCGGCCAGGTGGGCGGCGACACGGGAGCTCGGCACGATCACGAACGTCGTATTCATGGGGATGGGCGAGCCGCTTGCCAATCGCAAGGCCGTCCTTCCCGCCCTGACGGTGCTGAACTCCGGCTACGGAGTAGGTGCCCGTCGTATTACCGTATCGACCGTTGGGGTAATACCAGGGATCGCGGCGCTGGCGGCCCGGCCGGAGCAGTTCCGCCTCGCCCTCTCGCTGCACGCGCCGGTGTCGTCGCTAAGGGCCGACCTGATTCCGCTGGAGAGGCGCTACCCGCTGGACGAGCTCATCGGCGCGCTCGAGGAGTTCAATCGCAACGGGGGACGGCGAGTCACCTTCGAGTACACGATGATCCGGGGGGTGAACGACGGGGTGTCGCTGATTCGCCCACTGGCCGAGCTGGCTCTTCGCGTCGCCGCCTTCGTCAACCTCATCCCCTTCAATCCGATCCCGTACACGGATTGGCGGCCGAGTGCGCCGCAGCGGGTGCGGGCCTTCCGCGACGGACTGCGCGAGGCGGGGGTGGCGGCCGAGGCGCGCGCGCCCAGGGGCCGCGACATCGATGCCGCCTGCGGACAGTTGCGGGCCGCGAAGGTGGGGCGCCGCCCGTCGGCTAGTAGCGCGGCAGGGGGCGACGCCGCTACCTGATCCGGTCGAAGATGCGCCCCGCCCGCATCTCGCGAACCCAGGGAAAGGGCCGCATCGACTCGCTGTCGTAGGAGTAGTAGATCGCGACCGCCCGCCCCTCGAAGCGCCAACCCTCGAGGAGCCCCCAGTAGCGCGAATCGTAGCTCGCGTCCCGATTGTCGCCGAGCATGAGGTGCAACCCCGGGGGGATCGCGATGGGGCCCCAGTTGTCGCGGGTGGGCAGATAGTCGTCGGTCGCCTCGCCGACCAGATATTCGCGCTGCCAGTGCATGATCGGATCGAACTCGTCGGGTGCGTCGGTCGTCACCGCGTACGGCTCCTCGTAGGGCTCGCCATTCAGATAGAGCACCTTCTGGCGCATCTCGACGGTGTCGCCCGGCATGCCGACGAGGCGCTTGACCAGCGTCAGCGTGTCCTCGTGGTGGGGATCGAAGACCAGGACGTCGCCTCTGCGGGGCTCGGAGTACCCGGGGATGCGCATGTCGGTGAAGGGTACCTGCGAACCTATCGCCATCCGGTTGACGACCACGAAGTCGCCCACCAGGAGCGTCTCCTTCATCGACCCGGAGGTGATCACGAAGCCCTGAGCGACGAAGGCGCGGAGCACGAAGAAGATGACGACGACCTGGAGTATCAGCTTGACCCACTCGCGAAGGGCCCCTCCCTGACGCCCTTTCCGGCCGTCGGGCCACCCGGCGCCTCGCCCCCGCGATCGGCTCCCGGCCTTCCTGGCACCCACCGCTACGAGTCCCCTTCGCCGTCGCCCGTGAGTCCACACATCAGCGTGCGCGCCGAACCGCTCCCCCCACCGCCACTCGCCGACCGGGGGCGGGAGACCTCCGGCGGGGTCCACCTGGCGCCTAGGCGCACCGTCACGTCCACGAAGAGCTCGGGGTCGGGCTCGCTGATAACGCTGTCCACGCCCAGAGTCTCTGCGACGAGTCGCGCCATCCGCATCTCGCCCACCCTGTCGATCACAACCGACCGATCCTCGTCGAAGCTCTCCGCGTTGCCCAGCGTGACGACGTCATAGCCGGCACCACGCAGGAAGTCGGTTGCCGAGCGGGCCATCCCCTGCACTCCACCGGCGTTCCTGACCTCGACCGTGATCCGCTCGGTCCGACCCGGGGGCGCATCGTGGCTCACCCCGACCTCGCCGTCGGGGATCCACTGGAAGATCGCCGAACCCGCAAGGAGCAGCACCGCCGACAGCACCACCACCTCGGTGGCCCTCCGCAACGCCCGCCCGATACTCAATCGTTCGCCGGTCTTGACGGGCCGCTAGCAGCGCGCACGGTTACATCCCCCTGCCATCCGTCGGCAAGAAAATCGAGAAAGCGGGCCGTCTGCGGGTGTACCGACTGCCCGGCCCGAGAAAGGTAATCTAACTTCGTGCGGACCACCTCCGGGATGACTCTCGTCGGATCGCGCGGCACGCGTTCCCGCAGAGCGCGGCGCACCCCGGTCGGATCGCCGCGTCCCGGGTCGAGGAAGTCGGCGGCGAATAGGGCGCCTCCGAGGAGTCCGAAGCGCCTGGAGCCGAGCGTATGCCAGCTGATCGCGTGGAGGAGCTCCCAGTCTTCGACGCCGTCCTCTCGGAGGGCGACGGCGGCCGCTGGGCCGTGCCAGGCTCCCGGCGGCAGCTCGCCGGGGCTCCGGGGGAGGAATCGCGACCACCCGGACTTCGGCTCGGCGAGATCGGCCGTAGCGGTCGCCCGTCCGTCGGTCGCACCCGCCGCCAGCTTCAGAACTTCGCGGAGCTCCGCAGGCGAAGCGCCGCGGAGCGCATCGTGCAGCAGTCCCGCCGCGCGCCACCTACTCTCCTCTGCCTCTCCGACGCCCATCTGCCGCGCCCAGCCACCGAGAAGGTCTGCGACGCGACGCATGTGGGCGCGGCGTCGCCTCCCGGCGACGTGCCAGGAGGGTAGCGTGCCGGCAGCGGCGGCGGCGACCACGGGGTGTGCTTCCGGCGGCACCCGATCGTCTCCTTCCATGGCGGAAGGTAATGGAACGAACCGATCCGCAATGGCGAGTGCGCGTTGATCTGGGACGGATCCCTGACGCGGTTTGTGGCGACCGAGCTTGACGCCCGACTGCGGGGCCAGAGAGCCCGGCGCATCGCCCTCGTGCGCGACCCGGCCGCCGTGGTCGTCTACCTGAGGGATGCGACGCTGGCGGTCGATCTCTCGCCCGGGAGCATGACGGTCGTCCTTGGCGATCCCTCGGAACCCGACCCCGACTCCGAGCCGCTCCCCGCTCTGGTGACGGGTGTGGAGGCCACTCGGGACGAACGCATCCTGCTGGTGAGGCTGCGCCGGGTCAGGGGGCGTCAACCCAGCCCCACGCTCGTCCTGGAGCTCGCCGATAATCGCCGTCGCGGGGTCCTCGCGCTCGGCCCCGATCTCCGCGAGGCGAAGCGGGTGGGCGGCGTGTCGGGCCGTGCTCCCCCCGTCGGACAGCCCTGGGTCCCGCCGGGGGCTCACGGGGGACGACCGCCCAGGCGAGAGCCCGACCTTCGCGGCTGGGTCGAGCTCCTGGCCGACCCGGATCCGGGCGCGAGGCGGGCGCTGCTGCTGAGGAACGTCGCCCACACGTCCTCGATCAACGTGGACGCCCTGGTGGAGGCCGAGAGTCCGGAGGAGGCTTTCCGGCTCTGGTCGCGAATGGCGCAGGGCGTCGATCTGGACCCTCACCTCCTGGAGCTCGGGTCGCGCCGTCAGCCCTATCCCTGGCCTCTCCCCGGAGTGGCCGGCGAGCCCGCGCCCAGCCTGCTGGACGCCATCGCCACCCTCCGTGGCGAGCGGGTCGCCCATCCGTCGCCGACGTCGAGTGGCCTGCGCCGCGAGGCGAGACGGCTCAGGCGCAAGCTCCGTCGGCTGCGCCAGGAGCTAGAGGCGTGCGGCACCGCGGTACGGGTGCGCCAGGACGCCCAACTGATCCTGTCGTCGCTTCACCTGATCGAATCTGGCGCGCCGAGTGTCACACTACCCGACTTCGACGGGTCCATGCGCACGATTAGCCTCTCGGCGGCCCGCAGGCCCCACCAGCAGGCGGACGCCCTATTCCGTAGGGCTGCGCGCCTGGAGCGCGGCGCCCTTGAGCTGCCGCAACTAATCGGCGTGGCCGAAGACGAACTGGCGCGAGTCGAGGAGCTGCGCGAGAGGCAGGCGAGTGGAGAGGCGGTCGCAATCGGCGCGGCCGCCCCTGCGCCCAACGCCGCGATGGATGGGGGGAGGCGCGGCGCCAGACCCAGTGGAGGCGGGCGGACCCCGTACCTGACGTTCAGGAGCTCCGGCGGTCTGGAGATCCGCGTGGGCCGCTCGGCCAGGGACAACGACGATCTCACCTTTCACCACTCTCGCCCGCTCGACATCTGGCTGCACGCCCGCCACACTGCCGGCGCCCATGTGATCCTCCGCTGGACTGGCGCTGAGCGCCCCCCGGCGGCAGAGCTGCGAGAAGCCGCCGTCCTGGCCGCAAACCACTCCTCGGCGAGGGGGTCGGGCACCGTGGCCGTCGACTGGACGAGGCGGAAGTGGGTGCGCAAGGCGCGGCGGGCCCCGAGGGGGGCGGTGGTCACCGAGCGGGTCGAGACGATCTTCGTGACGCCGGACCCGGAGCTGAATGTGCGGCTGCGGCGATGACGCAAGTTGGTTGTGCCCGGCTCGCCTCCCACAGTGTAATGTATGCTTTACAATATGTAAACCATGGTTTACAACTTCCGTGTCTCGTGGCTTAGCTCTGCGTTGCCCCTCGGGGGCGGTAGCCTCGAACCCGCTACTTGCGCAGCGCCGTCCGCACAGTACCTTGGCTCCCTGTAACGGCGGTAGCGGGGGTCGGCCTTTTCCCAGGCCGACGATCGGCTGGCTGGCGCAGCCCGAACCCGGGCCGCCCCCGGTCTTCCCCACCACGATAGTGTGACAACCGCCATGATGAACTCGACGGCTTTTCCGCTCGCTGGCAGAGGGCTCCTGGGCAAGGTTTTCCGGCCCGTATCGGCCGCCTTCCTCGCCACTCTCCTCCTCGCATCCCTTCCCGCTGCGGCCTCGGCCTCGACCGGTGCCGAGAGCGCCTTCGTCTTCAACACGCTCTCCTTCCTCGTCTGGGGGGCGCTCGTCATGTGGATGTGCGCCGGCTTCACGATGCTGGAGTCCGGGTCGGTGCGCTCCAAGAACGCCTCGGTGATCTGTCTCAAGAACGTCGGTCTCTACTCGATTGCCGGCATCTCGTACTTCGTCGTCGGGTACGGGCTGATGTACACCGATGTGGGCAGCTTCATCGGGTCGCTCGACTGGTTCTACGGCTCTTCGCCCGACGAGCTGGCGCTCCTCGGAGGCAACGATGGGGCCGCCGATGCGGTGATCGGAAACGGCTACGCCGTCACCTCCGACTGGTTCTTCCAGATGGTCTTCGTGGCGACAACCGCGTCGATCGTCTCCGGGGCGCTCGCCGAGCGGGTCAACCTCTGGGCATTCTTCGTCTTCACGGCGGTCCTGACCACGATCATCTACCCGGTTGTCGGTGCGTGGACGTGGGGCGGCGGATGGCTCGCCGAGCGCGGCTTCAGCGACTTCGCCGGCTCCACGATCGTGCACTCGACAGGAGGATGGGCCGCGCTGGCCGGCGCGCTCGTAGTGGGGCCGCGCTGGGGCAAGTTCCGCAAGGACGGATCGGTCAAGCTGACACCGCCGTCCAACATCCCGACCGTCACCCTCGGCGTCTTCATCCTCTGGCTCGGTTGGTTCGGCTTCAACGGCGGCTCGCAGCTCGCCTTGGGGAGCGCCGCCGACGCCGTGGGGATGAGCAATGTGATCGTGAACACCAACTTGGCCGCAGCCGGCGGCGTCATCATGGCGATCCTGGTCTCGAGGCCGATTCTGGGCCGCACCGACCTCTTCGCCGCGCTGAACGGCGCAATCGCGGGACTCGTAGCGATCACGGCGGGTCCCAACATCCCGGACGGCAGGTTGGCGATCGTGATCGGCGCCGTGGGGGCGCTGGTCTGCACGATCGGCCTGAGGGTGCTCGAGCGCGCCCGGATCGACGACGTCGTCGGCGCTGTCCCCGCGCACCTCTTCGCCGGCATCTGGGGCACGCTCGCGGCGAGCATCGCGGCGGGCGCCGATCTGGCGACGCAACTGGTCGGCGTCCTGAGCATCGGCGTCTTCGTATTCACCCTTTCGTGGGGCGTCTGGTTCGTGCTCGAGAAGACGATGGGGGTGCGCGTGTCGAGGGAGGTCGAGGAGATCGGCCAGGATGCGATGGAGCTTGGAATCGACGCGTATCCGGAGTTCGCCCTCATGGTGGACCCGGAGGATGGCGGCGACTTCCGCGACCCGTAGTAGCGGCCGGCAACAGTCGTGGAGCCACTCGAAGGGGGCGTCCGGGCCGGTTCGGGCGCCTTCGCCGACTACAGGCTGGAGGGTCGCTTCTTTGACGAGCTCTTCGGCGCGGACGGCAGCCCGAGGCCTGCGTGTCGCCTTCTGGGCGAGGCGCTGGGCCGGGTGCCCCCCGACGAGCTCGCGCGCATTCAGGAGAGCGTCCACCGTCGTTTTCTGCACGAGGGCATCACCTTCACCGTTCTGGGCAAGGACGAGGTGTCGGAGCGGATAATTCCGATCGACTGCGTACCCCGCATCGTGGCGTCTGCGGAGTGGCAGGAGGTGGAGGAGGGGATCAGGCAGCGCATGCGCGCGATCAACCTCTTCCTGCGTGACATCTACCACGAAGGCCGCTCGCTGAGGGACGGCGTGGTGCCCGCCGAGCTGGTGCTGGGGTGCCCCCAGTACCGGGTCGAGATGCGCGGCGTGAGAGTCCCGCACGACGTGTACGTGGCCGTGGGGGGCACCGACGTGGTGCGGAGCGACGGGGAATTTGCGGTGCTGGAGGACAACGTGCGGGTCCCGTCGGGAGTCTCGTACATGCTCGCGTGCCGAGCGGCGACGAAGCGCGCGCTGCCGGAGCTGTACCGGGAGCATAGGGTGCGGGAGGTCTCGGAGTACCCCGAGCGGCTGTACTCGACTCTGGCGTCGCTGGGATCGGGAGACGAGAGTCCGCGCGTGGCGATCCTGACCCCGGGGCGCTACAACTCGGCCTACTACGAGCACGCCTTTCTCGCCGGCGAGATGGGAGTCGACTTGGTTGAGGGACGCGACCTAGTGATGCACAACGCCACCGTGTACGCGCGCATGGCCGACGGACTCAGGCGAATCGACGTGATCTACCGGCGCATCGACGACGACTACGCCGACCCGGTGACCTTTCGCGAGAGCTCGGTCCTGGGGGCGGCCGGGCTCTTCCACGCCTACCGGGCCGGCAACGTCGTGCTCGCCAACGCGCCCGGCACCGGGGTCGCGGACGACAAGTCGGTGTACGCCTTCATGCCCGATATCATCCGCTACTTCCTGCACGAGGAGCCGATCCTGGCGAACGTGGAGACGCATCTCTGCCGGGACCCCGATGGGCTTGCCTTCACCCTCGACAACCTGCCCGATCTGGTAGTCAAGGAGGTGGGCGGATCCGGCGGCTACGGCATGCTGGTCGGGCCCGAATCCACCGCCCGGGAGCGTAGCGCCTTCGCGGAGCGCCTGCGCGGGGATCCCGGCAACTTCATCTCCCAGCCCGTCCTCCCGCTCTCGCGCGCGGCCTGCTTCGTGGACGGCTGCGTTCAGCCGCGCCATGTCGACCTGCGCCCCTTCACGCTGCACGGAAGCCGCGAACAGCATGTGGTTCCAGGGGGACTCTGCCGCGTCGCGCTCAGCAAGGGTAGTCTGGTCGTGAATTCGAGTCAGGGGGGTGGCTGCAAGGACCTCTGGGTGCTGGCGGCCTAGCGGGAAGCCGGTTGCCGAAGATGCTAGCCCGAACGGCCGCCGACCTCTACTGGATGGGGCGCTACCTGGAGCGCACCGAGCAGACCGCCCTTCTGCTGCGCCACCAGCTCTCTGGGCTCCCGGACACGCCCGCCGACGAGTTGGCGCTGGGCTGGCGGTGCATCTACCGCACCCTGGGGCAGATCGCGCCCGACGCCCCGCTGAGCGCCGACGAGGCCGAGGTCTTCCTTGTCGCCGACGCCTATACGCTGGCCGGAACGCTGATCGAGGACCATACTAACCCAGACTCGCTGATCTCGTGCTGGAGGATGGCCCGCGAGAACGCAACGCAGCTCCGCCCGCAGTTGCCGCTCGATGTGTGGACCACTCTGAACCAGGGCTACCTCTGGCTTGCCGAGTGCGACTTTCCAGGGGCGTGGTCGGCTGGTCCGACGGGGCTCGTCTCCGAGGCGATCGGCCGTTTGCGCCTCCTGGCCGGGGTCGTGGAGTCGTCGATGGCCCGCGACGACGCGTGGCGCTTCCTCGAGCTGGGCCGGTTCGTGGAGCGTCTTCAGCACCAGACGACACTCCTCTCCAACTGGGAGAAGGTCGGGCGTCGCGGAGCCCCGGGGATCCAGCTTCAGTGGGCCGACCTGCTGCGCGTCTGCGCGGCCTACGAGCTCTACTGCCGCCGTCACACGATGACCGTGCGCGGGCGCGAGGCGATGAACTTCATGCTGCGCGACCCCGAGGCGCCGCGCTCGCTCTCCTTCGTCGTTCGGAGTCTCGAAGCGCTGCTGACCGGGATCGATCCGCTCGCGAGCCGGCACCCGCTCGCCCCGCCCCACCGGATGGTGCTGCGGCTCGCGGCGACGCTCGAAGCCGGCGCGGGCGCCCCGCTCGAGACGGACGAGACCGGGGTCGAGACGGATCGAGCCGAGGGCGAGCTGTTGAAGCGTCTGGCCGCCGACGGCGCGGCTCTGCACGACCTGATCATCTCCGCCTACGTCGCCTACCCGATCGCGAAGGGGCTCCCCAGGTGATCGCCCGACACACGATCGAGCACCAACTGGAGTTCCGCTATACCGAGCCGGTCGAGGCGTCGGTCATGACGCTCTTCCTCCGCCCCCTGCGGGATCGCGTCCAGGTGCTGCTGGATTCCCGCATCGACACCGATCCCGTCGGTCCTGTTTTCGGCTTTCGCGGTCCGTTCGGCAATCATGGCCACTTCCTGGACCACCCGGGTGCGCACCGGCGCCTCTGGGTGAGGAGCGTATGCACCGTGGAGGTGCAATCGACGGCCAAGCCTCCCGGGCGCGTGGGTACCGACGGCTGGACGGAGCTGAAGCGGGAGGCTGCGGACCCCGAGGTCGGAATCATGCTCCAACCCAGCCGCTTCGCCCGCCCGTCGCCAGTGCTCGATCGCTTCGTCGAGGCTCGGGGCCTGCGGCCCTCGGACGACCCGCTCGCCACCGCGATCGAGCTGCGCGAGGAGCTGCACCGGGCCTTCGAGTACGCCGTCGGGAGCACGGCTGCGGATTCTCCGATCGAGGCGATCCTGGAGAGCGGACGCGGCGTTTGTCAGGACTATGCGCACGTCATGGCGACGATTCTCAGGGGCTGGGGAGTGCCGTGCCGATACGTGTCGGGCTACCTGGGACCGGCGGCGGCGGGGACAGCCGAATCGGAGAGCCACGCCTGGGTGGAGTGCCGGATTCCCGGGATTGGGTGGGTCGGAATGGACCCCGCCAACAACTCCATCCCCGGCGAGCGCCACATCCGCGTGGCGGTCGGCCGTGACTACGCCGATGTTCCCCCCATCCGGGGCGTATTCCGGGGCGGCGCCAGCTCCTCGCTGACACCGAAGGTGACGATCTCGCGCGAGGATGTCGGCTGAAGGTGGGGCGGACGGGCGTTCGTCAGCCTGAACACGTGAACTACACATTACATTTTGAAAATGGCTCTTCACCTGTCGTGGTGGGTGGTGAGTGGGGGAAGCTGGATCATAGGGTGGGCTGGGAGGCTTTCGCAAGC